>CAWEGC010000001.1:0-11663 GCA_963808495.1 uncultured Actinomycetota bacterium
GCTGCCTGCGTCTTGGCTGCGTGCTCCCGGGTGAGCTGCGCGGCCTGCTCGGCCAGCAAGGACGTCCGCGCACGATTGAGCCGGACGCCGTATCCCAACAACCAGGCGGTGCCCACGGACAGCAAGTAGTCGAGGAAGTCATCGTCCAACGGCCCCGGGTTGGCGACAGCAGTCGTGAGGGCACCGACCGCCAGCATGGCCGCGCCCAGGGCCGAAACGGACAGCGCGCTGTTGACGGCCACCGCATATAGCGCCATCAACGGCGTGAACGCCAACAACGGGGTGGCCGAGCCAATGAGGTCGGACAGCAGGAATGCCGCACCGCTCACCACCAGTACCGGAACGGAGGCCCGGCGGTGCCAAATCAAGGAGGTCATTGCCGCCAGCAACAGCGCTGCAGCGAAGGTATTGCCGACATCGAGCCGGATGCCGCCGGCGGAAATCTCCGGTCCTTCCAGAGTCCGATATACCAGCAGGCCTAACGCGAGAGCCGTCACGAGTACGACCAGCAGCCCGTCGGGGACCGCAATGTTTCCCCGGAAGGCCCGGCCGTTCACGGCTTTCTCGGCGGTTCCCACGAATCGAAGCGTACGGGCGAGTGATCGCCGGAGTGGGCAATTTCCCGATTACTGGAACTCCGGGTGTCCCTCCGAAGATGGAGCCCGCGTTCCTCCAAACGTCGGTCGGCATTAGACCTCGAAAGGAGCACCGATCGCATCTTCAGGCGGAAGACACCACGGCTTCGGCCGACTGACACTGACGGGAGTCACATCGATTTGGGGGTGGTAGAAGCCGGATCTCGGAGCTGGCTGTTCCCCTTGCCTTGCTCGCCACCGCTGCGTTCCATTACGCAGCCTCGTGGTGAGACCGCCAGCGTGAGCGTTTCACACCGTCGGACGTTGGCCGCAGGGGGTGATGACGATGCGTTGGATCATCGAGTCCAGCCTGCGATTCCGGGCGCTCGTCGTGGCGGTTGCCGCCGCGGTGATCGGCATCGGCATTGTGCAGCTGCAGAACGTGCCGATTGAGGTCCACCCCGAGTTCACGCCTCCCCTCGTCGAAGTACAGACCGAGGCGCTCGGCCTCTCGGCCACCGAGGTCGAGCAGTTGATCACCGTTCCACTTGAAGCCGATCTGCTCAACGGGGTCGCCTTCCTCGACGAGATCCGCTCGGAGTCGATTCCCGGGCTGTCGTCGATCGAAATGATCTTCGAGCCCGGCACCGACGTGCTCGAGGCGCGCCAGGTTGTAGCGGAACGGTTGACGCAGGCGCATGCCCTCCCCCAAGTTTCGACACCACCGGTGATGATCGAGCCGGTGGCTTCGACCAGCCGCGTCATGATGGTGGGACTCTCTTCGCCGAGCCTGTCCCTGATCGAGCAATCGGTGCTCGCCCGATGGAAGATCAAACCCCGCCTGTTGGGTGTGCCCGGCGTCGCAAACGTCTCGGTCTGGGGACAGCGCGAGCGTCAGCTACAGGTACAGGTGGATCCTCAACGGCTCGCCGAAAACGGCGTGTCGCTGGGGCAGGTCATGGAGTCGACCGGCAATGCCCTGTGGGTTTCGCCGCTCAGCTTCGTCGAGGCCTCGACACCCGGCACCGGCGGGTTCATCGACACCCCGAACCAGCGGCTGAGCGTCCAACACATCTCGCCGATTGTGGCCGCCGATGATCTGTCCCAGATCACCATCGAGGGCACCGACGGCAGGGTTTTGCGCCTGGGTGAGGTCGCCGACGTCGTCGAGGATCACCAGCCACTGATCGGAGATGCCGTCGGCGCCGACGGCGCAAATCTCATGTTGGTGATCGAAAAGTTCCCCGGGACGAATACCCGACAGGTCACCGAGGACCTGGAGGCTGCGATCGCCGCGCTCGCTCCCGGCTTGCCTGGCCTGCACATGGACCCGACGGTCTACCGGCCGGCCGGATATCTCGACGATGCAACCGCCAACCTGGGGTGGGCCTTGCTGATCGGCCTGGTCCTGGTGTTCATCGCGCTGATGCTCTTCCTCTTCGACTGGCGGGTCGCCGTCATCAGCGCCGTGGCCATCCCGCTGTCGCTGGCCGCAGCCGGTCTGGTGTTGTATCTGCTGGAGACCACGATCAACACGATGGTCGTCGCCGGACTCGTCATCGCGATCGGCGCGCTGATAGCCGACGCGGTGCTCGACGTGGAGAACTTGCGACGTCGGCTACGCGAAAGCCGGAACCAGCGCAGGTCGGCTGCTGCCGCCGTGCTGGACGCCACTATGGAAATGCGCGGGCCCGCGCTATACGCGACGTTGATCATGCTGGTCGCAGCCGTCCCGGTCGCCCTACTCGGTGGACTGACCGGCTCCTTCTCCCGGCCGCTGGTGCTGGCGTACACGCTGGCGGTGCTCGCCTCCATGGTCGTGGCTCTGACGGTCACGCCGGCACTGGGTTTGCTCCTGTTGTCCGGCGAGCGGCGCGATGGTGCGGAGTCGCCGATTACCCGGTGGCTGCGCCCGCGATACGACCGTGCGCTGTCGCACGCATTGCGCAGTGTCCGGTGGGCCTACGTTGCGGTCGTCGCGCTCGTGCTGGCCGGCATTGCGATGCTGCCGTTCCTGCGCACACCGGAACTACTTCCACCGCTGCGCGAACGACAGTTGGTGATCGAGTGGGACGGTGCGCCCGGCACCTCGCATCCGGAGATGTCGCGGATCGTGGCTCAGGCCAGTGCCGAGCTGCGCGCGATCTCCGGCGTCCAGGACGTGAGCGCCCACGTGGGTCGGGCCATCACCTCCGACCAGGTCGTCGGGGTCAACTCCAGTGAGCTGTGGGTCACCATCCAGCCCGACGCCGCATATGACGAGACAGTGGCGTCGGTCCGCGAGGTGATCGGCGGGTACCCGGGGCTCTCCGGCGAGGTCGAGCTCTACCCACAGCAGCGGGTTCGCGAGGTCCGGACCGGTGTGGACGAAGACCTGGTGGTGCGGGTGTTCGGCCAAGACCTGTCGATTCTGCGGGAGAAGGCCGACGAGCTGTATGCGGCCATCAGCGAGATTGACGGCGTGGTCGATCCTCTCGTGGACCTGGGCGTGGAAGAACCGACTGTCGAGGTCGAGGTCGACTTGGAAGCGGCCCAACAGCACGGCATCAAACCAGGCGACGTTCGTCGCGCGGCGGCCACGTTGCTGTCCGGCGTGGCAGTCGGGAACCTCTTCGAGGAGCAAAAGGTCTTCGACGTCGTCGTCTGGGGAGCCCCGCAGATCAGGCAAAGTGTGACCGACATCCCAGAGTTGGTGCTCGACACACCGTCCGGCGACCACGTTCGGCTGGGGGACGTCGCCGAAGTGCGCGTCGTCTCCGCGCCCACTGTGATTCACCGGGACTCCGTTGCACGCATTGTGGACGTGGCCTTCAACGTCAACGGTCGCGACGCCGGGGACGTGATGGCCGACGTCGAGCGGGTCATCGCCGATACCGAGTTCCCCGTGGAGTATCACGGCGAGCTGTTGGGGCCACTGACCGACGAGCGAGATGCAGGGTCGCGGACGCTCGGCATCGCAATCGCCGCTGCCGTCGGGATTCTGCTGCTGCTGCAGGCTGCTTTCCGCAGCTGGCGGTTGGCGTTCATGCTGTTCGTCACGATGCCCGCTGCCCTCGCGGGCGGAGTTCTGGCGGCATTCGCGGGCGCTCGGACTCTCACCCTTGCGGCTCTGCTCGGACTCCTTACGGTGCTGGGGGCCACCGTACGGCCCGGCATCGTGTTGATTCGGCAATACCGCGACGCCGAGTTCGGCGAGCCAGACGACGCGCGTACCGACATCGTCCGGCAGACGACGCAAGAGCGGTTCACGCCCATCCTCCTCACGGCCATAGCGACAGCGCTGATGCTCGCGCCGGTGATTGTGTTGGGAAACCAGCCGGGTCTCGAGGTGATCCGTCCGGTCGCCATCGTCGTGCTAGGCGGACTGGTGACGTCGACCTTCTTCACGTTGTTCGTCCTGCCGGCGTTGTATCTGCGGTTCGCGAGGACTCCGGAACCGGATCTCGCGGATCCCTTCCTCTCGCCGGTGTCGGACTCTCCCGAGCGCGAGGCGCATCTCGTCACCGTGAGGGGGAATCCCGATGCTCCATCGTGAGCACTCCACCTGGATAGCCATGGCGGCCGCCGTGGTTGCGCTGTTCACCGCCTGCGCCGACGTGCCCGAGGAAACCAGCGCGCACGAGGAGCCCGTCGAGATCGAGCAAGTGGAGGGGACCGAGCTGGCCCGGCTGACCCTGACGGACCAGGCGGTTAAACGACTGGACATCCAGACCGCTCCGGTCGATGAGGCTGCGGTGGCCGCAACCGCGAACGGTGCAGGTGACCCGGTCGAACGGCTGGTCGTGCCGTACGCCGCAGTGCTCTATGACCGGGCGGGCAAGACCTGGGCCTACACCAACCCCGAGACGCTCGTCTTCGTCCGGCACGCCATCACCGTTGACTATGTCGACGGTGAACGGGCAGTGCTCTCCACCGGTCCCGACGTCGGCACACCAGTCGTGGTCGTCGGCGCCACCGAGCTCTTTGGCGCTGAGGTCGGCGTCGATCACTGACGGTCGGGGGCGTTGCGCATGATGCGCTGGATCGTGGGATCGAGTCTGAAGCTGCGGTACATCGTGGTCGCCCTCGCAGCGATGATGATGTACTTCGGCCTCGCCCAGATCCGCGACATGCCGGTAGACGTCTTCCCGGAGTTTGCTCCGCCGCGAGTGGAAATCCAGACCCCATCGTTGGGCCTTTCCGCCGGCGAGGTCGAGGCGCTGGTCACCGTTCCGCTCGAGCAGGCGTTGCAGGGGGTCGCAGACCTCGACGAGATTCGCTCCAAGTCGGTGCCGCAGCTCTCGTCGATCCAGCTCATCTTCGAGCCGGGCACCGATCTGCTGAAGTCGCGCCGGCTGGTTCAAGAGCGGATCGACGCCGTCACGGCCCAGCTGCCGACCTGGGCCAGTCCGCCATTCATGATCCAGCCGCTGTCGGCCACCAGCCGGGTCATGAAGATCGGCCTGTCGTCATCGGATCGATCGTTGATCGAGATGTCGATGATCTCCTACTGGACGATCCGGGAGCGCCTGCTTCGCGTCCCCGGCGTGGCAAACGTCGCCATCTGGGGCGAGCGGCTGCAGATGCTCCAGGTGCAGACCGAGCCCGATCGACTCGAGGCGCACGACGTCTCGCTGCAGCAGGTCATGACGGCCACGTCGCAGGCGCTGGACGCCGGCCTGCTTCAGTTCTCCACCGGGTCGCTGATCGGCACCGGCGGGTTCGTCGAGACTCCGAACCAGCGGCTAGGCATCCGCCACGTCCAACCCATCACCACGCCGACCGAGCTGGCACAAGTCGCCGTCGCGGAGTTCAACGGCACGACCGTGCGGCTGCAGGACGTGGCCCGGGTGGTCGAGGATCACCAACCGCTCATCGGCGATGCGGTCATCAACGACGGGCCGGGGCTCATGCTTATCGTCGAGAAGCTGCCCTGGGGGAACACCCTCGACGTGACCCGCGGCGTCGAGCAGGCCATGGCGGAGTTGGCACCGGGTCTTTCCGGCATCGACGTCGACACCACGATCTTCCGGCCCGCCACGTTCGTGGAGATGTCGATCGACAATCTCGGCCGGGCGATGCTTCTCGGCTTCCTGCTCGTGGTCGTCATCATCGTCCTGTTTCTGTTCGAGTGGCGCGTCGCCGTGATCAGCGTGATCACGATCCCGTTGTCGCTGATGGCGGCGGCGCTGGTGCTCGACTGGCGAGGGACGACGGTGAACACGATGGTGCTCGCCGGGCTGGTGATCGCACTGGGCGTCATCGTCGACGACGCGATCATCGATGTCGAGAACATCGTGCGGCGGCTACGCCAACACCGGCGAGAGGGCAGCGGGAAATCGACGGCTGCGGTCATCCTCGAGGCGTCGCTGGAGGTGCGGGGGCCGATCATCTACGCGACCTTGATCATCGTCGCGTCTGCGCTGCCGGTCTTCTTCCTCTCCGGTTTGACAGGAGCGTTCTTCAAGCCGTTGGCGCTGTCCTACACGTTGGCGATCGTCGCTTCGCTGGTCGTCGCGCTGACGGTCACGCCGGCACTCACGTTGATCCTGCTGCGTAAGTCCGTGGTAGAGCGGCGAGAATCGCCATTGGTGCGGCGACTGCAGCGCTGGTACCAGGCGGTCCTGGCCCGGGTTGTCGGTCGGCCACGGCGGGCCTACGCAACGGTCGGCATCGTCTTTCTGGCTGGGGCCGCGGTAGTGCCCTTTCTCGGGCAGTCACTGCTGCCCTCCTTCAAGGAGCGCGATTTCCTCATGCACTGGGTCACCGATCCCAGCGCATCCCACCCGGAGGAAACCCGGGTCACCATCCAGTCCAGCAAGGAGCTCCGTGCCATTCCCGGTGTCCGCAACTTCGGTGCGCACATCGGGCAAGCGCTGCTCATGGACGAAGTCGTCGGGGTCAATTTCGGTGAGAACTGGATAAGCGTCGACCCTTCGGTCGACTACGACCAGACACTCGTCGCCATCCAGAACGTCGTCGACGGATACCCGGGCATCTACCGGGACGTACAGACCTACCTGAAGGAGCGGATCCGGGAGGTGCTCACCGGCGCCAGCGAGGCCGTCGTCGTCCGCCTCTACGGCGAGGACCTGCCCACACTCCGGCAGACTGCCGAGGAGGTCAAGCAGGTGCTCACCGGGGTTGACGGGCTGGTCGAGGAACACGTGGACCTGGCGGTGGATGTTCCGCAGATCGAGGTGACGGTGGACCTGGCGGCAGCCGAACGGCACGGACTGAAGCCGGGCGACGTGCGCCGGGCCGCCGGAGTGCTCGTCGCCGGTGAAGAGGTCGGCGACATGTTCCGCGGCGGCAAGGCCTACGACGTGCAGGTGTGGAGCACACCGGAGACCCGCAACAGTCTGACGGCGATCGAACAGTTGCCCATTGACACACCGGGTGGTCAGCGGGTGCGGCTGGCCGACGTCGCCGACGTCCGGGTCGTGCCGACACCGAACCAAATCGAGCGCGACCAAGGTTCCCGGCGCCTCGACGTGGGGGCCAATGTCACCGAAGGAGCAGACCTCGGTGCCATTATCGGTGACGTCGACGAGGGGCTGCGCAACGTCGAATTCCCCCTCGGCGTCCACGCCGAGGTGCTTGGCGAGCACGCCGAGCGGCAGGCTGCCCAGCAGCGCCTCCTGGTGTACGGCGCAGTGGCCGCGATCGCGATCTTCCTGCTCTTGCAGGCCGCGTTCGGCAGCTTCCGGCTGGCCATCCTGTCGTTCCTGACATTGCCGATCGCTCTGGTCGGTGGCGTGCTGGCTGCGTTCCTTGGCGGAGGGATCATCTCGCTGGGCTCACTGGTCGGCTTCTTCACCGTCTTCGGGATCGCTGCCCGCAACGGCATCCTGATGATCAACCACTTTCAGCATCTGGAGACTGTGGAGGGCGTGCCATTCGGCGGTGACCTGGTGCTCCGCGGCGCTCGCGAGCGGCTGTCCCCGATCCTGATGACTTCGCTCGCGACCGGGCTCGCGCTCGTTCCGTTGGTGGTCGCCGGTCAGATCCCTGGTCACGAGATCGAGCACCCGTTGGCAGTGGTGATCCTCGGCGGGCTGGTGACATCGACACTGCTCAACCTGTTCGTCGTCCCGTCGCTTTACCTGCGGTTCGCCAAGGGCTGGCTGCCCACTCCTGCGTGATCTTGAGCTAGACACACCGGTCCGACCGTCATGCCCGCCTTGAGATCACGTCTGACCCGGCGTCGGCGGTCGCGGTCCACTGATAGCGACGAGTACGCCCGCGGCGATGAGCAGTGCCGCGAGCACGACCATCAAGCCGGAGAACCCGAGCGGAAGCTCGGCGGCGAGCGGGCCACAGGAGGCGCCCGCGAACACCGCCAGACCGGTGAGGCCGAGCGCCCCGGCCCGAGCCGAGCCGGCGCGTCCGCCGACCAGCGCGATCACGGCAGGCACGATCATGGCGATGCCCGCGACGAAGACCACGCTGGCCATGACCAGCGCCCACAGCACAGCGACGGAGATGGCCTGCGCTGCGAGGCCGGCCGCAGCGAGCAGATACCCGGCGACGGCGACGCGGGTGGGGCCGTGCCGGCCGACCAGCCAGCCGGCCAGCGGAGCCAGCAGCATGACCGGCAGCGCGGCCAGGCGCACCAGCAGCACGTCGGAGTCGTCGAGTCCGAACTGGCTCTGCACGTGCGGACCGAGAGCGGCGTACATGGCGACGAAGCTGAGCAGCACCGGAAGACATGCTGCGTAGACCAGCGCAAGCTCGCGGTGGGCCGCCAGCGCGCCGAGCTCCCGGTACTTCTGACCCAGGCTTGCCGGCGGACCGCTGCGGGCCGGCTCGAGCAGCACAGTTGCGATGGCGATCGCAGCGATCGCAAACGCCGGTGCGGCCAGGCCGAACACCCAACGCCAGCCGAGGGCCTGCGCCACCGCCTGGGCATAGACCTGGCCGAGGATGCCGGCGACCAGAAATGCTGTTGATATGGCGCCGATCCCGGTGGACCGCCACCGCGGTGGCAGCGCCTCGCCCACATAGGCCAGGGCCACCGCGGCGAAGCTGGCCGCCAGCAAGCCCTGCACGCTGCGCAGTACCGCCACCATCGGCAGGGACGACGCCGCAGACAAACTCGCGGTAGCCACCGCCAGCGCCGCCATCCCCGGCACCAGGACCGGCTTGCGCCCGTAACGGTCAGACACCGGCCCGAAGATCAGGAATCCGAGCCCGTAGGCAAGCGCGTAGGCCGAGCCCAGCGCCGCTGCGGCTCCGGCGCCGTCCCCCCCGAATGCCTCCGCCATCACCGGCGCCAGCGGAATCGCCAAGTAGAGCTGCATCAGCACCAGCAACGCACAACTCACCAGCACGGCCAGAGGCGCGGCAACCGGCGCCCGCTCGCCACCCGCCTGCACGTCGGCGGACCGTGTCGGGTCGATCATCTCGGGCTCTCGAACGCCGATGCCGTCCATCTAACCTGCCAACGGCGAGCCGGTAACGGTCTTGCCGCCTGAGCGACCGGACAGTGACCGTGCTTGGCGTTCGCTCCGGGCCTACAGCGCTTCGAGGAAGGCCAGAATCTCGGTCTCCACCCGTGACTTCGTTGGTGCAGTGGGCTGTAGCAGCTTGTCGGCGTGCAGCGCGCCGTCGAGAACGACGAGCTTGCGGCTCTGGGCGCCCGTGGCGGCGTCGTACAGCTCGTCGGACAACTCGAAGGCCGCAAGGTCATCACGGGCCGCCACGAACAGGACCGGTGCCTGTACCCCAGCCACCGATTCTGTGATCTCGGTCGAGCCTGATGCGGACAGGCAGACGATCCCGTCGGCCGCCGCCTTCGGGTCCAACCCCGCGCGCAACACACTCAAACCGCCGACGGAGCCGCCGACCAACACCACCTTCTGGACGCCCATCTGTCGCAGCTTCCCGGCCGCCTCGACGGTGTCCTTGGCGAACGGGTCCACGGCCGCCGGGACGTCGGTCGTCGGCATGAGAATGCTGTAGTCGAAGAGCATGACGCGATAGCCTCGGTCAGCCAGCTCTCTGGCCCACGGAAGCCAGTCGCACACCCTTCCGATGATCGTGTTGGACACAACGACGCCGACCTGGCCGTCACCGAAGACTGCGGCGGAGATATCCCCCTTTGCCCCGGGAAATCGCAGCAGTGTTGCCTCAGCGGCAGTGATGCAACCATCGAGACTGGTCTGGCTCGGGCTCGCTGTCGATGGGCTCGCCGCGGCTGCACCGGGGTTCTCATCATTGCCACCACAGCTCGCCACAGCCAGGACGACTACCACGAGGACACCGAAGGGCGCCCAGGACTTGGCCCGTCTCGCGGCCCGCGAGCTCACTTCTCCGCAGGACAACGCTGACGCCACCAGTTCATCTCAGGTATGCGGTCGATGATGCCGGAAGGTGCACGGCATCGCCGAACTCCTGCGCCTGATCGGCGCTGTGCGCCGGCTGGCGTTCGCCCGGAACCTGCCACCGGCTGACGCCCTGGGCAGAATCCGGGGCGCGTACCGCGACTACGACCAACAGTGGGCATGCAGTGACGGCCCTCTAAGCCACCCGACAGCGGCCCCGGCACCCCGGACCACTGGCCGGGGCCGTTTCATGCGTTCTACGGTCCGGTCAGCACGCCTATGCGCCTGTACTGCTCGCGCAGCAACGACAGCTGTGCTCTAATCGATTTCGCTTGCTCCAGACCTCGGCAGGCCCGCTGACGGAAGGGCCATGTCGCAAGACATGCGCCACGCGGCCGACGGATGGGCGGAACACGTCGAGTTGAGCGGAGGGCAGGCATTTACTTCACGTGCCTGGCTACCACTCGTCCCCGCCAATCCTCGGGTAGAGGGGCTGGCGGCTGCAGTCGCGCAGGGGATGACTGCAGCCACCAACCGCGTTAGCCGGACCGGTCGCCTGAGTGGGTGGTACCAACGGCGCCATTGCCCGACCCGGGCGGAGCGGCCATCACACCTGGCCGAACTACTTCGACTCGTCGGCGCTGTCCGCCGGCTGGCGTTCGACCGCACCCTGCCGCCTGGAAGCACGACGAAACGCTCGACCCGGCAGCTACGACCCAGCTCACCAGATCGTGCGGAATCGGCGAATGTTCGGGAATGTCGAGATTTCTGCGGGTAAGGCGTACGCTCCACATGCCCGCGCCTCGGCCGCTCAGGCCCGGCGGGGATCAATTTGGGGGATCGCCATGTACCGAATGCTGAGGATCGGCGCCACAGTAATGGGACTGCTGGCCGTGTTCGCTATCGCCCAACCGGCGCATGCGGCCGAGAACGTCCCATTCACGATCAACGAGCAGCTGGACTTCGAGACCGGCATGTTCACATTCACCGCCACCGAACCCCTCTGCTCGTCGGGCACGTTCGAGGACGACGTCAGGGTGGCCGCATTCGCCCATTCCGAGCAGGCACGGTCCGGCGGGGGCAACCTGCTCATCCGCACCACGTACACGTGCGCTGATGACAGCGGCACTTTCGACATGCTCAAGCACATCTTCCTCACCTTCGGCGAGGAGGACGACTCCACGAACGCCGGGCCCGTCCAGATCCTCGGCGGCACCGGTGACTACGAGGGAATCATCGGCCACGGGGTAGACGTCGGCACATCGGACGGCCCGACAGGCATGGGCACCATCACCGGCTTTGTAGTGCTGGCCCACGCGGCCGCCTGACGCCACAACACAGCACCCCGACTCGCGGCGGGGGTCCCGGGGTGCTGTGCGCTCAAGTAAGGCGTGGTACCGCACGTAGGGACAGGCAGGCGGCGCCGCAGAAGGACCGGTGCTATTGACGGATTCCTAACGCTGGTAGCGCCGATAACAGAAAGCAGCCGACCCCGATGTCGGCTCCACCAGGTAGCCGAGGCCGGTGAGGCGTACGACGAAGGCGACCTAGTGGTCTGCCTCGCGGACGGCACGCCGGTCCACCCGAAGACGTTGAGCCGTTCCTTCGAGCGCGAGGTCAAGCGGGCAGGGTTGCCATCGACTCGGTTGCACACCCCGCGGCACACGCACGCCACGCTGGCGCTGCGGGCAGGTGTGCATCCGCGGGTGGTGCAGGAGAGGGCCTCGTAGGTCATTAGCCTTCTCCGCTGATCAGTGCGGCAACACGGGCGGCGGCCGTAGTG
>CAWEGC010000002.1:0-19855 GCA_963808495.1 uncultured Actinomycetota bacterium
GGCGGACATGGCGTTGCCGCCCGCCGAAGGCCAAAAGCCACCGCAGGGCCCGTTCGGTCGCTGTCAAGAGCCGATCATCGGCCCAGCGACGGTAGGCCAGCGAAAGCAGGGACACCAACGGCGCGACGATGGACTGCTCGTAGCTCACTTCGTGCGCCGGAATGTCTCCACCGCGCGCGGCCAGGTCCACGGCTTGGTTCCGAAGGCCCTTGAGCAGGCGCTCCGCGCGGTCGGTGAGACCGGAGGGTGCCGCCGGATGCGAGTGCACCGCTCCGTGGAGCGCGATCAGCGCCTGGGGGTAGCCAATCGACAGATGCGTGCTCACTCCGTGACGAACACTTGCCTCCAGCAGGGACGCGGCCAGGTCCAGGTTCTCAACAGCGCCCGTACGTCGCGCCTCGAGAACCAGGAACTCCACCGCCCAGGGCGTGTTATAGAGCCGTGGCGGTGACGTGAGATCGGTCGACCCACGTCGAACCCATCGCTCGTCGGTGATCAGCCGCTCCCGAATGAAGATGGCGAACTGGTCGAGCGCCTCGTCAACCTGAGCTGCCCGAGTCTCGTCGACCAGGCCCCGGGATCGGGCCTCGGCCAGCAGGACTGGCATGGCCGTCCGTTCCGCAGCGTCGGACCAGTCCGGCCACCCCTGGTCGGTGACGGTGAGTCCGGTCCGGGTATCGCAGGCAACGAAGCCGCGAGGCGCCGCGCGCTGCCGAGGCCGGTGATGATCAAGAATGACCGCCACGCGTCGGTTGATCAGCTCGGCTAGCGGGTGATGGAAGAACAGACCGATCCGCACAGCGTCGGCGTCCTCCGGGCCCACGTCGATCTCGACCAACCCATGGACCGAAGCCCGGATCTCCGAGCCGACCGGTGTCGGCGTCACGATCATGTCGCGATGACCGCCGAGGTCGGCGCCGGTGAGCGGAGATGGGCTCGGGCTCCCGCACGGACATGCCGGGGGGATGCTCGATGAGAGGGGCTCCGCCATGACGGCCGCGAGCTCGGGGACCCGGATGGTGGGTTCTGCGATGGCTAGGAAAGCAGCCTCGTCGTCGTACCAGGCCACCTCCCAGCTCAGCTGGTAGGCCGCGCCGGGAGGCAGGCGCAGCACCGGTTGACCGCCGAAGGCGTCTGGATGCCGGGCGTGGTCGGTGACATGGAGAAGCAAATGTCCGCGGACATCGGAGCCGGTGAACTGGTTCCGAGCTTCGACGGAGTAGGCGCAGATCACTCCCTGCCGAACGACCAGTCCGAGAAACGGCCCACCGCCGTGCATAGGTCTGGCCAGGACCCACGCCTGGGCGCCTGTCGCGCTGATGTGCGCATGGACGGCGGTCTCGTGCGCCCGCCCGCCTGCCTCGGATACGTCGCGCCACGGTGTGCTCAGGGCCAAGGAGCTGATCTGAAGTTGATCATCGCCGGTGTTGGTCCAGCGGTAGGTCTCGAGCAGCTGATCACCGGCAATGCGTTGCACGTCCAGCCGAAGTCGATCGGTCAACCGGAAGCGCTGTGTCGCCCTCTCGGCGTGACGGAGCTGCTGTCGGGTACGGCCCACTGTGCGGCACCGTGATCGGTGATCACGAAACCAGCCCCCCAGCACCGGTCCGAGCTGTGCCAGGAGTCTGTAGCCTGGCTCACAGGAAGCGGATGCCCGGAAGCTGATCATGAACATAGGCCGACGGCGCACCATGATCATCCAGGGCGACCGCGCCTTCGCCGAGGCGCCACGTCGTGGTCATGATCGTTATCGAAACCCAGACGATCGCTGACCGCAACGGGCGCGCCTCACCCAATGCGGACAAAGCGCACGCTCGTGCGCTTGCCTGATGCGCCCGACGACCGCATCAGGCGTGATCGGCGGCTGATTGCCAAGGACTGGCGGCGCAGCCAATGGGAATCCTTGGTGATTCCTGTATCGCCAAGGAACTTCAAAGGACAGCACGCGGCCAGCGCCTCAGGGATGAACGGCCCAGCTGCGCTGGGGCGGGACGATCAGCTCTGAGGTTGGCCGATGTTGACCATCCACGGGATGCCGAATTGATCGGTGCATTGGCCGAACACATCGCCCCACATCTGCTTCTCGAGTGGGATCGTGACCGTGCCGCCTTGGGACAGCTTGTCCCAGTAACCGCGCAGCTCCCGCTCCTCGTCACCGCTGAGGCTGATGGTGATGTTGTCGCCAGGGCTGACCTCCATTCCTGGCGGCGTGTCGGCGCCCATCAGGGTGAAACCGCTGTCGGTCTCCAGCTGACCGTGCATGATGCCGTCGGCACCGGGGGCGTTCGGATCGCCGTACTCGCCGAACGTGTTCAGGGTGAGCGTTCCGCCGAAGACGTCCTTGTAGAACTCCATGGCCTGTCGGGCGGCATTGTTCCGGAAGCTGATGTAGGGGTTGAGGGCTGAGGCCACGATTGGCTCCTTCCGAGGTCGCGAATGATCATTTTGCACACTAGCGCCAGGAGCAGACAGCCGCGGCAAAGGTCTCGGAATCCCCCGCTACGGTGGCTCCCGTGCCAGCCTCCGCCGGCTCTGCGGACCGTTCTCGTTGACAGAAGCTGGCGACCGCGGCGATCACCTCCGGATCACGAAGCAACCGGTTGTGGCCCAGTCCTGATGTGGTCAGCAATTCTGCGGTGCCCGGCCAGTGCTCAACGAGCCTGACGCTCTCGCCGTACGGCGTGTAGCGGTCCGTCGTGTCGTGCGCGACCAGCAACGGAGCGTCCCGGGCATAGCTGGCCATCCGGACCAAGTCGAATTCCTCGACGGAAAGGCCCACTCGATCATGGATCCGCGCCGCCATCCGCCGCCGAGTCCGCTTGCCGAGGTTGAGCGCATCGGCAAACGTGTCGAGCTGGCTTTGAAGGCCAGTCATCGGCGCGAGAAAGACCAGCCGCTCGGTCGACAGCGAGCCAAACCGGATGGCGAGCATGGCCGCCATAGCGCCGAGAGAGTGCGTGATAACACCGTGCGCCGGACCGAAAACGGCGGATACCGCCCCGACCGCGTGCGCGAACTCGAGACCATGACTCCGGCCCGGGCCGGACGGACCCGGGTCGGAGCGCCCGTGACTTGGCGCGTCGAACACCACAACCCGGTAGCTCCGCATCAGTAGCGGCTCCACCAGGCCGACCATGTGTTCGACCGACCCTGCCCAGCCATGCACGAGGTAGACGACGGGCCCGTCCCCCCACCAGGTACCCCGAATGATGTGCCCCAGGCTCGAGGTCTCGAAGGGGGAGCCTCCGCCGGGTCCTAACTGGCCACTCTCCTGCTGCGCAGCAGACGTTTTGGGGATCTGAGACCACCGACCCGCGGCTGCTCGGGCGACCAATCCCGGAGCCACCACGTCTCCTACGCCGTTCACGATCCGCAGAGCCGCGGCACCGGCGTGCATCATCCGGAGCTTCAGCGGCGACGAACGCCGGGCGGTGTGCTCATGTCTCCCTCCCACACAGTGGAACTCACGTGACGATTGCTGCGCACATGTCCCGGCCGACGCCGTGGAACTCAGTCACCATCGCGGCCGTGGCTCGCCGCGAACCGCGAGCTAGCTCTGCTTCAATCCTGGGGCATCCAGCGCCGTCACTGTCGAGGCGGTGCGTCGCCGTGCCGCGAGCAGGCGCGCCCGCATGGCGCCGTCGGCGGAGTTCAGTGCGGCAGAGATGTGCAGCAGCCGAGCCGGCCTGCCCGGTGCGTATCGAGTGACCAGGGTGGGGATGTACTGGGCCTTGGTCACCTCATAACGTCCGTCAGCCGTCCTGCTGAAGGTGAATCGGGCCGTCACTCCTTCGTAGCCCCGCAGCACCGCTTCGTCGTGCTGAGCGACGGTGTTGCCGAGGCCGTAGATCACCCACTTGCCGTTCACCTTGGTCCAGGGCTGAACAGTATGCGTGTGGTGCATGTAAACGAGGTCGATCGCTGAGGATGCGGTGAGCGCCGTTGCCAGTTGCCGCTGCTGGCGGTTGGGAGTGGATGAGTACTCAGTGCCCGCATGAATGGCGGCCAACACGATGTCGGCGCCAGCCGCCCTGGCCCGCTTGGCCTGGCTGAACAATGAGCCAGCACTGAGCCGGCTGACCGCCCACGGCTTGCCCTCGGGCGAGCGGATGCCGTTCGTGCTGAACGTAGCGGCGACGACTGCGATCTTCACACCTTGCGTGGTGGTGAAGACGACAGGCTGACGCGCCGCCTCCGCGGTCCGATAGGTCCCGACATGCATGATCTTTGACCGGTCGAACTCGTCGAGCGTCCGGCGCAGCCCGGCGAAGCCTTGGTCCAGCGAGTGGTTGGACGAGGTCGTGCAGACGTCATAGCCGGTGGCTTTGATCGCAGCCGCCACCTCGGGCGGTGCGGCGAAGCGCGGGTAGTTGCGATATGGGCCACCTGGTGGCGCCAGCGGAACCTCTTCGTGACAGATGGCCAGGTCCGCCTCGCTGATCACCGGCTTGATGCCGTTGAGCAGCGGCCGGAAGTCGTAGTCGTCGCGACCCTGTTGACCGCGGCGCCGGGCGTCTTCCCTGGCGCCGTACCACAGTGTGTTGTGCCACAGCAGATCACCGTTCATCACCACGGTCGCGGACCGTGACCTCATGGTCGATGAGGGTTTCGGAGTTGATCGAGCTGACGTGGTGTGCGTGGTAGGCGCGGCAGATGCCGATGTATGGGCCGTGTCAGATGCGGTCGTCGGTGGTGGCTGACTACCAACTGGCTCAGTCGGTACGTCGAAAGAACAAGCCGTCGCCAGTAACACCAACAACAGCGCGACCGGGGAACGCCCGGCTATCGCGTCACCCGTTCTCGACCGACTCTTTCAGCCCGGTCAACATGGTGCTCCAGGTTGCCGATGCGCGGTCGGCCTCGGCCTGATCGGCGTTGTTGTCCTGACTGAGAGTGAGGTGGGTCGTCGCGCCTTGGTCGATCAGGTCATAGATGACGGTGTGGTAGTTCTCAGGTCGGTCCTCTTGTCCAGTCAGAGGACTGTAGTGGGTCACCTTGAGCCGTCGGGGTGGCTCCACCTCCAAGATCTCGCCCTTGTCCTGGTAGGGCTTGCCCTCCCACTCCCCACTCCAAGTGATGTTGCTGCCCGGACGCCAGGTGGACTCCACCGACGTACCGAACATGTACTTCGCAATCTCCTCGGGGTCGGTCAGTGCCGTCCAGACGCGCTGCGGTGGAGCCGATATGTCGATGTCGGCGCTGGCAAGGAATCCAGTCATGGTGCCAACTTATCTGTCGACCTCGGTGCGCACGCTCCGGAGGAGAGGGTCACCGGACTACATTTATGGAGGCCGACTTGGGCTTCATTCGACAACGGAGGATCGTCATGGAATCCGGGCAACTGCAGTCGAAACAATCGCGCTCCGCGCTGGCCGGATCGTACGGTCACCCGGTCCATCCGATCTTGGTCACCGTGCCGATCGGGGCCTGGGTGTGCTCGCTGGCCTTCGACTTCGTCTCGTACTTCAGCGATGACCCGCGCACCTGGAGCGTGGGCGCGATGTGGCTTGTGCTCTTCGGTGCTATCGGTGCGGCGGTCGCCGCCGTCTGGGGGGTCATCGACTTTCTCAACTTGCCGAAGGGCACGGCCGCGTTCAATACCGGCCGGCTCCACGCGGTGCTCAACTCGACAGCGCTGGTCATCTTCATCATCGACTTCATCTGGCGCTACAACACCCGGGATAGCTGGGAGTCAACCCCCGTGGGCCCGCTGATCTTGAGCATCGTCGGGCTCGCCATCGTCGGTGCGTCCGGCTTCCTGGGCGGCAGGCTCGCCTACCACTACGGGGTAAGAGTGGCCGACGAGGGCGTTCAGGCTGAGGGCTTCCGAACCTCCGCTGCCACGGACACCTCTCGTAGGCGGTCGTAGCGCCGCGCCGGTCGAAGGCGCTCGTAGCCCGCTGCGGTCGGAGGACGGTCCCAGCCCGCGCCGGTCGTAGTCGGTCCGTGCCCGCCCGCGCCGGTCGGAGTCGGTCACAGCCCGAGGCGCTAACCGATCATGACTTTGAGCCCGTACGGTCCACGTCGAGCCCGTTAGACAGGGCTCAAAGTGTGCCGCCGGGCTCAAAGTCGCACCGAAACAGGCGCCCCTGCCAGCGCCGGTCGAGTCGGTGCCAGCCCGCGCCGGTCGAGTCGGTCCGAGCCCGAGGCGCTAGCCGATCATCGACTTTGAGCCCGTACGGTCCACGTCGAGCCCGATAGAGAGGGCTCAAAGTGTGCCGGCGGGGCTCAAAGTCGCACCGAAACAGGCGCCCCTGCCAGCGCCGGTCGAGATGGGTGCCAGCCCGAGCCGGTCGAGTCGGTCCCAGCCCGAGGCGCTAGCCGATCATCGACTTTGAGCCCGTACGGTCCACGTCGAGCCCGTTAGAGAGGGCTCAAAGTGTGCCGGCGGGGCTCAAAGTCGCTACGGAAACAGGCGGCCGGCGAGCATTGAATTCGGTCACAGGCTCTTGCTCGCCTGAGCGATAGGAGTCGCTCGGGTCAAGTCGCTGTACCAGCTGACGACGCTGTATCTGCCGCACTTCGCGCTGCCACAACGTATGTATCCGGATGTTACTGATCACATGCAGCGCCGGACGCCGTGGTGTCGGATTGCAACGAATTGATCACGATAGTGCTGTGGTGCGTGTGGGACAGATGGGGTTGATGTGGTGCCTGTGAATCATTCTCTCTGTCCCAATGCCGCACCCAGCGAGGTAGACCATGACCGCCACAACAACCACCACACCCGTGTCAGCCGCGCGCCGGCTGCTGTCCATCAGCGCCGCCGCCACCATTGCCACCGCCGGCCTGGTCGCGTTCTCGGCGCCGGCGCACGCCGCCCCCGCCAGCTCGCAAGTGTGGGTGTGCAAGTACGTCGGCACGCCCGGCGATGACGAGAGGCTCCAGACGGGGGACAACCCGATCCGTGTCAGCGGCAACTCCGTCGCAAGCCCAAGGACGGCCAGGTCTTCGTCGGTGAGCAGTTCGCGGACGCCCAGGGCCGGTCGGTCATCGTGCAGATCGAAGGTGAGGAGCCCGATGCCGACATCTGCTCGACGACTCCCCCGCCGGTCATCATCCCACCGACGACCTCTCCGACCCCCCGTCCGACGGACGGGAAGACGCCGGGCTCCGCCGCACCGGATACCGGTGGCGAGGGCAGCGGCGTCCCCGTCGGCCTGGTCGGGGGCGGTGTCCTGCTCGCCGGGGCTGCCCTCGTGGCGGCCGAGTCGGAGCGGCGTCGCCGGACTGCCACCCATCGGTGACATCGACGCGTGCGGGCGGCCCGCCCAAGGGCCGCCCCCCGCCGCAGGGCCCGACCGACCGTCGGGCCCTGCGCGCGTCAGAAACGCCCCCAAGTTACGGCTCGCCCCGTCGACGGACCCGGATGATTCCACGCGCGGTCCGGCTCATGCGCACGATCTCCGCGGTGCTCGCCCTCGTTGGCGTCATCCTGGTCATGACCAACCTGCGCACATCCGCGGGCATGGACCTGGCTCTCAGCCAGCGCCCGCCGGCCGCGCCATGCCAGCAGGGGTCGCCCACCCGGATGTCCATCCCAGCCTTGGGTGTGGACGCCCCGATCGAGACAATCGGCCTGGACCGCCGCGAGCAGCCGGACGGTTCGGTGCAGGCTCCGCTGGGCGCGCCGGCGGACCAACGCAAGGCCGGTTGGTACGCCGCCGGCCCGAAGCCTGGGTCAGGCATGGGCACCGTGCTGACCAACGGACATACCTACCGTGACGGCTCGGCGATCTTTCAGAAGGACTTCGCCGCCCGAGTCGCCGTCGGTCAGCAGATCGATCTGGTCCTCGACAACGGCACCACGTGCAGCTACCGGATCTCCACGGTGTGGCGCAATGTCGACGCCGTCCAGGACTACCCGCAGCTGGTCGCCAGCGAGCGCCTTTACAACCAGCAGGGCCCAGAGCGGCTCTTCCTTGCGACGTGCGGCGGCCCTTGGCTCGAAAGTGCCGAGATGTTCAAGGACATCAATATCGTCCTGGCCACCCCGGTGCCCAGCTGAGCCTAACGGCCCGCCTCGTCGAGACGTTTCGGTGCGAACGCCGAAGCTCGTGGATGCGCTAGAGGCCCCTGACGGGAGCTCGGGGACTTCGGGTTAGCGTGCGGGCGATGCTCGAGGACGCAGCGCTCGCCTCATCACCAGCCGCGTGGGCGAGCGACGCACCACTTCGCGAAAGCCCGCCCTCTCGTACAGACTCCGCGATCCGAAGAACATGAAGTCATCATGGCTGCGCTCCGGTTTGTCGACCGGGTACGCCTCGAGCATGCGCACTCCTTGTTCACGGGCGAAGTCGATGGCCCCCGTCAGCAGCTTGTGCTGGTGACCCTGGCCGCGGTAGCTCCTGGCGATGTAGGTGCAGACAATCGACCAGACCGGGGTCTCGTCGACGGCCTTCATGACTCGGGACCGCTCCAGCTTCCGATACTCCTCGCGCGGACCGAGGCTGATCCATCCGACCGGCGTGTCGTTGGCATAGCCAACGAGCCCGGGCGTCACCCCGGAGCGGACCAACGCATGCAGCTCCTGCTGATGACCCGGCCCGGCCGCCTTGCTGACGCTTACCTGACCGACCGTCCGGTAGAACATGCACCAGCAGCCACGGACGATCGACCCACCCGGCAAGTCGAAGAGTTCCTCCAGGTCACCCCATGTCTCCTCGGTGAGCGGACGCACCTCGAACATGGCCGCAGTCTCGCACCCTTGGGCGACCCGGAACAGGGCTCATCGGGCGCCCGCGCGGAAGTCGGCGGCCTGGATCGGGTGAAGATCGAACCGTTCCTTGTCGGGTGATGCATAGTCGTGATGAGGTGGAACTCAGCGCGGCTCCGGAAGCTATTCCGGTGGGTCCGTCACCTGAGCCAAGGAGCAGGTATGTCGTTCGTCTCTCGCGGGTTCACCGGGCGACGGCGGACCGCACCTCCAGGAAGGTTGCCGCCGGGGCAGTACGACGTCGGCAACGGCTTCCCAGTCTTGTCCGCTGGTCCTACGCCACGCACCCCTCTCCAGCAGTGGGACTTCACCATCGAGGGCTTGGTCGACGCGGAACAGCGGTGGACCTGGCAGCAGTTCGCGGCGCTGCCCCATGAGGAAATCACCGTCGACATCCATTGCGTCACCAGCTGGTCCAAGTTGGACTCGCACTGGTCGGGCGTGCCGATCGACACGCTGCTGCGGGATGTCGCCAGCGACGCGACATTCGTCACGGCTTTCAGCGACGGCGGATACACCACCAACCTGCCGCTCGCCGATCTGACAGCTGGCAAGGCTTGGGTCGCCGACGGCTACGACGGGAAACCGCTGCCCGCTGATCACGGCGGGCCCGCCCGGCTGCTGGTCCCGCACCTCTACTTCTGGAAGTCCGCGAAGTGGGTACGCGGGCTCACCCTGACCGCGTCGGACAAACCTGGGTTCTGGGAGAGATTCGGCTATCACAACTACGGCGACCCGTGGCGCGAACAGCGATACGCGGGCGACTGAGCTGGCAGCTCGCCGACGTCGTCGCCGTACGACGGGAGAGCTCGCGAGCTTCACGCCTCAGCCTGCGCCCCGCGAACTGGTCGGGTCACCGAGCCGGTCAACACGTCGACGTACGGCTGACCGCTGACGACGGTTACACGGCGCAGCGGAGCTACTCGCTGGCGTCACCACCGGAGCAGGACGACCTCGACTTGATCGTTGAGCGCCTGGACGAGGGCGAGGTCTCGCCATATCTCACCAATGAGTTACGCGCAGGCGACCAGCTCGAGGTCCGCGGGCCGATCGGTGGTTACTTCGTATGGCCAGACGGTGACGGCCCGGTGCAGCTCATCGCCGGAGGTTCTGGCGTGGCGCCCTTTCTCAGCATGCTCGGGCACCACCGGTCCGCTCAGCCTTCACGACAGGCCACGCTCCTGTACTCCGCCCGTACCGCTGATGACCTGCTCGGTGCGGCAGAACTTGCCGAATCGGCGGCCACGGTCACCGTGACGCTCACCAGAGCAGCACCGGCGAACTGGGATGGGCTGACGGGCCGAGTCGATGAGGCGATGCTTTCCGCCCATACGCTGCCGCCGACCCGAACGCCGCATGTGATGGTGTGCGGACCCACTGGATTCGTGGAGACGATCACCCGAACCCTCACTATGCAAGGTCACGACCCTTCGTCGATCAAAACGGAGCGCTTCGGAGCAACTGGAGGCCAACCATGAGCGACCAGCCCGAGACATCAGACCGGACGCTGGACGGCAACGCGGCAGCAGGTCCGCTGGCCGAGTTGTTCACCGTGGAGCTCACGGCCGCCATAGCCAGTTGCGCTCACTGCGGCCGCTCCGCCCCGCTGGCGTCACATGTCTTGTACGCGGATGCGCCCGCCCTGGTCATTCGCTGCCCGACCTGTCACCAGGTTGTGCTTCGCTACGGACACATCGGCAGTCGGGTACGACTCGATCTCAACGGCATCACTTCTCTTCTCGTTGACCTAGACGAGACCTGATCGCCAAGAACGCGACTCCCGTCAGGCGACCAGCGACTGAATCTTGTCAAGCTCGGCCCGATGCCCTTCGAGCTCGACCTCCAGGTCGTAGTGAGTCTGCAGATTGATCCAGAAGCGGTCCGAGGTGCCGAGGGCTCGGGACAACCGCAGGGCGGTGTCGGGGCTGATCGCCCGCTTGCCGTGGACAATTTCATTGATCCGGCGTGGTGGCACATCGATGACTTGCGCCAGCCGGTACTGGCTGATGGCGAGTGGCCGGAGGAACTCCTCGAGTAGAACCTCGCCCGGATGGACCGGGGGGTGGGCGGTGGCCATCGCAATCGTCTCCTTCAGTGGTAATCGGTGATCTCAACGTCAGCGGGTCCGGCGCTTGTCCAGGAGAAACAGATCCGCCATTGATCGTTGACTCGGATGCTGTGCTGCCCGGCCCGGGTGCCCAAGAGTTGCTCCAGGTGGTTGCCGGGCGGAACTCGCAGGTCGTTGAGCGTTTCCGCCGCGTCGATCATGAGCAGCTTCCGGTGGGCAATCCGCTGCAGGGCCGAACCGAAGCGGCGCACATGCTGTCGTCTCCACACCTTCTCTGTATCCGCATTCCCGAACGAGCGGATCACAACCTCAATAGTAACGGGAGCCGTTAATAACGTCAAACGTTAATATTACGCTGCATACATTTCGCCGTTGCTCTAAAGTGCGGACGTGAAGCCCTTCCTCCTCCTCGGGATCCGCGCTGAAGACGTCGCCGCGGACGACGAATACGCGGCCGTGCTGCGATGCACGGGCCTCGACGAACATCAGCTCCACCGTGTCCGGATGGAGCAAGGCTCGACCGGCCGGATCGACCTCGACCAGTGGTCGGGAATCATCCTGGGAGGTGGCCCGTTTCAGGCCAGCGACCCCGAGGACTCCAAGTCAGCCGTTCAGCGCCGGGTGGAGGCGGAATTGGCCGCACTCCTCGACGACGTAGTGGCGCGCGATCATCCCTTCTTGGGCTCGTGCTACGGGATCGGCACACTCGGCCGGCATCAAGGTGCGGTGGTCGACCGCACCTACGGCGAGCCGATCAGCGGCGTCCAGATCACCGTTACCGAGGCCGGCCTTTCCGACCCCCTTTTCAGCGTGGCTGGTCCGAGTTTCGGCGCGTACCTGGGCCACAAGGAAGCCATCCTCAAGCTTCCGGCCCACGCTGTGACCTTGGCCACCTCGGCGCACTGCCCCGTGCAGGCTTTCCGGGTCGGCACGCGGGTGTACGCCACGCAATTCCACTCCGAACTCGACCTGGAGGGCTTGGCCATCCGCGTCGAGGTCTACAAGTACGCCGGCTACTTCCAGCCGGAGGAGGCCGAGGCCGTCCTGGCGGCAGCCCGCGCGAGCGGGATTACCGAGACGCCGAACCTGCTGGCGAGATTCGTCGAGCTGTTCTCCGCTTAGTCGTAGCTGGGCGTCCAATCGTGTCCACGGCGGAAGGCAGTTCGACAGGACCGTGGATACCCGGTCCGGTACCCGCGCGAGCACGTCCTATCTCGATGACGACTCGCGCTTAAAGGTCAGGCGTGAGTTGGTGGACCTCAATGGGTAATGCCGTGGCGACCGTCACCTGAAGGGAGATTTTCGATGGCCGCATCATCGGCAGTCACGATCAACCGATCAGAGCAAGAGATCACCAGCCAACTGAGCCAGGCGGACCCACTGCTGACAAGTGGCGACGTACGAATCT
Source organism: uncultured Actinomycetota bacterium (assembly GCA_963808495.1). Taxonomy (GTDB): domain Bacteria; phylum Actinomycetota; class Actinomycetes; order Propionibacteriales; family Propionibacteriaceae; genus Microlunatus. The sequence continues at coordinate 12,193 of CAWEGC010000002.1, forward strand.
CGTACGGCCCTGCCCCCGGCGACCGAGGGACTGAAGTCCGCGTCGTGCTGGAGCAGAGCGTCCCCGGAGGCGCACTCGGCCAGAAAGTAGCAGCAGTGGTGGGGGCCGATCCCCAACGTCAGCTCGACGATGCGCTCCGCCGCTTCAAGCAGCTGGTAGAAACCGGCGAAATCATTCGGTCTGAAGCCAGCCCCGAAGGCACGGATGCCAAGCAGCAACGCAGTCAGCGTCCCGCCCAGCCGCTAGCGGCCGATCAGTAGACCGAGGAGGAACAGCATGCGAGCGAACTGCTGGATGGGACGCAACACCGTCCAGGTGCGAGACGTACCGGACCCGAAAATCCTCAATCAGCGCGATGCCATCATCAAGGTCACATCCACCGCCATCTGCGGTTCGGATCTGCATCTCTACGACGGCTACATCCCCACCATGGAGAAGGGCGACATCCTCGGCCACGAATTCATGGGCAATGTCGTCGAAGTCGGACCCGGGGTGACCAACCTCTCGGTCGGTGACCGGGTCGTGGTGCCGTTCCCGATAGCCTGTGGCGCCTGCAACTCGTGTGTGGCCGGCCTCTACTCGCTTTGTGAGAACACCAACCCCAACGCCGGGATGGCGGAGAAGCTCTGGGGTCACGCCAGCGCCGGGATCTTCGGTTATTCCCATCTCACCGGCGGATTCGCCGGCGGGCAGGCGGAGTACGTCCGGGTGCCGTTCGCCGACGTGGGACCGATCAAGATCGAGAATGATCTGCCGGATGAGAAGGTCCTGTTCTTGTCCGACATCTTCCCGACCGGCTACATGGGCGCCGAGATGTGCGACATCCGGCCCGGCGACGTGATCGCCGTCTGGGGCGCCGGACCGGTGGGTCTGCTCGCGATGGCCAGCGCAAGGCTGCTGGGTGCGGAGAAGATCATCGCCATCGACCGCGTCGACTTCCGGCTCGAGATGGCCCGGGAAAAGACTGGCGCCGTGACGATCAACTATGAGAACGACGATGTCATGGCGATGCTCAACGACATCACCGCCGGGCGTGGGCCGGACGCGTGCATCGACGCGGTCGGCATGGAGGCGCACTCCGACGTCCTCCCGGTGCAGCTGTACGACCGGGTCAAGCAGGCCGTCCGGCTGGAGACGGATCGCGGGGCGACGCTGCGTCAGGCCATCGTCGCGTGCCGCAACGGAGGCACCGTGTCGGTCATCGGCGTCTACGGCGGACTCATGGACAAGTTCCCCGTCGGATCGTGGATGAACCGCTCCATCACGTTGAAGACCGGCCAATGCCACGTCCAGCGCTACACCCGGCCTCTTCTGGAGCGCATCGAGCGCGGCGAAATCGATCCCAGCTTCGTGATCACCCACCGACTTCCGCTCGAGCAGGCCCCGGACGGGTACGAAACCTTCAAGCACAAGGAAGCCGAGTGCGTGAAGGTCGTCCTTTCGGCCTGACGTTGGCGCTGCGGCTGGGCCTTCCCTGCTGCCGGTCGAACAAGTGCAGCGGACTGACCGGAGCCTGCAGATAGCTCCGCCGGCGCAGCGTTGAGGCGCATTCGTCGGCCACTGGCCGGGGTCAAGTCGTCGGCCCCTCGTCCAACCTGCGTCGGTCATGGCTCGATGAACCTGGCTCTCGTCTCCTCGGAGCGTCAGATTGACCGGATCGCTCAGCCCAATGCGGGCAGCGCTCACAAGAAGCGCGTCTCTACCTCCGGCTCATCCTCAACAAGGTGGTCACAGGTGGGGCAGTACCACTTGGGCTCCAGAGGAGTGCCACATTCGTGGTGTCGGGGCACCTCGCCCGCAACCACGTGCCGTGCGCCCCAATGGGCCAACAGGCGAAGGGCCCCGGCCAGTTCCTTGCCCTCGGCGGTCAACTCGTATGCGGCGCGGGGTGGTCGCTCGGTGTACAGCCTGGACATCGCCAGTGCATCGCGTTCAAGCCTCTTGAGCCGCTCGGACAGAATGTTCGGCGCGATCCCTGGGATGTCCGCTTGAAGGTCGTTGAAACGCCTCGGCCCGGCGAGCAAGGCCTGAACGATGAGCAGCGTCCAGCGGTCACCAACCTGAGCGAGAGCCTCGGCGAGTGGCGAGGGCGCACGCTCCGCTTGCTGTCGCTCGCTCATGGACAAACCGTATCTGTAGAGGGTTGACGTGACGCTATAAAGTAGTAACTTGCAAGTTACTACCGACTTCAGGAGGTCACCATGGGCGTTCTCGACGAAATTCAGCAACAGATACAGCAGGTTGCCGAGCAGGTTGGCAACTCGGTGGTCGGCATCGGGCAGCGTTGGGGTGTCGGATCGGGCGTGGTGATAGGCAACGGTCGGGTGCTGACGAATGCGCACAATGTCCGCGCCGACGAGGTCGACGTCACGTTCCCCGATGGACACACGGCATCAGGTCAGGTCGTGGGACACGACATCGACGGTGACGTCGCCGTCATCGGGGTCGACACCGGGGATCTGCCGGCCATTGCGTGGGCCAGTGATGGTGTGCCGCAGGTCGGTACTCCGGTCTTCGCGCTCGCGAACCCGGGTGGGCGTGGGCTGCGCGTCACGCTGGGGTTCGTGACCGGTGTCGAGCGGAGTTTCCGTGGGCCTCGTGGCCGCCGAATCACCGGAAGCATCGAACACGATGCTCCGCTGCTGCCCGGATCATCCGGCGGCCCGATGGTCACCGCCGACGCGCAGTTGCTGGGCCTGAACACGCACCGCCTGGGCGAGGGCTTCTATCTGGCCATCCCCGCCGACGACGCGCTACGAGCTCAGGTCGACGGCCTGGCACGCGGGGAGTCAAAACGCCGGCCTCGTCTTGGGATCGGCATCGCCCCCGTCGATGTGGCCCGTCGCATGCGGCGCGCCGTTGGGCTTCCGGATGCCGACGGTCTGCTGGTTCGACTTGTCGAGGATGACAGCCCAGCGTCGAGGGCCGGCGTGGAAACGGGCGACCTTATTGTCGAGGCAGCCGGCCGACCGGTCCGCCACACGGACGACTTGTTCGAGGCGCTCGAGGCGGCAGCCGACGGTGTGATCCAGCTGAAGATTCTGCGGGGCGCAGACGAGCGGACCGTCGATGTGCAGCTTGGGGCTGCTACCGGCGATGCGTCCGACGTCCAGCAGGCCTAACGAGGTCCGCTAGGCAGGCGTCGAGGCGATTCGGTGTCACCTGGGGCGTACCCGATGGCTTCGGCGGCGGCACGTACGGCGACCACATCCTCGGGCTGGGCGATCTTGCGTTCCGCGTCCACCACGATCAACGCCACCTGCTTCTCGATCGCCTCACGCCTGGCCGGGTCGTCGCCGATGAGGGCCGCGCAGCTGCTGAGCAATCGAAGCAGCGCCAGGCAAGCGATCGGCTCGGCAGCGCCGTAGCGGCGGATGATTCCACACATCACGGCAAGGAGATCACCGAATCGCCGGCCGGGCACCAGCACCATGCCGGCCCCCTTGGCGTCTCGGGCGACGACGTCTCCGAGCGGACGGGTCGCCATGGCGCAGAAGATCACGGAGAGGTGGTCGATGGCCTGGACCGAGGTATAGGGGTCGTTGATCGCCGGCGACAGCGCCTTGCAGGCCACGTCGACCAGCTGACGCATCCCGAAGGTGATGTCTTGTTGCAGTGTGCGTTCGAATCCGATCTCGACTGCCTCATCAATCGCGCGGGAGAACATGGCAGCATCGGGCACAGGATCTGCTGCGGCCGGCCGCCACATCAATGCAATGGTGGTTCCGGTGATCACGTGCTCACCCACCCGATGGCGCAGCGCCACCGACACGCCGTACCGGCTGGCCAGCGGCAACAACGCCTCCGGATGCGCGGTCTGGATGTACCCGGAACGCAAGGCGGGCACCGGAATCGCCCACGCCGGCGGCTTCGGTGCACTTTCCTCACTGGTGCCTGGGAGCCGCTCAGCGACTTTCAGGGCGCCCAGCTCCGCGCGCGTCGTGACCGCGTCGATCTGGATGGAGTGCGCCAGGTGGTCGGCGAAGTACACGACCATCGCCAGGCTCGCGAACAGCAGGACCATCGCGATGCTCACCGCCAGCCGCGGGTACTCCTCGGTTCGACTACCTCCGGAGACACCGACGGTGAAAAGCCCGGCGGTGCTGTAGACGAACGTGGCCATGAACACGCTCAACACCACTTGGGTGGACCGGTCACGGAGGAAGTTGCGAAGCAGCCGGGGAGAGAACTGGGTCGACGCCAGTTGCAACGCCACGACCGTGAGCCCGAGGACGAGCGCAATGACGGTGACGACAGTGCTGCTGATGGTGGTCAGCAAGCTACGAGCGTCGTCCGCCGTGCCCTGGAACGCCAGCGGCGCTAGCGGCGACTGTGGGCTGATGATGATTTGGCCCATCACCGACCCAGTAATGAGGGCGGCTATCGAGGCGATGCTGGGCCAGACCCAAAGGGCGCCACTCGCGTACTCCCGGAAACCCTCGCGACTGAACATGACGCCTCCATCGTCGCTACTGGAGCGCCGGCCACTGGCGCCCTGATGTCGACCATGCCCGCCGCTCAGAGTGTGGCGTACCGGTCATAGACATTCATACATGGGCGACCAGATGTCGGTAGCCGTGCACCGGCGCGGGCGTCGCGCTCGGTCAGCGGGGAGAATGCAGGCGTTCCAGTCTGGTCTGGAACAGCGGGGGCACACGCCAGACAGCTTCGGCCATGCGGCGTGGCAGCGAGCAGGCGATATCCATCCGGTGCGGAGTTTCCAGAAAGATCACTTCAACCCTCAGCGTGTGATCGTCCAACCAGCCACCGGACGCGGCCACCGGGATGGTGTCGCCGCGGCTGTCGGTCGGGGTGGACACCGCCCAGGAACCCGTACCGACGGGAATGCTCAGCGCGTTGCTGGGTTCGATGAGGGTGACCTGCCACCCGTCTGGTGCAGGAGCAACCCCGATTGATGTCAGCGTGGACGGAACCTGGATGCCCTCTGCCGATGCAGCGAGGGGAAACGCCTCGGCGGTCCAGTCGTGCCAGTCCTTCGGTGCGGGGTCAGCGAGGCAGGCTGGTAGCCGAAGGTCGGCGAGGCGGGCGTCGAGCCGCTCCTGCTGAACGCCGGCGTCTGGTGTGCTGACGCCAAGGCCCGGCAGAAGATGGGTCCACATCGCGTCGAGCACCGCCTGCATCTCCAAGGTGCAGGCGGTTGTGGCGATGACGGTGTCGTGTTCCGGCAGGATCACACAGAACTGTCCGAAGGCACCGTCGCCCCGGTAACCGTGCCGTGCCATCCAGAACTGAAAGCCATACCCCTGTCGCCAATCGGGGTTCGGCTCGCCAGGTGTATCCACCTTGATAGAGGTTGCCTCAGCCACCCATTCCTCGGGAATCAGTTGGGTGTCACCCCATCGGCCGTGCTGAAGGTAGAGCTGCCCGAGCTTGGCGATGTCCTCCGTGCGGGCATGAAGGCCGCTGAAGCCCGCCTCCAGTCCTGAGGACCATGTTTGCCAGCCGACCGGCCCGATGCCCAGCCGATCGAAGAGTCGTGGCCGCAGGTACTCCGACAGCGGCATGCCGGCCTTGCGTTGGATGACGCTGGCCAGGGCGAACGTGCACGGTTGGCTGTAGGCGAACACCGTGCCTGGATCGCTATCGGGCGGGATGAGGAGGAATCCGCGCATCGGCTCCCCCGGGTCGCGCATCGCCGCCTCCCCGAGCATTTCCCGGGTGTGGCCGCTGGCCATGGCGGCCACGTCGCGAAGTTTGATTGCTCGGCTCCGCGGATCGGTGATCTCAGCCTCGAACTCGGCGAAGTGCGACACTACGGTGTCGTCGAGGTCAAGGAGGCCTTCCGCCTGAGCGAAGGCTGCGGCGGTTGACGTGAAGCTCTTGCTCAGCGAGTACAGCAGCTGCGGCCGGTCCGCAGAGTACGGCGCCCACCACCCCTCCGCCACGACGGATCCGTGGCGGACGACCATGACGCTGTGCATTTCGATGTCCGGACGCTCCTCGAGAGCGTCAAGGAATGCCAGAACGGCGGCCGGGTCAACCTGCTGTTCCGCCGGCGTGCTCCGCGGGAGTGACATCACCATGCGGCGAGCGTAGGACACGACCATGGCTCATGCGTGCCGGAGACACGACCATGGCTCATGCGTGCCGGAGCACGCCGCCGCCGTCCGCAGCAGGTTTCCGGAGAAGTCAGCTTTCTGAGGTGGCGACCTGCAGCCGATCCCGGAACCAGTGACCGCTTCGCTTCACGATGCGTTGTTGTGTCTCGTAGTCCACGTAGACGATGCCGAAGCGGCGGCTGTAACCAAAGGCCCATTCGAAGTTGTCGAGCAGACTCCAGGCGAAATAGCCGCGTAGCGGCAGGCCCGAATCGATCGCCTCCCGCGCGGCGTTGAGATGAAGCTCGAAGAAGTGCCGGCGATCCTCGTCATCGACCGTGCCATCGCCCGTCACCTCATCCGGGTACGCCGCCCCGTTCTCGGTGATATAGACCGGAAGTGATGGCGCCCGATCGGACACGAGCCGTACCACGTCGATCAGCCCGTCGGGATGGACCTCCCAGCCCATCTGCGTTCTTGGAGCATCCGTGCCGACGTCCCGGATCTCCTCGGTGCCACCAGGACCGATGATGGTGGGCCCATGGAATACCCCGTCGTCCGGCCCGGCGACGGTGTGCCTGGTGTAGTAGTTGACCCCCATGAAGTCGATCGGCGCGGCGATGTCGGCCAGGTCGTCACTCATCTTCCCGAACCACTCGCTCACGCCGGCGTTCTCCAGCACGTCGTCGGGGTATCGGCCAAGCAACAGCGGGTCCAGGAACAGGCGATTCGCCAGCCCGTCCATCCGCCGTGCCGCCTCTCCGTCTTCCGCCGAACCACTCGCGGGCCGCACCGAGGACAAATTGAGGGTGATGCCCAGCGTCCCGCTTGGGCCCTCCCGCATCGCCTGGATCGCCAACCCATGCCCCAGGAGCAAGTGATGGACGGCCCGCATGGCCTCCGCACCGACGGTCTTGCCCGGCGCGTGCACCCCCGTCGCGTACCGAGAAAGCCCGAGCACCACGGCTCGTTGAGGGTGATCCAGTGGGAGATGACGTCGCCCAGCGCCTGCTGGGTTGCCGCGGCATAGTCACGGAACCGCACGGCGGTATCCCGGTTGAGCCAACCGCCGGCATCCTCCAAGGGCTGCGGCAGATCCCAGTGGTAGAGCGTTGCGTACGGCGTGATGCCATGCTCCAGGCAAGCCTCGGCGAGCCGGCGGTAAAAGTCCACGCCGGCTGGTTGAGATCGCCGGCGCCGCCCGGGAAGATCCGCGGCCAGGCGATGGAGAACCGGTACGCGTTCATGCCGAGACCGGCCATGATGGCGACGTCCTCGGCGTACCGGTGATAATGGTCGTCGGCCACGTCCCCGATCGAGCCGTCCGCGATCTTGCCCGGGGTATGGGAGAACGTGTCCCAGATGCTCGGGCCGCGGCCGTCTTCGTTGACCGCGCCCTCGATCTGATACGCCGCAGTGGCCGTTCCCCAGACGAAATCGGACGGAAACCCTTCCATATCGCTCCTCTCAACGTCGTCGACAATGCAGGACTTCTCGGCCAGGACTTCTGGCCGGGCGTCGCTCAGGCTAGCGTCCTTCGAAGTCGGCTCTGAGGCCTCCTCCCCAACGTCATGGCGTCGGCGGACGAATTCGTGACGGGCCGA
>CAWEGC010000003.1:0-18175 GCA_963808495.1 uncultured Actinomycetota bacterium
GTTGATCAGGCATGCAGCAACGCCCGACGAATCGCGGCGGCGTTGGTGAAGATACGAATGCCGAGCACGACGACGACGCCGGTCGACAGCTGAGATCCGACCCCGATCTGGTCGCCCACGTAGACGATGGAGGCGGCGATCAGCACATTGGACACGAACGACACCACGAACACCCGGTCGGTGAAGGTGCCCTCGAGATAGGCCCGGAAGGCGCCGAACAGAGCGTCCATAGCCGCGACGATCGCGATCGGCAGATATGGCTGCAGCGCCTGGGGAATGGTCGGCTCGAGCACCAGGCCCAGCACGATGCCCGCGATCAGTCCGAGCAGCGGGATCATCGCTGCTCCCTGTACAGGCAGCTGGGCGCTTCCAACGTCATGTCGGGTATCGCTGCGCGTGACGAAGCACCATGCCAGGATCGGCCGGCAAGACCACGCGACCCTTCCGCGCGATCTCGTACCGCATTCGACGGTTCTGTGCCAATTCGTTCCACCATGCGCCCCCGGAAGACTCTACAAAGCGGGCTTCCAACGTGCGCGCATCACCGATGGCATGGACTTCGTACGGCCGGGTCAACGACCGGTAATCAACGGTGATCGCGTCTCCGGCGCTCCGGATCGCCGTCAGGTTGGACAGCCGGTGACCGTTGATGTCGATGGCCTCGGCTCCTGCCTTCCACAGGCCGTTGGCCAACATCTGCAGATCGGTGTCCAGAACCCGGTCGCGGCGCGTCGCGATTGGCGCTCGGCGCGTCGTCGACGGTGATCAGTACTCCTGGGCCGGTCACCGGGTGCTCCCGACCGCCAGTTCCAGGCGGGCGATCTCGTCGAGACGGTCCTTGGTCGTGGCGTCGGTGCCCAGGGCGGTGGAACGAAGCTTCGTGATCTCGGCCGAGAGCGAGTCGATTCGGGCGCGAAGACGGTCCTGCTCGGCCTCCCGTGCCTGGATCCGGCTGATGAGCTCACGCCGCTCGGTCTCGACGGCTGGAGCTGAACGCGTGGTTTGCAGCGCAGCGACCGCCAGCATTGCGCCGATCATGATCACGACCAAGGTCAGCGGCCAACGCCGGTGAGGTCGCTGCGGACCGGCGGCGGCGATCAGGTAGTCCGGGTCAACCGGGTGCCGCATGATCTCGTTGAGCAGATCCATGCTCGCGTCGACTGCTCCGCCGCCGCGCCGCAGCGGCCGCCGGTCGTCAGGCTCGGTCACGTGCGATGTCATCGTGCAACACGGGTTACGTCGATCATGGAACCGACCGTCCGGCCGCGTGATGCCGCCGGACGGGAGCGACGTCCCACAGCTGGCCGTACCTTGTGTTGGCCAGCGGCTGAGCCGTAGATGCTCAGGATCTCTGGGCCAATCACAGCCCAGTCATAGCGCCGGCTCGCGATGCGTGCGCGCGTCGTCCGTGCCTCGTTGGGCGCAGCCAGGACCCGGAGTGTCGCTTCGGCCAGCGCTCGTGAGTCGCCGCGCGGAAACAGCTCGCCAAGAGGGGCGGCGCCACCCGGCTGCAACAAGTCGTGGAAGGGCTCCAGATCGGACGCCACGACGCCGGCGGAGGAAGCCATCGCCTCCAGGAGCACGATTCCGAAGCTCTCCCGTTCGAGCTGGGGGGCGACGAACACATCGGTGGCGTTCAGTAAGTCAGCCTTGGCCCGGTCGGAGAGGGCACCCAGCCTCCGGCATCCATCCGGTAACCGGCCGTTTCCTGCGCCCGCGACGGCCACGTCAAGGTCTGGATGGCAGGCCCTTATCGTCGGGCAGGGCGTCCAGCAGGACTGACAGCCCTTTACGCGGCTCGTCCGTCCGGCCGAGGAAGGACAGCCGGGGACGGTCCCCGCCCCGCCAGCTTCCAGCAAGCCGAGACGGCGCCGAATCGGTTGCGAAATCAGCGAAGTGGAAGCCGTTGGGAATCACTTCCGCGTCCCGGCGCAGATGCTGCCGGACGACTCTGCGGGCCGGCTCGGAGACCGCAATCCCGATGGCGATCTTTGCGATGACCGCACGCAGAGCCTGAGCGGCGAGCTCCATGGTTCGAGATCGTGGTATCGCGGCGTGGAACGTGGCGACGACGGGGGCGCGGGCTTCCAGGAGAGCGAGCAGCGCAATGCTGGGCGTGATTGGCTCGTGGATATGGATGACGTCGAAGTTCCCATGCTGGAGCCATCGGCGTGCCCTGGTGCGGCCGGCCGGACCGAAATTCACCCGAGCCACGGACCCGTTGTACGGCACCGGAATCGCCGCGCCCGCCGAGGTGAACTGCTCGGGGTGGAGACCGGCGTCCGCGGCCAGCTTTCCCGGGGCCAGCAGGCGGACGTCATGCCCCGCGGCGGTGAGAAAACGTGCCAGGCCAACGACGTGGCTCTGGACGCCTCCCCGACTATCGAAACTGTATGGGCAGACCAGGCCCACGCGCAGCCGTCCGCTCACGGGGTCGATGTCCGTCCGATGGAAGAACGGCTGCATGACATGCCAGTCCTGCGGCCGCTCGGCAATCCGCTCGGCGAAGAAGTCGGCGACTTGCTGAGTCATGGCGACCAGCCCATCGCGTCCCGGCCGCTGCTCGATCGGCTCACCGAAGATGATCTTCATTCCGCCGGGAGTGTACTGCGACACGGCCGGTACCAGGGCTGCGCCGCTGCGGCGGGCCACCAATGCCGGGACCGGCCGGCATCGTGATCGGGTGACCGCGCCAACGCACCGGCAACCCGCGACCTGCGAGGTCGCGGTCAGCGAGCAGGCACACCAGCCGGCCGCGCCGGACGGCGCCGATCAGCTTGATCAGGGCACCGGGATCGCGGTGAGACAGGACCTCCATTCCGAGCCGTTCCCGGAACCTGAGGAAGGACTCGAAGTCCCCGTTCGGCAAGGCCTCCGCCACGGTCGTCACAGGCAGGCGGGTGACGCAGGCCCAGGCTCCTGCCAGATCCCAATTTCCGCTGTGCGGCAGGGCCACGACCGCCCCGGTGGCGGCCATGGTGGCGCGGAACGCGCAGCTCGCCATCGGTCGTGACGGTGGTCACTACCCGCCGGGGCGACCATGATGGCAGGGCGAGCACTTCGTAGAGGTTCCGTAGGTACGATCCGAGTGCCGCTCCAACGAGCTCGTCGGTGGCAGGCCGCCCGGTGGCCGTACTCAAGTTGGTCCGCAAGGTGCGGACATGGACGCCGTTGTGCCGCAAGACGCGCCCACTGGCTTGAGCAGATCACGGCTGCCACCACGGGCGCGGGCAGTGCTCCAGCCACACGCCAGCCGATCGCGTAGCCACGGCGAACCGCCAGATCATGCAGCTTCGACATCGGCGGCCTTCGCCTGGCGGCGCACCTGCGCGATCCGCTGGGCGACTGTGATCATGCTGGCCACGGCGAGCGCCGACACCGTCACTTCCAGGGCGAACGGAACACCCAGACCGGCAAGGAACGTGCCCACCAGGACCAGCACCATGCGGTCGGCGCGGGCGGCAAGTCCGCCCGAACACGTGAATCCGAGACTCTCTGCGCGTGCCTTGACGTAGGACGTCCACTGCCCGAAGACCAAGGCGGCGAGCGCGATGCCTGCCCACAGGGCGGAGCCACGCTCGTAGACGAAGAAGAGCAGGATGCCGCCGAACACGGCAGCGTCACCGAGGCGGTCCGAGGTGGAGTCGAGGAATGCGCCCCATTTGCTGGCGGAGTTGGTGATCTTCGCCATTTGGCCATCGAGCAGGTCGGAGAAGACGAAGAGCGTGACGACGAGCACTCCCTGCCATAACCAGCCCTGGGGAAAGCACACCAGTGCCCCGATCGCTACCCCGACGGTGCCCAGAATGGTGACCAGATCGGGTGAGACTCCTGCCCTGATCAGCGCGTGCGCAACGGGCGACAGGATCGCTGTCCACGCTCCCCGGAAGCGTTCCAGCATCAGGTGCTCATTCCTCGCCAGGTGTCACTGATCGTCTTCCAGGTCTGGTCGAGAAGCTGCGGCAGCGCTTTGGTTTGGCCGATCACAGGAAGGAAGTTTGCGTCGCCGGTCCATCGAGGCACGACGTGTTGGTGCAGGTGGGCCGCGATGCCGGCGCCGGCCGCGGCGCCCTGGTTGATGCCGAGATTGAATCCGTCCGGCTGGCTGGCGGCCCGAATCACCTGCATGGCCGCCTGCGTCAGGTGCGCAAGCTCCAGTGACTCGGCGTCGGTGAGGTCGGGATAGTCCGCCACGTGCCGGTAGGGGCACACCAGCAAGTGGCCCGGCGAGTAGGGGTAGAGGTTGAGCACCACGTACGCCAGTTCCGCCCGGTGCACGATGAGGCCGTCCCGGTCGCTCCTGTCCGGAATCGTGCAGAACGGGCAAACCTCTGCGTGGGCCGACGGCGGCTTGTTCTCTCCCTGGATGTACACCATCCGATGCGGGGTCCAGAGCCGCTGGAAGCCGTCGGGGGTGCCGGGGCGGACGTGCGCGTCCTCGACCTCCTCCTCCACCGAACTCCCCCTCGCTCGAATGGTCAGACTCCACGCAACCTACGTGTTGTCTTGGTGCCCGACACTAGACCTGGCGCCGGGAGGCGATCGCTCCGGTGATCTCGTCGATGGCGGCCTGGACCGGTACACCGTTCTTCTGGCTCCGATCGCGATAGCGGAACGAGACCGCGCCGGCGGCCACATCCTCTCCCCCGGCAATCAACACGAACGGCACCTTGTCCTTCTCCGCGTTGCGGATCTTCTTCGGCATCCGGTCGTCGGAGGTGTCCACCTCGACTCGCACGCCGGCGCTTCGTAGCTGATCTGCCACCCCGAGGAGGTAGTTGTCGTATTCGGCGGCGACCGGGACGCCGACGACCTGGACCGGCGCCAGCCACGGTGGGAATGCGCCGGCATAGTGCTCGACCAGTACCGCGAGAAACCGCTCGACGGAACCGAACAGGGCACGGTGGATCATCACAGGCCGCTGCCTGCTGCCGTCGGCTGCCGTGATCTCCAAGTCGAATCGGTCCGGCAACATCAGGTCCACTTGGATCGTAGACATCTGCCAGCTTCGACCGATCGCGTCCCGAGCCTGGACCGAGATCTTGGGCGCGTAGAAGGCCGCCCCGCCCGGATCCAGCGTCAGCTCGAGGCCGGAGGCATCGGCGGCCCGTCGCAATGCGTCGGTCGCCCTTTCCCAGTCCTCGTCCGAGCCGATCGACTTCTCCGGATCACGCGTTGACAGCTCGAGATAGAAATCCTCCAGCCCGTAGTCGCCGAGCAGATCGAGCACGAACCGCAGCAGCGAAATGAGTTCGTCCTGCATCTGGTCGACCGTGCAGAAGATGTGCGCGTCGTCCTGGGTCATGCCGCGAACCCTGGTCAGCCCGTGCACGACACCGGACCGCTCATAGCGGTAGACGCTGCCGAACTCGAACAGGCGTAACGGGAGCTCCCGATACGACCGCCCCCGTGACCGGAAGATCAGGCAGTGCATCGGGCAGTTCATCGGCTTGAGGTAGTAGTCCTGACCTTGCCGCTTCACGCTGCCGTCGGCGTGACGCTCCTCGTCGACATGCATCGGGGGGTACATGGACTCGGCGTAGAAGCCGAGGTGCCCGGAGATGTCGAAGAGTTCGGCCTTGCTGATGTGCGGGGTGTTCACGAAGTCGTAGCCGGCCTCGACGTGACGCTGGCGGGAGTAGTCCTCCATGACCTTCCGCACCAGCCCGCCCTTCGGGTGAAAGACCGACAGACCCTGAGCCGATCTCCTCGGGAAACGAAAAGAGGTCGAGCTCGATGCCCAGCTTGCGATGGTCGCGCTTGGCCGCCTCCTCGAGCCGGGTCTGGTGGGCTCGAAGTTCCTCGCGGCTGGGCCAGGCCGTGCCGTACAGGCGTTGTAGCTGGGCGTTCTGCTGATCACCCCGCCAGTACGCCGCGGAGTTGCGGGTCAGCGCAAAGGCTGGGATGTAACCGGTGTGCGGGACGTGCGGTCCCCGACAGAGGTCTTTCCAAACGACCGAGTCATCGCGGCGGAGATTGTCATAGATCGTGAGTTCACCCGCGCCGACCTCAACCGCCGCAGCGTCGCCCGACCCATCGCCCTGGCCGATCTCGTCGCTGCTCGCACCGGCTTTGTCGGCAATCAGTTCCAGCTTGTACGGCTCGGAGGCCAGCTCGTCCCGCGCCTGCTCATCAGAGACGGGTCGCCGACGAAAGCGCTGCCGTTCCTTGATGATCTTGGTCATCAGCACGTTCGAGCTCCCGAAGATCTTCAGGAGTGAACGGGTGGGCGATGTCGAAGTCGTAATAGAAGCCATCGGTGATCGGCGGCCCGATGCCGAGCTTGGCGTCCGGGTGTCGTGACTGCACGGCCTGGGCGGCAACATGTGCGGTGGAATGGCGCAGGATGCTGAGACCGTCGCGGCTGTCGATCTTGACCGGTTCCACGACGTCGTCAGCAGACAGCGGCAGATGAAGGTCGCGCAGCTCGCCGTTGACCCGTACCGCCACGATGCTGCGGTCGTTGCCGAACAGGTCGAGCCCGGTGGTGGTCGTGTCGGTCACGCGCTGCTCCCGGGTGTCGTCCGAGGCTATGGTGATCGACATGCTGGACACGTACGGTTCCCTTCCCTGACTCGTGGTCGCGCAGCGGCGGCGCCTCGAGTAAGGGTAGACGTAACTGCGCTTGAGCTCGATCGAAATGAGCTCAGCTGGCAGAACCGTGAATGTGGGATTGCCGCTGCATGCGCGTGGCGGTGACGCAGACACTCCAGGGCGGCAACAGCTAAACGCGGGCTGAAACTCGGCGCTCCTGGGTCGCCACAGATGGGATAAGGTGGTCGACGCGCAGAGGGTTTGAGGGCGATTGGCGCAGTGGTAGCGCGCTTCGTTCACACCGAAGAGGTCACTGGTTCGAACCCAGTATCGCCCACTTCCAAAGGCCTTAGTCAGGGCCTGTTTCCAAGATCATTACGCAAGCGCTACCTGCCAGGTACCCAGTGAGTGCCAGTTTTCCAGTCTGGAATGGCAATGCTCGCCGCTACGCTCCCGGGCGTGCGCACGTTCCTCCTGATCATGACTATGGTCGGCGGGATGCTCGCGCTCGTCGCTGCGGGCTGGGTGGCCTGGCTGTCCAGAAAGGACAGATGGCTGAAACGCAATCTCTACCGCCTTGGCGACCAGTACACGCACGAGCTGAAGCTGCACAGCCAGGCGTATCAGGCCTACGGCAACCGGTTGGCTGATCACCAGCGCGGTCAGGGACGAGCACCCGTTCCGCCCTTCGGCGGCATGGACGAAAAGGCCCACGAAGAGCTGGTCTTCGCCGATCATTTGCGGCGACTCCAGGCGCGCACGGGACGCGACCCGATGCAGCCGGAGAGTGACAAAGACATGCACCGCGACGTGCTCGACGGGCTGTACCGGCCCGCTCTGCTCGCCGGGCTGGGCGTCCTGCTCTCAACGACCGCCAGCGCGCTCTCGTTGTACCTTCCGCCCAACGTCTAGCAGTCCTATTCGCTGAGGGCAGCACCTAGCTGCTGACGAGGCCCATCAAGATCACCGAGATGTTGCCGGGCCTGGTGTTCGGCGGCACCTGAGCTGGTGGGTCGGTGAGCACCGCCTGAGCACAGGCAGCGCCCCAGCCGACCAGGCCGTGCACTTGCCGGGCCGTCCCGGGCACTGCTCGCTGAGGGCAGCACCTAGCTGACGCGGGCGGTCAGTGTCGGCGCTGGGTGTCACGGTTGTGGATCGATTTCGGACGACACAGGCGTGTTGGCCCGGCACGTTGGTCGTGAGTTGGAAGGCCGGTCGCGGACGGGAAGCGCCGCCATGGGCTCAAGCGGATCTACGTTGGATGAGCCGGGGGTCGTAGAGCTCAGCGTAACTGCGCCACGTCATCAGTATCACCGCCATCGATCCGGCGATGGCGACGGCCATAGGTAGCGGGCGACGCCGCCAGGCGGTGACCCCGGCTACAGACAGGCAGGCCGCGCCTACCGCGTTGAGGGCGATGATGTCTCGGCGCTTGATGGGGTCAGCGATCCATTGTTCTTCTCCAAGAATGGCGCGGGTTGCGAAGGCGCGATCGTCGGTCACTGGGGGTGTGATGATCGGGTTGATGATCATCCATGCCGCGATGGGCAGTGCAGTCCAGCTACGTCGGTACCAGAGTGGGACGACGACCAGAGGTGTTGAGGCCCACCTGCTCCAGGCGCTGATGGGATGGGCGTGCCTGACGAAGACCCAATGGCGCATCGAGGTCGACATCCCATACCTCCAAGGGTTCGAGCGAAGGACCGTGCGGCGGCTAAACACCCCAGTGGTGCGCGGATCGGAGCATCCAAGGGGATGCAGTCAGCGAAGCACAGGAATGCGGATTTGGGGTGATTTGTGGGGGAACGTCCAACCTCTTGAGCCTGGTCTCATCAGTGCCGGACCGTAGCGGCGCACGCCGTTCGCTACGCCGCTTGCCCGATGAATCTGCGGATTCACCTGTCGCCGTTCGGTCGGGCTTCCGTAGGGTGTTCGCTCAGAGGGCTCCACCAGAGGAGGACTAAGCGTGACCAACAAGCCGGTTTTGGTGCCCGGGATGGGGAGGCAGATGGGGACGCACCTATGAGTGCTTCGCTCTTTGGCACCTACCAGCACGAACTCTTCTGCGAAGGCCGCGGACGAAGCTACGTCTTGTCAGTGGCACTTCCCGAGGACTACCACGCCTCGCGTAAGCGGTATCCCGTCGTCTACATTCTCGACGGCGACACTCTATTCGGCATGGCCGCCTCATTAACCATGAGCGCCGCATGGGCGCAAGAGGCGCCAGAACTGATCGCGGTCGGCATTGGCTACGGCGTCGACAGCTACGACCAGTGGTCAAAGCTGCGTGAGCTCGACCTCGCCCTGCAGGGCGCGACGACCCACGATGCGACCGACCCGGCGAACAGCCCGCAACCCGAGCTATTTCTACAGACGCTGCGCGAAGACATCGTCCCGTTTGTCGATCACACCTACCGGACCTTGCCAGACGATCGCTGTCTCTACGGATATTCGTGGGGCGGATTCTTCGTGCTGTACACCCTCCTCCACGAACCGGCCGCCTTCCGGCGCTACATGTCCGGAAGCGGCTTCGTAGAACCTACGACGGAATACATCTGTCGGGAGGCAAGACTATCTGCGGGATCGGAACTCCAATCTCGATGCAACTGCGTACGTCTCGGTCGGGGAACGCGAACGCGACCAGGTTGCTGCGCTTCATGAATTCGTCGACGTACTAGGCGGCGTGCGGCGTCTGAACCTCGAACTCAGCACGGAGGTATACCCCAGCGAAGGGCACGGTCCAGCGGGTATCGCCCTGACCTATCTACGTGGCATGCGGAAGGTCTACCCTCGTCCTGCCTGACGACGGGGCAAGTTACAGATCCCCTCGAGCTGGACCAGGTGGTGCCGCCATCGGGGACATGTGGTTGGCCGGCCGGCGCCCTGCACTATCGAATCAGCCGCCAACACCTGCCGAGTTCACCGTGCGGTTCAACCGGCGGACTCTCGAGCCCGGGAACTGTTGTTGGCGCTAAGGCTTGTCGGCATCTGCTCTGGCTGTCTACCTGGGAAAGTCGCCGGGTGTCCGACACCAACACGCTCGCACCCAGTATCGCCCACTACCGTTGATTTCGAGTCAGAGGCGAGTTCCTGACTACGGCACGGATTCCGTTGGTAACTCGGGCCCGGTTTCCAGACCGGCCGGCGGCCGCGTGCGCGGTCCGCTTGAACGCGGTTCCTTGTGAACAAGAACATGGCTGTCGACGTCTGCCGCTGAGCGGGCTTCCTCTCGTGCCGAGAACCGACAGGCATCTAAGGTGCATGGTGCGCCCGTGTCTGACGCGCAATCATCGGAGGGTAGTGTCCGACATTGCCGGGAGGCCGGATACTGTCGGACCCCACGCTCGCTACCGCTTGGAACGAGATCCAGGCAGATCCGGTTTGCTGGTCCTTGGCGCACGGGTCACTGGCGAACGCCTGCGCTGCGCAGGCGTTCCCTCTAGGCTGAGCGCTCGCTATGAGGTGGCAACGCTCGGACGTTGCCTCGGTCAGGTCAGGGTGATGCCGGGTGAACTTTCACGACACCATGGAGTGGGTAGTCGACGGTTTCCAGATCGCTGGCGTGGCGATTCTCGTTATCGGTTCGCTCCTGGCCTTGGTGAGGGCCGCGATCAACGCTCGCCAGGGTGCCCCAGCCGCCTACCAGCGCGCCCGACAGGATGTCGGCCGGGCGATACTCCTCGGCCTGGAGGTACTGATCATCGCGGACATCGTGTTGACGATCACGGTCGAGCAGACCGTCGAGAGTGCCCTCACGCTCGGGCTGATCGTCCTGGTCCGTACGTTCCTCAGCTTCTCACTGGAGATTGAATTGGAGGGAGTCCTTCCATGGCGCCGCGCCTCGGCGGCGAGTAGGCCGCCAGGGCCAGCGAGGCCATTGGCGACGGACGGGGATGAGCGAAGCGGCCCTGCAGGCTGAGTGAACAGCCACTAGAGGAGGCTTCTCCGCATTTTCAAGATCAAGGGCACATTGGCACGGGCGCGTTCTGTCCGCCGACAAGTTCTGCGCCCAGCCCGCTCTTGACGCGAGGGATGGCGCCGACCTCCGGAAGCCCTGCCGCTTCAGCCGCCTGATTCACCCCCTGAACGGCGCCAGCAGTGGTCTCATTTGGTGCAGGCGTGCACTCCAATGGGCTGATGTTGTGGACATGCGCCGAAGCATGCCCGCCGGGATCAGCAGAAGTGCCGAGGCGGCATATCCGGTACAAATGGCCAGCCAAACTTTGACATAACTTCCCCTCATAGAGGGGGACTTGAATGGGGCCCAGGCGACCCCACCCGCAATGGGGGTCGCCCCCAGCCCTGCAATATTCGGATCCAGCGCCGCAACGGTTTGCAAATTGCCGAAAAGTGCCCCTGAATCTCCCGGCGGTACCGGCACTGCGTCCAGTTCGGCTTCAACTGAAGGCTGTAATTCGCGTCCCTGTGCTGAGGTCGTGAGCAGCGTCGATGGAGCTTTTGAAGTTCCGCCTGAGCGCGACAGGATTTCCGCTTTGGTGACTGTCGGCGGTCCGCTCGGGGTCAGATCCTGCCGACGCCCGCCTCCGCCATGACGACGGCCTTGACGGCGTTCGGGTCGTCCAGTGTGTATGCGTAATACGCGCTTGGCTCCTGCACGGCACCGCTGCAGTCGGGCGGACCGGACTCGCCGACCAGCACGTTGTTGCGCGCCACACAGCGCCCGGTCGGCCCGGCGTAGTGGTTGGTGACCGTCTCCTCGGTGTTCTCGAAGTAGTTGGCCTCCACCATGCACCCGGCGTTGGCCTGGCACGCGACGCCCACGTCGGTGTTGTGCAGGTAGTAGTTGTTGTAGACATGCACCGGCTCGCCGAAGCGCACTCGCGGGTTGCGCTGGGGGGTGTTGTCCAGCCAGTTGTGGTGGTACGTCACCTTGAGCCGGCCGACGTCCTGCGCGCCGTTGCCGTCGTCGTGGCCGAGCAGCATGTTCTTCGTGTGGTGGTGGTGTGGTTCCACGACACCGTTATGTACGACGAGCCGCGCTTGATGTCGATCAGCCCATCGAAGCCCTGCGCCAGATCGTTGTGGTCGATCCAGATGTGGTGGAGAACATCTGCACGTTGATGGAGTCGTCGTTCGCACCCCGGAACATCAGGTTCTGGATGATGACGTTGCGCACGGCATTGGCGGGTGGGCTCGTCGCGTTCGAGACGGGCAGGCCAACGTTGAGGCCGCCTCCCGTGATCCCGGAACTCGCGCCGATGCCGACGATCGTCTTGTCCGACGCGACGTCGTACATGCCCGCCGGCAGGGTGACCATTCCGCGCACGCACACTGTAAGCGGGCCAGGCTGACCGACCGCCGCGATGAGCTCGGACGCTGTGTCGACCTCGACCGTCGGCCCACCCGCGCCCCCGGTGGTGCCATTTTGGCCCCACACGTTCAGCGCGGCGAAGCCGGTGGGCTGGCCCACGACCCGGCACGTCCCGGCGGGCGGCGGGCTGGTCGGCGAGCTCGGCGCGCTGGTCGGCGAGGTCGGAGGCGGGCTGCTCGGTGGCACGCCGCTGACCGTCTCTACGAGGACGTCGTCGAACGAGGCGCTCGCATAGTAGGTGGCCAGCCCGGCCCGGCCGGCGGCGAACGCGCCGTCGGTGGCCGACACCACCGGTGTGCCGTTGAGGAAGCCGGTCAGCGTGCTGCCCGACGCCTCGAGCCGCAGCGTGTACCAGCTGCCAGTGACGACCGAGGCGGCAACGCCGGCGAGCGTGACCGGCGACCCGCTTGCCCGTTTGATGATCTCCAGACGGCCTGTGTTGGTGAGGGCCAATGCGTAGAAGCTGGTCATACTCTGCGCCCGCGCCACCACTCCGACGTGCCTGGCCGAGCCGTTGAAGCCGGTCGGCTTGACCCGCGCCTGCACGGCGTAGTCGGTCCACGTCGTGGAGCCGACGTGCGCCTTGGCATCCGCGCTCGTGCCCGACTGGCGGTACACGGGCGAGCCGTCGGTGACCACAGCCCAGCTGCCCCCAGATCGGCTCCAGCCGTCCGCGACACCGTCGTCGAAGTTCTCCGACAGCAGCGCCGCGGCGTGTGCAGCTGGCACCGCGACGACCGCCAGAGCAGCGGCGGAGGCGACAACCGCGGCGGCAAGGGCGGCGCGCAGCCCGGCGATTCTACGATGACCGACCATCGTGCCCCTTCTCGCAGCCAACACTTATCTAGACCGTGACGGGTGTCAATAGGGCCATGACAGGGTGTCAAGACGGGACCCGCGCTTCAGATCGAGGACATCGCGCACCTGGTCGGCCACGCGAACACCCGGACGACGAAGAAGGTGTATCGCAAGGAATTGCGCCCGGTGGAGGTTCTGACCCGAATCCACCGCCCTCACCGTTCGCCAGTGCTGTCACGCTCACCGGAAGGGTGCCGAGGGATCGTGGCCAGCCGCTTTGCACCGCCGAGAAGCGTCACGATCACCGCGATCACAACGTAGAGCCCAACCATGAACCACCACACGACCTGGTAGCTCTCGCCAGTGAACTCGGGCAACATGAACCGGCCCGCCGTGTTGATGGCGGCATGGCAAACGATCACGATAGGCAGGCTGCCGTTGGTGCTGTTGTAGAGCCACGCCAAGATCACGGATTGGGCCAGAATCCATACGAAAAATTGGACCGGAGGCCGCTGGCCCGGGTCGGAGATCAGCTCAGGTAGATGCCAGGAAGCCCAGACGACGCCGAGCACGAGTGCCGCCCAGAGAGCGTCGAGACGACGTTGCAACCTGGGAAGCGCGAAACCACGCCAGCCCACCTCCTCGAACAGTCCAACGATGATGATCGTTGAGATCAGAGTTACGCCGATGCCCAACCAATCTGTGTAGGCGTCGATATTCGGCGCTGGTGCCCCAGTCGCGACCGTGAGAGCGGCCGCGCCGGCAGCGAGGACAAAGGGACCCAGCAGGGCAATGACATACCAGATTGGCTGCACGCGCCAGCGAAGGAGCTGGCCGAGCAAGGCACGCAACTCTCTCCACCCACCGGCCAACAGCGCAACAATCACAGCCGCAAGCAGCGGCCCGAACGGCACCAGCGGACTGCTCTCGGGATTGACGAGCACCAAGGGCCAGACTGCCCATGACAGGACATAAGCCAAAATGAAGTACAGCAACAAATCGTGTCTGGCTACCCAGTTGCCTGACACCCTTTGGCTCGTACCGGCATCGGGCCCGCTGTCTTGATTGGGCCGCGTATCACGATCAGACATCATGAGCACCTCGTGTAGCAAATCCGGGCTTGACGGTGGGGAGATCGCCAGTAGCCGTCGCCAACGACTATTTGCCGATCGTGACTGTCGCGAATATCGAACCTACGTTGACTGCCGCAGACGGCGCATAACGTACGGGCGGACATGACTGACCCTAGGTCGTAATAGGCCTATGCCAGACCCAATACGACTCCAAGGATCAAAAAAGAAAAATACACACTTTGTGCAGAGTGGACGATGATGCCCATCCAGGTGCTGCGGAAGCGCCAGCTCGGAAATGCGTACAGGAAGACACCGCTGATGACAGACGCCAGGATGCCCCAAGGCTGGTGGACATGGTAGCAGCCATGGAGCACACCGTTTGCTACCCAGCTCCACCTGCCAAATGCTCCCTCCATCTTGGGAAGCAACACTCCCCGAAATAGAAACTCCTCTCCCAAAATCGTGTTGAAGACCGCGCTGACCACATACAAGCCGAAGAACCACCAGGCGCCCACCAGCCGATCCAGGACTTCTTCCGATTCAAAGACGATAGCCAAGCTATAGCCGGCAGGCTCGGCAAAAAAGGGGACGATCGACACCCATAGATCGTCCACGTATGGCTTTAACGCAATCTCATAAACGGTGATAGCGAGGAGGAACGGAATCACCCACAGCCATAACCTGCGGCGAGTTTCACCGGTTTTAGGATCGCGCGGCGTGTTGAGGCGAAGCCTGCGCTTGACCGTCGCCCAACGGAGATCCCCCTCTTCCTGCCGGACGATGATCATGGAAAGGACAAACAACCAGATCAAACCAACGGTGAGCAGCACTATTCGGGTGACACCCGCTCCCAGCGGATCGGAGCCGACATCGGGCGACACAGCAGGGAATACGACCCAACTCAGAATCCCCATCGGGATGGCAGCCAGGGCCCAGATGCCCAGGATTTTGGCGAGCGAATACTGTTTCCCCATCCCAGCGGCTGCATCTGCTTGCGCAATGTTTTCCATCTTTTCCTCCTAATATGTATTTCGACAATCGGTCCCCGAACCCAAGTGCTCATGCGTCACGGTTCGGGACTGTTTGGTCAGACCTGTGTGCTTCGCCAGCGCGCGGCTAGCTCTGCCCCGTACTGGCGGCTCAGTCGTGATCGAATGACGAACGCGGTGACTACGGTGAGGACGACCACGGCGATCAACATGGTGAGCTGACGGGCGTTGCCCTCTAGCAGCGTGGCGGCGATGCCGTTTTGGTTGTTGGTCCGGTTGAACACGCTGTGCAGCAGCGCAACGAGGAGAACGCTGTCGCCGGTTCCGCGACGGAACACGGCAAACATCGGCCGGACCAGGAGGCCGAGCAGGAGGTAGACGCCGAAGGCGGCGGCGAGCGAGCCGATTGTCACCGCATCGTCGAGGAAGAACTGCAGCGGAAGATGCATCGCAGCGAACGGAATCGCGGTCAGTATCGCGGCGACCAGCCAATTGTGGCGCTCTTCGAGCCGGGTTTGGAACACCCCAGTCCAGGCTGTCTCCTCCCAAAGGTTGGTGACGATGAAGTTGACGAGCAGCAACGTGAGCTGGCTGACCACCAGTGAGGAGATATCGACCGGGCGGAGGTCGTCGCCCAGCAGCAGGGCCAGACCGACGGTGAGGATGGGCAGCCCGAAAAGGACCGTCAACCACCACCAAGGGCTGACCCGCCAGTGGACGGCGCGGCGCAGCAGGATCCGGACGCCGACGCTGCCGTCGCTGGCCCAGGTCACGAACAGTGCGGCCGGGAAGAGAGCCAGCAAGGTCGCTGCGCCGACAAGCTCGTCGGGCGCGATGTGCAGTGCGTCCGCCAATCCTCCGCCAGGGATCACGCCGTTGTAGGCCAAACCCCAGACGAACGCCAAGCTGTAGCCGAGGGACATTCCGAGAAGGAGGAAGGCGGTGAGCGGCCGCCGTACGGCGAACCGGCGCAACCAGCTGTACTCCGTGGATGACCGGGCGGTCGATGGTGTCGATGTCATGGCAACCCTCCTATGCCTCGACGCTACGAACGGTGATCGCGCGGCCGCGTCGTCCGAAAGCCCGATTTGTCCTCCTCCCAGCCGACGATCTTCGAGTCCTTCTGAGGTAGGAGGCGGCGAGCAAAGGCGTGGAGTACGTTCACGGCGTGAGGCGCCTCTGGTTGCTTGTGCGCACGCATGGTCTCGATGCGCTGATCGTGCTCATGACGATTGGAGCCGTGTGCGAACTCGCCCTCAAACGTGGCACGTCGCAATCGGCGCACCTGACGCTGTGGTTTGCCGTACCGGCGATCGTGATCATGGTGCTCCCGCTCTTCGTGCGGCGGCGGTTCCCATTCTCGGCTCCGACCTTGTACTGGCTGCTCGCCGTGGGGCTGTCGTTCGTCGACGGACGCCTGATCCCATACCTGACCACGGTCATGGTCCTGGGGATGGCCGCCTCGTTCCTGCTCGGAAACCTGGGCGACGCCTCGCGAGCTTGGATAGGGCTGGGCATTGTGATCGGCGGAGCGGCAATCATCGTCTACAACAAACCCGCGCATTCGACCAGCGAGCTGATCTTCATCCCGCTGCTGTTCGGGATCGGCTGGCTCGGAGGGTATGCGCTTCGCGAGCGTTCCGAGCAGGCTGAAGCGGCGGATGTACGTGCGACTCAGGCCGAACGCGAACGGGATGCAGCGGCGCGCATCGCCGTGGCGGAGGAGCGGTCGCGGATCGCGCGCGAGCTGCACGACATCGTCGCCCACGCCGTCAGCGTGATGGTGCTCCAGGTCGGCGCCGTTCGGCATCGTCTGCCGGATGGGCTCGCGGAGGACCGGAAGGCGCTTCAAGGCGTCGAGCAGGTCGGCCGCACAGCACTGACCGAGATGCGCCGTCTCCTGGCGGCGATGCGCCCCGACGGGGATGAAGCCGAGCTCATGCCCCAGCCCGGTCTGGAGAGCCTGAAGTCGTTGGCCGAGGAGATCGGGCGAGCCGGCTTGCCCGTACGGCTGCATGTCGACGGCCAGCCATCACCGCTTCCACGGGCGATCGACCTCTCTGCTTATCGAATCGCTCAGGAGGGCCTGACCAACGCGCTGAAACATGCGCGCGCGAGCCAGGCGGACGTGACGGTTGACTATGCGCCGGGCCAGCTCCAGATCCAGGTACGCGATGACGGCGTCGGCCCCGAGAGCAGCGACGGGCTCGGCCATGGGCTCGTCGGCATGCGCGAACGGGTCAAGATCTACGGCGGCGAGATGACCGCCGGTCCGGCGCCGTCAGGCGGCTATCTGCTCAGCGCCCGGCTGCCCATCCGGGGAGACACCCCATGAGCATCCGCGTCCTAGTCGCCGACGACCAGTCGATGGTGCGTGCCGGGTTTCGCATGCTGCTCGCCAACGAGCCCGACATCGAGGTGGTCGCCGAGGCGAGCAATGGGCTCGAGGCGGTCCATCACGCCGCCCGATTCCAACCCAACGTCGTCCTGATGGACATCCGCATGCCGGAGCTTGACGGGCTGGAGGCGACGCGACGGATCCTCGCCGCAGACCAAGCCGCCAAAATCTTGATCTTGACGACCTTCGACCTGGACGAATACGTCTACGAGGCACTCCGGGCCGGCGCCAGCGGCTTCGTGCTCAAGGACGACCCTCCCGAACAGCTCCTCGCGGCCATCCGGGTCGTCGCAGCCGGCGATGCGCTGCTGTCGCCGGCCATCACCAAACGGGTGATCGCACAGTTCAGGCACATTCCGCGCTCCGCGCCGCCACGAGGATTGGATGAGCTGACTGACCGCGAGCTCGACGTGTTCGGCCTGATCGCCCGGGGCCTTTCCAACCCCGAGATCGGCCGCGAGCTCTACATCAGCGAGACGACCGTCAAGACCCACATCACCCACATCTTGCAGAAGCTCAATCTCCGCGACCGCGTTCAGGCCGTCGTGCTTGCCTACGAGACTGGGCTCTTCGATGATGCGCGGCCGGCGACCAATCGCAAGCAGCCCCCGGCCCGCTGAGCGTGTCTTAGGCGTCGATATAGGCCACGCGCTCCCCAGAGACCCGGTACGCAAAGAGCGAGACGGGCACATCGCCGATCAGGTCTACGGCCAACCAATCAAAAGCCGCGGTAGGCACCCATCCAGGCGAGCGGCCAGCTCGTCGCCGACCCGATCGTTTCGACGCACCGGCATGCCGCGTTGACGAAGCCGAGAGCGGTGTCGCTCCCCTTCCCCTCGGGGTGCGGGCTAGCATGCGTCGGCGTGGTTCAGCGAAAAGGCTGTACCCGGACCCGAGGAGACGCAATGAAACCCGGCGGCTCCGCCCAGGTGGACAACCAGGCGGCATGGCGGCTGCACCGCTCCTCGGGCACGGAGGTGCGGTGAGCATCCGATGCATCGCCTGAGGTCAGCACTGATCGCCTTCGGTAACAGGCTCGGGCCATCCGGTC
>CAWEGC010000004.1:0-15584 GCA_963808495.1 uncultured Actinomycetota bacterium
CCGAAGATGATCCGCGCAACGCCGCCACCATTGCCGACAACGTGGGAGACAACGTCGGTGACTGCGCCGGCATGGCGGCGGACCTGTTCGAGTCCTACGCGGTGACCCTGGTCGCCTCGCTGATCTTCGGCAAGGCAGCACTCGGCTCGTACGGGCTGGTCTTCCCGCTCATCGTGCCTGCTATCGGCGTGATCACTGCCATCATCGGTGTCTATCTCACCAAGCCGCGCTTCGCCGGGAATGGCCTCAAGACCATCAATCGTTCCTTCTATCTGTCCGCTGCAATCTCAGCGGTCCTGTGCGAATCGCGGCCTTTGCCTTCCTGCCGGGCAGCTTCGATGCCTTCGGGGTCGAGGGCTTGACGCCGGGGTTAATCAGGACCGGCGGCTGGTGGCCACCGGCGCGGTGATCGTCGGCATCCTGCTCGCCGTGATCATCTTGTCGCTGACCGGCTACTACACCGGCACTGAGGACCGACCGGTCCGCGATGTTGGCAAGACCTCGCTCACCGGGGCGGCCACGGTTGTGCTGTCCGGCTTCTCGGTCGGGCTCGAGTCCGCCGTGTACACGGCTGTGGTGATCGCCGGCGCTGTCTTTGGCGGGTACCTGCTGGGCGGCTCGGGCGTCATCGCCCTGTTTGCCATCGCGCTGGCGGGCTGCGGGCTGCTTACCACGGTGGGCGTCATCGTGGCGATGGACACGTTCGGCCCTGTATCGGACAACGCGCAGGGCATCGCTGAGATGTCCGGTGATGTGCACGGCGAGGGCACCCAGATCCTGACCGAGCTCGACGCAGTCGGCAATACCACCAAGGCCATCACCAAGGGCATCGCGATCGCGACCGCCGTTCTAGCGGCGACCGCCCTCTTCGGTTCCTACACCGACTCCATCCGCGGCGTTCTCGCGGATAACTACGCGATGTTCGTCGAGCAAGCCGTGGTCTTCTCTCCGCTGACTCTCGTCGGGTTGATCCTCGGTGCGGCAGTGGTGTTCTTGTTCTCGGGGCTGGCCATTAGCGCCGTTGGCCGCGCCGCCGGAGCAGTGGTGTTCGAGGTGCGCCGGCAATTCCGCGAGATTCCCGGGATCATGGAGGGAACCGGCAAGCCGGAGTACGGCAAGGTCGTGGACATCTGCACCAAGGACTCGCTGCGCGAGCTGGCCACCCCCGGCCTCTTGGCACTCAGCGCCCCGATCGCCGTCGGCTTCGGACTGGGCGCTTCTGCGCTGGCTGGTTACCTGGCCGGGGCCATCGCCGCCGGCACCTTGATGGCGGTATTCCTGGCGAACTCAGGCGGAGCCTGGGACAACGCGAAGAAGCTGGTGGAGGACGGGCATCACGGCGGCAAGGGATCAGACGCCCACGCGGCGACGGTGATCGGGGACACCGTCGGCGATCCGTTCAAGGACACCGCCGGCCCAGCGATCAACCCCCTGCTCAAGGTGATGAACCTGGTCGCCCTCCTCATCGCCCCGGCGGTGGTCGCGATGTCGCCGCTTTCGACCACACCGTCGGCCCTGCGCTTCCTGATCGCAGGAATCGCTACCGCGGTGATCGTCGTCGCCGTGACGATCAGCACCCGTCGGCACGTGGCCATCGCCGACGAGCCGAAGGAGCAGCCATCCCTGCCCGGCACGTCGCCGGGGGAGACGGTCGAAACGGTCTTGCCAGATCAGCCCGTCGAGACGCCGGCCGAGCAACTTCACGAGCGTCGCTAGCGGCCATCCGCCTCATTGGCTTCGAGCCCCGTAGGAGCGCCTTGAGCCCGGTCTAGTGGGCTCGACGAATGCTGACGAGGCTCAAAGTCGCACCACGCGGGCCGCGGGGTCGGTCGAGCAACTTCACGAGCGTCGCTAGCGGCCATCCGCCTCATTGGCTTCGAGCCCCGTAGGAGCGCCTTGAGCCCGGTCTAGTGGGCTCGACGAATGCTGTACGAGGCTCAAAGTCGCACCACGCGGGCCGCTGGGTCGGTCGAGCAGCTTCACGAGCGTCGCTAAGCGGCACCCGCCTTGTTGGCTTTGAGCCCCGTAGGAGCGCCTTGAGCCCGGTCTAGTGGGCTCGACGAATGCTGACGAGGCTCAAAGTCGCAGCACGCGGGCGTCGAGCGGGTCGAGCCCGATTTGGGGACCAACCGGGCCGTCGTCCAGGCGGCTCGAGCACGAATGCGCAACGGGCCGTCGTCGAGCGTGATCACCGGAGAGGCCACCTCGGGATGGCACACTGGAATCGCGATGAGCTATCAATATCAACTTCCCAATCAACTTCCCGCGCCACAGTGGCCGCCGCCACGTCCCACCGCTCTGCCGCAGGAGCCACGCGACTACCAGCAAATGCTGCGCGGCCCGTTGCACCGCTGGTGGTCGCCGGTGCTGTCCTTGCTCGTGGTCGTGGCCATCGCCGTACCGATCATGATTGTGGCATTGCTGCCCGTGGTGATCATCGGCGCTCTGGTGGATGTCGCCAATCCAGTCCAATGGACCTTCACGACGGTGTCCGATGTCAGCAGAATCGGCCCGGCCGCCTTCCTCTACGTCAACCTCTCCTTGATCGCGCTCATCCCTGCGGCGGGGCTTTCGATTTGGATCGGGCACCAGATCCGTCCGAGATACCTCTCATCCGTCGTCGGCGGTATCCGTTGGGGCTGGCTGATGCGTTGCATGCTTCTCGTGTTGCCCGTTTGGCTGATCTATCTCGGACTCTCCGTCTTCGTCGACTCTCCACAGGGATCACGACCAGACCACTGGATGCTTCTGCTCGCCATGGTGTTGGTGCTCACACCCTTCCAGGCGGCGGCTGAGGAGTACCTGTTCCGCGGCTGGATTCTGCAGAACGTCGGATCATGGTTCGCCCGGCCGATCCTCGGTCTCGTTGTCTCGATCATCGCCTCGACCGCGGCGTTCGCTGCCGCCCATCTCAGCCCGGACCCGTGGATCATCGGGAGCCTTGCCTGTCTGTCCGTCGCCTCGGGGGTGGCTGCGTGGCGCACGGGGGGTTTGGAGGCCGGCATCGCCATGCACACCGTCAACAACGTCACTGCGTTCACGGTCGTGATCTTGTTCGGTGGTTGGGAACAGGCCTTCATCACTCCGACGACCAACGCGAGTCCCGCGGTCTTCATTCTGGCGCTGATCGTCCACGGCGGCGCGCTGGCGTTGATCTTGTGGCAGGCCAAGCGGAAAGGGATTCAGCGGCGCTACCAGCCGAGTGCACCGCCGCCGCTCCATGGAGGACAACAGCCCGCCGCTGTGGGTTGGCAGTCCCCGAGCCCGAGCCCCTAGCCGCAGACCGCGTCCCACACCAGCGTCCACCCCGGCTTGCTGCACTCGACCTCAGACGGGGTCACCGGCAAACGCCCAACGCAGCGTGCTGAGTGCTGATCGGGCGAGAGGGCGAGCCACCAACCGGTCGACCACCGGAAGCGACGGCAGGGACAGCTCCACCCGAGCCCAGACCGGCAGAATCGAGATCGCGCCGGCCGCCAGGACGCCGTAGCCCCAACGGCTGGGCCCGTGCAGCGGTGGGTCCCTGAGCAACATCGTCGCCGCCTCGCGGGCTGCCACTGAGGCGATCAGCTCGGGCCGATAGCTTTCGATCAGCTCCTCGAGCTCCGCAACGGTCTGCGGCGGGTCGATGACGCCGAGTTTCTTCGCGACGAAGCCGGACTGTCGGACGTAGTCGTCGGCTTGCCGCTGGTCCAGCTGCTCCTCCCCGAAGGTCTGGTAGCTGCGAAGAAAGCTGTCCACTTGTGCGGCGTGGATCCACCCCAACAAATGCGGATCGTCAGCGCGATAGGGCACTCCATCGGCAGTCTCACCGGTGACCCGCTTGTGGATGGCTCGGACGATCCGGATGCTCCGCTCCGCGTCGGCGACCGTCCCGTACGTGGTGGTGGCCAGGAACTTGCTGGTCCGTTGCAGTCGTCCCCACGGGTCGGAACGGAAACCGGAGTGCTCGCTCACGCCGAGCATGGCCACGGGATGCAGTGACTGAAGCAGCAGCGCCCGGATGCCGCCGATGAACATCGACGTGTCCGCGTGCACCCGCCAGATCGCATCGTCTTGGCAGAACCACCGATCTCCGTGCGTGTACCAAATCTGCTGATGCACGGCCTCGAAGTCCGAGCCCCCGATCCGGTGGCGCACTGCCTTGGCCAGGCCCACACGGCTTTTGTCCAGCAGGGTCAAGGACATGTGCCGGATCGTACCTGGCTGCGCAACGGGTCGCGGGCACCGTTGGCGAGCACCGCCGCTGGGTGCAAGAACGCCCTCCTTCATGCTCCTGGCAGCATGGGCCGGGTGCTGAGCGATGTCGAGTGCCGCCACCTCGCGTCCGCCCTTGCCGAGCGGGAGTACACCGTCGATGCCGTCATCGAACTCCTCGGGGTGGAGGCGCACGGGGCCCTCGGCCGCAACAACACCGTCCCCGGCGTGTGCGCGTTGGCCGGTCGGACAGATCCGCTCGCCACCTTGACGGTGCTGTGGGTGCTCCAGCAGCCCGTACCCCGACCCGCCCTCGACCGCGCACTAGCCGGTCTGGTCGACCCGCTCATCGGCGCCGGCATCCTCCGCGAATCGGCCGGGGAGGTTGTCGCGCTGCTCGACATCCGCCCGTACGCCAGTGACGACGGCGCCAGTGGGTGGGTGGTGTCCGACCTGTCCCCGCATCTCGACACGATGATCACCCGGATGCGGCCCGACTTCGTGCTCGGGGTGTCCACCGCCTCGGCGACGCTGGCCCAGCTCACCATCCGCCGACCTGCGAAGCGGGCTCTTGATCTCGGTACGGGCTGTGGTGTGCAGAGCCTGCATCTGGCTCAGCACGTCGACACCGTGGTCGCCACCGACCTCAACCCGCGCGCGATCCAGCTAGCTGGGCTGACCGCCAAGATCAACTCCATCGAGCTGGACCTCCGACAAGGAGATCTCTTCGACCCGGTCGCCGACGAGGAGTTCGACTTGATCGTCACCAATCCGCCGTACGTGATGTCGCCGGCCTCGCAGGAGAATGAGCGGCTGACCTATCGGGAGGGAAACCGCCCGGTCGACAGCCTGGTCCACGATGTCGTGCGAACTGGCGCGGCCCACCTCGCCGGCGGTGGGGTACTACAGGTGCTGGCCAACTGGGCCCACCTCACCGAAGGCGACTGGTCTGAGCGACTTCGGGCCTGGGTTGCCACGACCGGCTGCGACGCCCATGTGGTTCAGCGGGAGACCTTGGACCCCAGCGAGTACGTCGAGATGTGGCTGAGCGACGCCGGACTCGCAGGTTCGCCAGAGTACCGCCAGCGCTATCGAGAGTGGCTCGACTACTTCGCTGAGCTCAACATCGAAGCCGTCGGGATGGGCTGGATCGTCTTGCAGCGCAACGGCCGGGTTGAGCCGGACATTCGCATCGAGGACTGGCCCTACTCGGTCGAGCAGCCGATAGGGCCGGTCTTCGACGAGGGGTTCAAGGCCGTCGATCTCGCCCGGAGCTCGGACGCTGACCTGCTGGCTCACGACTGGCGGCTGGCCGAGGATGTTGTCGAGGAGACCCGGGGCTCGCCCGGCGCAGCGGATCCGCGCACCATCGTGCTGCGGCAGCAGCGAGGCTTCCGCCGAGCCGTCCAGGCGGACACCGCGCTGGCGGCGGTGCTCGGTGCCTGTGACGGAGATCTCGATCTGCACACCATCGTCGCAACTGTCGCCGGCATCCTGAGTATCGACTCGACCGCACTGACGGAGAGTGTGCTGCCGGTCATCCGCAGCTGCATCCGGGATGGCTTCTTGGGCTGACCCGGCCGTCGCCGACACCGTGTCGAAAGAGCGAGATTCGCGTTGCACGTAGGAGTGCCACGTAGAGTATGCGCGCTGGCGTCCGGCGCCGGATCGAATAAGCGCCGCACCGCCGGCGTTGGTGCAGTACATCAGACGGACGACCCAAGGAAGATCAGTGGCAGCGAGGACGGCCAGAAGGCTCGTGATCGTCGAGTCGCCAACCAAGGCGGCCAAGATCGCGAGCTTCCTCGGCGACGGTTACGTCGTCGAATCGAGCCGCGGTCACGTGCGAGATCTGCCGACGGGCGCCGCCGAGGTACCCGCCAAGTACAAGGGTGAGAAGTGGGCTCGGACCGGGGTCGACGTCGACAACGGCTTCCAGGCCTTGTACGTCGTCAATCCCGAGAAGAAGGCCACCCTGCGCTCGCTCAAGGATGCGCTGTCGACCGCCGACGAGTTGTTGCTGGCGACCGACGGTGACCGCGAGGGCGAGGCGATCGCCTGGCACCTGCTGCAGGAGCTGAAGCCCAAGGTGCCGGCCAAGAGAATGGTCTTCCACGAGATCACTCCGCAGGCAATCGCCGATGCGGTGGCCCATCCTCGTGATCTTGATGATGATCTCGTCGACGCGCAGGAGACCCGCCGCATCCTCGACCGCCTGTACGGCTACGAGGTCTCCCCGGTGCTGTGGAAGAAGGTCATGCCTCGGCTCTCCGCGGGCCGCGTGCAGTCCGTCGCAACCCGTCTGGTCGTTGATCGCGAACGGGAGCGGATGGCCTTCCGCAGTGCCTCGTACTGGGATCTCGATGCGATTCTGGACGCCGGCGCTGACGCTGAGCCACCGACGTTCCCCGCCCGCCTGACTCAGGTGGGTGCTCGCAAGGTCGCTCAAGGTCGTGACTTCGACAGCCGTGGCCGGCTGATCGATCGCAGCGCTGCTGGCCTGCTTCACCTGGATCAACCTCAGGCCGAGGCTCTGGCCGCGTCCTTGCGCAACGCCTCCTTCCGCGTCGATGGGATCGAGTCCAAGCCGTACACCCGCCGCCCGTACGCGCCGTTCCGTACGACCACGCTGCAGCAGGAGGCGGGCCGCAAGCTCGGCTTCACAGCGCAGCGCACGATGTCGGTGGCGCAGGACCTTTACGAGGCGGGCTTCATCACCTACATGCGGACCGATTCGGTGACGCTCTCCGACACCGCGATCACCGCGGCTCGCAACCAGGTCCGTCAGCTGTTCGGTCCCGACTACCTGCCCGACAAGCCGCGGACCTATGCCAGCAAGGTCAAGAACGCGCAGGAGGCGCACGAGGCGATCCGCCCCGCCGGCGAGGTGTTCCAGACGCCCGCCCAAACCCGGCTGACCGGTGATCAATTCCGGCTGTACGAGCTGATCTGGATGCGGACGATCGCCTCGCAGATGAAGGACGCCGAGGGTCAAACCATCTCCGTCAAGATCATCGCCCAAGCCCCCGCTGAGCGCGTCCAGGGGCGGAGCGACCAGGCCACGCCCGAGGACCCGGACCAGGTCGTCCGGGAGGCTCAGGACGCGGGCTGCACGTTCGTGGCGTCGGGCCGAACCATCACCTTCCACGGCTTCCTCAGGGCCTACGTCGAGGCGCACGACGAGTCCGACGACACGCAGTCCGACGACGCCCAGACGCGGCTGCCGCGACTCAGCGACGGTCAGCAACTCCGGCCGGAGTCGATCACCGCATCCGGCCACGACACGCGGCCTCCGGCTCGCTACACCGAGCCGTCCCTGGTAGCGAAGCTGGAGGAACTGGAGATCGGACGGCCGTCGACGTACGCGACGATCCTCCGGACGATCACCGCTCGAGACTATGTGTTCAAGAAGGGCTCCGCGCTGGTCCCGACATGGCTCGCCTTCGCGGTGACCCGGCTGCTCGAGGAGCACTTCCCCAAGCTCGTCGACTATGCGTTCACCGCCGAGATGGAAGAAGTCCTGGATCAGATCGCGGACGGACACGCCGAACGCCTGCGCGTGCTGACCGACTTCTACTTCGGTAGTAGTGGCGATCGGGAGGGCCTGCAACGTTTGGTCTCCGAGCTGGGCGAGATCGATGCCCGCAAGCTGTCCACTTTCCCGATCGGTGATCTTGACTCCGCGGATCGTTGTCCGGGTAGGGCGCTACGGCACCTACGTCGAGGACGAGGAGGGCCGCCGGGCGAACGTGCCCGATGACCTGCCGCCCGATGAGCTCACCGTCGATCTTGCTCGCGAGTTGCTGTCGCGGCCCGCCGGTGAAGAGCGAGTGCTGGGTACGGATCCGGAGACCGGACTGACAGTCGTGGCCAAGAATGGCCGGTTCGGGCCCTATGTCACCGAACTGCTCGGTGAGGACGCGCCCAAGTCCGCCAAGCCGCGTACCGGCTCGCTGTTCTCTTCGATGTCCGTCGACCAGGTCACTCTCTCCGACGCCCTCCGGTTGATGAGCCTGCCGCGGGTCGTCGGCGTCGACGCCGAGGGGCATCGAGATCACCGCGCAGAACGGACGTTACGGTCCATACCTGAAGAAGGGCACTGACTCCCGTTCGCTGGCCAGCGAGGAGCAGATCTTCAGCATCACCTTGGACGAAGCCAATGCCATCTATGCCCAGCCCAAGCAGCGCGGTCGCGCGGCGGCCAAGCCCCCGCTGAAGGAGCTGGGGCCAGATCCGACCTCCGGCCGGCCCATGATCATCAAGGACGGCCGGTTCGGCGCCTACGTCACCGACGGTGACATCAATGCCACCCTCCGGCGGCAGGATGACCCGGAAACGATCACCGCCGAACGTGCCGCCGAGCTACTCGCTGAGAAGCGCGCCAAAGGTCCGGCGCCCAAGCGTGCGACGCGTAAGGCCACCGCGAAGAAGGCCTCGACCGCGAAGCAGCGAACGGGCGCCACCAAGGCGACTGCCGCTCGGACCGCGTCGACAACGAAGAAGGCCCCGACCAAGGTTCCGGTAGAGGCGGGCGCCGGATAAGAGTCGGTGTTGCCGGTCCCGGCGTGGGAGGGTTATCACGTGAGGAAGGGCAAGAGCCACAAGGTGAGGAAAGAGCGGCGCGGCGCCGTGGCGAACTCCATCGAGGTCGCCTCAGCCAAGCTGCCTCTCGGCTCTGCCGACGGCTCGACCAAGCCGCCCGGCCAGCGGCTTTACGACATGCCGTACAGCGCGGCTGCGCCAAGAATGATCAACCCTGGAATCGGTTTGCACAACCTCGTGGCCAGGGCCGGGCACAACGCCGCCTACGAGATCGACGTGACGCTGCTCGACGCGCCGGACTACCGGCTGACCCGGTCGGGGGTTCTGCTCGCCCATCGCGTGCTGGATGGTCGCGGTGAGTGGTTCCTCACCGCCCCGGAGTGGCAACCGCTGCTGCCCAAGGACCGGGTCGAGACCATGGGGCACACAGACCTTCCGCAAGAGTTCGGAGATCTGATCCGTCCGCTGCGGCGGCGGGCGACGCTCGGTCCGGTGGCGGCGCTGCGATGTGAGCGCCGGGAGTTCGCCCTGCGCGACGATCAAGGTCAGACGCTGGCGCTGCTGCGCGACGACAAAGTGACGGTCCGGCGCGGGGGGTTGACCACCGCGCGTTACCGCGAGGTCATGATCACCCCGATCGGGCCCGGCTTGACCGAGCAGCAGGTGAACTGGCTGGATCGAGCGATCAGCCAGGCGGGCGCGACCGCGGTGCCTCGTTTCCCTCGCTTGGTCAGCCGGTTGGGCGCACCGGCGACCGGGCTGACCGACTTCCCGCATCCGCGCTCCTTCGAGGCCGATGCACCCCTCGACGACGTTCGTCTCTCAATTGCTGGGCTTGCGGCTGCGTCAGATCGTCGAGGCTGATCTCGCTATCCGGGGTGGCAATCCCGAGGCTGCTGAGCAGCTGGCGGCGCACGCCGCGCAGCTTCGGAGCGAGCTTCGTGGGTTGTCCTTCGTCCTCGACTCAGACTGGGTCGAAGACCTCTACGACGAGCTGGATTGGATCATTCTGGATGCGGATCCGCGTCGCGCCGGCTCCCCGGAGGACGCCGAGCGGGCTCGAGAGCAGTTGGTGGGTCGTCTGCACACCGAGCGTTACCTGGCGCTGCTGGACCGGCTGGTGACAGCGACCCGGGCGCCCAAGCTGGGTGACGCCAGCGCGCTGGACACTGGGGAGGCGCTGACGGATCTTCTCGATTCGGTGGTGAGCAGGTTCCGCCGCGGTGTCGATCGGCTCAGTCCGGACGCTCCACCGCAGGCCTGGGAGGACGCCTGGCGATCCATTGGGCAGTTGCAGTGGGTGACCGATGTCTCGACGCACGTGATGCCGGCTGAGACGGAGCGGATCCAGCATCGGCTGGCCAAGTCACGCGAGCTCCTGAACCAGATCCAGGAGCATCACGCAGCCGGGGTTCGAGCAGCCGAAGAGGTGATCGGGTTGCCCGCGCTCGAGGTGTTCGAAGCGGGCCGGGCGTACGAGCGCGACCTCGAAGAGGCGCGCCGCCTGAAGGAGGAGTTCCTGGCGTTGTGGACCAAGACGAAGAGAAAGCTTGACGCATGACCGCGGCCGAAGAGCGTATGTGGCGGGGCGTCTTCCTGGTTTTCGAGGGGGGCGACGGGGTTGGTAAGACAACGCAGGTCGCACGGATGTGTGGTCTGTTGGCGGAGCGGGGGCACGACGTCGTCCGGACGTACGAGCCCGGCGACACCGCGGCCGGCCGGCGGATCCGCGACATCGTGCTCAGTCCCAAGACCGGCGACCTCGCTCCGCGGGCCGAAGCTCTGCTCTACGCGGCGGACAAGGCTCAGCACCTCGCCGAGGTGGTCCGGCCGGCGCTGGAGCGAGGGGCAGTGGTCGTGTGCGACCGCTATGTCGATTCCATGTTGGCCTACCAGGGCGCCGGCCGGATGCTCGAGTTGAGCGAAGTGGAGTCGATCACTCGTTGGGCGACCGACGACGTTCGAGCCGACCTCACCGTGGTTCTCGACATGGATCCGGCGCTGGCAGTTGGTGAGAAGCGGCAGCAAGATCGGGTGGAGGCGGCTGGCGACGGCTTCCATGCCCGCGCTCGGTCCTTCTTCCTCGACTTGGCGGCTCGCGACCCTGATCGGTATCTCGTCTTGGATGCGCGGTTGTCGCGAGCCGAGATCACCGACAGGATTCTCGAGCGTTTGCAGCCGATGCTGGCGACAACGCCGGTGGAGCCAGCCGAGCCAGCGGAGCCGGGAGTGTCTGGGGCGGCTGGCACAGTGTCATCGTGACCCGGACGTGCAGCTGATCGCCGAAATGGTGGACGGGACTGTGTCGTCAGGTTCGGCCGCAAGTGTGGTATCGCCGGTCGCCGAAGCAGGGGGTCTGGGCCGAGCTGGTCGGTCAGGAAGTCACCGTCGAAACCCTGCGCCGCGCGGTGAGCGGCGAGCCACACGCAATGAGCCATGCCTGGCTGTTCACCGGACCACCGGGCTCGGGCCGGTCCAACGCCGGCCGGGCCTTCGCCGCCGCGTTGCAGTGTTCACGTGGTGGTTGCGGGGTCTGCACCGATTGCCGTTCGGCGTTGAGTGGTTCGCATCCCGACGTCACACTCGTGCGGACCGAGCAGCTATCCATCGGTGTCGAGGAGGTTCGCGAGCTGGTCCGCCGCTCTGCCATGAGCCCGACTCTGGGCCGCTACCAGGTGATCGTGGTCGAAGACGCGGACCGAGTCACCGAGCGCGGCGCGGACGCGCTGTTGAAGAGCGTCGAGGAGCCTGCCGCTCGCACGGTGTGGATTCTCTGCGCACCTACCCCGGACGACGTGGTGGCGACGATCCGATCGCGTTGCCGGTTGCTCAACCTCCAGACACCGAGCGAGGAAGCCATTGCGGCGTTGTTGCAGAGCCGGGACAGGATAGACCCGGCGCTCGCCCGGTACGCCGCCCATGTCGCCCAAGGGCACATCGGCCGAGCGCTCGTGCTGGCCCGAGACGAAGGCGCCCGTCAGCGACGTGAGCGCATCCTGCAGATTCCACTCTCTCTCAACGGCCTCGGTGCCTGTCTGTCGGCCGCGGCGGAGCTGGTTGCCGCATGCACCGAGGAGGCGGCGGCGGCGACGGCCGCGCTGGACGCGAAGGAACGCTCCGAGCTGGAGGAGGCGTTGGGTTTCGGCACCAGGGGGGCGAAGCCGCGGCAGGCGCAAGCCGCGGTCAAGGATCTCGAGGATCAGCAGAGGGCCCGGGCGAAGCGATTCCAGCGTGACGCGATCGACAGGGCACTGACCGAGCTGACCGGCTGGTATCGGGATGTGTTGAGTCTGCAGACGCATTCAGGGGCAACGCTGGTTAACTCTGAGCTAGAGCCTCAGATTGCCGTGCTCGCCGAGGAGGTCGACGCCCGAAGCAACGCTACGAAGGATTGACACGTTGCTCGCGTGCCGGGTGGCACTTGAGGGTAACGTGGCGCCCCTGCTCGCGGTCGAGGCTGCGCTGATCGGTCTGGTGGAGGCGTGATTGTGCCGTACATGAGTCCGAAGATCAATGGGGAAAGCCTTCACCTGATTCTCAGTTTTTCGGGTTCCATTTGTCCTCTTCGGTTTAGTAATGTGTTCTCGGGTTGCCGGAGGGGACGAACCCCCGAGCGTTCTCTCCGACAACCTCCATAACTTGATCTTGAGCATGAAAGCCCCAGCCGTCCAGGCCGGGGCTTTGCTGTTCCCGGCATCGCCCACCGACACGCTGAGACTCCGAGTTGCGCACGAACTTGATGTCCGTCTAGGTTGGTCCCCGGTCGTCTCCAGTTCGTTACTCAGACGCTGGTCACGATGTCACGGAACGGTGACGAGGTACCCTGCACCGGGGCCCCGTTACCGCGACTGGACAGGTGTTTTCGGGGACCAACCAAGAACATACCGGCGCGGGTGGGCCCCTGCCCCCCAGAACGCCCACCCGTGGAGGCCCGGCAGACCCGCATCTGCCGGGCTTCCTCCCTCAGTAGTTCCGCCTGCGCCTCGCGGTCGACTACTCCCGCCAACACGGCATGCCGGGATTCAGCTGAATGTTCCGAGTTCGATCTGCATGCGTTGCCACCGCGGCGGACGGCGCGGGTAGACGGAGTTCGGGCACGGTCCAGGACGTCAGGCGCACGGAGGGTGGCGGCAAGCGGCACTACGCTTGGGCAATGGCGCGGGTGATGGCGGTGTCGTTCGAGCGGTACGGGCGCCTGTACTATCTCGATCCGGGCGACTCAATGTACGCGGTGGGCGACAAGGTGTTGGTGCCCACGGATTCTGGCGCCGAGGTCGCCGAGTGCGTCTGGGCGCCGGAGTGGGTCGACGACGATCCTGGGTACGCCGACCTGCCGCTCTGCGCCGGCAAGGCCGATCAGGCCGACCTCGACCGAGACGCCGCCAACCGCCGACGGCGCGCCGAGGCGAAGTTGGTGGCCAAGAGGTTGATCAAGAAGAACGACCTGCCCATGAAAGTGGTCGCGGTCGACTTCCTCGACTCCGGTGCGGATGTCGATCAGCTCGTGGTGATCTACTTCAACGCACCCCATCGGGTGGATTTCCGTGCGTTGGTGGGGGAGTTGGCACGTAGCCTTCGGGCCCGGATCGATCTCCGCCAGATCGGCACCCGTGACGCGGCGCGGCTGACCGGCGGCATCGGCAGCTGCGGCCGCGATCTGTGCTGCGCCACCTTCCTCAAAGACTTCGAGCCGGTCACCTTGCGGATGGCGAAGCTACAGGAGCTGCCACCGAATCCGCTGAGGATCTCCGGCGCCTGCGGGCGGCTGCTGTGCTGCATCAAGTACGAGCACCCGCTTTATGCGGACTTCGCCCGCCAGGTCCCGGCGGTCGGTCAGCGGGTGACGACTGACGAGGGCGAGGGCACCGTCGTCGCCCACCAAGTCCCGGCCGACTCGGTGCTCGTCCGGATGAGCGCATCAGGAGCGACGACCAGTTGCTCGCGCGCGAGTGTGTGCGGCTCCCGCCATGCGTACGAGGCGCGGCCGCGCAGCTCCTGAGGAGCCGATGAACAAGCTGCGGCGTCGCCGTCGAAACTGAGATGAGATCCCGCGCACGCCTGCTCATCGCGGCGTTGGCGTGCGCGGCCGTCGGCTCTGCCGGCTGCTCGCCGAGGGGTTCGACTCCTGATTCCGCATCGTCGTCGCCGGATCCGGCGAGCGCGTCGGCATCACCGTCGGCGTCATCACCAATTCCGCCCGATGGCCGTCCTGTTCAGCCCGTTCCGGATGTACTGCCCTACGGGTACGCGGATCCTCCGCCGGGCAAGGGCTTCGAACAGATATCGAAGGCAACAACTGTCCTGGGCGCCCTGCGCGAATGGTCTGGAGTGCGCCACCGTGCTGGCGCCACTGGATTACACAAAACCGGATGAGCAGGCGCTCACCTTGTCTCTAGCGAAACGCAAGGCCACAGCAAGTCCCCGGCTGGGCACACTCTTCCTCAATCCAGGTGGCCCCGGAGCCTCGGGCCGGCAGCTGGTGGAAGGTTTCGACAGCAAGGGGTTGGAGAGGTACGACTTGATCGGCTGGGATCCTCGGGGGACATACGACTCGACGCCGGTCCAGTGCTACTCGCGAGGCAGCGACTACGATCGCTATCTCTCGTTGGACATCTCTCCGGACGACGACGCGGAGCTGGACGTCCAGATCTCGGCAGATCGGGGGTTTGGGCAGGTTTGCTTGAGCAAGTCCGGCTCGTTGCTGCAGCACATCTCCACCGCGGAGACCGTACGTGATCTTGATCTGCTCCGGGATCTGGTCGGGGACAGCAAGATCAACTACTTGGGGTTCTCGTACGGCACCATGATCGGATCGCTCTATGCCGCAGACGTTCCCGAAGCGGGTCGGACACCTCGTGCTGGATGGGGCAGTCGACATCATCGATAGCCCGGTCACCCAGTTGGACGGCTTCGAACGCGCCTTGAACAACTTCGCCGACTGGTGCGTGAGACAGCAAATGTGCGCTCGGGGCGAGCCGCGATGACGTCCTTCAGGCGGTGAGCGAGCTGCTCACCCGATTGGACAGTCAGCCGATCAAGGTCGGTCAACGCGAGCTGACCCAGTCGCTGGGGCTGACCGGAGTGATCTTCCCGCTGTACGGGCAGCAGGATTACTGGGACGCTCTGCGGCAAGGACTCGAGGCGGTGATCAAGCAGGGCGACGGCAGCATCATGCTGCGCATCGCCGATGCCTACCTGGGCCGCTCTGAGGGTGGCACCTACGACCAGGATGTCGCCGGCAACCCAGCGATCCGCTGCCTCGACTCGCAAGACACCAGCGTGCGTAGAGAGCTGGCGGAGGATGCGGCCGAAGCTCAGGAAGAAGGAGACGACTCTCGGTGAGTTCTGGGGCTCAGATCTGATCTGTCCGCTGTGGCCGGTCGCACCGGCGCCCAAGTTGCCGAAGATCACCGCCCCGGGGCGGCGCCCATTGTGGTGATCGGAACGACAGGGGATCCCGCCACGCCGTATGAGTATGCCGTCGGAATGGCCAACCAACTCAACTCCGGCGTGCTCGTCACGTTCCGTGGTTACGGCCACCTGGCCTATAGCCAAAGCCCCTGCGTCCGCAGGGCCGTCCAGGCCTACTTGAACGACGACGTCGTGCCTCGGAACAGGACGACGTGCTGACGCTGCCATGAGCCCGTCGGACGCATGCCAGCCGAGTTCACGAATGGGCTAGCCGGGGTCCTTGAGCGAAATCGGACCCCAACTGGACTTCGATCGCCCACGGCCGATCTCGATATAGTGGGCGATCGCGCGCAACCCCGTGGGGCCATGCCGCATGTGCCGCCTTAGCTCAGCTGGCAGAGCAACGCACTCGTAATGCGTAGGTCCGGGGTTCG
>CAWEGC010000005.1:0-102203 GCA_963808495.1 uncultured Actinomycetota bacterium
TGCTGTGTGTCACCAGGCGAGGACATGGGGAGGATCCTTCGATTCAACCGGTGGCCCGACATGAGATGCGGGCGCAGCACACAGACTAGACCCGGACCTAGAGGTTAGCTCCTACCGCCACCCAGCAGCGGCGACTCAGGCGACCGCAAGCTCCATCGCGACCCGCGAAGTGGGCGACAGGCCGCTGAACCTCGATTGGCTTGAGCGCGTGGCCGTGGGTGACGGGGTGCCTCGCGAGCGTAATGAACCAATCTCTCGAGAAGTAGCAGGACGACGCCAGATGCAGGCTTGGGGGATGCCCACGAGCACGTTCCTGTGGGGCGCCGGGCTTGGTAGCTCAAAGCCTGGTTGTGCGCAAGGTAAGGAAGCGATTTGATGGTCTAAACGGCCGACATTCCAATCGGCATCAGCGCCCTGAAGGAGCACCGATGGACTTCTCCGCGAGGCTTGAGAACCTTAAAACCAAAGTCAACAAGATGGTGGATTCCGCTCAGGCGGCAGCCGACGAGAACCGCGACCAACTCAAGCAGCGTGTGGACCAGGCCCAGGCCGACGCGAATCAGGCCGTGGAGGACGCCAAGCAACAAGCTGAGGGCACCGCCGATCGAGCCAAGAGCAAGTGGGCCCAGATGAAGGCCGATGCCTCAGCCCGGAGAGAGGACATCAAGGGAAAGATCGACAAGCGGGCCGATCAGCTGGATGCCAAGACGGCGGCCACGGACGCGGACTGGGCCGAGCAGGATGCGGCTGATGCGATCGACTACGCCGAGTGGATGATCTACGAGGCGCAGCTGGCCGTGCTCGACGCGCTGGACGCGCGGGCTTACGCAGACGATCGGGCCAGGATCGCCGGCTCGTAGATCAGCTCGGCTGTCAGGGCTGGATCGCCCCCCGGCGGCTGCCTGGTAGGTGTAGGTGCAGTGCCCGCGGGTCCGGCTGGTGATGGCCGCCTGTCCTTCGCACTGGTAACGGCCTTGTGGGCGGCGCCGTTTGTGCTCGTGGGAATCGAGAATGGCCGTATGTGCTGATGAGAATCGAGAGTGAACGTGTCCGATGACATTGCTGGTGTGCTCTTCCGTCACCGAAGTCGCCTCAAGGAGATCGCTGACGTCCTCGGCCGGTACGGGTTCGCTCGGCTGGCGGATCACGCCGCGGCCGCTGCGGACACCGGCCTTCGGGCGACGGCCGCAAGCCGTATTGCGGATCCGGATCTTGTGGCCCTGACCTCGGGGCAGCGGCTCCGCGGAGCCTTGAGTGAGCTGGGCACCACGTGGATCAAGTTTGGCCAGATGCTGAGCCTGCACCCGGACCTGGTCGGCAACGACGTCGCGGCTGAGCTTGCTCAACTGCAATCCGATGTTCCCCCCGACCCGCCCGGTTCCGCCGAGTCGACCATCAAGGCCGAGCTCGGCGTGGATGCCAGTGACGCCTTCGGTGCCTTCGATGCGACCCCGATGGCCTCGGCGTCGGTGGCCCAGGCTCACCGAGCATCGCTGGAAGACGGAACGCCAGTCGTCGTCAAGGTGGTCCACAGCGGGGCGCAGGCGAAGGTCCTGGATGACCTTGAGCTCATGCGGGCTCTTGCCGGATTCGTCGAGGACCGCGATGAGGCCCTCGCCGCCTACTCGCCCACCGTGGTGGTGGATGAGTTCGACACCATGATGCGAGCGGCGATCGACCTGCGGCAGGAGCTGGCAAATCTCCAGCTGTTCACCGCGAATTTTGCCGACGAGCATGACGTGGTCATTCCTCGGCCCTATCCCGAGCTTTCCTCCACGAGCGTGTTGACCATGTCGCTGCTCACCGGCACCAAAGTCACCGGGCGCGACAGCGTCATCGCGACGGGCTGGGACGTCGACGACCTCGTTCGTCGTGCCTCCAACATTTACCTCGAGATGGTGTTCCGCGACGGGGTCTATCACGCGGATCCACATCCCGGCAATTTCCTGCTGCCCGACGGGCAGCACCTGGCCATCTTGGACTTCGGCGACGT
Source organism: uncultured Actinomycetota bacterium (assembly GCA_963808495.1). Taxonomy (GTDB): domain Bacteria; phylum Actinomycetota; class Actinomycetes; order Propionibacteriales; family Propionibacteriaceae; genus Microlunatus. The sequence goes on from CAWEGC010000005.1 coordinate 1,994, forward strand.
CGGACACCTCAGCGGCCCACGAAAGACCCAGCTCGAAGCCTTGCTGGTGGCTGTCGGCTCGCGCGACGTCGAGGAGATCACCGACATCGTCATCGATATCACCCACGCTCCAGCCAATCTCGACACCGACCGGCTGAGCGGTCAGATCGGCACCTGGTTGAGCCGTTACCTCGCCGGAAGTGTGGCAAATCTCGACCTCGTCGGGATGGTGAACTCGGGCATGCAGATCATGCACAGCAACCGCCTCACCTTCCCATCAGACCTCGCGCTGTTGTTCCGCGTGGTCGTCCAGCTTCAAGGGCTGAGCAGCTCGGTGGGCGCCACGGTCTCCCTCACCGAGCTGCTCCAGCCCTACTGGGAACAGATGACCCTTGACCGGCTGAACCCGATCTCCGTCGGCCGCCGAGCCCTGCGCACCCTGCGAGGCTGGGAACGTCTGCTCGCCGCGGCACCCGCGAATCTGCAACCGATCCTCCGACAACTCAAAGACGGAACAATCGGCGTCGAGTTCCGAATCCACGACGCCGACGAGGTAACCGACCGACTAGTCGACGGCATCCTCGCCGCGGCGTCCATCCTTGCCTCAGCCGAACTCATCGGCCGACGGACCGGTCCGCGGATCCGCGACGTCTCCATCCCAGGAGCGATCGCCCTCACCGTTGGTGTTGCCACCTGGCGACGCCTGCTGGCCAGCCGCGCCGGACACCGCAGCACCCTCAGCCGCATTCGCCAACTCGTCGTCCCGCCGTCTCGTGGGAGTGCACCTCACCAGAGCTAGACCCGCCCTGAACCGGTGGATCCGCTACCAGACCACCCTGCACGCGGGACCTCGCGGTGTGGGCGTACGGGAGGCTCGGTTAGAAGCCGGCGACATACCACTGCACGACGGTGGACCCTCCAGCGGGCAGGATCATCAGGTCACGGCCGGAGTTGAACGCGTCTGGCGGGCAGGTCATGGGCTCGACCGCCAGTCCGATTCGATTGGTCTTCGGATCAGGGCGGTCGGCTGTGTGTACCTGGAGCCAACGGCACGCTTCACCCCACCGAATAGTGACTCCCTTTCCTGCGCCGTCGCTGAGGCGCGCGGTGAACATCTCGTCCGGGTCAGCGGAGAGGTCCGTAAAGGCATGATCAAGAAATGTGTCGGCGATGATCCGTTGGCGTCGGAAGTCGAACTGGCTGGCCAGCTCGCTCACCGAGTGCAGGTCGAGCGGAATGAGCCTGTCCGGCGTTACGGCCAGCACGCTTCCCGCAGGCAGCTGAAGGAACCAGTCATTCACCGCACCCGGACCCGCACAAAGGTAGGGATGGATGCCTGCGCCGAATGGTGCTGGTCCTTCTCCGGTGTTGGTCGCCTCCAGGCCGATCATCAACCCGTGCTCGGTCAGCGAGTAGGTGACGACCAGCCCCAGCCGGAACGGGTAGCCAGCCTGAGGAGGTATCGTCGCGCCGAGCGCCACAGCGTTGGCCTGCTGGCTGACAACCGTGAAGTCCTGCCAAACCGCGAGCCCATGCAGGGCATGTCCTCGTTCGGGCTCGGTCAATGCCAGTTGGTGCTCGACACCGTCGAACTGATATCTCCCGTCCACCACCCGGTTCGGCCACGGAGCAAGTACTGCGCCGCGATAGGCCGGCCGAACCTCCTCGGCGTCGAACGGAACCACGAGATGTCGGCCCTGCCAGGTCAGCTCCCGCAGCGAAGCGCCGACGCTGGCGATTGTTGCGCTGTAGTCGCCCGCGCTAAGCCCAAACTGCCTGCCGCTCAACGGTTCCATGGAGACCAACCTGCCTAGGCTTGCATCGGCTGTCCAGTGGGCTCGACGCGACAGTCACACGAGCAGCGTGGCGTCTCGCGCGGCGCGGTGTGCGCGGCTCAGTGGTCGCGCCAGCTATAACTCGGGGTCCAGCCGAACAGCGACTTCATCTTGGCGCAGTCGAATGCCGACCTCGGATCCTGGTAATCACCCGCGAAGCGGTCATAGCCGTCGTAATACTCGGACATAAGCTCGCGCAGGCCTCGCTTCGCCCGGGTGTCGGCCGCCGCGATCAGGCACACCTGGTGGCCGCTGCTCGTCCCTTCCAGTGCCGCGCGGTAGGCAGTGCCGACGTCGCGGGCGTCGATATAGCTCCAGAAGTTTGCCTTGCTGAGGCTCGGGTCGTCCCACTCGGCCTGGAACCGGTCGTAGCCGTCGGGAGCGATGACATTATTGATGCGCAGCCCTACCCAGGCCGTCTCCGGGTAACGGAGCGCGAGCGAGTCCGCGATCACTTCGCTGATGTACTTGCTCAGGGCGTACGCATTCGGCGACGGATGCCGCTCGGTTTCATTGAACGGGATCTGGCTGGGAACTGTGCCCTCGGTCAGCAGGCCAGTCGCCATCTCACTCGACGCGTAAACGACCCGCGGAACACCGAGATCGCCTGCGGCCTGCATGAGGTTGTGGGCGCTCAGCACGTTGTTGTCAAAGACGTCTATCTGCGCCTGACCGCTCGGAGCAGGGTTCGCTGCCAGATGACAGATGCCTTCGGGGCGGAACTGGAACAGCGCATCGTAGACCTTGCCCGCGTCCGCCAGTTCTACCCGGCAGAACTTTGCTGGCAGCTCCAGCTCTGGTCGGCTGACCAGGTCGAAGTTCACGACCTCGTGGCCGACCTCTGCCAGGTGACGAACAACCCACTGTCCGGCACGTCCCGTTCCTCCTGTCACCACGACTCGCATCTAGAGAACTCCCGTCCATCGACCTGCGTTCGAGCTGGCAACGTCCGTCGGCGAGCCACCAGACTCACGAATCAAGTCTCGACTAGGGCTGGGTGTCCGCTGGGAGGCTAGCAGGATGATTGACGTGCGATCCGTCAGGGCGTCATGTCGGCGGACATGGGCACAGCCGACGCGAAGTGCACGTTGCTAGCGGCGGCGGACTGCGGGCTCGAGTGCCGGGTTCTGGAAGCTGCTGTCAGCGGGGTTGATGAGCGTGCCCGGCGTCACGATCTCGTCGATGCGGTCCAGCAGCGCATCGTCGAGCACGACGTCGGCCGCCGGTAGCTGCGACTCCAGTTGCTCGATGGTGCGTGGGCCGATGATCGCCGAGGTCACCGCCGGGTGGTTGAGCACGAAGGCGATCGCCATCTCGATCAGGGTCAGTCCCGCTTCGTCGGCAAGCTGGCCGAGCGCCTCCGCCGCGTCCAGCTTGCGCTGATTGACCGGCAGTGACATGTCATAGCGGTTCGCCAGCCGCTGCCGGGCCGGCGAGGGCGTCGGCAGGTCGGTGTCCTTGCGCCAGCGGCCCGACAACCACCCGCCGGCGAGCGGGCTGTAGGTGAGCACGCCCATCCCGTGGCGGGCGCAGGTCGGTAGGACGTCGGCCTCGGTGTGCCGGACGAGGATCGAGTACGGCGGCTGTTCGGTGACGAACCGCTGCAGATGACGGTCGCGGGCGACCCACTGCGCCTCCACGATCTGGCTGGCGGGGAAAGTGGAGGAGCCGATGTAGCGAACCTTGCCTTGATGGACGAGATCAGTGAGCGCGGACAAGGTCTCCTCGACGTCGGTGTCGGTCCGCGGCCGGTGCACCTGGTAGAGATCGATCCAGTCGGTCTTCAGCCGGCGCAACGAGTTCTCGACCTCATGGATGATCCAGCGCCGGGAGCTGCCCTGGTGGTTGGGGTCCTCACCCATCGAGCCATGGAACTTGGTGGCCAGCACGATGTCTTCGCGCCGGCCGCCGGCGAGCGCCTTCGCGACAATCTCCTCCGACTCCCCTTGGGAGTAGACGTCGGCAGTGTCGATGAAGTTGATCCCTGCGTCCAGCGCCCGGTGGATGGTGCGAATCCCGTTCTCATGGTCGGGATCCCCCCACGGGCCGAACATCATCGCCCCCAGGCACAGCTTGCTGACCGAAACGCCGGTGCGTCCGAGAATGCGGTACTCCATCAGATTCCCCTTCAAGTCAGCTTGGTGACGAGATGAATCTCGCCTACTTCGGAGCGAGCTCGCCGAATCGGTACGCAGCCGTGACGCCACCGTCCATCAGGAAGTCGCTACCGGTGATGAATCCGCCCTCGGGCCCCATCAGCAGCGCCCCAACGGTTCCGACCTCGTCGGGCGTGCCGCCTCGCCCGACCGGGCACAACTCAATCATGCGCCGGTACCCCTCTCCCCTCGGCCCAGTCAGTTCGTCCTTCGCTAGCGGCGTGAAGATGATGCCCGGGCTGATCGTGTTGACCCGCGCACCACGCTTGCCCCAGCGCACCGCCTCCGCCATCACCCGCAGCGAGTTCGCCCGCTTGGACAACTGGTACGCGTGCAGGGAGTCCTGAACCCTGTCCGGCTGCAACATCGGGAGGGAGAGCAACTGGTCGGCCGGCGTCGTCGCGAGAGCCGCGTCCTCGTCAGCGGTCAGGGCACCTAGCCGGTGCCCGGACTGGGACGCGATCACGACGCCGGCACCGCCCTGAGCGATGACTTCCCCGAACTCCTCGAGCACGACTGCTGTGCCGAACAGATCCACTGTCAGGATGGTTGCCGGTGATGCCTGGCTGGGAGATACGCCGGCAGCATGGATGACGCCGGTGACGTCCCCGAGGGCAGTGGCCGCCTGGGCGAGAGCGTGCACCGAAGCCCGCGACGACACGTCGACGGTAGTGGTGCTCACCTCGAATCCTGCGTTGCTCATCACGTCGGCCGCGGCGTCGGCATTGGCCTGGCGCAGGTCGGCCAGCAGGACGTGCTTGCCTGCGCTCACTCGGCGCGCGATCGCCTGGCCTATCGCGCCGGGTCCGATGACGACAACGACGTCGCCGCGGCGGGTGTCATTCATGGTGGTGTCCCCTTAGAAGTGCGTGGTTGCCGGCGCCTGTTGCGGGGGCAGCACAACAACTACACCAAGCTCAAGCAGGGAACTTCAGCAGCGCTCGCCGCATGCCTCAAGATCAGCGGCTGCACGTACTCGTAGGCGTTGGGGCCAGTGGCGTTGAGGCGGGGCCCGCTGCTGGAGCATCTTCACGGCCTTTCGGAGGCCGACGATCTTTACCAATCCACGCTGCCGGACCATCGGAGAATGACAGCCCGGGCCGAACGAAGTTCAGCCGACGCAGGACGGCGAGAATCAGATTGAGCGTCATGAGTATTCCCAGTCCGCTAGCGACGATCATGACCGAGATTTCGTGGGCAAGCACCGACCAGGCGAGCCAGATGCCCTGATTCACAACACAATAGGCAAGCCACCACAGGGAGACCCCGTGAATGCTCCGCGACACGGCGAGCGAACGCAACTGGGCTAGCTGAGACAGTGCGGCCGGTATGAAGGCGATCACGGCGAAGGCGACCGGCCCAGCGATCATGTCCACCGCTACCATCAGCGCCCCCAGCAGAATCCCGGGGCCGAAAAGCTGCCAGCGGTGAATGCCCCGGTGACGCCGGAGCAAGATCAAGATCGTCGACGTGCACAGCCCATACACCACGTTTGACACCACAATGTTCGCGTGATGAGTGATCACTCCGTGTGTCATCCAGGCCAGATTGACTCCCAGCAGCAGTTGCCAGGTCAGCGGCGAGATGCCGGCAATCGCGCCGGTTCGGAGAATCCGGACGAGCTGTGGCAGGGCGACCAAGGAACCCGTTACGGCCCCAATCCAGCCAAGAATGTCGACGAACACAATCAAAGACTTTCTGCAGCTCTAATGAGCCGCGCGTGGTATCGATAAGTCTGGCCCGCGACAAATCGCCAGGCCCCGCGGCTCGCCTTTGGGCCGCTGAACTTAGAAGTCCGCTTTACATCCTAGCGGGTCTGCCGTGAGCAACTGCCGCCAGGGGAACCACCGCTTGGCACCGCGCTAGTGGACCGGCGAAATAGTCGGGCTGCCAATCTCAGGCCGTCGGTATCGATCAACCTCGAGCATAAGTACGGGTCGGCGGCTTTCGCATCGTCGCCTCACCGGCTCGCAGGGTCGGCAGAGCGGCATTTGTCATGAACGCGGGCAACCCGCGCAGGGCGACGAGCACGCCGGCCGGCCAGCGATGGCTATGCAGCGTTAGTCGTTGGCTTTCGCTGACGCGCCAGATCACAATGCCGAGTCAAGTTGATCAAGGAGCCACGAGGGGCGCACGGTCCTGGCACCGGCTGCCTCGACGCGGTCCCGTAGCACCCGGTCCGCCGTGACGACGGTAACGCCACGTGCGTCACCAATATCGACCTGCGCTTTCACGGTCTCCACGATCGCCTCGTCCCCCGAGCCCGCGGCGTGGACGGTGTGTAGGCGACCGTCCTGCCCGGCAGGGTTGCCCCGCCTCGCGGCGCCCTCCAGGACTAAGACGACCTCGTCATGCGGCAGCGCAGCGTTCGACAACCGTTCTTGCAATCGACGCGCAGCCCCTGCTCGATCACGCCACCAACCGTCGGGGCGACTGCCCACGACGTTCGCCCCATCGACGATGAGTACCTCCACACGGAGAGCGTAGGCAAGTCCCTCAAGCCTGCTCGGACGGTCAGCCTTTCAAACGTGTGCAGTTCCGCGTCACCGCGCGGGGATACCGGCAACAGCTCTGAATGCGCGCTGAAACCCTGAGACGGGTGGAACCTCCAGCGGGCCATGGCGTCCACGGACTGCTGGCTCTTGCCTCGGACCGCCTGTCACGATGCTAGGGCTGGCGCCGTGCCTCCTACCCACTCGTCAGAGCCTCGAGCATGATCACCGGGACTTGTCGGGGCGCGGCGCTTCGATGGTATTGCTCCCACCACGGATACTCATCCAGACCACGGGCGACATAACGTTGCCGCTCCTCGCCCTTCAGCTCACGGGCCCGCATCTGGACTGCGGATCCTGCCCAGGTGACCACCACCTGCGGATGTGCAAGCAGGTTGTGATACCAGCCGGGATTTCCGGGCAGGCCATAGTTGGAGGCGATCACGACGAGATGATCACCCTCGGGGAGGCTCAGCACAGGGACTGTGCGCGGCTGTCCGGTGCGAGCACCAGTGGTCGTCAACATCACGATCGGTAGCCCCGAGACCCACGCTGAGAGGGTGGTGCGCCTGCGGCTGAGACGGTAGAAAGCGCGGTCGATCCGAGGCAGCGCCCGGGCCGGCACCAACGACATCGGCACGACATTCGCAGCCTTCTGGACGAGGCGGCGCAACGGACCGACCTTACGCTGCTCGAAGTTGATCATGCCGGCTGCGTTGGTCGGGACGACGGCTTGGCAAGGTTGGTAAGTACAAGCAGCAAAGTACAACAACGCCGTAGCGTTCCCGCGTTGTCAGCGAGCCGAGCGCGCTGTCGTTGCGCCTGCACGAGGGTCCCGCGGCAGGGTTCGTTGATCCGTGGTCAGCGCCAGCCCAGCTCTGGCGCGAGGTGGCTGATGACGCTCTCGAGGAGGTGGGCGTTGTACTCAACGCCGAGCTGGTTAGGCACGGTCAACAGCAGCGTGTCCGCGGCCGCAATAGCCTCATCCTCGGCAAGTTCGGCGACGAGTTTGTCCGGCTCCCCGGCATATGTCTTACCGAATCTGGCGCTACCGCCATCGAGCCAGCCCACCTGGTCGGTGCTGTTGGTGTCCCGCCAAAACAGCTGTCGATCGAGGTCGCTGACAATCGGGAAGATGCTTCGGCTCACCGAGATTCGTGGCTCCCGGTCATGGCCGGCGGCCCTCCACGCGTCGCGGAACCGCTGGATCTGCTCGGCCTGCAGTTGGTGGAACGGCACGCCGGTGTCCTCGGTGAGCAGCGTCGAGCTCATCAGGTTGAGACCCTGCTCGGCGGTCCACTCCGCGGTAGCCCGCGTGCCGGCGCCCCACCAGATCCGCTCAGCCAAGCCCGGGGAGTGGGGTTCGATGCCCAGCAGACCGGGAGGGTTCGGGAACATCGGTCGCGGATTCGGCTGCGCGAACCCCTGCCCGGAGAGGACCTCGAGAAACAGCCTTGCGTGCTCCCGGGCCATATCGGCGTCGGACGTTCCCTCGGCTGGGATGTGACCGAAGTAGCGGAAGCCGTCGATCACCTGCTCGGGCGAGCCGCGGCTGATGCCGAGCTGGAGCCGGCCCTGGGAAATGAGATCGGCGGCTCCGGCGTCCTCGGCCATATAGAGCGGGTTCTCATAGCGCATATCGATAACCGCGGTGCCGATCTCGATCCGACTCGTTCTAGCGCCGACGGCGGCCAGCAGTGGGAACGGCGAGGCGAGCTGGCGGGCGAAGTGGTGCACCCGGAAGTAGGCCCCGTCGGCGCCCACCTCCTCGGCTGCCTCGGCCAGCTCGATCGATTGCAGCAGTGCGTCGGAGGCCGTCTGCACCAGCGAGTGCTGCGCCGGCGTCCAGTGGCCGAACGATAGGAATCCGATCTTCTTCACACTTCGGCCAACATCGCTCCACCGATGGGCATTCCGCGGCACATCGCCAGGCGTGCCCGTATGAACCGGTCGCGCACGCCTCAACCCGACGAGATTGCAGCCGAGCTGACCTAGAGAGCCGGTCGTGGGCGGCTGCGCACTGCACGAGTACCCTTCTGCCCCGAAGGCAGTTCGACGCTCACCTGCCTAGCCTGAGCAAAGCGACGAACCTTGACCCCCGGCCCGATCATGGTTGGTGGATTGCGGTCACCCTGGTCTCACGGTGTGACGATGTTGAAGTCGGGGTCGGGCCGGTCCAGAGCCGCCAGCAACGTCTGGAGCGCGGCGGTGTCACCAGTGATGTCGATTCCCGGCGACTGGATATCGCCACCGAGCAAGGCCAGCATTCGGTGTTTGGTGAGGCTGATCATGGCGTCGGCGTCATTGGTGGCCGCTTTGCAGACATAGACGAGCACTCCGTTGCGCAAGGTCGTGCGGTAATTGGTGTCGAGGTCGGTGATGGTCCAGTCGAGCTTGAGGTCGAGGTTCCACGCGTTCTCTGCGTCCACGGCGATGGCGATGGAGTCGAAAAGCTGCTCGGGGGTGAGCTGGGCAATGACGGCTGGCGCGGCGGGGCTAGCAGGGGTGCCGAAGTTGCCCTCGCGGAGTTCGGTGGCCCCGGACATGAAGAAGTTGCGCCAGGTGCCGTTCTCGGCGCCGTACCCGAGTTGCTCGAGGGTGTCGGCGTACAGGTCGCGCGCCGACTGGTGTTGGGGTTCGGCGAAGACGGCGTGGTCGAGCAGGGTTGCGGCCCATCGGAAGTCGCCGCCTTGGTACGCGGCCCTGGCGAGGTCGACGACCCTGTCTATGCCGCCGATGGCCCCGACATAGCGGCTTGCCAGTTGGGCCGGTGGGTACTGCCACAATCGTGCCGGGTTGCCGTCGAACCAGCCCATGTATCGCTGGTAGATCGCTTTGACGTTGTGACTGACTGAGCCGTAGTAGCCGCGCGTCGACCAGGCGTGTTCCAGGACCGGGGGCAGCTTGATCATCTCGGCGATCTCCGTGCCGGTGTAGCCCTTGTTGAGGAATCGCAGGGTCTGGTCGTGCAGGTAGGCATAGATGTCCCGCTGCGCGGAGAGGTAGTTGATGATCTTGTCGCGACCCCATGTCGGCCAATGGTGGGAGGCGAAGACCACATCGGTACGGTCGACGAAGCGTTCGATCGCCTCGGTCAGGTATCCGGACCAGACGTGAGGATCGCGAACGAGGGCCCCGCGCAGGGTGAGCAGGTTGTGCATGGTGTGGGTGGCGTTTTCGGCCATGCACAAAGCCCGGTAGCGGGGGAAGTAAAAGTGCATCTCGGCAGGCGCCTCGGTATTGGGTGCCATCTGAAATTCGATGTCGAGCCCGTCAAGGGTTTGGGTCTCGCCAGTCTGATTGATCTCCAGAGTCGGCGGAATCAGGCCCACCTCCCCGGTCGACGTTGTCTGGCCGAGGCCGGCACCAACAGCGCCCATCGGTCCGCGAGCAAGCGCGGCACCGTACATGTATCCGGCTCGACGGCCCATCGCCGTACCCGCGTATACGTTCTCGGCCACTGCGTGCTCGACGAACCCGACTGGAGCCACGATCGCGACTGCTCCAGCCTCGACCTCGACCAGCGATGTCACGCCGAACACGCCACCGAAGTGATCGGCGTGGCTGTGGGTGTAGATAACGGCGACCACCGGCCGATCGCCACGGTGCTCACGGTAGAGCTCCAAGGCCGCCCGCGCCGTCTCGGTCGAGATCAACGGATCGATCACGATGATACCGGTGTCGCCCTCGACGAAGGTGATGTTGGACAGGTCGAAGCCGCGAACCTGATAGATGCCATCAACCACCTCGAACAGTCCTTGTTTGGCCACGAGCTTCGACTGGCGCCACAGGCTCGGATGTACCGTCGTCGGCGGGTCGCCCTCGAGGAAGGCATACGAGTCGCTGTCAAAGACCACCTCACCCCGCTCGTTGCTGATCGCTGCCGGCTCGCGAGCGCCGATGAAGCCACGCTCCGCATCCTCAACGTCAGCCGCATCATCCAGAGACAGTGACTCCAACGCGGCTGCATGTGCGGCCTCAATGAAGCTGGTAGGTGGATTCTGCTGCATCGCGACAGTCCTTTCAGAAACGGGATTGCCACCCGGCGAGCCCGCCATCCAGAACCAGAACCCGTTCACTCATTCCAAACGCCCTCCTTGGGGTTGGTCAGGAGAATTCGGCTAGCCGTTCGGCAGTGATGATTCGGGCGGCGGCTTCGATGAGTGCGAGGTGGGAGAAGGCTTGGGGAAAGTTGCCCAGGTGTCGGCCGGTGTCGACGTCGAATTCCTCGGCGAGAAGCCCGAGCGGTGAGGCGATACGCAATAGGCGTTCCATCAGGTCACGGGCTTGCTGCTCTTCGCCGATGATCGCAAGAGCGGAGACCAGCCAGAAGGAGCAGATGAGGAACGTTCCTTCCTTGCCGGAGAGGCCGTCGTCGGTTTCGTCTGTGCGGTAGCGCAGGACGAAGCCGTTTTCGGTCAGCTCGTCGGCGATGGCGAGCACGCTTGCCCGGAGCCGCTTGTCGTCGGGTGGGAGGAATCCGAAGATGGCGGCGAGCAAGGTGGAGGCGTCTAACGCGTCGGTGTCGTAGTGCTGCCGGAGGACGCCTCGCTGGTCCAGGCCGTGGGTGAGGATGTCGGTCTTGATGTCTTCGGCGGTGGCGCGCCAGGTGCGGGCGAGGTCTTGATCGCCGCGGATGTGCGCCAGTTTCGAGGCGCGGTCCAGCGCGACCCAGCCCATCAACTTGGAGGACACATAGTGCTGGGGCTTTCCGCGCGCTTCCCAGATGCCTTGGTCGGGTTCGCGCCAGACGGCGGTGGCGCAGGCGGCTTGGGATTGGACGATCGGCCAGAGCCGACGGGGTAGCCGGGCGCTACGTCGGGTGTGCAGCAGGATCGAGTCGAGGACGGCGCCGAACACGTCGTTCTGGCGTTGGTCAAAGGCGCCGTTTCCGATCCGCACCGGTCGGGCGCCGGCATAGCCGGACAGGTCGTCGCGGGTGGATTCGGTGAGGTCGCGTCGGCCGTCGATGCCGTACATGATCTGAAGGGCGCCGTCCGTGGTTGGGTTCGAGGTCCGCGACGAACTGCATGAATTCGTCGGCTTCCCAGTCCAGGTTCAAGTAGTGCAGCGCCTGCAGGGTGAAGGTGGTGTCGCGCATCCAGGTGTAGCGATAGTCCCAGTTGCGTTCCCCGCCAGGGGTCTCGGGCAGGGAGGTGGTGAGTGCGGCAACCGTTGCTCCGGTCGGCAGGTAGGTGAGGCCCTTGATCGCCAGCGCGGAGCGTTGGATCGGGTCACGCCAGCGGTGGTCAGGCATTCGCGCCCGGTCGAGCCAGGTACGCCAAAAGCTGGTGGTGGCATCGATTTGGCGGCCGGCCTCGGTGACATCGTCCGGTGCCGTCAGGCCTTCGGCCCACGACAGGGCGCAGTAGCACTCGTCGCCGGCGACTGAGCACGTGTCGGGCGCGGACCCGATTGCCCTCCACACCGACAGCGAGATCGGTGCGCAGCCTGAGGGTTTGTCCGGCGCCGGTCGCGTCGGCAGTATGCCGATCACCGTCGACCAGTGTCCATTCGGCGGGCGTCCGGCCATAGTCGAAGGCCGGTTCGCAGACCAGCTCGATCTCCACGGCGCCGACCAGGCAGCGGACGGTGCGGACCAGCACGTGGTCGGCGTCGTCGTCGGCCGGCGGCCGGGTGTGCGGGGTGATCACGTCGTCTCTTTGCCGCGGACCCATGGTCAGCGCGTCGCGGACCAGGACCCAACCGGTCGGGGTCTTCCATGTCGTGGACAAGACGTTCGTGCCGGGCTCGTAGACCCGGGAGGTCGGATGGTTGATCCCGAACGGTCCAAACCTGAAGTAACCGGCCTCACGGTCCAGCAGGCTGCCGAACACACTGGCCGAGTCGAACCGCGGAACGCACAGCCAGCCGATCGCGCCGTCCGGCGCGATCAGGGCGCCCGTGTGGCAGTTGGAGAGAAACGCATAATCCGCGATCGGCGGGAACGGGGACGGCGCGGCCGCGCTCTGCTCTTTCTGCTCCCGCTGTGCCGTCGTGCTCACTGCGACACCACCCAGGGCTGGTGCCAACCGCCGCTCGGTGCCGTCAGCTCATCCGCAGCCGACGGCCCCCACGACCCAGGAGCGTACGGGTGTACCGGGGGCGGCGCGTCCAGCAGCGGCTGCATGATTCGCCATGTCTCCTCGACCCCGTCCTGGCGGGTGAACCGCATAATCTGGCCAACCATCGCAGCGTGCAGCAACACCTCGTACGGGGTTGGCCCTTCGCCGCCCTCCTCGGCAAACTCCATGTCGAGGTGGATGGTCTCTGGGATGGGCGAGTCTGCGCGCCGCGCCTCGACTCTGAGTCTGATCCCAGTCGACGGATCGAGTTTGACGACAAGCTGGCCCGGCTCCGGTCGTCGATCACCCACCAAGCCGAAGCCAAGCCGCGGCGGCTGCTTGAAAACAACACGGAGCTCCGTCTGGGTGACCGGGAGCCGCTTGCCAGTGCGGATGAAGAACGGCACCCCAGACCAGCGCCAGTTGTCGATGTCGAGCCGCAGCGCGGCGTACGTCTCGGTGGCCGAGTCGGCGGCGACGCCAGGGATACCCAGATAGCCCTCATACTGCCCACGGACGTAGTTGGCAGGATCAGCCTCGGCGACCGCGCGGAACAGCGCGACCTGGGAGTCCTTGATCGTTCGTGGGTCATGCCCTGACGGGTATTTCCATGGAGGCGGCGGATACGACCTGCATGAGGTGGTTGACCACCACGTCGCGCAGCGCACCGACCGGATCGTAGAAGTGCCCTCGGTCCTCCACGCCGAAGTCCTCCGCCATGGTGATCTGCACACATTCGATGTAGTTGCGGTTCCAGATCGGCTCGAACATCGCATTGGCGAACCGCAGGTAGAGGATCTCCTCCAGCCCCATCTTTCCTAGATAGTGATCGATCCGGTACAGCTGGGACTCGTCGATGTACTGATGGAGCTCCTCGGCCAGCGCGTGAGCGGAGGCTTGATCGTTTCCGAACGGCTTCTCCACCACGACCCGCCCCGTCCTCGTCAGGTCTGCCTGCGCCAGGCCCTTGACAACCGTGCCGAAGAGGAAGGGTGGAATCTCCAGGTAGAACACCGGGCTGTAGGCGCCTTTGATCGCTTCTGCGACCTGTTTGTAGGTCGCTGCGTCGCCGAAGTCGCCTTGCACGTACGACAGTCGTGCACTGAAACGGTCGAAGATGGTGGGATCGATCGTTTCCCCAGTGCCTTCGATCGATTCGCGGGCTCGCTCCACCAACTGGTCCAGCGTCCAGTCGTTGACCGCGACTCCGACGATCGGGCACTGCAAGAGTCCCCGTCGCTCGAGCCGGTACAGCGATCTGAACGTCATCACTTTCGCCAGGTCGCCGGTAATCCCGAAGATGACGAAGACGTCAGCGGGGCGTTGGCCCGCGCTCTCCGGCTGCTCGCTGACGGGCGTGGTCTGGCTCTCGATCGTCGTTGCCATTGTTGTCTCCCGGCGTGATCGACCCAACGGTTGTGGGCCTCGCCGGAACCCCCGCTGGACGGCCCAGACCCTGCTCGCAGTCAAGCAGCGGTCGAGGCGGAAGTCTTCACCCCCGCGGGGTGATGACCTCAGCGTTGTAACGGGACATGGTGTGTATCTAGCCGCCTAGCACCCGTTAACCCGTATTCCAGGAGGGATCCGGCATGGCAGACGACCAGCACTATGACGTTGTCATCATCGGGACGGGAGCCGGGGGTGGGACCCCACCTCCTACGAACCAAGTCTTACCTCAGCCCCTCCCCCTCCTCCCCGCCTGTGAACTGCAAGGCGCACGACGTGGACAACCTCTACGTGGTGGACACCAGCTTCTTCCCGAGCATCGGCGCCGTAAACCCGTCCCTGACCGCGATCGCGAACGCGCTGCGGGTCGGCGATCACCTCACCGAACGTCTGCGCAAAGGCTGAGGCTTTTATGGACCTTCTGGCAGCCGTGACGTTGGAAGTGAACCCTGTTCCGTGGGCGCGGGCGCAGATGGCCTTCACCCTTGCGTTTCACATCATTCTGGTGCCGCTCGGGGTGTCCTGGGCGGCGATGACGCTGATTGCCAACTACCGGGCAATCAGGCGCGGCGACGGTGATGCTCTGCGACTGGCACAGCGTTGGTCCAAGTACATGGCCGTGACGTTCGCCGTGGGGGCGGTGACCGGCACTGTTCTCTCCTTCGAGTTTGGCCTGCTCTGGCCTCAATTCATGGGGAAGTGGGGAGAGGCGTTCGGCGTACCTTTCGCGTTCGAGGGCCTGTTCTTCTTCACCGAGGCCATCTTCATCTCGATCTATATCTTCGGTTGGCGGCGGCTCAAGCCATGGGCGCATTTCTGGACTGGCGTCCCGATCCCGATCGCCGGTGTGTTCGGCAGTGCCTCCGTGGTTGCCGCAAACGCGTGGATGAACTCACCGCAAGGCGTCACTCTCGACTCCTCCGGCAACATCGTCGACGTCGACCCTGTTGCGGTGATCTTCAATGATGCGATGCCGCTGATGGCGGCGCACATGATCGTCGCGGCCTACCTGGTAGGCGGCTTCCTGATCGCGTCGGTCTATGCCGTCGGCATGCTGCGCGGGCGACGTGACCGCTACCACCGGCTCGGCTTCATCATCCCCTTCACGATCGCAGCCATAGCCACACCCGTCCAGATGGGGGTTGGCGACGGGCTGGCTCGGTGGGTCTACGCCAACCAGCCGGTCAAGTTCGCCGCCATCGAGATGGTGCCGCAGACCAGCAGCGATGTGCCGGAAACCCTGTTGGGCCATCTCAACTCATCCGGAGAGGTGGAGGGCGGCATTGCGATCCCCGGTTTGGCGTCCTGGCTGTCGGATCCGAGCACCGGCCGGGCGACCGTCGTCCAGGGCCTTGACAGCGTCCCTGCTGATCAGCGACCGACGATCCGCGAAGTGAATATCGTTCATCTCTGCTGGGACATCATGGTCGGCCTGGGAACATTGCTGTTCCTGTTCACGCTCTGGTATTGGGCGTCCTGGATATTCCGACGAGACATGCCTCGAAGCAAGTGGTTCCTTCGCATCGCCGCTGTCACCGGCGTCCTCGCCGTGGTGACCATGGAAGCCGGCTGGGTCGTGAGCGAGGTCGGGCGCCAGCCTTGGATTGTCTACAAGATGATGAGGGTCGCAGACGCCGCGACCACCAATACAGGTGTCTGGATCACCTTCATTGCGGTCGCGCTCCTGTACGCGGGACTAGGCACCACCCTGATCCTGGTGTTGCGGGGAATGAGCCGCCGCGCCCGAGCCCAGCCCGTTCTCGAAGAGGCGGACGTCCCGTACGGGCCGCGCGAAACCGCCGAGCGACGCTAGGAGGACCGGATGAGCACCGCCGCTGCGATCATCCTGTTCGCCGCCGTCACGATGTACGCCATCTTCGGGGGAGCAGATTTCGGCGCGGGCTTCTGGGACCTGGGGGCGGGCGGCGCGGAGCGTGGGAAACGGCCGCGCGAAGTCATCGACCACTCGATCGGCCCGGTGTGGGAAGCGAATCATGTGTGGTTGATCTTCGTCTTCGTCGTCTTGTGGACGTGCTTCCCCGAGGCGTACGCGTCGATCACCTTGACGATGTTCGTACCTCTCACGCTCGCGGCGCTTGGCATTGTGCTGCGCGGTGCCAGCTTTGCCTTTCGCAAAGCAGTGTTTCGAACCCGTCTCCAGCGCCACTTCGGAGCCATCTTCGCCGTCTCTTCGATCCTGGTGCCCTACTGTTTCGGCGCTATCGCGGGAGGGATCGCCTCCGGGCGGGTGCCGGCTGGCGGTCAAGCCGGCGATCCGGTGAGCAGCTGGATCAACCCAACGTCGATCGTTGCCGGCTTGCTGGCCGTAGCTGTGACGGCGTACGTGGCCGCGGTCTTTCTCACCTGGGACGCCGGTCGGCTCTCCGACGACACGATGGTGGGGTACTTCCGCATCCGCGCTCTAGCGGCAGGCGCTGTGGCCGGAGTCGTTGCCATCGTCGGTCTGTTCGTGGTGCGCAATGATGCCAGCTATCTCTTCGACGGACTCACCTCGCGCGCTCTTCCTCTGGTCGTGGTCTCGGTGTTAGCGGGGCTTGCGGCGCTCGTGCTGCTTCGGGGCCGGCCGCGCCGAGGTGGACGCGTCGCGGCGGTAATGGCTGCGGGGGCCCTCGTCCTCGGGTGGGGAGTTGCCCAGTGGGACTACCTCCTCCCCGAATCGTTGACCGTGTCGCAGGCGGCAGCGCCGTCCGGAACGATCACGGCAGTGCTCGTCGCCGCTGCCCTCGCCGCACTTTTGATCGTGCCCGCCTTCGTCTTGTTGTACGTGCTTGACCAGAAGAGCCTGCTCCCCGAGGAGGGCATGGAGGAAGGACCAGAACAGACGACCGGGATCACGCAGGCCTGATGGGTCCGAGCCGTCCGTCTTCTCTCCGCCGACGACCACCCGGTCCGCAGGGCGTCGCGTCGCTGACAGTCAGGTGCCGACATCGCACGCCGGCCCGCCCCTCCGGCCTAGCTCCGCCTTCGCCATCGGTATGTGCCTGGTCTCTTCAGCCCCGGCATATTGCCTCCTCGTCCAACTGATCTGAAGAAAGATTGCAGCTGATGGCTGACTCGAACAGTTCCAGGAGTGGGGCAGTCGTCCCCAGAGCGAGCCAGCATGACGGTGCGGCGGCTGCCAGCGGCCCGCCCCCGATGGATCCGGTCGCTGTGATCCGTTCCAAGCGATACATCGGAGCGCTTGTGCTTGCGGCGCTGGTGGGTGTTCCCGTCTCAGTCGTCGCCTATGGCTTCCTTGCATTAGTCGCTGCGATCCAGCGATTCCTGTTCACGGAGCTGCCGAATCAGCTGCTCGGGGGCCCCGCACCGGCGTGGTGGCCGCTGCCCTGGTTGGTGCTGTGCGGACTGTTGGTCGCATTGACCATCCGATACCTGCCGGGCAACGGCGGACATTCGCCCGCATTGGGCTTTCAAACCGGCGGAGGACCGGCCACCGGCGCGAGCTGCCAGGCATATTCCTCGCTGCCTTGGCCACACTTGGCCTCGGCGCAGCAGTCGGACCCGAAGCCCCGCTGCTCGCGATCGGCGGCGGGCTTGGGGCGCTGACAGTCCGCCTTGTCAGGAGGGACGCTCCGCCGATGGCCTTGACGATCATGGCGTCGGCTGGCAGCTTTGCGGCGATCAGTACATTGTTCGGCTCCCCCGTGCTCGCCGCCTTTCTGATCATGGAAGTCGCAGGCGTCAGCGGGATAACGTTGAGCCTGGTGGCGCTGCCAGGTCTGCTCGCCTCAGGTATTGGGGCGCTGGTCTTCGTCGGTCTGGACAACTGGACCGGCCTCGGCAGCTTCTCCCTCGCGCTGACGTCCGTGCCGCCCGCGGTGGCTCCGACGTTGGCCAGCCTGGGCTGGGCAGTAATCATGGGAGTCGCAGCCGCCCTGCTGGCGTGGCTGATCCGCTCTGGCGCACTCTGGCTTCGTCCGATCGTTCACATGAACCGAGTGTTGGTGACGTCGGCACTCGGCCTACTCATCGGTTGTACCGCAATGGTGTACCAGCTGATCTCCGGACAACCTTTCACCCAAGTGCTGTTTTCGGGACAAGACGCATTGCCCGAGCTGGTCGAAAACGCCGCCAATTACTCAGTTGCGGTAATGATCTTGCTCATCGTATGCAAGGCCTTGGCCTACGGATTCTCGTTGAGCGCGTTTCGCGGAGGACCTGTTTTCCCCTCGTTATTCATCGGCGCGGCGATCGGAATTGCCGCAAGTGGGTTGCCGGGCATGAACGTGGCGGCAGGGATTGGCATGGGCATTGGGGCCATGTGCAGCGCGATGCTGCGGCTGCCGTTGACGTCGACGCTGATCGCCGTAGTACTGATGGGCGCCGACGGCGTGCTGGTGACCCCGGAGGTCATCGTGGCCGTCGTCGTTGCCTTCGTGATCACCAATGTGCTCCCGGCCCCGGGTCCTAAGACGCCAGATACTGCATAGTTGTCCGCGCCGCTGACGACTCCGACTTCTCTCGGCCAATTTGTGTCACTAGCGTTCACCTGCGATGAAGGCCTTGATGAGCTCGGCAGTATCTGCGAACGCGTCCTCGGCGTAATCGACCTGGAAGCCGGCGCAGCCTCCTCGGGCAAGAGCTTGTATCGTGCATCGTCCAGAGAAGAGACCGGGTTCTGCGCGTCAACACTGGCGAGGCGTCAAACTGCCTTCGATCTTGACCTTGCCGGGCTGGTCAACGACGACCATCGACCATCCACCTTTGGTTGGTCGCACGCAGCCATTCGAGGCTGACAGATAGCGGGACCAACGCACGCGCAGGGCATATTGACCGGGCGAGGGCAAGGACAGCTTGAGGGACGTGGCATCGCGAGCGACAACTCGACCGGGGGCTTGGATGACTGGGCGCGGGTACTTCACTTCGTAAAGCGTCCACGTTTCGTCCCACCACACCGGCTTCAGGTACCACAAGAAACCTCGGCGCACCAAGGACGCTTCGTCAGTCGCGGCCCAGTCGTACGGACCTTTGGACACCGCCACATACGAGATGGCGTTGTCTTGGAGCCAGTTCCGGTACGTGTCCGCGTTGAGCGTTCCGTCGTAGAAGATGGGATTCCGTTGGATGTCGGGCGGTCGCGACCACCCTTTTGCGATGGCAACCGCCGGAGCCACGACGGCAGCTTCCCCGCGGCGCTGCGTGGGAACGACCTCAATCGGCCCGACAACATGACGAGCGGCTAGCTGGTCCAGGAGCGGAGCATAGAACTCGGCGCTGAGCGCGGGATCGTTGCGTTCCTGAATCTCGGTGAGGGACACCGGCGGTACCAGCACGACGGCGGCCATGGCGGCGGCGATGACGCCGAAGAAGGGGACGGTGGCGATCGCCACGATGATCGGTGCTGCGAGCAACTCGGGCAGACGTGCCGCGGTCGTACCCACCGGTGTTGGTAGCAGATATGCCGCAGCGACCACTCCGGCCGTTAACAGCGCACCCCACCGGATGACGGGGCGGCGCCAACCCACTCCCGCAACGAGAAGGCAGATGAGAAAACTCAAGACGGCATGTTGCAACCCGAATGACTGGCGTCCGCCGTTACCAAACGCGAGCTCGACTGCGATGGTTGGCACCAGGGCCGTGAGAGCGATCAACACCCCGCCTCGCCAGCGGCCGGACAGGAGAAGTGCAACGCCCGCCACGGCGAGGAACAATCCGGCGACCGGGCTGCAGAGCGCTGCCAGCACACACAGCACCGACATGATGCGCAGGCGTCCAGCAACCAGAGCGACCAGCGCACCCAGCCCCAGCGCAAAGCCAAGGGCAAACGTCGTCCGCGTGGTCACGAGATTGCCAGCAAGGCAGAGCGCCGCCGTGATCGCCCCGGCCACCGGCCGCGCAACTCGCAGCTCGCTTCAGCAACGTGGCGAAAAGGACGACGCTGGCAACGTAGGCAAGCGCGGTCGTGAGCCGTACACCCAGTAGCGCCATCACCGGTGGAGACAGCACGCTATAGCCGAGCGGATTGAACCCGCCGTACCAACGGAGGTCGAGCAGCGCCGGCCAATGCGACTCGGCGAGCTCGGCATGAGCCAGCTGCGCCGACAGGTCCCGTCCCATCGGCGGAGCGATGAGGTACGCGATCGCAAACAGGACGGCCATGGATCCAGCGATGACGATCCCCGGAGATCGTCGGAAGAGTGAAAGCATCCGCAGTCGGATCCAGCGATACAGGCTGGCAATTCTCTTCTGCAGGTCGACGACGCCCGAACTCGCGGTGACCGTTTCGGCGTCTCTCGCGAGCGGAGACTGAATACTCATCGAAGAAAGCTCCTCGTGACGATCTTCGCCCTCGTGCCCGCGGCGGCGTGGATCCTCCGCGAAACACGCGCCAACGTCTCCCCCACATGGCGCAGGATTACCAGTAAAAAGGAAACACAAATGCCGGCGTGACGGCGCATCCCTGCGCGCGTGTCGTCGAGATTTCAGTGAGTTCTACGTCACGCGTTTCGGTGTCATCGTCGTTTCCGGCTCACGGTCTCACTGAATGTCTCCAACCGCACAACGCGGCTGGCGTTTCTTCCTGGTTGCCTTGATCATTTCAGCGTTGCGCTCGTCTACGCCGTGTGAGCGTTGGTGCGCCTCTTCTGGATCGCGGCCAAACTCCACGTGCCGGGCGATCAGACGTCTGCGGCGTTCATCGTCCCCTGGTTCCACATACCAGCTCTCGTCCAGCAGTCCTCGGACCTTTCCCCAGTCTGAATCTTCAACC
Source organism: uncultured Actinomycetota bacterium (assembly GCA_963808495.1). GTDB lineage: Bacteria > Actinomycetota > Actinomycetes > Propionibacteriales > Propionibacteriaceae > Microlunatus. The sequence goes on from CAWEGC010000005.1 coordinate 22,697, forward strand.
AGCAGGTAGTTCCCCTCCGTGATGATCAGCGGAACATCGCGGGTTATGGGGATCGCCGATCCAATCGATTCCTCGATGGAACGGTCGAAGCGCGGAGCGTAGACGATCGGATCTTCACGGCTGTGCAGGCGTCGAAGCAGATTGACATAACCGGCCGAATCAAAGGTGTCGATAGCACCTTTGCGCTCATAGCGACCTAGCCGCTTCAACTCGGTGTCACTCAGGTGGAAGCCGTCCATGCTCACCAAGACCGCATCGGGGCTCAGCTCAGCCTCGATCATTTCGGCCAGTGTCGATTTGCCGGCACCCGGCGCTCCGGTAATCCCAAGGAAGCTGCGTTCGACCCGGCCTGATCAATCGGCGTGCCGCTGATATCAGCTCAGCCAGGCTGTCGGCGAGGTCATTGATGGCATCGACCCTAACTCTGCCGACGTTCACCGGTGTAGCCCCGACGTGGACGGCGCTGGCCGGCGCTTTCCCGTCGGCAGGACGGCTGGGAGCATTGATCCCAGATGGACGTCGATGCCGATCCACGCCATCCTTGAACGCCACATCTGCTCCTATGCGTCCGTCATCGTCCGGCCGGTCAACGTCCACCGGCGTGACGAGTCGGCGATCATGTCCGACGACGCGGACGGGTCCGGTCAGCCGTACGACCGCCACGACATGGCAGGTTCGCGGCGGACGTACCGACAAGAATCTCGATCTCGCCGGGCTCGACGATGCGCCGAAGATCCCGGCCGACGAAGGCTGTCCGATCAGCGTGTATCGCAGAAGGAGACGCGGGCTTCGGCACCTGGTTCGAGCGGCACGCGGACGAATCCGGCGAGCTGCTTGACCGGTCGGGTGACCGTGGCGACAACGTCGTGCAGGTAGAGCTGAATCACCGCCTCACCTGAGCGCCGCCCGGTGTTGCGGACCAGCACCGACGCGCTGAACTCACCGTCAGTGGGCACCTCGTCGGCGCTAAGGCGCAGGTCATCGACCTCGAAGGTGGTGTACGAGCAGCCGTGCCCGAACGGAAACAGCGGCGTCGGATCGAGGCTGCTCGTGCCGGCGTTCTCCGCACCAAGGGGTGGCTGGAGGTAGGTTCCGGGCTGGCCGCCAGCATGCCTGGGGATCTGGACGGGTAACCGACCGCCAGGTTGCACCCGACCTGACAGCACACCGGCAATCGCCTGCCCGCCCTCCTCCCCGGGCATGAACGCCTGAACAAGGCCGGCAGCGCGGCCGTGCACCTGCCCCAGTGCGTAGGGCCGACCGGAGACCACCACGACAACGACCGGTGTGCCGGTGGCGAGAAGCTCGTCCAGCAGGTCGGCCTGTACCCCCGGCAACCGCAGGTCCTCGGCATCGCAGCCCTCACCAGAAGTGCCATGGCCGAACAAGCCGGCAAGATCGCCAACCATGGCCACGCACAGGTCTGCCTGACGGGTCACGGCGACAGCAGCGGCGAAGCCCGACCGGTCGTCCCCTGCTACGTCGCAACCGTGCTCGTGGACCACGTCGACATCGGAAAGCTCGAGCCCGCAGCGCGTCCAGCGCGCTCTGCACCTCCACCCCGAGTCCGAGGTCGGGGAAACGCGGCAAGACATGAATGGGGAAGGAATAGCAACCCAGGAACGTGCGCGGGTCCGCCGCACAGGGCCCCACCACAGCCACGCGGCGCAGGACGGGCCGCCCGTCGCCGAGCAGCGGAAGGGCCGTTCCGGGATCGAGAAGGACGATGGACCGCTCGGCAATCTCGCGGGCCAGGGCCCGGTTCTCGGGTGAATCGAGGTCCGTGCTGCCGGCGGCCTCCACCGATCGCTCAGCGGTCCACTCGCCGTCGAGAAGCCCCAGCATCGCCTTCTGGGTCAGCAGCCGGCGGGCGGCCCGGTCGACGAGCTCCTGCGCTAGCTCCCCCCGCCGAATCTTCTCGTGCGAGCCCGGCGCCAAAGCCGACGGTGTCGGGCAGTTCCACGTCGATGCCGGCCGCAAGCGCGAGAGCTCCCGCTTCGTCGAAGTCAGCAGCAACCCGATGCATCGTGGCCAGGAAGGGCACGGCCCAGTAATCGGAGACCACTGTCCCGCCGAATTCCCACTCGGCTCGCAGCAGGTCCGTCAGCAGCCACGAATCCGCACCGGCTGGGACCCCGTCCACGTCGGCGTAGGAGTTCATCACCGAGCCGGCCCCGGCAAGCGCGATTGCCGTCTCGAACGGAGGCAGTACCACGTCCATCAATTCCCGACGCCCCATGGGAACGGGACCGTGGTTCCGGGCGGCGCGGGAGGCGGAGTAGCCGGCGAAGTGCTTCAAGGTAGCAACGACGCCAGAGGTTTGCAGGCCCCGGACGTACGCGGTACCAAGCATCGCGACGAGGTACGGGTCCTCGCCCATGGTCTCCTCGACCCGACCCCAGCGGTAGTCACGCACAACATCGAGCACCGGCGAGAGTCCCTGGTGGACCCCGAGCGCGGCCATGTCGCGGCCGATTGCGGCCGCCATGCGCTCGATCAGGTCGGGGTCGAAGGTCGCGCCCCAGGCGATTGCTGCCGGATAGACGGTCGCGCCGTATGTCGTGACGCCAGTCAGGCACTCTTCGTGGACCAGGCCGGGGATGCCGAGACGTGAGGACGCCTGAACGATCCGCTGTTGCCTCACCAGCTCGGCGGCACCTTCGGCGGCGCTGATCGGGGCGCTGCCGTAGATCCGGGTGAGATGGCCCAGCCCATGTCGGCTCGCCTCCTCCAGCGACGGTGATCCGGCCCGGGCGAATACGTCCTGCATGGGGGCGACGTTGAGAGTCTCCCTGTGGTCCGGTTCGGGTCCGTCAGGGGTACTCAGAGCGCCGCCGGATCCTGGCATGTCATTCCCGAGCCAGCGGCTGCCGAGCTGGGCCAGCTTCTCCTCAAGGGTCATCTCAGCCAGGAGCAGATCGACGCGCTCGCTGACCGGACGGGAAGGGTCCTTCCAGGAAGAAGTCGTCTGCCCGGCGGGAACTGTCGGTGGCGGCATCGTCACGACTACTCTCCTTAAAGGCAAACGAACGGATTTCGCCCAAATCCTTCGAAAGGCTTGGAACCGATCGGGACTGCACCAAACCCACCGGCATCCCGCGGCGGGCCAACTTTCGAGAAGGGTTCGAGCACCCGCCTATCACATCACCGGCTCCACAATGGCGAGGAGACATTCGCATGGATCTGACACCCACCCGCGACGACAAGTTCTCCTTCGGTCTCTGGACGGTGGGCTGGCAGGCGCGAGATCTGTTCGGCGAGGCGACCAGACCAGTGCTGGCAGTGGTTGAGGCCGTGCACAAGCTGGCCGAGCTTGGCGCGTACGGGATCACCTTCCATGACGACGACCTGATCCCCTCGGGCAGCAGCCCCGCCGACCGGCAGCGAATCATCGACGAGTTCCGGGCTGCGCTGGCCGAGACCGGCATGGTGGTGCCGATGGTCACCACCAACTTGTTCCACGACCCGGTATTCAAGGACGGAGGGTTCACCAGCAACGACCGCAGCGTACGGCGGTACGCGGTGCGCAAGGTGATGCGGAACATCGATCTGGCCGCCGAGCTGGGCGCCCAGATCTACGTGTTCTGGGGCGGTCGCGAAGGGTCCGAAGTGGACTTCGCCAAGGACGTCCGCGCCGCCCTCGACCGCTACCGGGAAGCCATGGACACCCTCGCCGCGTACGTGATCGATCGTGGCTATCCCATGCGTTTCGCGATCGAGCCGAAGCCGAACGAGCCACGTGGGGACATCTTGTTGCCCTCGATCGGGCATGCACTGGCCTTCATTCGCGAGCTTGAGCATTCCGACATGGTCGGGATCAACCCCGAGACCGGGCATGAGCAGATGGCCAGCCTCAACTACACACATGGCATCGCCCAGGCCTTGTGGGCCGGCAAGCTGTTCCACATCGACCTCAACGGGCAGAAAGGGCCGCGCTACGACCAGGACCTGGTGTTCGGTTACGGCGACTTGCTGCAGGCCTTTTCCACCGTTGACCTGCTCGAGAACGGCGCTCCGGATGGCGGCCCGGTCTATGACGGCCCCCGGCATTTCGACTACAAGCCCCTGCGTACCGAGAACATGGACGGTGTCTGGGAGTCCGCCCGGGCGAACATGGAGCTCTACCTCGCGCTGCGGGAGAAGGCCCGGGCGTTCCGCGCCGACCCTGAGGTACAAGAAGCCTTGGCGGCTGGTCGGGTCGCCGAACTCGCGCAGCCGACTCTCGCCGATGGAGAGACCTACTCTCAGCTGCTGGAGGACCCGAAGGCGTTCGAGGACTTCGACATCGACCGCGCCCGCACGCAGGGTTACGGCTTTGCCCGAATCCAGCGGCTCGCCATCGAACACCTACTCGGCACGCGGTGACGTGAGCTGAGCGACAGCCGATGCACTCACGATCCGCGCTACGGTGGAGAACACGGGCACTAGGCGATTGAGGAATGTCGTGCAGGTTTACGCCACCCCGCCGGAATCCCAGGAGCGGTTTCCGTTCGCGGTCACCAGGGCCACCGCCGGCCCCGGGTGTCTACCTGTGACGATCGACGTGCCGCTCGACGGGCTGCCGACAAGGCGGATCCGGCAGGAATCGGGATGCTGGGGATGCCCGAGTACTTCGTAGCGTCCGGGCTCTTCGTCGTCCTGGCTCTTCTCACCAGGCCAGTGAGCTGGCGAGTCCTGGCTCGACTTGCCACGTGGGTCGACGGCAGGGCTGCGGTCCACCACAGCGGAACGGACGATCCCGACCGCGACGACGACGCGTTGCTGATGTACCGGCGAGACAGGCTCTACGCCGATCTTCACCGGATCGAGCATCTCCTCGCGACGGATATGTGGATGTCCGCCACGCGGCAACTCGGCAACCGGCTCGCCTATGACCAGCTCATGGACGAGATCCGCCGTATCCCCGACATGCCGAGCAGCTTCGAGCGCCAGACCGTCGACTGGTGGAACGAGTCAACGTCGCAGCCAATATGGGGTGGCCCACTGACGACAAACGGCTACGCGGAGAAACCCCCGGCAGTCGAAATCCTCGAGATTGGATGGCGTCGCCCCAAGGGCTGAGTGTGACCTCCGGTCAGGGCATTGCCAGGCATATTGGTGTCAGGCTCGTACGGGGTTCAGAGATGATGCCGGCCGCTGCCCCACCCGATGGCCAGCCTGAGCGAGAAAGCCCCCGAGTCGGACGACACGGATCTCGTCGGCTGCGGCGAGCGAACGCTCGCTCGTCGCCGTGGCCTTCTCGTGTCGCTCTTCCTGGCCCGGCCCAGCACGGCGTATCCAGCGCGGCCGCAGCAACTGGGGTTCGGCACTTGATCGCCCGGATTCGTCGGCGCTACTTCATGGGCCCGGCGGTGCCGTTCAGATCAAGAACCGTACCGTTGCAATCGGAACCAACAACCAAACGGGGCGCAAAACGATGACAGAGCAGAACGCTTTGGTGTGGGAAGGCGGGACCCTCGTCGCCGTCCGGCCCGTGCCGATCCCCGAATCCCGCCCGGGCTGGATCGGGGTGGACGTCGCCTACGCCGGAATCTGCGGCAGTGACCTCCATATCGCCGCTGGGGAGCATGGCCGTGCCCAGCCTGGCATCGTGCTCGGCCACGAATTCGTCGGTCACCTGGCGGAACCGTACGAGAATCTGCCCGCGGGTCATCCCGTCTTTGTCAGCCCGGTGGTGCATTGCGGAGTCTGCGAAGCCTGCGTGGCCGGCCGTACCAATGTCTGCCGCGCTCTGACCCTGGTCGGAATCGACTATCCGGGAGCCATCGCCCCGCGCGTGGTGGTGCCTGGGTACGGCATCTACCCCCTGCCGACCGATGTTGATCTCGTCGGCGCCGCGCTGATCGAGCCCCTGGCGGTGGCGGTCCGCGCTGTACGGCGTTCGGGGCTTGCCCTGGGCGACCGTACCCACGTCGTCGGAGCCGGCCCGATCGGCTGCCTGGTCAGCATCACCGCCGCCGCGGCCGGTGCCATCGTGACAGTGTCCGAGTTGTCGGAGTCACGCCGGAAGTACGCGACGGACCTCGGCCTCACGATCGTCGAGAATCCGCAAGACCTTGGCGATGGCGCGGACGTTGTCTTCGACGCATCAGGACACACCTCGGTGGCAGGAGAGTTGCTGAGTTGGCTACGAGCAGCCGGCACGGCTGTGATTGTCGGCGCCTATAAGCCGGGCCTGCACGGCGTCGACCTGCTGTCGGTGATGTTCGATGAGATCACCATCATCGGGACGCGCATCTATCAGCGCAGCGACATCGAGGCCGCCATCCACTTGGTGACCACCGGCAGAGTGGACGCGCATAGCCTGATCAGCAAGGTCTTTCCGATGAACGAGGCAGTCGCCGCCGTGGAGACCTTGCGTCGTGGCGAGGGCCTGAAGGTCCTGATCGAACCCGGCCAGCCTCGAACGGCGTGACCGGCGTGACCGGCGTGACCGGCGTGACAAGCTTCCGGGGTCTTCACGACATGACGCCAGTTCACGACATGACGCCGGATCCGCTGCCGAATCTTCCATCCGCTGCCGAAGATTCAGCAGCAGATGCAAGATTCGAGAGCGGATCCGGTTTCTGGCGTCGACCTGCGATCTCTGCCAGCAGTTATCTCGTTGTCGTGCTCAGTCTGCTCCTCGCGGGCTGTGGAGTCTCGTCGCCAGAGTCAACGCCGGAGGATTCCACGTCCTCGGGCGGAGCTTCGTCCGCATCATCGCCAGCGCCCAGCTCAATCCCTGCTCCGCAGGGCACGCCGTCAGGGTCGCCGACATCACCGCCTTCTGGTGAGTCAGCTGGAACCAAGATCATCACTGCGGACAGCGACTTCGGGCGCATGCTCTACGACGCCTCGGGCCAGCCGATCTACCTGTTCGACGCGGAGACAACGAGCCGCCCGGAATGCTACGGGGAGTGTGCGGAGGCCTGGCCGCCGGTGCTGACCAAAGGAAAGCCGCGGGCGGCCGGCGCGGTGGAATCGGACCTGCTTGGAACGACCCGTCGCCGCGATGGTTCGACTCAGATCACCTACGCGGGGCACCCGCTGTACTTCTACGCACACGAGGGCAAGTACCAGGTGCTCTGCCACAACGTCACCGAGTTCGGTGGCACCTGGCTGGTCGTCAAGCCGAACGGACAACCCGCGTCAGCGTAGCCTGCCGGATCCCGAGGTTCTATCGGGCCGGATGGTGACTCCTGCTGCCGGTTGCGGCGCTGGCCCTCCATGGCGGCAAAAGAACTTCCGGCCTACGCGGTCCTCTTGAAGGAACGATGCCGTGGTCAGGTCTGGCGGCCGCAGTGCCCCGATACTTGTCACCAGCATGAGCAACCAAACACCGCTCAGGGTGGCAGTCATCGGCGGCGGGGTGATCGGAGCCTCGAGCGCGTACCACCTGGCGCGCCGAGGCGCCCGGGCGTGGCTGGTGACCGAGGGAGCGCTGGCCAGCGGCGCCTCGGGCCGGTCCCTCTCCTGGCTGAATTCGGCCGCCATCTACTCCGAGCACTATCACCAGCTGCGGATGCTGGGCATCGATCGCTATCGAACCCTCTTCGCCCGCCAACCCGATGGCCACTGGCTGCGGTTCGACGGTGGGCTCAGCTGGCAGTCGGTCGACAAGCTTGACCTTCAGTTCGCCATCCACGCTCACCAGCTCGCTCACGGGTACGACAGCCAGCTGCTCAGTCCTCACGACGTCGAGCGACGACTACCGGGAGTCAACCCGGCAGCCATCCCGTCCTCGGGAGCGGTGTGGAACCCCGGTGAGGGCTGGGTCGACCTGCCCTCCTTGATCAATTATCTGGCCACGGAGCTGGTCGGCGCGGGCGGTGAATTGATCACCAATGCCGGCGAAGCCTCCGTATCCACCAGTGCCGGTCGCGTTACCGGGATCAGGACTGAAAGTCACGGTGCGATCGAGGTCGATGCCGTGCTGCTGGCAACGGGTTGGAAGGCCCCCCAGATGGCAGCACAGTTCGGTGCCACAATTCCTGATGCCACGCCCATGGCGCTGCTGGTCAAGACCCATCCCGTACAGACCCAGCTCCGTGCCGTGCTGAACACACCGCGAGCGTCGGTCCGACCGACCCCGGACGGAGCGTTGGCCGTCGATTCGGATTGGACCACGCCCTACATCGAGGTACGGGCCGACGGGACCTGTGATGTCCCAGCCGAGATCACCGAGGAGCTGCTCGCCGAAGCGTCCCGCCTGATCTCCGGCACGCCTCAGCTCACCGTGGCAACCACGGCATCGGGCCCAAACCGGTGCCCGCTGACGGAGAACCCGTCCTGGGCCAACTGGGCGAAACCAGCGGGCTCTTTGTGGCCTTTACCCACAGCGGCGCCACCTTGGCACTCATCGTTGGTGAGCTCCTGGCGTCCGAGATCACCACCGGGCAGCCGCATCCGTTGCTCGCGCGCTTCACCCTCCGCCGGTTCACCTGAATTCCAGACCGCTGACCCAAGAGGGTCCGCTACTATACCCCCGGAGGGTATAGTATGCCTCGGCCTGAAGGCGTGGCTGCAGCGGGCGTCAGAGTCGCAATGTGGAGGAGCAAGTGTCGGAATCGACATTGACCGTCGTTCTGGAGATGTCCGGGGTGCAATGGGCGACGTCGAAAAACGTGGCGGAAGCTGTGCTCTCACGTCGGCCGGGCGTTCTCGGAGTCGATGCAAATCCTGTCGCGCAGACGGCCACGGTCAGGTACGACCCCGCACGCACCTCGGTGGCCGAGCTGGCCGACTGGATCCGCGACTGCGGTTATCACTGCGCGGGCCAGTCCGTACCTCAGCACGTCTGCGATCCCCTGCTGGAGCCGGCAGCGTCCTGAGGTCCTTGAGCAGCCCGACAACGATGATCATGCTCACCGTGGTCATGGGCAGGGGCCGCTGGAGGTGGAAGCCCGACAAGGTCACTCAACACCTGCCGAGCACCATGATCATCAAGCCCCGACCGCCGTCCAGGCAGCGGGCGACCATGCTCACCATGCGCCGCTGACTCCTCAGGATGCGATGGGCCACGGCGGGCATCACGCCGGCATGTCGATGGACGGCATGGCGCGCGACATGCGAAATAGGTTCTTGGTGGCCGTGCTGCTGTCGATCCCGATCCTGCTCTGGTCGCCGATCGGGCGCGAAGTCATCGGCTTCGCCGCACCAGCGCCGTTCGGGCTGCGGGACGACATCTTCTCCCTCATCCTCAGCCTTCCGGTGATCTTCTACTCGTCGTGGATCTTCTTCGACGGCGCCTGGCGGGCGTTGCGAGCGGGCACTTTGGACATGATGGTCCTGGTCTCGGTGGCCATCGGCACCGGCTGGCTCTACAGCGTGTACGTCACGTTCACCGGGGGCGGCGAGGTGTTCTACGAGGCGGCCACCGTGCTCGCCGCCTTCGTGCTGCTCGGCCACTGGTTCGAAATGCGTGCCCGGGGCGGTGCCAACGAGGCGATCCGCACACTGCTCGAACTGGCGCCGCCGATGGCCGTCCTGATCCGTGACGACGAGCCGGTCGAGGTGCCCACCGCTCAGGTGGAGGTAGGTGATCTGCTGCTGGTCCGCCCCGGCGCGAAGGTCCCGGTGGACGGCCGGGTCGTGGACGGTGAATCCGAGATCGACGAGTCGATGGTCACCGGCGAAAGCCTGCCGGTGTCCAAATCGATCGACTCGGAGGTCATCGGCGCATCGGTCAATACCACCGGCACCCTCCGGGTGCGGGCCACCAAAGTCGGGTCGGACACAGCCCTGGCTCAGATCGTGGATCTTGTCCAGCAGGCGCAGAACTCCAAGGCGCCCGGACAGCGGCTCGCCGACCGCGCAGCGTTCTGGCTCGTGCTCGTGGCATTGATCGCGGGCCTCCTGACATTCCTGGTGTGGTTCGCCGTGGGTCGGCCCGCGTCCGAAGCTCTCCTGTTCGCCATCACGGTTGTCGTCGTTACCTGCCCCGACGCGCTCGGTCTGGCTACCCCGACCGCGATCATGGTGGGCAGCGGCCTGGGCGCGAAAAGGGGCGTGCTGTTCAAGAACGCCAGCGCCCTGGAAACTTCTGCGCACATCGACACCGTTGTTCTGGACAAGACGGGAACGCTGACCAGGGGTGAGCCCGACGTCACCGATGTGGTGGTCGACGGGCTGACCGATGCCGAGTTGCTCTCACTTGCCTCCGCGGTAGAAGCCGAGTCCGAGCACCCACTCGCGCTGGCCGTGGCTCGCCACGCGGCGCGGGTTGGCGTACCCAGGCTGGCCGCTACCGAGTTCCGCAACGTTCCAGGTCGCGGGGCAGGTGCGACCGTCGATGGCCGGCGCGTGCTGGTCGGCAATCACCGGCTGATGGAGATGGAAAAGATCGACCTGGGCCGGTTGGGACAGCGCAGCGACGAGCTCGCGGCGGCCGGGCGTACGGCAGTTCTGGTCGCAGTCGACGGCAAGGCCGCCGGGGTCCTCGCCCTGGCTGACGCTCCTCGGAGCGGCTCTGCGGCCGCAGTGAGCGAGCTGCACGCTATGAACATCCAGGTCGCCATGCTGACCGGTGACAACCAGGCAACCGCACAGCGCATCGCCGACCAGCTCGGCATCGACACCGTCATCGCCGAAGTCCTGCCAGTCGACAAAGAGGCCAAGATCACCGAGCTGCAGCGCGCCGGGCGCCGGGTCGCCATGGTGGGGGACGGCGTCAACGACGCTCCGGCTCTCGCGGCGGCTGATCTCGGCATCGCCATCGGCACCGGCACCGACGTGGCCATCGAAACGGCCGACGTCGTCTTGATGCGCTCCGACCCGCTCGACATACCGACCGCGCTGCGGATCGGGAGAGGCACGCTGCGGAAGATGCGGCAGAACCTCGGCTGGGCGATCGGCTACAACGCGATCGCCCTGCCGATCGCTGCCGGCGTCTTCGAGCCCGCGTTCGGGCTCGTCCTGCGGCCGGAAATTGCGGCCCTCTCCATGTCGGCCTCGAGCTTCCTCGTTGCCGTCAATGCACTGCTGCTCAAGCGGCTCAGTTTGCCCGCCCAACCCGACCCCGCGGGCAGCGGATACCAGCGGGTGCAGCCACCGATGAACGCTGACCAAGCTGGTCCGGTGATGCCTTGAGGACCATACGCTGGGCGCCCTGAGCTCGAGCGGCCCGATGACGCTGACGTGTTGTCATGTCGTCAATGCCTGATTAGCGCGGGACTAGTGGCTGGGAGCTGCGTACGGACGCGACGACGTCGTGGATTGCCTGGCTGGCTGCGGCGGAGTCGGCTTCGTCGTCGAGAAGCGATTGGTGGGTGGTGTCGTGGGCGATACGGTGCACGCTGTTGGTGGACAGTGTGGCCATATGTTCCTGCGCCGATTTATGTTTCGCATCGTTCCCGGTGTCGGCGGTGAGGACGATGAGCGGCTTTCCGTTGAGGTTGGTCAGCAACGACGCCTGACGGGCGGATGCGGACGCCGCGATAAGCTCCTCGATCCAGCTAGCGAGGTGCCGGGCGGTTGAGGAGCTGGCGCGGGCCTCGTCGCGGGAACGTGGCGGGAGAGTGCCGTATGAGAACGGGTTGAGCAGGCGTCCGGCCCCGAGGTGAGCGACGGCAGGCAACAGAACGGCGACGCGGCGGAGGAGGCTGTAGGACTCGGTGTTGGTTGGCTGGGTGGGGCCAGGGTTGGGTGCGGTGGAGTCGAGGAGCACCATGCCGGCGACCTGGTCGGGGAATTGTGCGGCGAAGCTTTGGATGTACAGGCCGCCGAAGGAATGACCGGCCAGCACGTACGGCCCGGGAACGTGGGCACGTTCGAGCAGCGTATGCAGGTCCGCGGCAATGTGGGCACCGTCCTGCGGGCCGTCCGTTGCGTCGCTCCAGCCGCGACCAGGGCGGTCGTACACGCAGACTCGGGTCTCGCGGGCAACGGCCGGGGTGATCCAGCCAAGATCGGAGGAGGACGCGCCGTGACCTGGTTCCAGGACGACTGTGGGGCTGCCTGAGCCGGTGCAGTACAGGTGCAGCCGGTGGCCGCCAACGTCGATCAGCTGGCCGGGTGGCGGATAGGCCTTGGCCTCGAGCGATTCGCGTACGGTCTGGTAGCCGCCGCCCACGGACGCGATCGCCAACACGGCCAGAACGGGGTAGAGCAGCCACCGTGCGCTTCGGCTGCGCACCTGCCGTCGGACCTTAACGATCATCCAGACCACGAGCACGAACAGTGCTGGCGGCCATATCCAACTGAGCACGTGGTGCACCGCGGCAGATCCGCCGAGTAAGCCGAGACCGAGCACCGCCATGAATGCGGCCGGCGCTGCTGCCCATCTTTGCGGCTGATCGCTGAACCGTACCGACAGCACGGCCAGCAACGCCCATCCCACCGCAAAGCCCAGCAGGACCACGCCGGTGAGAACGCTCTCTTTCGCCGGGATCCACGGGACCGTGACCAAAACCACGGCAAGGAGCAGGCCAACGGCCATCGACGCAGCGACGATCAGCCCGATCCTGCTCTTCGCCGCGGGCTGTAGACCTCCGGGTTGCTGGAGGTCGCCGTACTCCGCTGTTCTGACCATGATGGCCTCATTTCGATGAGGTGACCGTTCCAGGCGAATACCTGCGCAGGCTCATGCCTCGATATACGAAAGCGAGTGCTACCCAAGAGCGCTGGCGAGCTGGTCGCACGCCGCTCTCGCAACGGCGACACGCCTCCGCGCAGATCCGGCAGTGCTCGTGCATGCTGGCGTGGCTTTCACAATCGGCTGCGCAAGCCCGGCAGGCGCTCCGGCAAGCTTCGACGAGTTCCTTCGTGAGGCTCGCGTCAGAACCGGCGTGACGGGACAGGACCCTGCCAGTTGTCGCGCAGACGTCTGCACAATCCAGGTCGGTACGGATGCACTGGACCAGTTCGGACACCATCTCCTCGGCCAGGCAGGCGTCCGCACAGGCGATGCAGGCCTGCGCGCAGTCGAAACACGCCTCAATGCATTCGGTCAGCTTCCCGAGATCAAGCTCACCCCAGTCCTTCGGGTGAGATTCCAACATCTCCAGCACATGCGACATGGCGATCTCCTCCGGATGAGATATTCGGTTGTCTCACGATACCGGGACGGGGTATCCGACAGATAGGTAGCGTCATGGGCTCCTCGTCGCTTCTGTCACGACCGGGCCGGCACGGCCGACGTGCAGGCAAATGCCGACGGCGAGGTATTGAATTCGCTAGAGAACGCTACAACCGCACGCTACCAATTAACGGGTCTCAGTTCCGGTCCGACGATGTGCCCTTGATGAGGTGACGGCTGGTTCTCGTCATGAGTGAAGTGGCCCGCGTACCACAGAACGACGTCGGTTCCATCGATCGCTTCGCCATTGATGTATTTGGAAAGTTGGATCTGGGTGTCTGCTGGGCTGCCGCCGACGACGGAGACGCCGTCATCCAACTCGTCGCCGTGGTATCGCAGGCACCAGATATCGGCGACGCCATAGGCATCGGCGGTTCCATCGCCTAGACCAGGAGTAATTCGGTATCCGCGATGCGTATCGCGGTCGACCACTCTCCAGCGCCGCGCGAAAGTGGAGCGTTTTCGTTGCGTTTCTCGGACAATGGGGGACCACTGTGGATTGCCGGGGACGAAGAGCCCCTGCTGCTGGATGACGTCACGACCGGCCCCATCGATATCGAAGTCAAGGCGCCAATAGACATGGTGCTGGTGCCGCATGCAGGTGCGAGGGTTGCGGGTGCCGGCGAAGCCGAATCGGGGCCGGATGGTGCCATCGTCCCGCAGCCGCCAGTCAGAGATATAGCGATACCACCCCGCCTGCACCTCGCTCACGAGCCGAAGCTCACCGTCGTCATACCACAAGGCGACGCCCTGAAAATTGCCTGCGTCCGTTCCCGCCTCGAGAATCGTGGCGGGCGGCTGGGTGCACAGCCGCCACCCCGGACCCACTGGATCAGTGCCGACAGCGAGGAACGGTGTTTCCTGATTCTGCCAATCCCGGTATGTCACGCCGTCGTCGTACAGGACATTGAGAATCGGCACGTGCGCCCGCCACAGGCCGAGCCGGCCACGGTAGCGGACGTGCCGAAGCTCGACCCCTGAGCCCTTGCCGAATGTCGTCGGAGAGGAGTTTCGTGGCCGAACCACCTCGAGATTCCAGAGGGTTGTTCCATTGCGAACCACCCGCACGTGGACAGCGTCGGGCCCTCCCGTGTCCGCGATGCTTTCCACACCGACCGGCAGGTGGGCCTCGCAGTCGGTGTCGGCCGGGTGATCCAATCCAGCTGGCTGCCAGTCAATGTCCCGCGCTGCCAGATCCACTGCCACAATCTGATGCCGCGGACTTCCTGTCGGACTGAAGATACCCAGCGTTGGCCGACGGACCAGCGTGCCATCATCCTGCTCAAGATCGGCCAACGGCGGCATCGGCTGATAGACGACAGCATCGTCGGGAGACACTCGCGAGGCATATCGACTGTCTGCCCGCAAGATGTCCAATGCGTTGCTCAGCTCGTCGCGAGTCGGCAACGGTCGGTAGGCACTGGGCTTGATCCGCAAACTATCTGGCTGATCCAAGAACCCAGACACTTCCACCGCACGGTTTTGCTGCGGATCAAAGGCCGCGGCAATAAATGGCGAATTGTCCTTCCTCTCGCGTTGCAGGATCTCCGGCTCACTCAAGAGGAGGTTCGCGACGTCGACGTCGCCGAGCACATCCTGTAGGCCGCGATCACCCGCAAGCCACTCCCGCAGACGCTCGACCGGAAGCCCAGAAGGCTCGACCGGCTCGACAATTATCTCGACTTCATTTGCCACGACATTGCACCTCCAGTCGGCGAGGATTACCGGACGGCTGGTCCTCGTTGCGAGCATGGCAAGTATGTCCGTGGCCGTACGTATTGTCACGGCCGAGTGGACGCGAAACCTGATCTGGTGATGCGGAGACGAGTGAGCGTCCGATGCGATCGTCCATGCGCTCAGCGTTCAACCGGTGGTCGGCGGCGACCAACGCCACGTCCTCGCCGTCAGCTGCTAATCATTGCAATGCGGTCAGCCGGCAGCAGCGAGTCGGCAGAAATCACGCGGTAATCCGGCTCGAAGCGGCGAGCTAGTGCCTCGCGGGTCGCAGCCGAGCCTGCTGATCATGTCGAGATGACCAGCACAGGTCGAATGAGGGCCGACCAGGGTCATGGCCAGTCACGACCGTCCGTCCGACGCATCTATGGGTGTGACAACCTGCCGAAGACATGAGTCCTCACAGGTTATCCGAACAGGATGCCCGGCAATCGGCTGGAATATTGCCGGTGACCTCGGACCTCGGTTAGGACACCGGCGCGGCGAGATGGGGTTAGGCCGCTTGCTTCTCTCTGCCCAACCAGGCGCTCTACAGTTCGGCTGAGATGGCCTCGGCATAAGCACGTAGCCGGCAGCATTCGGATGATAGGCGCCGATTCCCGTTGAGTTGATGTATGGATCTGCGCTGCCAATGCCGTGACCGGCGAAATCGTCGGTCACATCGACGTAGACGATGTTGATATCCGGAGGCCTGGGCAGCCGGCGACGGCTTGCTGGATCGTGGTGTTCAGGAGGAGAATCGCGCAGTTGATTTGCGCCATGATGCCCGCGGTCGGGATGCGCAAATGGGAGCTACATCGAACAGGTACGGGATAGCCAGTGACCACGATGAGTGCGTTCGGCGCCGCGGCGGCCACCGAGAGGTAAAGACTCTGTGAGACTGTCGCGCGAGGTCAGGCAACTGACCAAGTGGCGTCCAGGATGGCAAGCCCGGGCAATCTTCTGTAGGTACGGGGGCACACGCGGCTAACACTTCGGAAAGATTCAGGTCGGCGGCGCCAACGGTCAGCGTCACCAATCTTGTAGCTCTTGGCTCAGCGCCGAGAGCTGCGGCTCCGCCACCTCTTCGGTCGACGCGCCAGTGCAGGCGGCGTTGGTTATGAGATGGATCCGCCTTCTCGGCGTCGAGCAGATACGGGTAGCCGTTCGGGCTCTCGAGACAGGTCGGATCAAGGTAATCGCCTGGCGGAACCCCGCCCTGTCCAGCGGCATAGGAGTCGCCCAACGCAACGTACTGATGGCGACGGGATTGGACTCGCGCGACGGCCGGCACCGCACCGACCATCACCAATCCGACCAAGGCTACGAGCATGGTTACCAGACGCGACACGATGCGGCCCCCAACAGTCATGGGCGGGAACTTACACCGATCCTGAAGCTGAGGTGCGCGATTCCGGCTTTCGTCTTAGTCAGTTTCACCGCGTTTCGCCCACGTCTTTGGAAGCAGGACGCCGATCTGTCGATCACCTGATGGTTGGCGTGCGTTCACGGCCGCTTTGCAGGTACAAGTCCGCGCTGAGAACTCGTCGGGCGATGTCTTCGGCCCGGCCGGTACGCCGAAAGCCGACGGGCCGAGGTCCTCGCCGCGATGAGCCACAGCCGCTTCGCAGGGTTGGTCAGGCTGCGTCTGTGAGCTTGAACGACAGGGTGGTGTCCCACTGGGCCATGTCCGGCTGGTCGTCTGGATCGCTTAGGTAGTACTCCAGCCGCGCCGCCCACCGCTCGCCCGTCGGTGAATCGGCTTTGTCGAAGGTCAAACCCTGCGCGTCGGCGTAGGCAAGCAGGTCGGAGGTCGCCTGGAGTAAGCCGTCCGGGTGACCGTGATAAGTCGTCTCGAGGTAGCGACCCGCCGGGAGTTCGCCGACACTGACCCGGTCGTCTGCGGTGGCCGGCGTCGCTGTGGCAACCCCCACTTCGAGTTGGAGCTGGCCCGCCATGTCGATCACGTTGTACTTCCAGAACGGCGGGCCGACCGGAGCTACGTGATGCTGAGCCAGCCAGTCGAACACCACACCGTTCAGCGGACCGGCGGTGGCCAGTCTTTCCATCGGCACCGCGATAGCTATAGCGGCGTATGGGATAGCTTCCCGCTGAACGACCTCGTAGTTACTCATCACGCCCTCTCCTGAGCGGTTGCTCCAACCGTGCTCCAGCCCAGCATGGGGCCTGCCTTTGGGACAAGGTCAAGCAGGCGCGAGTTTGGCTGGTGGGACATCCACTTCGAGCCCCGGCCTCACTCCTTGAGCCCGAAGAACGGGGCTCAGCGAATGCCGACGGGGCTCAAAGTGCGGTAAGCACCGACGGACAGCGAATGCCGACGGGGCTCAAAGTGCGGTAGGCACCGATGGACAGCGAATGCCGACGGGGCTCAAAGTGCGGTAGGCACCGATGGACCGCCGCTGCCCTAAGCCGGGATGGGAAGCCTGGGCGATTGGGTCGTTCTCCATCGGATCGTCGTAGCGTTTGGGTACGCGTGTCACTGAGGTGCGTGCAGACCGGAGAGGTCGAGATGAACACACCGGCAGCGGAGGACCTGATCGCGGCCGAGTTGGTGGCTGCCCGACGGGAGGGGCGAAGCCTGGCCCGGTTCCCGGGGGTGGCGCCCGCCAGCATGGCCGAGGCCTACCAGATCCAGGAGCTGGCGATGTCGCGTTGGCCGGACAAGCTGGTCGGCTGGAAGATCGGCTACATCGCGGCGGACCGGCGGACCGGCGGAGACCCGGACCGGCTTGTCGGCCCGATCTGGAGTCAGCAGTGTCACGACAGCGAGAAGCAGGGATCGGCCGAGGTCGGCGTCTTTGCGTCCGGGTTCGCGGCCGTGGAAGCCGAGCTCGTCATTCGCCTAGGGCGGGATCTGCCGGACCACGATGGCGGCGGCTGGACAGCCGAAGAGGCGGCGGAACTGGAGCAGCACCTGCTGGTCGGCATCGAAGTGGCCAGCAGCCCGATCCCTGACATCAACGCCCTCGGCCCAACCGTGATCGCCGCCGACTTCGGAAACAACAACGGTCTGGTGCTCGGCTCGACCCTTACCGACCGGCCTGGTGGGGCTGCGGTCCAGCTTGCCTGTTACGTCGACGGCCACCTCAGGGGAGAAGGTTCTGCCGAGAACCTGCCCGGCGGCATTCATCATGGCCTGGCGACTGCCCTGAATATCCTCGCCAGCGCGCGGTCAACCGGTGCGAGCGGGCATGGTCTTCGCCACCGGCGCCATTACCGGCATCCATCCGATCGCGCCGGGACAGCATTGCCGCGTCGACGTACAGGGCGGACCATCAGTGGAACTCCGGACCGCTGACGCCCGTACTTTGGTACGCAGCTAGAAACGTGCGCTCCGGAAGCTGATCGGTCGGCTTGTGCGACGGCATCAATCTCTGAGGCGCGACTTCAGCGAGCTCGGCGGCGACTCGGCTGGTTTGATCCGGTGCTGGGCGTCGTGGGTCCATTCGGTGTCTGACGGAGTCATCGGCTGTTGCGAGTACGCCGCCATTCCTCGCCTGCGGTGGTGAACTGGACGTCTGATTAGTCACTGATTGAAGCCAAGTGCCGAGCCCTTAACCCATGCGTGCAAAGTGATGAAGCTTGGCCCGCATCAGGTGTCGTCGGGCCTATCCGAGGTCGTCTCCGCAAATCTCAGTACGTGATGAAGCCATAACGCGGGGCGCTCGCGGTGAATCGTGTGACCACTTTCGATGACGGCGACGTGATCGGCGGGGAGCCGATCCATCAGGACCGACCGGTCAGGGTTTGTCAGTGCGGAATCCTTGGTCGACGCCAGCAGCTGCACCGGTACGGGACACTCATCTACGAGCCCCTGAAGGTTCCACCGATTGGTCCTCAATAGGCCCGTCACCCTGACGACGTCAAGCGCCAGCCGGTTCTTCACGGAATTCTCCGCGTCCCGGCGGGACCACACCGGGTTCTCATCGAGCAGCGCCGAGACGGTACCGGCCGGATCGGCACGGGTCGCTCGCACGGTTTCTTCCACGTTGTCCGCGAAGTCGCCGAGGTCGATCGATTCCGAATGACCAGGGGGGTCTTCGATCACCACGCGGTCGCAGTACCCCGGTGCCAGCCCGGCGACAGTCAGGCCCACGATCGAGCCGAGCGAATGACCAGCCAGAACGTTCACGGGCCCTGGTACCTGGGCGAGAACGTCACGTGCGAGGTCATCGATCGTCAGTTCGCCCGGGCCAGCGGCTTGCCGTGACCCGTGACCCAACATATCGACCGCATGCACGTGCCACCCGAGGTCCTGCAGATCCTGCTTGAGCCGCCACCACGTGAGCTGGCTGGACTGCACGCCGTGAAGGAGCAGAATCGACCGCTTCCCCGTCATGCAGCGACCAGCCCTGTGGCACTTCCCGGTGACAGGAACTCGACCCGGCGGCCAACCAAGAGCGGATCCTTCCGAGCGTGGAACTGCTGAACGTGCTCGGCCGCTTCATGGGCCGCGAAGGCATCACGGTCCCGGTACACCTCGTAGAAAATCCGGGCCAGAGGATCCCCTTCAACAGAATGCGTGGCGTACACCAGAGTGCCCGGCTCCCTTTCGGTGATCTGTTCGACCACCGCGGCCGTCAGCTCGTCAAACCTGGTTACTGCTGCTTGGTCGCGGCAGTCGAAACGAACCACAAGTGCGAACATCCCCGCCCTCCTCCGTAACGACCTTGTGAGTGTGTGCAGTCTCGCACTGACCCGGAGGACGCGACCGCTGTATGCCGCGCCGGTGCCTTGCCGCGGCGTGCGTAAGCCGCTGGACGTCCCGAAAGCGATGATCCCGAGTCGCTCGTTGGACTAGCCTTCGCGGGAACAGGCCGCCAACAACAGAAGAGATGGCCACAAGTGGAACGTCGATACCTCACTGGACGGCACGACGCCCTTGCCTGACGTCCTCCTCGTCAGTGGCAGCGGCCCCTACGCCGACGCCTGGCACTCCTTCCCAGAAACCTCCGCACGGATTGCCGGCATCATCGGCGGACTGGGATTGTCGGTCGAGATCACCGAGGACGTTGAGGGTGGACTGGCCCAGCCAGGAGCCAGCCGCTTGCTGGTCGTCAACATCGGCAATCCAACGGACCAGCGTCCGCCTGAGCTGATCGAGGCGGTTAGCACCGGAATGGAGGATTACCTGGCCAGCGGCGGAGCCCTCCTCGGCGTCCACTCCAGCGCAACCTCACTGACCACCATGTCGCAGTGGCCAGCCATCCTCGGCGGCACCTGGCTGCGCGGGCGCAGCATGCATCCGCCGCAGGGCGAAGCCACCATTCTGCTCGGCACCGGCCAGCACCCCATCACCAACGGGCTGACCGACTTCGTGATCTTCGACGAGCGCTACAGCTACCTGCAGACCCAGCCGGACATCACCGTCTTGTACGAACACAGCTACAACCAACTCCGCCACCCACTGGTCTGGGCCCGGCAGACAGACCGGTTCCGGGTCGTCTACGACGGTCTCGGCCACGACACCGCCTCTTACGACTGCGCTGGGCACGTCGAACTTCTGCGCCGCTCGGTCATGTGGCTACTTGGGGACATATGAGTGAAACACAAGGCTCCCTGGCCACGAACGGTTGAGGCCGCGCTGATGTAAATCCGGGGGGCGCGATCTACGCTGGAACTGGTCGTCGACGTGCGTTCGGACTCCGCGGCGCCCACTCCGGGCGCCCTCCGAGTCCACGCCAAGGACCGGACAGAGGCCTGAGATGGTTTTCGAGGTTCTCGCGGCGATTGTTCTCGTCGCCCTCGTCGTTGTGGCGCTGGGCTTGCGGGTTGTCAAGCAGTACGAGCGTGGGCTCGTTTTCCGGTTCGGACGGGTCCGCGACCGAGTGCGGAATCCGGGCCTCACCATGCTCGTGCCCGTCGTTGACCGGATGCACAAGGTGAGCCTGCAGATTGTGACAATGGCTGTGCCGGCCCAAGACGGGATCACCCGAGACAACGTCACCGTCAAAGTCGACGCGGTCATCTACTTCCGTGTCGTCGACCCGGTGCGGGCGATTGTCAATGTTGAGGACTATCGGTTCGCCATGTCCCAGGTCGCTCAGACGTCGCTTCGATCTGTGATCGGCAAGAGCGATCTCGATGACCTGCTGACGAACCGGGAGCGGCTGAACGAAGGCTTGGAGCTGATGATCGACAGCCCCGCCGTGGATTGGGGCGTCCACATCGATCGGGTCGAGATCAAGGATGTTGCCCTGCCGGACGCGATGAAACGGTCGATGTCTCGACAAGCCGAGGCTGAACGGGAGCGACGCGCCCGGGTCATTTCGGCCGACGGTGAGCTGCAGGCCTCGGACAAGCTAGCGCGCGCCGCCGAGGCGATGGCCCACACGCCGGGCGCCCTGCAGCTGCGGCTGCTCGAGACAATTGTGTCGGTCGCTGCGGAGAAGAACTCGACCCTGGTGTTGCCATTCCCGGTCGAACTACTTCGGTTCCTGGAACACAACACGGCGGCGTCTGCCGTCCAAGGATCGCGCGACGCGGGGAAGCCGCAACCGGAAGCCGGGCCGGAGGAGCTTGTCGCAGGCCAGCGGACCCAGCCAACTCAGCTCGGCCCTCGCAATCTGGACCAGTCACGCAGTGACGAGCAGCAAGGGACACCAGCTGTTGAGCAACGCATAAGTGCTCCTGTTGAAACGAGCCGGTGACGACCACAGCGGCGCCCGAACCGAACGTTGGACCGCTTGAAGATCACCCTCCGGACTGCAGGAGTTCATGGTGACCGATCCAGATGGCCACCGCATTTGCGTCGGGAGCCGCGCGCCCGAGAGCTAAATTGCCACCTCTGAAGAGCGCCTGAACCCGCACGTCGGATCGGTGCCGGCAGCCGCTGAAGCCAGCCGGCTCAGCGGAAGAACAGGACGAGAGCGCCAACCAACACCAGCGCGACGCAGGCGATGAGAAACGCGATGGCGAGTTGGTGGTCGCCGGCGGTCGTGGTGGGCGTCGGCTCGGCAGGCTCTGGCGGCAGGTCGCTCAGGATGGCCGAAAGTTCCCCGCACGTACGGGCGGCCAGCGTCCGCTCGACCCGGTCGGCGTGTTCGTCAAGGCTCAGTCGGCCGGCGGCGGTGTGCCGCTCCAAGGCGTGCACCACCTGCTCACGGTCCTCGTCCGAGGCTCGCAACTCCGGCGCGTTCACATCCATCACCTTAGGGCCGATTCCGAACGGTGGCAGTGCGTCGGTGGGTTTAGCGATACGGTGCACGGCGTGGCGACACCTACTCCCGGAAATGGCCTGCTTGTCATCGAACGGATCCTCCGCGACCGGCCGAGCATCTGGCAACAGATCGTGGACGAACGTAACCTGCGGCAGTTGATCGGCCAGATGGTCGCTAGCACGGTGGTCAGCCTCGCGCTCTACGGCGCCGCGCTCGGCGCCTCGCACGGTTGGCAGCAGATGCTCTCCTCAATGGTCAAGCTGCCGCTGCTGTTCCTCGCGACGCTCGCGATCTGCCTCCCCACGCTCTACCTGTTCAACCTGGTCTTCGGGTCGCGGCTGTCGATGGTCCAGGCGGTCGCGCTGATTCTGGTGTCGATCACCGTCACCGCCGTGCTGACCCTGGCGTTCGCGCCGGTCAGCCTGTTCTTCCTGGTCACCGCTAAGAGCTATGCCTTCTATAAGCTGCTCAACGTCTCGATCCTGCTGCTGACGGCGTTGGTCGGACTGCGCTTCCTGGTGGAGGGCATGCGGGCGGTCAACGACCAGCGTTCGGTCGCGCCGGTGCCCGCGACCGCCGAGATCGCCATGGTTCCGGAGACGACGAACGGTTCTGTCCCCCCGCAGGTGCGCAGGATGACCGCCGCAACTGCCGACGGCGCGCCGGGCGCCATCGCGACCCTGCCAACCGCCACCACGACGGTGGCACCCGCCCACGCATCCCCACAGGGGCAAGCGGGAGCGGTCGGGAGGCCGCCCGCCCAGGTAGGGCAGGCCGCCGCGCCACGACCGGCCAGCACGATCCTGCTCTACATCTGGATCGTGCTCTTCGGGTTCGTCGGTACCCAGCTCGCCTGGACGCTGCGCCCGTTCTTCGGCGACCCAGGGTCGCCCTTCGCGGTCTTCCGGGAGGTCGGTGGCACGTTCTACGCCGATGTCTTCAGGACGATCGGCCACCTGCTCGGCGGGTGACCGCGCTCGGCAGTCGGCCTTCGATCAGGGGAAGATCACTCGGGGTCGTGGCTGCGCAGCCAGTCGGCCCAGGTAACGGTGCCCCGCCGGCTTCCTGGCCCGGTGAGCAACATGGCGCCAGCGCGGTCCGTGAGAGACCTGGGCAACGGAAACGGCAGGGTACGTAGGCGCGGCGCCCGGAGCTGTCGCCACTGATCGATAGCTTCTGCGAACGTCAGGACCTCGGGGCCGCCGAAGTCGGCAAGCCGGCCGCCGGGCCCGCTACGGACGCATTGAACGAGGTAGTCCGCGAAATCGGTCGTGTCGACCGGCTCCATCGGTAGGTTTGCTGGCAGCGGCACGACGGGTAGCCGAGCCATCTTGCCGAACAGGCGATCCTGCAGCCAATGGAACTGTGTCGCGCGGGCGATCGACCACGGGACCGGGCCCGACCGAACCAGGTTCTCAGCCTCCATCTTGCGCCGCATGTAGGGAATTCGCGGTTTGTCGATACCGACGATCGACACGTGGAGGATGTGCCCGACACCGGCCGCAGCAGCCCCGTCCAGCAGCCGTGCCGTGCCGTCACGATCGACGTCGACCGGGCTGTACCACAGATCTTTGGGGACGAAGTAACCGCGACGGGCCGCCGGCGAAAGCGTCGCCGCGTGGACAACTGTCTGACACCCGGTTACAGCCTCGGCGATGCCTTCTCCGGTGGCGAGGTCTCCGCGAACCCACTCGACATCGGGATCCGTGCCCGTAGACCGAGCAAGAACCCGCACCCGATGGGAGCCCTTGAGTCGAGCGACGAGATCCCGGCCGAGGTGTCCCGTGCCGCCCGTCACAAGAACGGTGTCCATTGCCCTCCTCGATGAAAGTGCCCTTCCTCGATGAGAGAGCAGGTTTCGCGTCCGCTTGGGCAGCTTACGCGGGTGGAGAGGCGGGACTTGCAGCACTTCGGGTAGGTGCCGTCCTATGCCTGGGCTGGTCTAGGGATTTGCGGCTCGCTGGAGATGGCCGAGCGCCGTTACCCAGCTCGCCTCTCGACAAGTGCGTCCCGAGACCCTGCTATTCGGCAGGTGTCAGATGAGGGGGCCCTCGCGAAACGCCACCTTTCCACCATTCGGGTTCGGCGCTGACCAGGCATCGGGCTCAAGCGCAAGCATCATCGCAATCTCCTCCTCGCCCCGTTGGAGGTCTGAGCCGCGTGATGGGCGGCGGTAGCTGGTAGTTCGGAACCCGAAATTCTTTGCGAAGCCGATGGCCCGCGCGTTGTCGGTGCCCACCCAGTAGTAGAGCTGGGGGTAGCCCTTTTGGGTCGCCAGAGCCGCCGCAGCTTCGACGAGTCGCCAGGAGACCCCGGTACCCCGTGCGTCGGGGACGACGTACAAGCCGAAGACCTCGGCCGCCGAGGGGTCCTCCTCGTAGGGTCCGAGGCTGACAATTCCCTGCGATACCGAACCTCGCTCGGCCAGCAACCGGTAGGAGCGGGTCATCCGCTCACGCCAGAACTGGTCGTCACGGTCCGCTTCATCGGCCAAGGTCGCGGTGAACGCGTCGGGCGACTCAGTCAGGGCTCGCAAGCGCACGTCGCGGTACAGCGACCACTCAGACTCGTCCAGCACCCGCACCGCGATCTCGGTCATGGTCAATAGTGTCCCCTCAGTGGCCGAAGCGGCCCATTTCCCTTATCACCCGCGAATTGTCTTTCGTCTTCTGTCGTGGCGCGGGAAGATGCAGCGATGGGGGGAAAGGCGACCTCCGCAACAAGGACGAGCATCCGCATGCTGGGCGGCTTCTCCGTCACCGTCGCCGAGCAGCCGGTTGCAGATCGCTGGCGGCTCCGCAAAGCCAAGACACTGGTGAAACTGCTCGCCCTCGCGCCCGGGCATCGGTTGCATCGCGAAATCGTGGTTGACAGCTTGTGGCGAGACGCTGACCCGCAAGCCACGGCCAACAATCTGCATCAGCTCATGCACACCATCCGGCGCATGATGGGCGCGGAATCGATCACACTCAGCGACGACGTGGTTCGGCTCTGCCCCGCAGGCGGGCTCACTGTGGATGTCGACGTGTTCGAGCGAGCCGCCGCCGACGGCCTCCGTACGGGCGACATCACCAAGCTGCAAGCAGCGGTTGATCGATGGACCGGTCCACTGCTTCCCGAAGATCAGTACGCCGATTGGGCGGAAGAGCACAGGGATCGACTCGAGGAAACCCATGCCGCCGTGGCGACGCTGCTCGGATCGAAGTTGTTCGAGCTTGGCAGAGCCGAAGCGGCGCTCGCCCTGCTGGAGCCCCTGGCGTCCGCCCGGCCTCTCGACGAGCAACTTCACCGGGTCTTGATCGACGTGCTGGCGGGTCTCGGTCGACGGTGGGAAGCAATTGAGACCTACGAGAGAGTACGTGAGGGCCTCGACAACGCCTATGCGGCCGAACCAGAACCGCAAACCAAGGCTCTCTACCACCGATTGCTCACCAGCGGCAAACCCATACTTGACGCTCGATCTGATGCACACCAGGGGCTCAGCCCGCACACCGAGACGCTCGTGGGGCGACGGCCGGAATGGGAGCGACTGTGCTCATCCTGGGAGCGCGCAAGTGCGGGCGAATCACATCTGTTCTTGATCAGCGGTGAAGCTGGCATCGGCAAAACGCACTTGGCTGAGGAACTTCTGACGTGGGCAGATCAGCAAGGCATTGGCACGGCCAGGACGCGTTCCTATAGCGCCGAAGGCCGCCTGGCACTTTCCCCGGTGACCGAATGGCTACGCAGTGACTCCATTCGCGAAGCATTGAGACGGCTCGCCGATGTGTGGCTTACCGAAATTGCGCGCCTCGTGCCTGAGCTTCTGGATGAACGGCCCAACCTGCGGCGTCCTCAGCCCATGACCGAATTCGGTCAGCGTCAACGCTTCTTCGAGGCGCTCGCCCGGGGAGTGCTCGCGGCACCGCAGCCATTGCTGCTGTTGATCGACGATTTGCAGTGGTGCGATCAGGAGACACTGCAGTGGCTGCATTTTCTCTTGCGCTTCGATCCGAGGAAACGTGCACTCGTCATCGGCACAGCTCGCCTCGAAGAGCTTGTGCCTTCGCGTCCGGTCGCTGAATGGCTGGTGCAGCTGCGCAGCGATGGCAGCTTGATGGAACTCGCGCTGGATTCATTGGACGCCGTCGAGACAGCCGAGCTGGCCGGACATGTCGCCAAACGCGAGCTCGACGACCAGTCGGCAGAACGGCTGTACCGGGAAACCGAGGGAAATCCGCTGTTCGTGGTGGAAATGGCGAGGGCTGGTTTGGGCACGGGACAGCAGGAACAAGGAGATGAAGGCCAGCTTCTCCGTTCCTCGGCTCTCCACGGCTCATCTGCCGCTGCACATGCACGCAGTCATCGCCGGGCGGCTAGCACAACTTTCGCCAGGTGCCCACGAGTTGGCGGGCGTTGCCGCCAGCGTCGGTCGCGTCTTCACCGTCGAAATTCTGCGCGAGGCCAGTGGCGCCGACGAAGACGACCTGATGCATGGGTTGGATGAGTTGTGGCAGCGGCGCATCTTACGAGCTGTTCGCCTGCAGCCTGCATCAGGCTCTGACAATCGGTGTCCAAAGCGAGCTGTTCCGCTCAGGTGTCGACCAGTTTCGACTTCTCACACGACAAGATTCGCGACGTCGCATACGCCGAACTCAGTCCTATGAAGCAGCGGTATTGGCACTTACGTATCGCAGAGGCGCTGGAAGTCGTATGCGCCACCAATCTCGATCCGGTTGCCGCGCAGTTGGCGGCTCACTACGAGCAGGCGGGCGAGGCGGTACGTGCTATTTCGTACTATCAGAGGGCTGCCGAGGTTGCACAGGGCATGTATGCCTACCAGGAAGCAGTCGGACTCCTTCGACGCGGCTTAGGGCTGCTGGACCACGTGGGGGATAGAGCGCGGCAGGACGAACTGCAGTTGAACCTGCTGCGGGTATTGAGTCTCGCGTTGGTGGCAACGCGGGGCTACGGGGCACATGAGGTGCTGGACGCCTTGTCCCAGGCCCAGACGCTGAATCAACACTTGGCCAAGGCACCCGACCCGCTGCTTTTGCGGGCGGCGGCGATAGCTGCGATCAACACCCGCAATTTACAGCAAGCACTCGAATTTGGTGATCAGCTACTCCAGTTGGCGGATCAGCAGAGTGATCCGATCTTGCTCGTCGAGGGTCACTACGTCATCGGGGTAACGCTATCGTGGGCAGGTTCCTTTACCCGGTCACGCATACATTTGGAACAAGCGTTAGCGCACTACCAACCAACGCATTCACCAACGCACATTGCACGCCATTCACAAGACCCCAGCGTGGTTTGCCGGTGCCGCCTCGCATTTGATCTGTGGTGCCAGGGTTACCCCGAACAAGCGAAGGCAGCGCAACACAAAGGATTGGCGCGCGCCGAAGCATTGGCGCATCCGTTCAGCCTGGCCTACGCGCTGGTCTGGGGCGGGATGCTGGACTGCGAGATCGGTAACCTCGAATCGGTACTCCAGTCGGCCGAAGCCGTCATCGCGCTCAGCGACGAACATCACTTTGGATTGTGGTCGTCATGGGCAACGGTGCTACGGGGATGGGCGCTGGCGGAAAGCGGCCATCCGGAGCACGGGATTTCCGAGCTTCAGCGCGGCGATGAGCGGATGCGTGCGACAGGTGCTGTTTTCCTTCAACCCTTCGTCTCAGCATTGCTCGCGGAACAGTTCACAAAGATCGGCGAGGTCAAGGGTGCGCTCGAACTCTTGAACGAGGCGCTCGCCGGCACACAGAACGATCCGTATTGGTGCGATGCCGAACTGCACCGGCTCAAGGGCACTCTTGTTGGCAGAAAGCCACGACACAGATCAAGCTGAGGCTGCATACCGTCGAGCAATTCAGATTGCGCAAAAACAGCAGGCCAAGGTCTTCGAACTGCGGGCAACTACTAGCCTGGCTCAGCTTTGGCTGAGCCAGGGCCGAAGTACCGAATCTCTCCAGATGCTCGGGCGAGTCTACGGTTGGTTCACGGAGGGCCTCGACACACGTGACCTGAAAGAAGCGCGGGCGTTGCTGGAGGTTTCGGAACCTCACATGGTGACTGGGCTGGTCGGTCGACCTTAGGAGCCGGCTGCCATGGTCGACATGGCGCTAAGGAGCGGACGCCGGGATGCGCCGATCTGTCACCGCACGACTTGCGTTCCGACTTCGCGAGGGATCTTGGCACCAGTGCCATTCGCGGTTGTGCAAAGGATCTGCAAAGACGGTTTTCCTAATCTTCCTGCATGGCTTCAGTCCGCATGACCCACATCACGACCGGCGTACTCGGTGAGGCGACGATACGCGAGCTGGACAACGGCTTGACCGGCTCGGTGGTTGGTCCCGGGGACCCCAGTTACGAGACGGCCCGTCGGGTGTGGAACCACACCATCGACAAGAGCCCCGCCCTGGTCGTACGAGCGGCGTCCACCGATGACGTGGCGCGGACCGTTCGTTTTGCCCGAAGTGAAGGACGGCCGATCGCGGTGCGTGGCGGCGGCCACAGCGTCGCCGGCTTCTCCACCTGCGATGACGGAATCGTCATCGACCTCGCGCGGCTGAACGATGTTCAGGTCGATGCGAAGTCGCGGCGGGCCTACGCCGGTGGCGGCACCAGGTGGAAGGACTTCGACGCGGCCACCCAGCAGCACGGACTGGCAACAACCGGCGGGCTGGTGTCCAGCACAGGCGTTGGCGGCTTGACCCTGGGCGGTGGCTTCGGCCACCTTGTCCGCAAATACGGTCTCACCTGCGACAACCTCCTCTCGGTCGAGCTGGTGACCGCCGACGGATCAGTCGTGCATGCGTCCGAGTCGCAGAATCCGGATCTGTTCTGGGCGCTGCGTGGTGGCGGCGGCAACTTCGGCGTGGTCACCAGCTTCGAGCTCGCCCTTCACCCAGTCGGACCCATCGTGCTCGGTGGTCCGATCTTCTACCCCGGCGACCAGGCCATCCGCGTCATTACTGGTTGGCGTGACCAGCTGCACACCATGCCAGATGAGCTATCCACGCTCATCAACCTCACGACGGCGCCGCCAGCACCGTTCATCCCCGCAGAATGGCACAACAGAAAGGTCGCCGTGGTCATCGCATGCTGGGCCGGCGACCCAGCAGAGGGAGAACCGGTCGTCAAGCCATTGCGCTCGCTGGGCACACCTATCACCGATCTGCTCGGCCCCATGCCTTACCTCGATTTGCAGCAGTTTGTCGACCCGGTCTGGGAAGCAGGCGCAGGGAACTTCTACACCTCAGCATTCCTTGACCGGCTACCGGACGAGGCGATCCAGACACTCGCCAACTTCCACCGAAGTTCAGCCGACCTACCCGTCCTGGCCGAGCTGCATCTCCACCACTTCGGCGGCGCAATAGCGCGAGTTCCGGCTGGAGGCACGGCATTCACCGATCGCAGCTCACCATTCCTCTTCAACGGCGCTGCCCGTACATCCGATCCCGCTGACCTTCCGCGACATGTCGCCTGGGCCCGAACAGCCCGAAACGCAATGGCGGCCTATGGAAGAGGTGGAATGTATGTCAACTTCACCAGCGAGGGCGCAGACGGCATTCGCCGTGCCAGCTATCCACCCGAGATCTACGCCCGCCTGCAAGCTGTCAAGGATCAATACGACCCGTTCAACGTATTTCGATTCAACATAAACGTCTCGCCCACCAGCTAAAACCTCAGCTAACACATAGTTCGATCCGAAGACTTGCGCGCCCTCATTACGGCCCGCATAACGGAAGTGCGCGCTCAGAAGAAAGAAAAGTGATCAGATTTCGCCTCTGTACGACGAGCGAGCAATCCTCGCCGACCTCGTTTCGCAGCCAGGACGCAGAGGTGCCACAGGAATGGAGCCCTTGAGGCTCTGCAGAACGAAAAGGGGGGTGCAAACCGTATGCAGCAAGCCAGGACTGAGGAGTGTGATGGCGGCGAACATTGAAACCGAAGTTTGTCCGTCTTCCTCCCGGGAAGCGCAAAACAACCACAAGCACATCAAGGAGAAAGAAATGTTGGCAAGATCAAGAAATAGGGACACCATGTTCCAGACCGCTGCCTTTCCAGCTGTCTCTGCTCATCGGGTAGGTGTTCGAGGGCTAGCCAAGGGTTCGGCGGCCGTGCTGCTGGCGTCCCTTCTGGTCGCGACGCCTGTGACCGCGACCGCCAAGGACACCGACTCCGAAGACTTGGGCGCCAGTATCGCGCTGGAGTGGCAGCGGATCGCACTGCGAACGATGTTCGTAGATTCGCAGCCGGCGACGCCAGTACCGGCCAGCCCGCTCTACTTCGGCTTCAGCCTCACTCGCGGTGGATGATGCCGTGCGCACGGCCCGCGGGAAGGGCGCGTCCGCCTCGGCGGCGACTGCCGTTGCTGCGCATGATGTCCTCGTCGCCTACTTCCCGGCGTCGACGACCAAGCTGAACGCCGACCTGGCAACGAGTTTGGCGGAAGTCCCCAACGGTCGGGCCGAGCGCAGACGGGATTGAGATCGGTCGGGCCGCCGCCGCCACGATGGTCGCCAGCCGCGTCGGCGATGGCCGGAACGCGCAGGTCGCCTATACCAAGGCCCCAGCGCCGGGCGTCTGGCAACCCCCAGCAACGGGGATGGCGCTGCCATGGCTGGGCTTCGTCAAACCGCTGGTGCTGCCCAACCCGGTCACCGTCGACGGCCCCGATCCGATCGACAGCGCCGCGTACGCCACCGATTTCAACGAGGTGAAAAGCCTCGGCTCGGCGACTTCCAAGAAGCGTACGGCCGCCCAAACCGAGACGGCGAAGTTCTACAGCGCAACATTGTGCTGCAGCTTCGCGAGGCCTTACTGCAACACCTGGACAGCCATCCACTGTCACTGGCACGGACCACCCGGCTGTTCGCCGCGCTCGATGCCGCCACCGCCGATGCGACTCATCCAGGCCTGGCGGCTCAAGTACGACATCGGCTTCTGGCGTCCGTTCCAGGCCATCCCGGCCGCCGATACCGACGGGAACGACGCGACCGACGCGGACGCCAAGTGGGTGCCCCTGCTGCAGCCTGCCACTCCGCCGTACCCGGACTACGTGAGCGGTCACGCGGCGTCGTCGCGCGCCTTCACCGCAACCGTAGGCCCCGTGCTCGGCGACGGCGTGTCTCTGAAGATCAACTCGGCGGCGACTAAGACCCGATCGCACCTACCCGAGCCTGTCGGCAATCGAGAAGGATGCCTTGCCGGCCCGGATCTGGCTAGGGATCCACTTCCGAGACGCCATGGACGACGGCTACCGGCTCGGTCACCTCACCGGAGAACAAGTCAGGAGCGAACCGGCTGAACCACCCACTTCCCTGGCCACCGACGTCATCGAACGGCTTGACGCCGGTGGCCGGGCCATGTGCCGAAGAGACCCAGCCGCACAACGACGCACGCTGCACCATCACGCTGCCGCCGCAGCGGCGGTCCGACGACTCGGCATCGGGAACATGCGGCGAACGGCACCAAGGGACCCCCGGGGCGATCGAACTGCGAAGCGGTCGGGGGACGAGCAGTTCGGCGGTCGCGTTGATCCGGGCTGCCCGATCGAAGGACGGCTCGAATCCTGTCACGGCTCGCTGATATTCCCGTTGGTGCAGCG
The DNA here is from genome assembly GCA_963808495.1 of uncultured Actinomycetota bacterium. GTDB lineage: Bacteria > Actinomycetota > Actinomycetes > Propionibacteriales > Propionibacteriaceae > Microlunatus. The sequence goes on from CAWEGC010000005.1 coordinate 54,240, forward strand.
CGGTTTACCGCATTCGGGCGATCAGCCGTGGCAGACGGCGCCAGCTGGGCTGCGCGTAGATGTCGACGAGCACCGGCGCCACGCGCCCACCCTTCGGGTTGTCGGTGAACCAGGGAGGTGTTGGGCGAGCGGTCAGGCCACCTCGAAGCACACCTTTGTCGATCTTGCCGAGCATGAAGGTGTTGCGCACGAAGCCGCTGCCGCTCTGGGTGACCTGGCTCGCGACGCCGGCGTACCCACCCCAGGGGAGAGAGACGATCGAGGAGTTCGTGGCCGGCCAGGCGTTGATCGCGACATTGCCGTAGCGAAGATCAGTAACAGCTCGATCGAGCGCAGCCGCCACGGGGCGATCCCGCTCGAGCCGGGGGGCGATCACGATCCCCGCGCACAGGGTTCCCCATAGCACGTCGTTCATGAAGCCGGTGGCTGACTGAAGGAACTCCGCCGGATCAGGACTACCGACCGAGACCTCAGACACCACACTGCAGAACGGTTCGAGATGGAACAGCGGGTCGTCGGTGGCAGCAGGATCCAAGCCAGGAATGAGACTCCACGGCAGCTCACCAGTGCCCGCGTCGCCCACACTTCGCATCTCGCGACCCGCGGTGAGCCGACGGTAACGTTCGTGCGCCCCCGGATAGTACGCATAGCGGGTCGGCGTATCCGCCAGAAAGCGCATCAGCAGATCGAGAAACGCACCTCGCTGCTTCCAGCCGTTCGCCGTCACCAGCATCTTGGCCGCCGCGCAGTTGAAGGACGCGTTGTTGGTCACCATGGTCGCGATGCTGCGAGCCTGGAATGCCAGCTCCTGACGCCTGTAGGAGTCGGGCACGATCGCGATGGGAGTGATGTTGCCCAGCTCCGCGGTGATCGGCACGCCGATAAGTGGCGGCAGCTCACCGCGGCGACGACGATCATGATCGGGCCCCGGAGGACCCCACAGCAGTTGATCATGGGTAGCCGCAGAGCCGGTAACGTGGATCCAATCGATGCCGGGATGCGCCGCCAAATACTGCCCGACGTCGGCGCCGCCATAGACGACACGCAGGAACCCAGCGTCGACCAGTGGCTGCAGCGCCCGCACCAGGATTGGGCCGAACCACTCGTTCACGGGATTCATCTTCAGCAGACACACCCGACCCTCGTTGAACACCTGGGTGAGGACATCGGTGATGGGAATGCTCGAGACGTTGCCCCCGCCGAGGACGAGCGCAAGTCCGGCGTCAGGATCACTGCGCTGGTACAACGCCGCCTGCGCCTCGAGCGCGGCATCACGATCGACGCCCGCCTGCAGCAAGACGTACGCGCTGAGGCCACGCGCGAGCACCCGGTCCAGACGGCTTGCCGGGAACACCGCCACCTCGAGCCTGCCGTCATCGCGCTGACGCACACCGGTGCCAAACTCGGGCCGGCCGCGGGCCGCGATCCGATCAAGACTGTCGGCCAGAAGCCGCAGCTGAAACACCGTCGGCAGCGGACCGGCAAGCCACTCCTCGGCGCTGTCGGCCGGCAGTCGCTTGGCCGCCAGACCGAGCCGCGACCACTCCGCCATCATTGGGCGCACCGAGGCAAGGCAGGTTCTCACGAGTTCTGCCCGGGAGGCGGGGCCCAGCCGGGCAAGCTTCTGTGCTCCGGTCCGCAGCTCCGCCACCGAACAGATCTAAATCTGCCTGCGGCGTTGGCTTGGCGCTCACCGTCGACGAGCTCAATGCAAGCTGAGCCACAGCTCCTCCATTACGAGCACGTCCTGCACCCCGCCCGATGCGCCCCAGCTCCCACTGACAACCCGCACACCAACCGCCATACGAAAATACCGAGAGACGTCCCCGGCGCCAATAGAAACGAACCGCCCCGCTCGACGTGGAGCCGAACCTCACTTCATGTTTGCGCTATCCAACTGGTGTGCGGCTACATCGCCGGCAGTAGCAGCGCGGAGTCGCCGAATTCGTGCCAGAGATAGCCGTGGCGGACCGCTTCGTCGTAAGCGCGCTGAGTGAGCTCAGTGCCGGCCACGGCCTCGACGAGCAGCAGGTGCGAGGCCTGCGGGTCGTGCCAGCCGGTGATCAGGCCGGTGACCACCCGGGGCGGCTCGGCCGGTGTCACCACCCGTTCGGTCCAACCAGTTCGGCCCTCCAGCCGGCCGTCATCGGCGACAGCCGACTCGAGGGCGCGCGTGACTGTCGTACCGACCGCGACGACGCGGCCGCCTCCGGCGCGCGTCGCCTCCACCAGGCGCGCCGTGCTCGCCGGCACGTCGAACCACTCGGGCTGCGGAGCCTCGCCCGCCTCCTGCGACGAGACACCGGTGTGCAGGGTCACTGGCAGCACCGCGATGCCACGGCCGACCAGGGCGGTGATCAGTGCCTGAGTGAACGGGCGGCCGGCCGACGGCATCTCGGCACTGCCGGGCACGGTGCCGAAGACCGTCTGGTAGTCGCTGAGCGGGTAGCGCCGGTCAAGGTAGCCGTACGTGATCGGCCGGCCGTGTCGACGCAGGTACGCGCCGAGATCCCCGTCGACCCTCCCCCGCCATAAGCGGTTGCCGCTGCCCGTCGGGGACGAGCCCGTAGCCGGGTAAGGCTCGACCAGAGTCAGGGTCAGACCCCGGGCGATGAACTCCTCGCCCATCTCGGCGTCCAGCACTGAACGCGCTGCATCGGGCGCGGTGCGTACTTCGATCACCCAGTCTTCGGGGATAACCGACCGATGATCGCCGGTCGTCGGTGCAGCTTGGCTGAGACGGGTCGCCGCGTGCAACACAACGCGGCCGTGCTTGCGGGAATGCCCGTCCCACGCGCCGGCGACAGTGGCCGAGCGGTTGATCACGACGGCGTCGCCCGGTCGCAAGTGGTCAGCCAAGGTGTGGAACCGGGTGTGGGCGATGCCGTCAGGGCTGGCGACCAGCAGGCGGACCTCGTCTCGGCGAAGCCCGCGGTGTTCGGGCGGCGCCGGCGCGAACGCCTTGGGCGAGGCGGCGAAGACGGTCCTAGGGTGCTCGGCAAGAAGGGTCACGTCAGGGCGTCCGCGGTCACCGGCTGAAGGTCGCCGGCCTCGAGGTCCGCCGCACGGTAGCGGCCGGATGGAGGCCGATCCCGGAGCAGGGCGAGCAGCTTGGGGACCACGGTCTCGGGCAGCGGCCGGTCGGAGATGTCCTCGCCAGGGAAGGCGTCGGCCTGCATCTGGGTTCGCATGTCGCCGGGGTCGAACGCGTAGCCGAGGAACCCCTCCTCCGCGGCGAGGGTGAGGGTCAGGTGGTCGGCGGCCGCCTTGCTCGCGCCGTAGACGCCCCACGTCTCGTAGTGCTCCACGGCTGCGTCCGAGGAGATGGTGATCAATACACCGGAGGAGGCTGACAGCGTCGGTAGCAACAGCTGGGTGAGCGCCAGAGGCGCACCCACGTTCACCCGCCAGACCTCCGCGAGCTCGGCTGCCGGCAGCTGGCGCAGTGGCCGGAGTGGCAGCGGCCCCAGCGTGCTCGCATTGTGGACCAACAGGTCCAGGCGGCCCAGGCGCTCGACCTCCTCCGCCAGCCGAGCCCGATGCGCGGCATCGGTGATATCACCCGCGACCGTGACGATCCGCTGCCTGGGCAGCCGCGCCAGCCGGTCCGCGGATCGACCGTCGGTGACGACGGCCCAACCCCGGTCGGATAGAGCAACCGACAAGGCGCGGCCGAGCCCGGCCGAGCCTCCCGTGATCAAGGCGACAGACACGTTCTTCTCCTCCGCGATCTCCTGGCCACCGGATCTTGCTTCCGGAGCCGACGCCTGCCAGTATTCAAGTTAAAGTGAACTTGAAGTCAAGGGTCGGCATGGATAGCCGGGATGTTCTCAGCTGTGAGCGAGGTCGCCCACCGCAGCGGTTTTGCGGCCTCGGCCCTGCGTTACTACGAAAGCCAAGGCCTGATCCAGGCGACCCGCAGCGGTGGCGGGCAGCGCCGGTACGAGCGCGGGGTGCTGCGCCGTCTGGCGTTCATTCGCGCCGCCGGCAATGTCGGGCTCACGCTCGAGGAGATCCGTACCGAGCTCGAGCGGCTGCCCAACGGGCGTACACCGACCCGCGCCGACTGGCAGCAGATCACCCAGCACTGGCGCGGACGACTTGACGAGCAGATCCGGGCCCTGGAACAGCTACGCGATGGGCTGGACTCCTGCATCGGTTGCGGTTGCCTCTCGCTGGACCGATGCGCGATTTCGAATCCGCGGGACATCGCCGCCTCGTCCGCGGACGCACCGGGAGCGGTCTACCTCTCCCGGGTGCTTCGTCGTCGCCGAACGCCCACAGCGTGAAGAGAACCCCAAGGGCACTCGCTCTGGACAAGCAGACCAAGTAGGGACATACTGCCGAGCGGCACTACGCCAATCAGGCTCATTGGGGGGAAGCCATGACCAAGATCAAGAAGCTCGCTGGCATGCTCATCGCTTCGGGTGCACTGCTCGCCTTCACCGCTCCCGCTGCGCACGCCGCACCGCCGGAGCCATTTACCATCACCGAGAACCTCAACTTCGATCTCGAGACATTCGAGTTCACGACGACCGGTGGTGCATTGTGTCCTTCAGGAACGTTTGAGGACGAATTCATAGCGCAGGGTGGAAATGAGAATTCCATCTCACGTACCTCAAAGTTCAACTTACAGTTCCGGACTGTCTACACCTGTGACGACGGAAGTGGCACATTCTTCGCGCGCAAGCACGTATTTCTTGTATTATTGAATGAAGATGAGTCTGAGAACAGTGGACCGATCAGCTTCCACGGGGGTACTGGCGATTACACCACCTTGAGCGGTCATGGCGTCAACATCGGACAGGGGGACGGGCCCACTGCAGTCGGCGAAATTTCAGGTGTCCTCAAGCTGAGGTAACGCCAGCCCACCATCGCCCGCCGCCAAGTGGAGGTTGGGCGACCGTCTTCGCATCGGTGCGCCTCGGCGACCGCCGACCGCTTGTCGGAAACGAACGTTCACGTGAGCTCCTGTCGCACTGCGCCGGTTGCAACCGGTGTGAAGCGCCAGGAACGAACGTCCACGTGAGCTTCTGTCGCACTGCGCCGGTTGCAACGTGGGTAAAGCGCCAGGAACGAACGTCCACGTGAGCTTCTGTCGCACTGCGCCGGCTGCAACGCGGGTAAAGCGCCAGGAACGAACGTCCACGTGAGCTTCTGTCGCACTGCGCCGGCTGCAACGTGCGTAAAGCGCCAGGAACGAACGTCCACGTGAGCTTCCGCCGAAGCGGATGGCGGCTTGTGGTTTGACGCCACCCCACCTCGCGGCGGTCAAGCCGGGTCGAGCAACGCCCGGCGAACAACTCCATCTACCGTCGTGATCATCCTCCCGTCCCCTCGGGCGCCGTGTGAAACACTCTGTCGACCACCTGCGCCGCCAGCCGGGTAGCGCACCCAGCTTCGGTTCAGGAGACTGCATGCAACTCAGGGGATTCGCCTTCACCCGAACGCGCGTGCTGCAGGTCAGCGCAATAGTCATCCTGGCGATCCTTGGTATGGCACTGCCGTACCTGACAATGGTGTGGCAGAACCCCGCGAGCGAGATTGTCGTCTTCCGCGGATCACTGATCCCATCGGCCAACTTTGTGGGTGGACTTGAGCCACTGGACCTCCCGGACTATTCGCCAGGTGACAAGGCCCAACGAATCGTGTTCGCATTCAATGTCATCGCGGCCGGTCCGTCGCTTCACCAGATCGGTGCTGTCGTGGCCATCATCACTGCCGCTTGCTTGTTTCAGGACGAGATCAACAAGTTCTTCTGGTGGCCGTTGCATCTGTCCGGTTGGCTGCTTGCCGTCGGGTTCATTCCGCTTCTTATTGGAGCGGCCTTGCTTTCCCGAGAAGGGGTTGCACTTTCCGTGCTGCCCGCCGCCTGGATAACGCTGACCGTGGCGGGAATCCTGGTTCTGATTTGTACCTTCAAATCCCGCCACCGCATCGACCGATAGGCCGGCAACGCCGACTCGCAGGGCCGGGCGAGGCGCCCTTTGCGGCTGGACCACGGAGTGCTCTTAGTCGCTTGCCACGTTGCGGGAACGGCGGGCAAGCTGACGCGCTCGACGAAGCGGCTCGGGCGTGCGCCGCCGGCTGGTCAAGCTCATCACCAGGTCGACCGCAGTTGGGAGATCGATCCGCCAGCCCGGATGCACCGCCAGCGGGCGGACGCCTGGCTGAGTTCGCAACCAGCAGCCAACCCATGAGTCACCGATTCGAAGTGGGCTCACCGCACCCCGGTCGTCGTCTGGCCAGTCGCCGGAGGCGATCAAAGGCCGGTGTGTCACCCCGATGGTGGGGATGTCCAGCTCGGCGCCCAGATGCAGCGCCAGCCCTGCCCTTCGCGGATGATCACGGGCGGTGGCGTCCAGCAGCAACACGTCCGGCACGCGGCTCAGCGCCCGTACGGCCTCCTCCATCAGCGGCCCGAGCCGCAACGCCATCAGCCCCGGGACGTACGGAGCCCGCGCGATGCTGGGCAGAGACTGTTGTTCGACCAGGCGGCCGCGGAGCATGATCACCGCCGCTGACCAGGCTGGGTCGCGGTCGGTGCCAGGACCCGAAAGGCCACGCGGAAAGCAGACCCAGCAGCCGCCGACCCTCGCGGTGCTGGGATCGCACATCCATGGCTCCGGAGTCGCGTCGCCAGTCGCTGCTGATAGGCGATCAGTGACTGGACGTCAGCAGGCCACATGCGAGGCCCGGTCGGCTGAGCCGAGCACGGTGGCGAGCGCCGCGATGTCGGTAGGGCCCACACGGCAGCAACCACCGACGTACCGGGCACCGGCGTCAACCCAGGCGGGCGCCAGGGCGGGGTCGAAGCCTCCCTGCCCAATCCACGTACGCCGGATCGGATCCCACGACTCGCCCCGGTTGGGGTAGGCCACCGCCGGTCGTCCGGTGGTCTCGACGGCCAGCCGCACCGCCGGCAGCACGTCGACCGGGGCGCAGCAGTTCACGCCGATAGCAACGACCGAGCTGGCGGTGGCGGCGACGCGAAAGGCGTCCTCCAGCGCCTGGCCGGCCCGCGTCTTGAGTCCCTTGGCGGAGTAGCTGAACCAGGCCGGAAGGCCAATCTCGTCCAGCAGTTCCACCAGGACCGCCGCCTCGTCGACATCGGGGATCGTTTCGACGGCAACCAGATCCGGAGCGGCAGACGCGAGCAGTTCCAGTCTCGGGCGGTGGAAGGCGCGAAGCCGAGCAGCAGCAACGCCATACCGCCCGCGATACTCCGAGCCGTCGGCCAGCGCCGCACCGTACGGACCGACCGACGCCGCCACCAACCGCTCGACCCCGTCCCCCGCGAGTTGGTCGCGGACCTCGCGAGCGAGCACGACGCTGCGAACGATCAACGTCTCCGCATCGGCTCGGCTGAGGCCGAGCCGAGTGAAGCCCTCAATGCTCGCTTGGTAGCTCGCCGTCGTCGCCACCCCGGCCCCGGCGGCGAAATAGGCCCGGTGCACCGCGGCGATCTCCCTCGGCGCGTCGCGCAGCAGCCGTGCCGTCCACAGGTCGCCGCTCAGATCATGCCCTCGCTCCTCCAGCGCATTGGACAAGCCGCCGTCGAGCACCACGACCGTGGACCGGCTCATAGATCAAGTCTGGCGCGGACCACTGAATAAGCAGAGCGGCGAGCGCTTCGGGAAACCGACCTCGCCTTGGCTAGCGTGGCGTACGCCGACGACCGAAAACGAAGTAGGCGATCGGGCCCAAACCGAGGTAGTTCACGCCGCACACCATTGCCCATATCCGCTTCGAGTCCTCTGACCTGATCTGCCGGCCGCTTACGCAGGTCGTACAACGCCACGACAAGCAACCCCAACTGAATGCCCGCCTGGAGGATCATCCTCAGTCGTTGCTCGGTCGTTCGCTCCCGCCAAGGCAGGCGGCGCGGCAGACTCATCGCCAGGGGAGACGGCAACTGTCGTCGCGATTTCATCCGTCCCACCCCTCCGCGGCGGGCTCCCGCCCATCAGCCTCGCCGGACGGACTGGGGTGGCCCGGCCGCAGCCGGTACAGCACCTCGCCGGCGTGTGGCTCGACGAAGGTGTCCGGGTCGGCCTCGTAGGCGGCGATGTCCAGCGAGGCCGGATCGAGGTAGTTCAGGTTCACCGAGTCGGACCACGTCCTCGGGAATGCCGGTGGCCAGAGTGACAGTGACCCGGTTGCTGTTCCCCGCGTTCGGGATCCCATGTCCCCTGCCCCCGCAGATGGGTCGAGTGGGCAAGGTCTCCCCAGGGCTGATCCTTGAATCGCTCCCACTGGCCCAGGAAGTAGTCCCGGTTGTGGTAGCCGATCTCGGCGATCTGCGGGTGCATCACCGAAACCTGCGTGATGTGCGGCGCGTAGATGATCACTTCACCTCCGTCGGCGACGATCGGCTCCAGCTTGTAGAAACCTTTCGCCGCGGTCCAGATGTCTTCGTACTTGGTCGGCATGATCGACAGCACCCGCTTGACCGGCTCCTCGAGGTAGCAGATATGGGTTTCCGCGGAGATCGCTGCGCACGCCGCCCAGGCGTCCTCCGGTGTGCCGAAGGCGGCCGCATGCAGCGTGTCGGTGCCTGATGCCACGACCAGGCAGAGCCCCAGCCGTTCGGCGGGGATCAAGGTTGCGGCCTCGTTGACCAGCGCCCTGACCGGGGTGACTCCGCGGGTGCCGATCATCTGCGGCGCTGGTGATCAACGCCCCGACCCAGTGGGAGAGATTGATCAGCTCGGGGCCGGAGACACCGGGAAAGAAGTACTTGTTGCCGCCGGAGAAGCCGACGACCTCATGCGGAAAGACCGGTCCGACGACGATCGCCACGTCCGCTTCGGCGACGTGGCGGTTGATGCGCACCTGGACGGAGGTATCCCTCATCAGACCACCGGTGAGCTCGGCCAGCCGATCGGCACCGATCGTGCCCAGGGAGGTGAACGTCTCGGGCAGCCAGGACTCGTGGTTGATGATCGTCCAGCCTGGATAGCGGCTCTCCCGGGCGCCCGGCTCGAACCCCAAATGCCGGGCCAGATGGTCTTCCTCCATCCCCTGGTGGGTGCCCAACGCGATCACCACGGTGACCGCGGCGGCCCGATCATGCAGCGCCTCGTACGCTGCACCCATGAGTAGGGGGAGCGGGCACGTTCGCGTTCCGTCGGGGACCACCAGGCACACTCGCTTGCCCTCCAGATCTGCCCCGGCGAGCTGCTCACGGACGAAGGCGTGGACCTGCTCGGGAGCCAGGTGCTGCCCCACTCCGCCGATCAGCGCCGCCCGGTCCGGATCCCCTGCGTTCGTGCCGTAGCTGGTCGTCGGATCCACCACTGTGACCATGACCTCACCCTCCTCCAATCGCCCTGCCCTCACAAGGACAGGATCCCGAGACCCATGGCGAAACGTTCGCGGCGCTGGACGAGAGACGGGCTATCGGGTCGGAAACCTGCCTTCAGCGGCGATACGTCGATTCAGCTCGGATAGATATTCGTCGTCGTCGAAGTCCAGGGGAACTTCAGCGGATTTCCAGCTGGACAGATAGATCGCATTCGCAAGTCGCACGCCATTGATGCCCTCGACGCCAGGCGCGATCAATGGTTCGCCGTTCAGGATGTTGGCCGCAAAGTTCTCGAGAACGCTGGCGTGCTGAGCGCCCGATGTCGACTCGAACTCCATAACCTCCGAGGTGTAGTACGCATCGGTGTTCTCCTGGCCGCCAAGAAGTCGCCAAACAGTCGGCATGTCAATGCCTTCACCGAGCTGGCGCTCCGGCTTTCTCAACCGAGTCACCGTGGCCGTTCGGCTGCTGTCGACCACGATCTTGCCGCTGTCGCCGAGGATTTCCAGCCGATCGGTTCCGACGAGGTCATGGGTCGCGGTGACAAAGACTCCGGTGGCGCCGCCGCCATAGTCGACCAGCGCGGTGACTTCGTCCTCCACCGCAATGTTGCGGCGGAAACCGTAGGCCACCTTGGCGTATACCGAATGGGGGACGCCGCAGATCCACTGCCACAGGTCGAGCTGATGGGGAGCTTGGTTGACCAGAACGCCGCCACCTTCGCCGCCCCAAGTGCCTCTCCATGCGCTCTGGTCGTAGTAGACCTGGGGACGCCACCAGGTCGTGATGATCCAACTGGTGTGCCGAATCTCGCCGATCTGACCCGAACTCACGATTTCTTTGATTTTCCGGTAGAGCGGGTTATTGCGCTGGTTGAACATAATGGCGAAAGAGAGCTCCGGCTTGCTGGCCGCGACTGCGTTGAGTTCGTTGACCTGTTTGGTGTAGACACCGGCCGGTTTCTCGATCAGGACATGAATATCGTGCTTCAGAGCGGCGATGCCCAACTCAGGGTGCAGATAATGCGGGACGCAGATAATGACCGCATCGACATCCCCGCTCCGCAGCAGATCGCCGTAATCGGAGTAGAAAGGCACACCAGGATATTTCGACTTCGATACCTCTTCCTTCGCCGGATCGACATCGATGGTGGCGCCAATCGCCATCTGCAGGGATTCGCCCGTCGGCAATCAGGTCTGCGTACGCCAATCCCTGACCGCCCAGACCGATGATGCCCAACCGCACGGTGTCCGCCATGGAAATGATCGTGCCAGGCCCGATCATTCCGACGATGTGGTGATCGCCTCTGCCTGCCCGACCACGGCTCGCACGAAATCCTCATCCGCCCCTCGGCCGGGATCCAGCGTGTCGAGGACTGCCGGTACGGCAGTTGGGAGATCACCCGAGTTGGCCGCCTGCTGGGCGGCTGCGGCTCCTGGGTCTTTGACCGGGGCACCGAGACCGCGTAGGTGCAGTACCCACGCCGCGACCGTTGTGGCACAGCCGACAGGGATCCGGCCCGCTGCTCGCTCCGCCCTGATCGTGGGCAAGGTGCGCACCACCAGCTTCGTTGAGCCGTCGGCAGCGATCCGTGCGAGCTGGTCCCCCATCCGCGGGTTGGAGAAGCGGGTGAGGAGTGCTTCTCGGTAGCCAGTTACCTCGGCGGGAGGTAATGGCAGGTTGCGGCTCGCTTCGTCCCAGGCGAGATTCACCCATTCCCGACACGCAGGATCGGCGATGGCCTGGTCGATGGTCTCGTGGCGCCGGATGCTGCCGGCGTATGCCAGCAACGAGTGGGAGGCGTTCAGCAGCCACAACTTGCGGTGCTCGAAAGGTGCGACATCGTCCACGAGCTGCACGCCCGAGTCCTCCCACCTCGGCCGCCCGGCTGGGAAGCGTCCCGAAACTACCCATTCGCTGAAGGGCTCAGTCGGCACCGGAAAGGCGTCGACATAGCCGTTGTGCTCCTGCACGAGCCGTCGATCCTCGTCTGTGGTCACCGGGGTGATCCGATCAACCATCGAGGTGGCGAAGTCGACGTTGTCGTGAATCCACTCAGGCAGCGACTCGTCGACGAGCGCCGCCAGCTCGGTCACGACCGTCCAGGTGACCACGCCATTCTCCGGGAGGTTGTCACACGAGAGGATCGTGATCGCGCCGACGCCGGCGTCGCGCCTCGCAACAGACCAGCAACGAGCCTGGCCGGTAATGAGCTGACCGGACTGCGCGGGTCGCCCCGCAGCGCGTTGAAGATCAGCGACAATCACCTCTTGATCCGTGTCCAGACGGCCCTCGGCGTTGCGAAGGTAAGCCGCTTCGGTGACCGTGATGGTCACCAGGGCAGTCTGGGGAGCGCTGAGGTAAGCCAGGTACGCGTCATGATCGGCGGCCGGGTGCACCGCCGAGAGGGCGCCGATAACTCAAACGTGTCCCCTTCAGCCGCGCGAGTGATCAAGGTGTAGAGCCCGTCTTGAGGTGCCAGCGCGTCGGCCATGTCTCGTCGACGGCCGGTGAAGCCGGCGATCCCCCACTGGTCTGCGTCCGGGGCATGCGCGGTGTACCAGGCCTGGTGAGCGCGGTGGAAGTTGCCCAGGCCCAGATGGACGATCCGGACCGGTGCTGCTGCCGGAACACCAGGGAGGGAACGGGACAGCCGGACGGTGGTGCTGGCTGGATGGGTTGCAGGAGCAGAGGACATGGGTCCATCTTCTCCACAACCGGACCTCACGGGGTACTTGATGTTTCTGCCTAGCGATCATGCGAAACATCTGGTGCTTCTCCCGGAGGCATGACTGAATGGCAGCAAGCCCCACCGTGTACGCAACAGGAGGTCGCCATGCTTCGTCCCCAAGACACGAGCACTCGCGAACGCAAAAGCCTCAACGGGCTATGGCGCTTCGTCCTTGATCCAGATGGAGAGGGCCGGACAGCGCGCTGGTTCGCGGGGCCCCTGCCTGGGACGCGGGAGATGGCGGTGCCGGCCAGCTTCAACGACATCGCGGCCGACGCAGCCGTCCGTGATTACTTCGGAGACGTCTGGTATCAGCGAACTGTGTGGGTGCCGCGCGGCTGGCAGGGTCAGCGGATCGTGCTGCACTTCGAGTCGGCGACGCACCGGGCCACCGTGTGGGTGAACGAGACCGAGGTCGTTTCCACGAGGGTGGTTACACGCCGTTCGAGGTGGACATCAGCGAGTACGCCTCAGCCGGTGATGAGGTACGGATCACCGCCGTCGTGAACAACACTTTGCATTGGCAGTCCATCCCGCCAGGCGTGATCGAGGACACTCCGGCGGGGAAGCGGCAGCGTTACTGGCACGACTTCTTCAACTACGCAGGGATTCACCGAAACGTCTGGCTCTACGCAACGAACCCCGCGCACTTCACCGACGTCACGATCACAACCGACCTGGACGGCGCCAACGGTGTGATCAGCTATGCCGCCGAAGCCGCTAATGCCGACGGGGCGGTCGAGGCGAAGGCCATCTTGCGTGACGCCGAAGGTGAGGAAGTCGCGAATGCCAATGGCCTCAGCGGCGCACTGAACGTGCCAAACGTGCACACGTGGGCGCCCGGCGACGGCTATCTCTATGACCTCGAGCTCCAGCTGGTAGTCGGCGACACAGTCGTGGATAGCTACCATCAAAGTGTTGGCGTGCGCACCGTTCAGGTTGACGGCATTCGATTCCTGATCAACGGCGAACCCTTCTACTTCACCGGATTCGGAAAGCATGAAGATGTGCCGGTGATCGGCAAGGGCCACAACGACGCCTACCTCTTGCACGACTTCGAGCTGCTCAAGTGGATCGGTGCCAACTCGTTCCGAACCTCGCACTATCCGTACGCAGAGGATGTTCTGGACTACGCCGACCGGCAGGGGATGGTGCTGATCGACGAGACGGCGGCGGTTGGCCTCAATATGGGCCTCGGCGGTGGAATCTTCGGCACCCAGGGCTATCAGACGTTCTCTGCCGACACGGCGAATGACGCCACCCGCGAGGTGCACGCCCAGGCGATCCGAGACCTCATTGCCCGGGACAAGAACCACCCGAGTGTTGTGCTGTGGAGCATCGCCAACGAACCCGAGTCCGACACCGAGGCGCGCCGAGAACTACTTCCGGCCCCTGTTCGACGTCGCGCGGGAAGCCGACCCCACCCGGCCGGTCGGCTTCGTCAACGTCATGCTGGCCCCGCACGGCAAATGCCGCGTGTCCCAATTCGGTGACGTGCTGATGCTCAACCGCTACTACGGCTGGTATGTCAACACCGGTGACCTGGAGGCGGCCGAGTTGGAGTGGGAGGAGGAGCTGACCGCCTGGGCCGGCGAGGGCAAGCCGATCATCATCACCGAATACGGTGCCGACACATACCCGGGCTTGCACTCGGTCACCGCCGGTAACCCGTGGAGCGAGGAATATCAGGTCGAGTACCTGGAGATGAACCATCGGGTGTTCGATCGGATCGATGCCGTCGTTGGCGAACAAGTCTGGAATTTCGCAGACTTCACCACCACGTCGGGCATCATGCGGGTCGGCGGAAACAAGAAGGGTGTCTTCACCCGTGACCGCCAGCCCAAAGCGGCAGCGCATTACTTGCGCGGCCGCTGGCGCAAAGACCTCTGAATCCCGGCGGCCTTGTGTCCTTCTGGCCCTCGGCTACACGAGGAACCGGGTGAGCCGGTACCTGAAGACTGCCAGGCCGTCGTCATCATCTCCGGTGATCGACTCGCCGGCATAACTCTCGACGTCGGCGACCGGCCTGCAACCACAACGCGACACGCGGAGGGTGACAACGGGCCGTCGCCTCTGCTGCGCAATACGATTTGGCAATCGGTCACTATGGCGGGACGGTTGGAGCGGAGCTGATGCTCGTTGCATTGCAGCTCAGCCCCGACGGGGCACTTGTCGTGGCTATCTTGATCATCGCCTTTCTCGTGTGGGCTCTGCGCTCCTAGCTCAGGTGGGCACCGCTTGCGGCGGCATGCAGGCAGCGAGAGAGCATCACGCAGGGGACCCGATCACCAAGGCGCGGTGATTCACCAACCGGCGATGACCGTCGGCGGCCCCACTCAGCGACGCAAGCCGCTTCCAGACAGAATCGGGCGGCGGTTGATTACAAGGCTTCCTGCGGAGGTCGATCGGCTTCATGTTGCGGATACCAATCTCGCGGCGGGGTCTATTCAGCCAGCCGAGCGCCATGCAAGCTAGCGGTAATCGAGCTTTTGGCAATCGGACGGTAGGAGAGACGGCTGTGGAGCAGAGCGGACTACGCCTCATCCTTATTCGGCACGGAGAGACGGAATGGGCTCGCGACGGCCGGCACACCGGTCATACCGACATCCCGCTGACCGAACTGGGCCGGCTGCAAGCCACGGTTCTCGGCGACCGGCTCCGTGGACGCACATTTGGCCGGGTGCTGAGCAGCCCTTTGGCCCGGGCGCTGGAGACGTGTCGCCTCGCCGGCGTGGCCGAGCATGCTGAGATCCGCGACGACCTCATGGAATGGGACTACGGCGAGTACGAGGGCCGGCGAACCGCCGAAATCCGTCAAGAGGTGCCGGGATGGTCCATCTGGCGCGACGGCGTACCGGGCGGTGAGACCGCGGCCGACGTCGGCGCACGGGCCGACCGGGTGATCGCGGACGCGCTGGCGACCGACGAGGAGACGGTCGTGTTCGCCCATGGCCATTACCTACGGGTGCTCACTGCGCGTTGGTTGGGCCTTCCACCGGAGACTGGCAGGCTGTTCGCTCTCGCCCCAGCCACGATCGGGGTTCTCGGGTATGAGCGGGAGCAACGCGTGATGGTTCGGTGGAACGATCGCTGCCATCTCGTGCTGCCGTCGTACGTGTGGGAGGAGCAGGGTGACCTCGACGTCCGGCCCGGTGATCCCAGTGTCGGAAGTGGGGACGACCGTCAAAAACCCTCGTCCGGAAAGGCCCAAACCCCGGAGTCACAGGTGGCCTCGACACCGGTCTTACCGTGAACTGAGCACGATCCTTCCCGTGGCTCAAGCTGTCCATTGCGGACGAGACCAACGACTGCTTGACTGGCGAAATCAGCTCGTTTGAGAGCCCAGACAAAGGAGGGCCAGATGAGCGCACCCGTCGTGACGCTGTTCGAGAAGTACGGTGCTGGCGCCCGATTCATCGGTCCGAGGGTGGCCGATGCATTAGGCGTTGAATGGATGGATCAGGCCTTTTCCTCCGCCGATATCGAGAGCGCCAAGTACCCGGGCGGAGGTAAGAGCGGGCGATCAGGGCAGCGGCTTGGAACGTTTCCTCGGCCGCTTCGCGCCAAGCGCCACCGTGCTCGACGATGCATCAATTCCCTTGGCGCAAGCCCAGGACTGGGAGATGGTGCAAGAGAACACCCGCGCCGTGAAGGAAGCAGGCGACCGGGGCGTGGTCATGCTCGGCCGCAACGGGGCACTCATCCTCGGTGACATTCCCACCGCGCTCCATGTCCAGCTCGACGCGCCTATAGAAGTCCGAATCGCCCGCGCCGCGCGCGAGGAAGGAATCGATGACGCCAGCGCGGCGCGCCGGCAGCGCACCGAGGACCGGGTACGAGCCGAGATGTCGGAGCGGTTCTACTTCTGGAACCCCATGAGCCCTGATCGCTATGACCTCGTCGTCAATACCGGACAGCTCGGGCTGGATACGGCTGTCGATGTCATCCTCGCGGCGTATCGGGCCAAGGTGGCCCGCATTACTCGGGCCACCGAATGAAGCTGTGCTCGCGGGCGCCAGTCATGAGGGTCGCCACTTCCCCAACTTTCCGGACGCTAAGGAACTTCAGTGAAGAAGCTGACCCTACGCAGCTATTTCGGCTATGCAGCCGGTGATCTGGCCAACAACTTGGCCTTCTCCCTGCAGGCCCTCTTCCTGCTGATCTACTACACCAACGTCGTTGGGCTCAATCCGGCCCCCATCGCGACGATGTTTCTCGTCGTCCGCGTGTGGGACGCCTTCGCCGATCTTGCGGCCGGGCGTCTGGTCGACCTCACCAGGTCACGATGGGGCAAGTTCAGGCCGTACTTGCTCTTCGCGTCGCTCCCACTTCTGCTCTCCAGCATCGCCCTGTTCAGCGTCCCGAATTTCGACAGTACGACCGCCAAGTACATCTACGCCTACGTGACGTACGCCCTGCTGGGCTTCCTCTACTCCCTGACGAACATTCCGTTCGGTTCCCTCGCTACGGCGATGACACAGGATCCGGTGGAGCGCTCACGCCTTGGCATCTGGCGCTCGGTGGGGCCCATCCTCGGCATCCTGGTGCTCGTCGTGGTGATCGCGCCTCAGATCACCCGATACCGGACTCAACCTGAGCAACTGCAGAGCTTCCTCACCATCGTCACCATCGTCTTCGCCGTCGTCGGTTATGCGCTCTACCTGTTCTGCTTCGCCACCTGCAAGGAGCAGGTCGCCCACGAAGCAAAGCCGGTCACGATCAAGGAGACCGTCGCCACCGTCAGACAGAACCGGCCCCTGTTGATCCTTTGCGTTTCCAACCTGGTCTTCCTCACCGGCATCTTCGGGCTCCAGGCAGCCCAGGCGTACTACGCGGCCTACATCCTCGGTGACTCCAGCTACCTGATCTGGATGGTGCTTGCCACGTCGGTGGCCACTTTCGTTGCCGTGCCGGTCGTGCCCAGGTTCGTCGCCCGGATCGGCAAGAAGA
Source organism: uncultured Actinomycetota bacterium (assembly GCA_963808495.1). Lineage (GTDB taxonomy): Bacteria > Actinomycetota > Actinomycetes > Propionibacteriales > Propionibacteriaceae > Microlunatus. The sequence goes on from CAWEGC010000005.1 coordinate 71,228, forward strand.
ACACCTTCCTCATCGGTGCCGCGGGCCTGGTCGTCATGGGCACCTGGATCTTCTTCATGCCGGCCATCCTGTCGGTCGTTGTCGTGTCGTTCTTCGTCTTCGGGCTCTTCCAGAACCTGTCGATGTCTTTGCTCTTCGCCTTCGAGGCGGATGCCGTCGAATTCGGCGAGTACAAGACGGGCAAACGCACGGAGGGCGCCACCTATGCGATCTACTCGTTCTTCCGGAAGGTCTCTCAGGCCGTCGCCGGAGCGGTCGCAGGATACGCACTCGCACTCGGTGGCTTCGTCGCCAGAGCACCGGAACAAGGTGATTCCGCCCTGCTCTCGATCCGGGGACTGGTCGGTCTGGGCCCGGCGATCTTCGCACTCCTCGGTGCCTTGATCTTTCTGGCCTATCCGCTCACCGACGCACGTTTCCGGGAGATCGTTCGTGAGCTGCACGCCCGCCATGGCATCTTGGACGATCGCAGCGATGTGACCGCCGGGTCAGTCGACGTCACAGCCCCGGCGCGGGAGGTCTAGCACTCACGTTGCCGGTGACCGACCAGCATTGCCTTTCGCCGCCAGCAGCGGGTTGAGAGCGCGACTGCGTCGTCGTGACGTCAGGCTTCGGTCTGCTCGGTGAGCGGCTCTGTAGCGCCTTCGTCGCCGGTCGATGACTCTGTGGCGCCTTCGTCGCCGGCCGGCGACTCTGCGGCACTCACCTCGTCCGGAGCGGGCTCAGGCGGCCGCCGTGTGGTGATCGCGTACGCCGCACCGGCGATGGCGGACATCAAACCGACGATGGCCATCCACCGCCGGTTACACAGGTGGCCCGTCGCCTGGTCAAGGGAGAACCTGCCGGGTCCCATCAGCGCCAACGAGGTGCCGACGACGGCGTACGTGGCGGGCAGCTCGTAGCCGCCATTGGTGTTGAAGAAGCCATTGGGCAGGTGGGTCGAACTCGCCACGATCATGTTGCCGGTGACGGCCGCTCCGGCCGGGCCGGTGGCCAGGCCCAGAGCCAGCAGCGTGCCCCCACCGAATTCGGCGGCACCGGCCAGGAGCGCGTTGCGCTTCCCATCGCCTCTGAAGCCAAGGGAGTCCATCCACTGGCCCGTTCCGTCCGGGCCGTACCCGCCGAACCAACCGAACAGCTTTTGCGCCCCGTGGGCCGCAACGGCACTACCAACGCCCAGTCGAAGTGCAAGCAAACCTGCATCCAACCACCGATTGCCCATGACGCCTCCCGAGTTGCCATTCGAACACCGTCGCGGCCCTGACGCCGGACTGAGCAGGCTCATTCTGCAGGATGACTGTGGCCGACCGGGAAGGGGGTTACCTCGGGCGTTGACGCGAATAGTCGGCGTCCCGGTCTGGTTCAATCGTGGGACGACATCGGCACTACGGTTGCCCTTGGCGACCCCGCATCGTCCACCGCTGAGCCGACGGTAGGTTGGGATGATCAACACCGAGCATCAGTTCGCCGACGCCTTTGCCGACGCGGCAGTCGAACGAACGCGCAAGTCATTGGTCGGCGTTCGCCGGCTGGGCGTGGCCTTCTCTGGGGGCGTCGACTCGTCGGTGCTTGTGGCGCTGGCGGTCCGGGCGTTGGGAGTCGATCGAGTGGTCCCCATCCTGGGAGTCTCGCCGAGCCTCTCCGCCGAGGAACGTCTGGCCGCCCACCAGGTTGCCCGGACGATCGGGATTGCGGTGATCGAAGTGGCCACCCATGAGGGTGAACGGGCTGCCTACGTCGCCAACGGCCCGGATCGCTGTTTCCACTGCAAGGACGAGCTGTTCAGCCGGATCGCCGACGAAGTGGTGACCAGCCAGCGGCTGGACGCGGTGGCGTACGGCGAGAACGCCGATGACGCCGCGCGACCCGATCGGCCCGGCGCTCGCGCGGCCACGGACCACCGCGTGTTGCGGCCGCTGGTCGACGCAGGCCTGAGCAAGGCGGACGTACGCCGCCTCGCCCGCGCATGGCAGCTTCCCTGCGCGGAGAAGCCGGCTGCTCCGTGCCTGGCATCGAGGATCCCCCATCATGAGATCGTCAGCCCGGAAAAGCTGCGGCAGATCGAACAATCCGAGGCCAGCTTGCGCAGTCTGGGATTCGACGATCTCCGCGTGCGCCACCACGGCGACATCGCTCGGATCGAGCTGCCGGAGCATGAGCTGGTTCGAGCGGTCAGCGAGCCGGTCCGCACCGCGATTCTTGCCGCGGTTCAGCGGGCGGGGTTCCGCTTCGCCGTGGTCGACCTGGCCGGCATACAGTCCGGCGGCTTCACCCTGACCCTCCTTTCGCAAGCGAATGAGTGACTCGGAGACGCTCGACCTGTCGTCCTTTGCCACTCTCGACGGCGAAAGAACCGCCCGCCGTGGCTATCCGGAGGCCATCTACTGCGAGGGCAAGACCCCGACTCAGCTCAGCCGCATCGCTGCTGAAGTACGGAATCGGGCTGATTCGGTCACCTTGTTCACTCGTGCCGATCCCGCCCAGGCGGCCGCCGTGCTGTCGGAGTTGCCGGACGCGCGCTACGAGCCGGAGACCCGGCTCCTCGCGTGGCCGCCCGAGCCGCCATCCACATCCGGCGGCTTGGTGGTCGTGGTGGCCGCGGGCACGTCGGACCTGCCGGTAGCCCGGGAAGCACTGCTCACCGCCCAACATCTCGGACGGCGGGCGGAGCTGGTGGTCGACGTCGGCGTCGCGGGGCTGCACCGGATCCTGTCCAGGCTCGACCTGCTTCGCGAAGCGCGGGTCATCGTGGTCGCAGCCGGGATGGACGGTGCCCTGCCCAGCGTCGTCGCCGGACTGGTCGGTGCCCCGGTCGTGGCCGTGCCGACCTCGGTCGGCTACGGCGCCTCCTTCGGCGGCATCGCAGCGCTGCTTGCCATGCTCAATGCCTGCGCGCCGGGAGTGGCGGTCGTCAACATCGACAACGGCTACGGCGCGGGACATCTGGCGGCCCAGATCGCCGCACCCGCAGCGCACTCGGCGACATGAGCCCGCCCGAGAAACACGCATGGATCGACGCATCTGCCGGCATCGCCGGCGACATGCTGCTCGGCGCACTCGTGGACGCCGGCGCCGATCTCGAGGTGGTGCAGCGGTGCATCGACACGGTCGTACCGGACGCCGTCAGGCTGGAGACCGAGACCGTGACCAGGGCCGGACTGCGGGCGCTCAAGATCAACATCCGGGTGCTGGTCGACGATCCGCCGCACCGAACGTGGCGCAGCATTCGTGACCTCCTCGGCTCAGCGGAACTCCCGACGCCCGTACGGGACACCGCCTCGGCGGTGTTCGCCCGGCTGGCCGAGGCGGAGGCGGACGTCCATGACATTCCGGCAGAAAGGGTTCACTTCCACGAGGTAGGCGCGCTGGACTCGATCGCCGATGTGGTCGGGGTGTGCGCGGCGCTCCATGTGATCGGGGTTACGAGCATCAGTGCCGGTGTGGTGTCCCTCGGGTCCGGCGTCACGTCGTCGAGCCACGGTGAGATAGCCGTGCCAGTGCCCGCCGTGACTCACTTGGCCCGCGGTTGGCGAGTTCAGGCGGGCGGTCGGGGCGAACTCACCACGCCCACCGGGATGGCCTTGCTCGCCACGTTGGCCGGGGAGCAGACCGAGCTGCCGGCCATGCAGCTCGGCGCCGTGGGAGTGGGGGCCGGCACGGCCGATACGCCGGGCCGGGCCAACGTCACGCGCGTCCTGCTCGGTTCGGTATCGGCCCAGCGAAACGATTCGGCGGACCAGGCGGTGGTGCTGGAGGCCAACATCGACGATCTCGATCCGCGGTTGTGGCCTGGCATCCTGACGCGGCTCTTGTCCGCCGGCGCCCTGGACGCCTGGCTGGTGCCGATCTTGATGAAGAAGGGACGGCCAGCCCATACGTTGTGTGCTCTGGCCAGACCGGACGCCGTCGCCGTGCTTCGAGAGGTCATCCTGTCCGAGACCTCCACTCTCGGCGTGCGACATCATGGCGTCAGCCGGCTCGCCTTGCCGCGAGCCTGGATCGATGTGGAGATCGGCGCCGGATCGGTACCGGTCAAGATCGGCTACCGCGACGGCGTGATCGTTCAGGTGACACCGGAGTTCGACGCCGTCGCGGCGTACGCGGCCGAGCACGGAGAACCGGAACACAGCATTGTGCAACGGACACTGGTGGCAGCAGCGACCTTGGGCATCAAACAGGGCGCAGCCGTCCCGAACTCAGTGCGATGATCATGGACTGAGGATCAGGAATACGTGCACGCTATCCTGAGCTGCGCGAGTTGACTGACCTGGTACTTGGCGGTCAAACCTGATCTCGGTCCTGCTCAGCATGGTCACGTTCTTCGCCATCGTCGCCCTCGTCGCGGCGGTGCTCGGCGTGGGCGCCGGTACGTGGGAAGGGAGGCGCGCCCCTCCGGTCAACTCAGCCCACGATCACCGTTGGCTGGGTAACCGATATCGGTGCCAGAAGTTCACCTCAACTGTCCAGATTCGGTCGGTCCTCTGGCGGCGCACCGGGGTTGAAGCGATGAAGCATCACATCGACCGACGTCCCCGCCTCACGTGCACTCGGCGGGAATCCGGTGACGACGGGAAGGAAGCGGTCGCTGGTCAGCGTTTGCAGCCGAAGATCCGTTGCCGCCCGCACCGTCGCAGTCCGTGATACTCGGCGCAGTAGCGCGATTTCGCCGAACCCGTCGCCGGGACCGAGCTTGGTCACCAAATGACCATCTCCCACCACATGGGCAACGCCGTCCTCGATCACGTAGAAGAGATCGGCCGGGTCACCCTGCCGGAAAACAGTCCGGCCGGCAGGCACAGATACCGGCTCCAATCCCCGTGCAAGCTGTTCGATGGCCGGCAGCGGCAACGGCCGAAGCATCGGTATAGCGCGAAGCAGGCTGATTTCTCTGTCCTCAACACCGATATTGCGGTCCAGCCGCTTCAGCCGTCTCCACGCCGCAAGCGCCAGCAGCGGACAGAGGGAGCCCACGAGGACCAACGCCGCACGCACGCCGGACAGATCGATGAGAACTGAAGCGACGATGGCACCCAGACCTACAGCCAAGGCGATCAGACTCTCCAGCAGGCCGAATACGCGGGCAAGCACGGCATCACTGGCCAGCCTCGCCATCAAGGTGAACACGCCGAGGTCCACCAAGGCGTTGGCGACGCCGACAAGAGCGAGCAACACCCATGCCGCGAATGGCCAGGGGAAGAGCGCGATCAGCGCGATAGGCAGCCCCCAGAGCGCGATGCCAACGGCGAACCACTGGGCGAGCCTGCCCGACCCGACCAGCAAGGATGCGGCGAGTGACCCGATCACCGCGCCCGCGCCGACGGCAGCGGTGAGGGCGCCGACACCCGGCTCGCCGATATCCAGCAGCTCGATAGCGACCACAACGCTGAATACGGTGAGTGCCCCACGGGTGAACGCCTGTGCCGTGCCCAGGCCGATCAACAGTGACAAGTCCCGGTCCTGACCTACGGCACGGATACCGTCTACCGCCTGCGCGACGAGATGCACTCCTCGCGGAGCCGCAGGTCTTGGCGGTGCTTGGTAGTTCAAGCCCAGCAACAGCCCCGCCGACAGCAACGAGGCGCCGGAGGCCATAACGAATACCACCGTCACGCTCGTGAACTGCAAGATGACAGTCGCCAGTAACGGCCCCGCCAGCGTCGCTACCGAATCCAGGAGCCCCCGTACGACATTGGCACTCGCCAGCTCGTAACCAGTCCGGCAGAGCGACGGAAGCAGTGCGGAGTGCGCGGGGCGATAGAGAGTCGCCGCTATGGTCGAGAGAGCCGCGAGCGCATAGACAACCGGTAGCGGACCATTCATACCGACGACGATGGCGGCGACACCTGTAGCGACGCCGCGGGCAGTGGAGACCAGGACGAGGACGCGTTCACGGCGTCCCCGGTCGGCCAGCGGCGCAGCGAGGGGCGCGATGACCGCGGACGGCACCATGCGGAGCAGTCCCACCAGCCCGACGGCGGTCGCGCCGCCGTCCCGGTAGGCGACGATCCCCAGTCCCACTGTGAAAGCCCACTCGGCTGTCCAGGCTCCCAGGAAGCTGAGCTGCGCCAGGCGCAAGTTGTGGTTGCGGGCGTTGCTGGCGAAAGCGGCCCAGGCTGCCCGTACCCTGCTGCCGGGCGAGTGGCTCACGTCTCCTGACACTAGGGCCGCAATCCAGCACGAGCCAAGCACGCCATCGCTCATGCCTTGTGCGTGATACTGCGGAGATGAAGCCGCTCAGGTGCTTCCTTCATCTGCACGTTTGGCACACGTACCACAACGACGAGGGTCAGAGGTATCACCTGTGCACGCGCTGCGGCGCTTTTCGGGAGAAATACACGCTGACCGACTACCAGGGAGCCGAGTTCTGGTAGCCATCCGAACACAGGGACGGCTCGCTCATTACCGGGATCCGCACGGGGACCGGTGAGGCTGTGACTATTGGCGTTGCTTCGCCATCCGCGTGAAAGTTGCCGTCCGTTGCGCCCGACACGCCGATCTGAGCCCTCAGCCCGAACGCAACTTCTCGTTACGCTGACTCGACACGCCGGTCCGATCCGGCACCGGGCGGTAAACGAGATATGGATCCTGACTCTATCACGAGCGCGGCGGCGAGGGATCCGCCGTGCGGTGGCCCGAACGGTGCTGCTGCTCACCGGGGTCACCGCGGTCTTCCTGCTCGTCCCATGGAAGGCCCTCAACCTCGGCGACACCGTGGTCATCACTGCGGTGTTCCTCATTGGCTTGGCTGGGGCCGCAGCCTTGATCGTCTGGCAGGTCATCGCGTACCGAGACGCCAAGATGTCCGGCCGGGCCCGACTCCAGGGCTTGTTCGTTGCGCTCTATGTCGCCGTCTTGTTCTTCGCCCTCAGTTACTACCTGCTGGCGACGAGCAATCCCGAGGCGATTGCCGGGCTGGAGACTCGACTGGATGCTTTGTACTTCTCGCTCACCGTCGTGTCCACAGTCGGTTTCGGCGACGTACACGCCGTCGGCCAGGCTGCCCGCGCCATCGTCTCATTCCAGCTGGTGTTCGATCTGATATTTGTCTCCCTCGCCGTGGCCGCGGCCCGAGCTGCCGGACCACCGACGGTGGCCTCCGAAAAGTAGCGCGGCTGGCATTAGCACCGAGAGCGGCAGATCTGCAGGGGCGGGAGCGTTTAGCCGCTCCGGGCCTTGGATCACGGTTTGCGATCAGCCAGCAACAGCCCTCTTAGGCATTCTCTTGCTGTGGCTCAGACAGCCTGCGATGAAACCAGTCGGTCCAGGAAGCGCTCGGTAAATGCCCGCACGTCGTCCCATTCGGTGTAGACGTAGTCGCGTGAGGTGTCGGTGCTCAAGTTGCCTGGCTTGTCGCGGACGATCTTCTTCATCAGCTGGCGCTTGAAGAACCCGTACTGGCTGTACAGCAGGGCACCGGCGAAGAGTCCGACCTGAGCGGGGCGCCAGCCGGTTTCCTGCTCGAACCGCGCGACGTAAGCCTCGGCGTTCGCTGTATCGCCGTGTGCCGCGAGGCTCACCGAGAAGAGTGCGGACGGTTTGCGCTCAAGCGCGTTCCGGTTTCTCCGGACGAAGTTGCCGACGTCGTCCTCGTGCTTGCCCATGTGGATGGAACCGCCGACGATGACGGCGTCGTAGCCGTCGAGCCCAGGCTCGGACTGTTTGACGTTCACGGCGTCGGCCGCATGACCGTGACCTCGGACCACTTCGGCGATGAACTCCGCGATCTTGGCGGTCTGTCCCTCGGTGGTGCCGTAGGCAACCAGAATCTTGCTCATGATCAACTCCTTTTCATTGGAGCACGAGTCGGCACGGTCACGCTGGTGGCTGCGTCGGGCCGGGGATGCATGTTTCAAATTCGCCGCCGGTGACGCCGCGCTGTGCCTGGGTCACGCTCCATCTCGTTCCAGAGGCGGCTGACCTGCAGGGTGCGGGGGCCCCGGATCGACAACACGGTCGTCCCCCCGGGGCCACGATCTCAACCTGCTCCTGACAACCTCCGGGCTGCTCGGGTCAGACCGTACCGGCTTGCCCCGCCGAAGCACCCCGGGACCGTAGCAGCGACATCACGCGGCCGAAGTTGACGGTCCAACCGACTCCGAACACTTGCGGCGTCATGAGGTGGGGGTTGTCGGGCGCCCAGAGTCGTTCCTGCACTCGAGCGAACGTCGGACGCCGGAAGTCGTACGGCACAAAGCTGGCCACCTTTCCGGTCCAGGTCCGCTCGCTGGCTGGTTTGGACAGCTCTTTGCCGAGTGCCGCGACCAGCAGAGCCGCACCGATGATCCGGCTGATCCACTTCACCGGTGATGACTTGTGCGTTTTCACAGGTGATGACTCATGCGCTTTCACCGGTGATGACTTGTGCGTTCCTTTCATCCCCATCTCCTAAGCGTCGAGGTGGACGGAATGTCCCTGGATCGCCGACATGTCGTCCGATGCCGCCGCGAGCAGCCGATCAGACAATCCTCGGAGGGCGCGTGCGACCGCCACCTCGTCGCCGATCTCGGGCACGTTCGCTTCGCCCGGTCGAAGACGAGCCGCACCACGCCCGTCGAGCTGGGCGCGGGAGGCACTGTGCAGGACGGCATGAGCCGCCGTGCTGTCCTGGTGCTCGTAGAGGTAGAGGTCAACGTGCCACTTCTTGACCTCCGCTGAGGACTCGGAACCCTGGCCGGGTGTTGCCGCCGCTGCGCCAGCGCCGGCTCCGCCCTCCGGGGATCCGTCGTGCTCGATGTGCGAGTCGGGGCCCGGGAAAAAGAGGCTCTCTCGGCCCGTATCCGTCCAGCGCACCAAGTACGGCGGCTCGCCGGCCGGCCCATGCACCTCCACGATCTCCCCATCCCTGACCGGCGTACCCACCGTTGCGCCGGCCACCACAATTCGATCACCTACTTGTGCGTGCATGTTCGTCTCCTCTGCCTCGACGCTCAGCCGCGTTCGACCTGGATCCGCTGCTTGGTCGGCTCGCCGCTCGGCTTCGGCATCCGGATCTCCAGCACCCCGTCGCGGTATGCGGCCGAGATAACGTCCGGTCCGGTGCCTTTGGGTAGTCGGACTTGGCGTACGAAGCTTCCGTACCGGAATTCGCTGCGATAGCCCTCCGCCGTCTTGTCCTGCCTTTCCTCGCGACGTTCGGCGCGAATGGTCAAGACACCGTCATCGACGGTCACATCGATGTCCCGGTCAGGATCAACGCCGGGTAGTTCGGCCCGGATCACGATATGGTCCTGATCGGTGAACTCCTCGACCTTGATGGGTGCACCAGCCATCGGCTCGTCGCCTCGAGAGAACCAGCCGAAATCCTCGAACGGCCAGTTCGGCAGCCAGTCGCCGAGATGGCGTGGCCAGCGGGAGGTAAGCGGCTTCTGCGGAGTGAGTGCTGACTTCGGTTCGGCCTCTTCGGTCATGGGAAACCCTCCTTCTACGTTGAAAGTGGCCGTCACTCGACGCTCATTTCATAGTGCCGCGCCGGAGCCCAGATGGCGAGAGAAAGTCCTCAGCTGAGGATCCGATTTGAGAACCGCTCGTGCTCCGACCCGCCACCGCGGGCCGCAACGGCGGCGGGGCCGCCCACAAGCGTCGTGCCCGGGGACTCAGAGTTCCCGCGGTTCCGCTTCCTGCCAACCCAAGTTGATCGCCATCCGCTCCAGAACCTCAAGCATGGTGGCGTAGTCCTCACGGCTGATGTCCCGGCCGATCTCCTCGTCGGTCGCCCTCAAGACCGGCTCAAGCCGCCGATAAGACGTCTGGCCGAGCTCGGTCAACTCGTATTCCTGCTCCCGCCGCAGCAGCCAGCCGCTGTCTTCAAGCTCGGACAGCTCATCAGTCAAGGTCACCGGCTGGACCTCACGATGAATCCGCGCCAGTGCCTCGGCGAGATCATCGTGCGAGGCCGGCCCCCTGCTGAGGAGGTTCATGACCTCCCATTGCCGGCGCGTGATCCCATGCTCGTCCAGCGCCTTGCCGAAGTGCTCGTTGATCAACGTGTCGAGTAGCCGCAACCAGAAGTCCACCGGGCGACGAGGAGACTGCGCTCCACGGCGCGGAGGACTGGGCGGATCTTCTGCTGCCGTCACCACCAGCTCCCCTCGCATCGGCGAATTCTCCAACGCTTATACATTGCTCGCACCTGGTTCTCTGAGCCAGTCCCTATTTGCTGGCACGCTTGCGCCGCATTCTTGGCGCCGCGCCGCTTGCTCGACCGCCGCTGCTGAAGGCGCTGGCCACACCAAGCATGAATCCGAAGTCGTACCAGTTGCCGTTGTTGTTGACCTCGTAGATGTTCACGTCTGGGTTGAACAAGGACACCACAAACGTGATCGGGCTGATCAACCCTTGCCAGAAACCCAACCAGAAGCCGGCCGCTTCGGGGTCGGTGCCTGCCAGTTCGTTCGGCCCAGCAGCACACGCAGCGAGCAGCAACAGCGCTCCGATGAGCGGTATCGCGTACTTAGTGCCTGGTCGGTTGATGCCGTCACGTTCCATGGCCCCTGCCCGTTTAGTCGGTGATCTGATCTTCCCAGGACGCAGCCCGGAGGCGGAAGGCGATCACCACTGCCGCGCATTGAAGGTCATTCGCAGCCCGCAGAGCCAATGAAGCATCAGGGTGAGTCTTTCGCCCTTGGAAGTGCACGGGGAAGGGCACGGACGCGACAGCGACGAGACAACGAGAACCGCCGCGGTGATGCGCGTCGCGGTCTCCCGGCGCACAGACGCTCTCGTATGCTCACGACAACTGACGAACGAAAAGGACTGTCGTGGGTGTTGCGTTCTTGTTGACGACCTTGGTGATCGTGGTGACGCCGGGGCCCGGAGTGCTCTACACCGTGGCGGCGGCCATTTCCCGAGGTCGCCGAGCAAGCCTGATCGCGGCGTTGGGCTGCACGCTCGGAATCATCCCGCACCTGGTGGCCGCGATCACCGGGCTCGCCGCCTTGTTGTATGCAAGTTCGCTGGCCTTTCAGACATTGAAGTACGTCGGCGTGGCGTATCTGTTCTTCCTGGCCTGGAAGGCGTACCGCGATGACAGTCACATGGTGATCGACGAGGTTCCTGGGATCGAGACGCCGGTGCCCGTCTGGTCGGTCATCGTCAAGGCGGTGTTGATCAACTTGCTCAATCCCAAGCTGACGATCTTCTTCTTCGCCTTCCTCCCCCAGTTCGTCCACCCCGATGAGCCCAACGCTGTGCTCCGCATGCTGGGCCTCGGCTCGGTCTTCATGGTGGTGACCTTGCTGGTCTTTGCCGGTTATGGCGCGTTCGCCGCTCGAGTCCGATCGCTCGTGCTCGGTCGACCACGGACTGTGGTCTGGATGCGGCGGATCTTCGCCGGCTCCTATGTGGTGCTCGCGGGGCGGTTGGCTGTCTCTGAGCGATGACGTGAGCGCTGTCGACCCGTTCCGTATCGCCGTGCCTCATGCCGAGGTGGTGGAGCTGCGACGGCGGCTGGCAGAGAGCCGATGGCCAGAGCCGGAGACGGTTTCAGATTGGTCGCAAGGAGTCCCGCTTGACGTGCTCCGGGAGGTCTGCGGCTACTGGGCAGACGTCGTACGACTGGGCGGCAACGGAACAACGGCTCAACCGGCTGCCACAGTTCACGACCAAGGTCGACGGGCTGTCCATCCACTTCTTCCACCTGCGCTCTCCTGTTCCGGACGCGACGCCGTTGATCATGACTCATGGCTGGCCCGGCTCGTTCTTCGAGTTCGAGCACAGCATGCAGCGACTGTCTGACCCGGTGCGATTCGGGGATGACGCCAGCCGTGGCTTCGATGTGGTCGTTCCTTCGTTGCCGGGATACGGGTTCAGCGGCGCGCCTGCCGAACCAGGTTGGGACATCCATCGCATCGCCGATGTGTGGGCCGAACTGATGAGCCGGCTCGGATATCAGCGGTTCATCGCCCAAGGCAGCGACTGGGGGACCAGCATCTCCACCTGTCTGGCGCTGCAGCATCCCGAGCGGCTGCTGGGGCTTCATCTCGTCCCGCCGCTGGTGCCTGCGCCGCCTCTCCCCGCCAACCAGTTGTCCGAACCGGAGCGGGGTGCGCTGGCCGACCTTCGCGAGCGCACTCGTACCGGATCGGGCTACTCCGCTGTCCAGGCGACTCGGCCGCAGACCATCGGATATTCCCTGGTGGATTCACCGGTAGGGCTGTGTGCGTGGATCTTGGAGAAGATCTGGTTGTGGTCAGATCACGGTGGCTCGTTGTGGGATGTCCTCACTCGCAATCAGGTCCTGGACAACATCACTCTCTACTGGTTCACGCGCGCGGGAGCCTCAGCCGCTCGGCTGTATTGGGAGAGCATCGCCGAGGTCACAACGTGGTTCACCCAATCCACGAGTGAGACGATCGCGGTCCCGACCGGCTGTACGGTCTTTCCTCGCGAGGTGCCGCGGCCGTTCCGACACTGGGCCGAGCGTCGCTTCTCTCATCTCGTCCATTGGGGCGAACCAGAACGTGGCGGACATTTCGGTGCCTGGGAACAACCTGAGCTCTTCGTGGCTGAGGTTCGAGCCGTGGCTGATGCCGTGTGACCCTGAAAACTGACCGCTCGTTGTGTTGATTTCACCCGGAAACCGGCTGACAGCGGTACACGCCCGGTCGATTTTCAGGGCGGCTCAAACCGTCGGGTGCTACCGGGTCCCCGGGCCAGGGCGCCTGTGGCAGCCGATCACCCACTCCAAGCCCCTGGCGAGTAGACCGGCACCGAAAGGTCCGCCACGACACCGAAGTGGTCGCTGGCCCAGATGCCGTTCACGTCCTGGTCGAAGGTTCGTCGGCAGTCGAGGACTTCCAGGGAAGGCCCATGCACTCCGCACCGAATCAGGACTCGCTGCCCAATGCCGCCCCAACGCCGTCGGCAGAGCGCGCCGAATGCCGCACCACGTGATAGTCGCCGCCCAGCAGGTCCGCTGCCTGGTCGTATCCAGTGCCCCACACCGTTTCCTGTAGCGCGATCACATCAGGGCGCAGGTCCTGCAAGCCGGATCGCAGCACGTCTCGGCGTCGGTTCCAGTCGGCGTGATCGGGCGAGAGCAGGTTGAGGGTGGCGACCCGGAGAATGCCGGACTGCGTGCCACCAGCCGAGCCGTCAACCATTCCGATCCTCTCCTTCCGCCTTGCCGCCAGCGCGCTAACGCCACTAATGTTGCATTAACGGTGGGTCCGCCGTCGAGCCGCTGCTGAATCTTTCACACGCTCGCGAATATTCGGCAGCGGATGGAGGAATCGGCAGCGAATCCGCGCTCGGGCGAGACGGTCGGCGCGCGGTAGCCGCCGTGACGGCCCGCGCTCGGGCGAGACGGTCCGCGGTGCGATCGCCGCCGTGACGGTCGGGAAGGGAAGGAGCGGAATGGATGACGTGGCGGCACGGGTGAAGGTCTTGACCTGGAACATCTGGTGGCGATTCGGGCCGCATTGGCAGGATCGGCAACCAGCCCTGCTCCGGACCCTGCGCGAGGTCGACGCCGATGTGGTCGCTCTGCAGGAGGTCTGGGGAAGTGCCCAGACCACCCAGGCTCACGAGTTCGCCGAGCAGCTCGAGCTCCACGCCACGTTCGCGGAACCGTCCTATCCTCCGGTTTCCGACGTGCCGAGGGACGGAGACGAGGAACTCACCCTGGGGCTCGGCTTGTTGAGCCGGTGGCCGATCGCGAGTGTGGAGCGGGTCGAGATGCCGGCGCGGCATCGTCGCTTCTCTCCCGTGGCCATAGTCGCCAGGCTTCAGCATCCCGACGGCCTGCTCTCCGTCGTGGTGGCCTGCTTGGAGTACGAGCCCGCCTATAACGACGATCGGATGGCTCAAGGACATGCGCTGGCCGATCTCGCCACCGATCCAGCGTTGGACGGGCCGCTGCCGATCATCGTGGCGGGCGACCTCAACGCCGCGCCGACAAGTCCCGTGCTGCGCCCTCTATGTGATGTGTTGACGGACGCCTGGAGTGCTGGGTCCGGCGAGGCGGCGGCAGTCACTCTTCCGTCCAGCCACCCGTCAGCGCCGGTCGAAGCGAAGGAGCTGATCGACCAGCGGATCGACCACATCTTCTACCGGCCCGGTCAATGGGCCCAGCGGGTTTCGGTCGAGTCGGTCTACCTGGCGGGTGCTGCCGTCGATGGCATCTATCCCTCCGACCATCGAGCGGTCGTCTGCCAACTGAGCTGGCGGGCGGGCAGTTGACGTCATTGATGCTTGACACCGCGTCAGCTCGGCCCGGCGGACGTACCGCACGGGTCCGCGCCACCGTCCTGGAGGCGACTGTGGCCGAGTTGATCGACCACGGGTACGCCGGTCTGACTGTCGAGGGCGTCGCGGCGCGGGCCGGGGTGAACAAGACGACGCTCTACCGGCGATGGGGTGGGCGGGACGCCTTGATCGTCGACGCGGTGGAGGCCTTTGCCGCTGCTGAGGCGAAGGTGCCGGACAGCGGTGACATCGAGGAGGACCTGCGCCTGTGGGCCCGATCGATTCTGGCCACTCTGACCGGTCCAGTCAGTGGCGCGCTCGTCCTTGCCGTGTTCGGCAGCGCAGGCAACAGTCCGCAGGTCCAGGATCTACGACACCGGTTCTGGCTGACCCGCTCAGCGTTGGTCATGCCGATGGTTCACCGCGCGATCGAGCGCGGCCAGTTGCCGGCGGGTACGGCCGCTGACGAGGTGATACGACATGTTGGAGCACCGCTGTATTACCGGCTTCTCATCCTCGGTGAACCGCTCACGCCCGAGGCGGCCGACCTCGCCGCCCGTGTCACCGCAGCCGCCGCCCGGGCCGGTGTCTTCACGATGTCGGCGTAAGGGCGGGCCCGGCACCGGATCAGGTGAGTTAATCATCCCTGAGGCTCCGGCGCGGCGGAATCGGCCTCGGCGGGCTCGGCGGAGCTCACATGCTCATCGAGTCTCGCCAGCATCCAGTCACACCACTCGATGGTGTGCCGGACTCGCCCGATCCCGAAGTGCAGCGTGGCGTATGCCGCAGAAGCGGGCGTCGTGGGATCGAAGAGGTCGGCGGCCAACGGCGCGAAGGCCAGCTCCTCCTCGGTGTAGCGCTTGAGTCGTTCCTGGTAACGCGTTCGTTGCTCGACGATGAACGCTCTGGCCCGCTCCGGAGACACCAGCCACAGGGAACGGACGCGAAGCATCAACTCGGATCGAGCCAGCTCGGTCAGCGGCGAGTCCACCCAGGTCCGCAAGGCCTGGCGCCCCGCCGCCGTGATCGTGTACTGCTTGGTGTCCCGTGGCCCCCGCCCCGGGATGACCGTGGCTCGCACAAGCCCGCTGGCGTGCAGCTTGGCCAGCTCCGGGTAGATCTGGCTGTGGGTCGAGGTCCACATGTAGCCGATAGGGGCGCGCATGCGCTGCGCGAGCTGGTAGCCGGTCCGCGGCTCGACGGCCAGCAGGCCCAGGACGGCGTAGCCCAGCACTCCGATCCGTGATTGGTCGCCGCCCGCAGAGTTCGCCGCGCGCACCATCTCAGCCCGTCCTTCGCTTCGCACAGCAGCGTGCACCGTTGCGGGGAGTTCCAGTTTCGAGGGGAGACTGGCCTCGGGAGACGGGAGGCATTGGCACGACGAGCCCTGCGAACCGTCCATTCAAGTCGCGCCACGATCATGTCAGGCTGAGCCCTTTGAGCGATCAAAGGCCAGGCGTGGTCTAGTTCACGTTGCCAATAGACCCAGTTATGCGTACCGGCCCCATAGAGCTCCACCTGAGCATCGAGCCCGAGCTCACGGAGTCGCTTGACGAATACCTCGTTCTCTTGACCGATCGAGATTTCGATCTCGTCGTTGCTGGTCTGGTCGCGGTCGAGCGGTCCTGGCTGCCCGTTGCCAGCTGACACAAAGAGCGCGGTGCCGGTCAAGAGCGGCGCGAGGTCGTACGGGTTGTGGGCCTTCCAGATCTCCTCGTCGCTATCCGGATCACCCCACAGCGCCCGCGGATCTTCGCCTTGCGACGCGACCAAGTTCAGATAGCCCTGAGCATGATCATCCGACAGCCGAGTGTGCACGATGCCGCTGAAGGAATGCTGCCACCTTGAACATCCCTGGGTTGCGTGCCGCGTAACGTGAGCGCACCGAGCCCGCCCATGGAAAGGCCGGCGATAGCTCGCTTGATCGCTGGCCCGGTACTTCTCGAGTCAGCAGCGAACCGAGCTCCGTGAGATGAAAGGTTTCCCAGGCCGGTCCAGAGCGCCAGTTTGAATAGAAGCCGGCCGCGCCGCCGTCAGGCATGACGACGAGGAGATCGAGGTTTCGCGTTCGTTTCTCGATGTCGGTGGAACGAGTCCAGGCTTCGTAGCTGTCACAGCAGCCGTGCAACAGGTACAGCACCGGCCACCGCTGGCTTTTTGCGGTCTCGAACCTGCTCGGCAGGAGCATCCTCACCGTCACGTCGCGCCCCACGGCGGGAGAGTCGACCGTCACGTCCCACAAGCGCGTTCTCTGATCTGCTTGCTCGTCGACAATTCGCGGTGGCTCGGCCGATGAGGTTGACGAGACGGAATCGTCCGGCAGCTGCGTCGGGCCGTCGGTCGCTCGTCGCCCCGCAACCAGCGAGCAGGGTGGACACGGTGAAGATCACGAGTGTCTGACGTGGCGCGAGCGCATTCACGACACGGACATGTCGTCGGTCGGCTCGCAGCGCCGTCGGCCCGTCTTCTGCTTCAGAGAGCGGGACACTCGTCATCGAACGGAGTGCCCCTGAAGCCGCCGAGGGTGGTGATCCGACGATGGCGCCGACCGCCATGGCAGATGCCAGTGCGTGATTGCGCCATGGACTTCGGCGATACGTCAGCTGTCGAGACGTGAGCCGGAGCGGGCCGCTACTGCTGCTTCTCGCTCCCGTCGTCGATGCCGAACTCGCCAGTTTGGAAGGGCGTTGGGGTTAGGACCGAGTAGACAGCACCGGCTGCGGTCGTCCTCGAATCGACCAGCGTGAAACCCGACGGCGGCTCGCTGTCGCCGAACAGACGCTTGCCGGTGCCCACACAGACCGGGAAGACGAGCAGCCGCAGCTCATCGATCAGCCCGGCCTCGTAGAGTGAGCGGGCCAGTGCGCCACTGCCGTGCACCTGCAGCTCACCACCGTCTCTGGCCTTGAGTTCGCCGACCCGATCGGCCAGATCCCCCGACAGCACCGTCGTGTTCTCCCAGGACCCGGTGCTCGAGCGTGCTGCTCGGCACGTACTTCGGAAGGGTGTTCAGCTTGGTGGCGACGATGTCATCGGGGTCGGTGACATTCGGCCAATAGCCCGCGAAGATCTCGTACGTCCGCCGGCCCAAGAGGAAGGCGTCCGCCTTCTCGAACCAGGTCGTGACGATCGCGCCCATGTCGTCATCGGCGTACGGAACGAGCCAGCCGCCCCTATCGAAGCCGCCGCTGGTGTCCTCGCCGGGACCTCCCGGGCCCTGCAAAACGCCGTCGACGCTGAGAAAAGTGTTCACGGTGAGCTTCATGATGTCCCTCCTAATGGTTTCGGTCAGATGGCAGTTCTCCTCCTACGACCTCGAATGAGGTCAACACTCATCGGCCAAAGCGACTGCATTCGCCCGGGAACGTCCAACCTGCGGCATCACTGATCCTGCGGAAGGCAGCGCCTGCGTCGTCATCCTGCCGGTACTCGTAGCGGGTGGATCCCGGTCCGCGGACTGTGGGCATCAGCGCTCATCGCCGAAGCTGGGACGATGCAGCCGTGCGAGCGCCACGCTTTCGTTGGGCGGGTCCATCTCGCGGGTGAATCGAACGTCCGCAAAGTCCACCCGTTGGGTCGCTTCAGCCCTGCGGCATTTTCCCGCAGCTTGTCAGCCTGCGAGTCCTTGGTAACGTACGCCTCTGATATTCAACCGCGAGGCCCTTCTCAGAGCCGCATACCAGGCGGCATAATCATCACAGCTGACCTGTCCGAGAACGCGAACAGGCGATACAAGCTTCGAAGGTGGCGCATAGGTGCCCGGCCAAATGCGAGCAGAATTGGCAGCCGACCGCGAGTTTCACGCGACAAATGACCCGGTCCGACATATTCGCGGTGAGACTGAGAGGGAGCCGGAGCAGGGTATCGCGTTGTGTCTGTCTGGTGGTGGCTACCGGGCGATGATGTTTCATCTGGGCGTCCTGTGGCGTCTGAATGAGGCCGCGGTGCTGCCCACGCTCTCCCGGATCTCCAGCGTGTCCGGCGGATCGATTACAGCTGGAGTGCTCGCAATGAATTGGGCGCAGTTAGCGTTCGATGGAGCGGGGGTTGCGAAAAAGTTCGATTCTCGAGTTGTGGAACCCCTCCGCGCGATGGCTGGGACGAGCGTCGATCTGTCAGCCGTGCTGGTGGGGGCTGGGCTACCATTCGTCTCGATTTCAGACAGGGTCGTAAAAGCCTATCGAAAGCATCTCTTCGCCAAGACGACACTGCAGGATTTGCCCGACCAGCCGAGATTTGTGATTAACGCAACCAATTTAGAGTCCGGTGTGCTGATGCGGTTCAGTAAACCGTATCTAGCCGACTACCGGGTGGGTCGTATCAACAAACCTGACCTGCCGCTTGCGGTCGCCGTAGCGGCGTCGTCGGCGTTCCCGCCCGTGCTTACTCCTTGCACGGTCGACCTGGAGCACGAGGACTGGATCACCGAGGAGGGGAACGATCTTACCGGGGACGAGTTCCGGAACGAGATCCGGCTGAGCGACGGTGGCGTGTACGACAATCTTGGCCTCGAGACCGCATGGAAGCGGTATTCGACAATTTTGGTGAGCGACGCGGGTAGCCACATTGCAGCCGATGCTGATCCGGCATGGGACTGGGTCCGGCAATCGTTGCGAGTATTGAAGGTGATCGACAATCAGGTCCGGTCGCTTCGCAAGCGTCAGGTCATTGATTCCTTCAAGAACAAACAGCGTAGCGGAATGTATGTCGGGATACGTAGCCACACTGCCGACTATCCACTGCCCGATCCTCTGCCAGCAGATCCAGCTCTCACAATGGAACTTGCGGTGACACGAACGCGGCTCGACGCAATGGATGAAACCCTGCAGGAGCGGCTGGTCAACTGGGGTTACGTGATATGTGATGCTGGACTGCGGGCATATGTATTGCCCGGCGCAGCACCTGGACATTTGCCGTACCCCGAGAGCCCGATCTCAGGCGACGCGTAGGTCCGGTGCAGATGGTTCTTTGGCGTCCCGAGGCGTTGCAGGCAGCGACGCAAGCCGGTGAGGACTTGGGTGATTTCGCCTACGTGGTGGTGGAGGAGTCCGTCGACAGACTGATAGTGCTGATGGCGTGGCCGTGGCCCGAGGCTGACGACAAAGGCCGGGTTTTTTGGCCTGCGGAAAAGGAATCGGACTACAAGACGGCGGTGACGACGCGAGATCTCCTGCGATACCAGCTTTATCGACCAAGTCGGCTACAGCGCCTGCCTCGCCTTGGTGACGTCTACGCAGCCAGCCACCTTGGGCCCGGCTGGGAAGCGTCCAGCCTGGTCGCGGATGTGCGACAGCTGTTCGACGGGGAGGTCTACGACATCTCCGCCGACGCGCGGGAGGCAGCAAAGCTTGCTTATCAAGGCGCCGCTGTGCCCGCTTTGACGACGCCGGCCGCGAGCGATCTTGACCGCCGGTTGCTCTCCGAGGCAGCTACCCACCGGGCTCGACTGACAGCGAAGAGGCTGAAAATCGCAGCACCCCCGTCTCGGGCGCAGCAATGACATCACCGCCCCTGAGCTCCTCCTTGCCAATCATCAGTCCGGTTCCGGACGACTCACTGGCACCAGCGACGGAAGTGCCGGGAAGCTTCGTCGAGGCGCTGCGTGCTGACCCACAAGCGCTGGTCTACATGCTGCTCAACGTGGGTGACGGCGACAGTCAGCTCATCATGCTTCCAGCTGACAAACGTGGGCACCGGCCGCTCGCCATCGTGGATATCGCCACCCGGCGCAAGCTCCCCCACTTGCTGGACGCGCTATATGACGCCGAGTTGATCGCGCCGCCGGGCACCCCCGGACAAGTACGCCTCCTCGTGGCAAGTCACCCGCACCACGATCACATCGGTGGGATGACAGAACTGCTGGAACGTTTTACGGACGAAGGATTCATCGACCAGCTGTGGGAGCCCGGATACTTCTATCCAAGTCCGTCCTTCCATAACCTCATGAGACAACTGGAGGGGCGCAGCGATATCCGCTGGGGGCAACCCACTTCTGGAACCAGCCTTTTCCTCGGCCCGGTCCGATTCACGGTCGTGGGACCCGGCGTTGGTCTGAAGAACCGGTTCGATACTTACGGCGTCAACGTCAACGACGCCTCAATCACGCTGATGGTGGAGTATCCGGCGACCAAGGTTCAAGGCGAGCCTGACCCGAACAACCGCGGACGCATCAATCGTCGCCTGGTCAGGCGGAAGACGCGTCGACTATTGCTCGGCGCGGACGCTCAGTTCACCTCTTGGGCGCAGGCGACAGTCGACTTTCCCAATCTCGAACAGGAGTACAACCCGGTCTTGGCTCGGGAGCTACGGTCCGCGACTGGCGGTGACTATCTGAAGGCCGACCTCATGAAGCTGTCGCACCACGGCTCCAAGCACGGAGTCAACATCGAGCTACTCGAGCGCGTCGCTGCCCCGACAGTCCTGGTGTCGTCCCAAGTCGGCGGCGGAAAGTACAACTTTCCGCACCTGCTCGCTATGGAAGCAGTACGCGAGGCACGCCAGCCAACGACCACTGACGCCGCCGACAGGGAGCCTGATTATGCACTCGGAGTTCACATAACCGGCGGGAGATTGGAATCCGGCGACGAGATGGGGTCGATCGCGGCAGTCATCGGCTCTTCCGCCACAGCACCGATCCGTCTCTTCCGCTTATTCGACGCTCCAGAAGCCGACATCGAGCTGCACAAGGCGCGAGAAGCGCGAAACCTTGCGCGCTCGAAGCGACGGGCCGCCGGAAAGGCCCCTAACTGATACCGCTGAGATCGGCGACTTCAGAGGGGCTCTCCGGAGCCGATGGTCTTCTGTCGACAGTCGGATGCTTGGTGGCTTAAAGCCCGTATTCCTCGAGCAGGCGTAACCACACCTCGCTGATCGTCGGGAACGTGGGCACGGCATGGGCCAGCATGTCGAGAGGAACCGCCCCGGCGATGGCGACCGTCGCGGAATGCAGCAACTCCTGCACGCCCGGTCCGGTGAACGTCGCGCCGACGATCACACCGCGACTTTCGTCGATGACCAGCTTGCTGGTGCCGGCTACGCCGGTGCCTGACACGTACGCGCCGGCCACCGCTCCCGTTTGATAGGTCACCACCCGCACATTCATCGCGCGCTCGCGCGCCTGATCTTCCGTCAAGCCCACCGCGCACACCTGCGGATCGGTGAAAGTGACCCGCGGCACGATGTTGAAGCTGGCCCGGTCCACGATTTCCTTGCCCAGAATGACGTCCGCGGCAATCCGCGCCTGGTACTTGCCCATGTGGGTGAGAAGCGCCCGGCCATTGCAGTCGCCCACCGCGTACAACCACTCACCCGGTACGCCGACCGCCCGCAGCTGGTCATCAACCGGCACCGGCTCGCCTGGCGTCAGACCCACCGTTTCCAGACCGAGTTCCGTCGTCGCCGGCAGCCGGCCAGCCGCGACCAGCAGCTCGTCACCGACATAGGTGCCACTGGCCGCCTCCGCCGTCACCGGGCCGTCGGTGCCCTCCCGCCATACCCGCTGCACAGCCGCGTCGCTCACGACGGTGATGCCCTCCGCCTCCAGGGCCGCGCGCACCTCATCGGCGGCGAACGGCTCCTCCCGGGCAAGTAGTCGCGGGAGCCGCTCCAGGACCGTGACCTCCTCGCAGCCAAGACGGCGAAATCCCTGCGCCATCTCGACCCCGACCGGGCCGCCTCCAATGACCACAAGTCGCCTCGGCAGCTCCTTGGCGCCGGTGATGTCCCGGTTGGTCCATGGTCGTGCCTCGGCCAGGCCCTCGATGGGCGGCAGCGCGGCGCTCGTTCCGGTCGCCAACACCACCGCCTGCACGGCGCTGAGCCGCCGGATGCCGTTGTCGGGAGTCTCGACCACGACTCTTCTCTCCCCATCGATTCGCCCGGACCCGCGCACCAACGTGATCTTGTGCTCGTCCAGCCAGGGCAGTTGGCCCTCGTCATGCCAGTTGCTGGTCATGTAGTCACGGTGGGCCAGGGCCGCCTCGACGTCGATCCGGCCGGTCACCGCCTCTCTCGCACCTGGCACGCGCCGAGCTGCGGCGATCACATCACCAGGTCTGATCAGCGTCTTGCTGGGAATGCAGGCCCAGTACGTGCACTCGCCGCCGACCAGCTCCCGCTCCACCAGCGCGACCCGAAGTCCAGCGTCGGCGCAGCGGCCGGCGATCACTTCACCGGCTGGGCCGCCACCGACCACGACCACGTCGAACTCCTCCATCACACGCACCTCGGCATCCTGGCTTGGCATCCCCACGGCTTGGTAACCCAAGCTTGTCCGACACTACGGCGGTCCGGCCGACCGCCGGCACGCTGGGCGGGCTCATGAATCAGGCGCATCCGTACCCGGTCTGACGTCGTTCTTTCCGCACTTGTAGGCAGCTCGTGATGCGTGACCGCCCGGACGAGACTGAGGATCCTGCCCGGCTTTCGCGCAGACAGCCACCCAACCTGGTGGCCTCGGCGTCGACTTACGCCTAGGGTTTCTTAGGGGTAAGTGTGCCTCTGGTCGGGGTTACGCGGCATCCCGCGCGACCGTAGTATGCATTTTGGGGGTAGGCGGGAGCGATTACGCGCATGGGGACGTGACTGTGTCGTCGACTGGACTGCTTCGTCGACGAGCTGATGAGCCAGCCTCCGACGACGCTGAGCCCGGCACGCTGGTGCCAGAGACATGCTGAAACCTCGGCGGTTCCATCAGGGGAAGCCCGCTTCCGCTGCAACCCGTGGACAGCAACGGCACCGATCGCCGCGGATCGTGGCGATCGACAACCTGAAGTCGCTCCTCGTGGCCTGGATCATCGCCAACCATGCCGTTGTGGGCTACACCGCGATCGGCGGCTGGCCCTACGACGAGGTCAACGAGACAACACTTCCGCCGTCTGTCGAATACGCACTGACCGTGGTTCTGGGCCCAACCGCCCTCTTCGTGATCGGCACGTTCTTCTTCCTCGCCGGCCTATTCGCTCCCGTGGAGCTGTCGCACCACGGACGATCGCATTTTGTACAGACCCGAATCGTTCGGCTGGGCGTCCCCTGGCTGATCTTCATGCTGTTGATCTGGCCCTTCTTCATGTGGCTGGCGTACCGATCCGCGGGCTACGACCTGTCGTTCTGGGAGGCGTTCCGGGGACGCCAGCCCTTCTTGGACTCGGGGCCGCTGTGGTTTGTGCAGATCTTGATGTACGTCTCGATCGGCTATGCACTGTGGAACTGGCTGGGATGGGGTCGCCGCTTCCAGCCGTCGACCATCGGTGGCACGCATCTCATCGCCGTCGCTGCGGGCATTGCCGCCACCTCGTTCGTCATCCGGCTGTGGGCACCGGCGCGCAGTCAGCAGATCTTCGACTTGCATGTGTGGCAGTTGCCGCAATGCGTCGGAATGTTCTGTCTCGGTGCGCTGCTGAGCAGCCATGGTTGGGCCAGGCAGGTGCCCAGCTACATTGCCCGCCGATGCGGGATCACCGTCGCTATCACGCTGGTGGTGGCTGAAGCCGTCGCCTGGGGCGCCGGTGTCAAAGACTTCTCCCGCGAAGGCGGGCCCTTCCTGGGCGGGTGGCACTGGCAAGCTCTGGTGCTGGCCATGGCCGAGGCAACCCTCGTGGTGGCCGGCTCCGTCCTGCTCGTCGCGGTGGCTCAACGGACGCTGACCTCGACATCGCCCCTGTCGGCCGGAACCGCACGAGGTGCGTACGCCGCCTACATCCTGCAGGTCCCCGTGCTCCTCACTCTTGCCATTGCCGCGCGGCCGCTGCCGCTACCGGCGACGGCGAAGGCCCTGCTGGTCGGTGGTCTCGCCGTGCTGGCCTCGTTCGGGTTGGGCTGGTTGCTGGCGGCACGAACCAAGCTCGGCCGAATTCTGTGACGCCGGGCCGAGGATCATCTCCGTACCGTCGATGCCTGGCCGGGATCATGTCGAAGCGCTTCGGCGGGCGGCGTCCTACCGCACTTTGAGCCCCATCGGCACTCGTCGAGCCCCTTCCTACGGGCTCAAAGTGTGAGGGCGGGGCTCAAAGTCGGATGTCGGCGCGCGTAGGGTGGGTGTGGGTTGCGGAGCATCGCGACGGAGATTGCCGGACAGCGTCCTACCGCACTTCGAGCCCCATCGGCACTCGTCGAGCCCCTTCCTACGGGCTCAAAGTGTGAGGCCGGGGCTCAAAGTCGGATGTCGGCGCGTCGGTGGTGTGGGTTGGGAGCACACAAGGAGATTGCCGGACGCGTCCACCGCACTTCGAGCCCCATCAGCACTCGTCGAGCCCATCCTACGGGCTCAAAGTGTGGGGCGGGGCTCAAAGTCGGATGTCGGTGCGGGCAGGTGGTTGGGAGCCTCACGAGGAGATTGCGGGGGTTTGCGCGCCGGCCCGGTGGACTCGCGCGTTGGGACCGTTGAGTCGGTACGCGGGCGCTGGTGCGTATCGGCCAGGATCAGTCAGCCGGCTCCGCCGGTCATCTCTTGCACAGCTGTCTCGATGTCTCCACCGTCGACCTCAGTGGGTTCCATATAGAGACGGGCCGCCGCGATCATGTTGTTCCGTACGTTGACGATGATCACTCCTCGCTGGCACAGCACCGAGCCGTCGGTACGCGGCCCGTGCCAGTGCCACTCCGACCACTCCTTGTCGCCGTCCACGGCCCAGGCGAGGAGCTCGGCATTGAAGTCCGGAATGCTGTCGAAGATGCTCGACCAGTTGGCCAACACCTGGTCGCTGCCGCCGAAACCCCGGTTGGGATGCGCCGGCTGAACGCTCTGGTAGTCGTCAGTGAACAGGGCCGCGAGCTGTTCAGCGTCGTGGGCGTTCTGGGCTTCCTGCAGCCGCTCGAGGACCAGGGTCATACCGCGACGGTATAGCTCAACGGCGGTCGATGCGCGTGACCCAAAACTCGGTGGTGGGGAGCTGCGGGGTCGTCGAAGCGCGCGTTGGGCAGATACAGGCTGTTGCCGAACCGAGCGACGGTCGTCGGGACATCGAATCCCGTATTCGCTCACCGGACGCCGGACTGGTCAGCGTATCGACGAGCACGCCACTGGTGCCGGCAGGATCGAGCTTGATCACCGCAACCTGATTCAGCTGGTTCTGAACGACGTACAAGGTCGTACCAACCACAAGTAGTCCATCACCATTGGTGAGCAGGGTGCTGCCAAGGTCGACGCGCGTCGTCGACACCGGTCACCGGATCCACCCGGAACAAGAACCCGGTGGCGGTCTGAACGACGAGAAGAGCCTTTTGATCAGGCGTGACGGCGATGCCATTCGCGTTGAAGCCGGCCTCCTGGTCCCATTCGCCGCTAAATTCCAACGTCACAACATCGTCCGGATCGCCGGGCTCACCTCCGGGACCGAGTGGGACCCCATACAGCTGAGCCGACTGCGAGTCGGTGAACCAGGCGTAGTCACGCGTGAGCACGACGTCGTTGATGAAACTCGGCAGACCCGAGAAAGTGTAGATTTCCAGAAGTTCGCCAGTGCGGACGTCGATGACCCGTCCGGTACCCGTAGCTCCGCCGGCGATGAAGAGCCGACCCTGGTTGTCGATCTTGAGTCCCACCGCCGGAAGTCCAGACGCTCGCGGGCGTCGTTACTGATCAGGGAGCCTTCGCCGGTACGAAGCTTCACAGCGTAGATATCGCCGTCCGCTCGAGAGCCGAAGTACGCGGTACCACCGGGAGCGATCGCGATGCCCTCGGGCAGGAATCCGACCGGAAGGTCGAAGTTATCGGGGAACGGCTTCGCCGGCTTGGCATGAGCCGCACTCACCAGCAAGCCGCTGAGGGCCAAGCTCAGCAGCGCCACCGACAGTAGCCGGACGATTGATCGGATATCATCATCATCTAGTCCCCCGAGGTGGAAGTCGGCGCAAGGCCCCTTCACGATAAGGCGTTGCCGACCGATCAGCAAAAGCCTGAACGGCGCGTGGCGTGTCCCTTTGACTAGCCGATGACTTGCCGATCAGCCGTCGCCGAAACGCGCGACCGGATCGGTCGCCTCAGCCCACAGCGCCGAATCAGATGCGGTCAGCTGCCGCTTGCGGCGAGCAGCCCAGAGGATGCCGCCGACCATGCCACCGAGGGCGGCCAGACCTAATCTCCAGTTCACCGCTCCAGCCTAGTCCGACCGATCACCCGGCAGCGGCGCGAAGCTTTTCCAGCAGCCGCTTCGCTGCCTGCTCGAGGAACGCCGCCTGGCCTTCGTCGCCCACTTGAACGAGGGCGAGATCGGTGAATCCAGCCTGCTGGAACGGCTGCGCGGCTTCCACGATCTTGTCCAGGTCAGGGCCGCACGGAATCTGCTCGGCTATGTCTTCCGGTCGAACGAACTGACTCGCTCCTTCGAATCCGGCCGGAGTCGGCAGGTCCGCGTTCACCGCCCAGCCGCCGCCGAACCACCGAAATTGTTGGTGGGCGCGCTCGATCGCTTGTTTCTCGTCCGGATCCCAGCAGATAGGGATTTGCCCGATCTTGCGAGAACTCCTGCCACCCTTCTCCTGGTCCCACGCCTTGATCACTTCCTCGTCGGGCTCGACCGCGATCAGATGATCAGCCAGCGGGGCGAAGCGGCTGACCGACTTTTCGCCGGATACGGCGATGCCGATGGGCACACCGCCGTCGGGCGCATCCCATAGGCGGGCGGAGTCGACTCGAAAGTAGTCGCCTTCCCACGTGACCAGCTCGCCGGAGAACAGCTCCTGGATGATGGTCGCGGCCTCGACCAGCATGTCCTGGCGCTGGGCGACCGGCGGCCACCCTTCGCCGGTGATGTGCTCGTTGAGGTTCTCACCCGAGCCGAGGCCGAGCAGAAAGCGGCCCTCGGAGAGCAGCTGCAAGGTGGCCGCCTTCTGGGCAACCACCGCTGGGTGATATCGGATGATCGGGCAGGTGACGTACGTTGCCAGCTCCACCCGGGACGTCGCCTGGGCCACCGCGCCGAGCACAGTCCATGCGTATGGCGCGTGTCCCTGGGACATCAGCCAGGGCGAGTAGTGGTCGCTCGACACCTCGAAGTCGAAGCCGGCTTCCTCGGCGGCTACGGCATAATCCACGAGCTGCCGGGGACCGCTCTGCTCGGTCATCAGGGTGTAGCCGAACCTCATCGCAGCCTCCCGATGCTTGGCTGTCCGGTCACTCGCCGGAACCGAGCTGCGACTTCAGCCGCTCGATGTGCTCCGACGCCTCGGCCTTGCTCAGATCGGCGGGCAGCTGCTCGCCAGCCTGCCTCGCCAGGGTGTCGAGATAGCTCTTCTGCGCCGGGGTCATCGGGTCATCACCGCTGACCCAATCGCTGGGATCCTTTTGCAGTGCGGGATCAGCGCCACTGTCGGGCGAGGCCCCGATCAGCTCGACTTCCTCCTCGGCCGCCTGACTGCTCTCAGATGCGAATTCACTCATGCGAGAACCGTAATGTCCGGCTCGGACAGCAGCCGGCAAGACCCCGACGATGAGCCCATCGCGGCGGCCCGATCGCCCTCCAAAGCGAATTCACTGATGCGAGAGCCGAAATCGGCAGGCTCAGACCGCACCCACAAGACCCCTACGGTGAGCTATCGCGGCCGCTTCACCACGGGTGTTCACACCGAGTTTGGCCAAGATGTTGGACACGTGCACGCTGGCGGTCTTGGTGCTGATGAACAGCGCTGATCCGATCTCACCGTTCGACTTTCCGTCTGCCACCAGCTGCAAGACCTCCAGCTCACGCGCCGTTAGGCCAGCCAGCGGATTGCCGTCCGTGGGCGACTCGGTAGAAAGCCCCGCACGCTGCGCCAAGGCGGTCAGTCGACCAGTCAGCAGACCAGCCCCGAGCTTGGCCGCCAGCTTGGCCGCCGAGGTCAGGACCTCGCGGGCTTCGGCGCGCTCCCGAGACACCACCAGATGCTGAGCCAGTCGCAGCCCGGCGTACGGCGCCAGGTGAGCCGGAGCCCCGTCGTCGACCGACGCCTTCCACGCGCGGCGCCATCCGTCGGCGGTGTCCTCCAGAGCCGCTTCGATCACCGGCTCCCAGCCTTGCCGAACCCCGGTCGGCACGGCGGCGGCGAGCGCGCTGCGCACAACGCCGACCCGGTGGTCGGCACGATCGGCTGAGTCCAGGACATGGGCCGCCGTGGCGGCCGAGGGAAGCAGCGGATAGATGGCCGACGCCGGATAGAGGTGGACGTGGTCGAAGAACAGCTGGGTATCTGCCCAGGCGCGTTCATGATCACCAACAGCGACCGCGTATTCCGCGTCCATCCGGATGGCGTAATGCGAATATTGCGGCCCAGGCTGGTCGGCGGATATCAGGTGCCGGAACTCGTTCAATGTCGCTTCGGTCATGGTCGAGGTCCCCGCGCCACAAGGCCATCCAGCCCAGCACCAGCCGCAGATGGACATAGTGGTGAGCCGGCGGGTCCAGCTCCAAGGCGCGCTCGATCATCTGACCCGCCCGGTCCCACTCGCCCAGCGCAAGCAGCGGCTCGGCGGCGTTGCCGGCCAGCATGGCGCCGAAGGAGCGCTCCAAGCCGAGGCTTCGGGCGACATCGATGCCGGCCAAGGCCTCCGTGACAGCGGAGCGATAACGACCGGAAAGGGCGAGCGCGTCCGAATAGTTGATGGCGTAGCGCAGCAGCGTGCGGCTGTTGCCCTCGGCGAGCTGTCCAGCCGCGACAAGTTCGGCAAGGCCTTCGTCCTCGCGCCCGAGGCTCACCAGGCTGTTGCCCAGGATGTTGCGAGCATGCGACTCCAAGGTCGCAGAGCCTCCGGCGATCGCCGCGTCGATCGCCTGGCGGGCCGCCTGGACGGACTCCGCCCTGTTCCCGTCCAGCATCGTGGCGGTCGCAAGCTGGTTCAGGACCTTCGCCCGGAAGGCCGGCGGGCTGTCGTCGGGCAGGATCTCGACCGCCTCCGCAATGACTTCGGTCGATCCCGGTTTGAGCAGGGAGGAAAGCAGGCGGCTCTTCACGATCAATCGACGGATCAGCGGTTCCGGTCCCGGCGTCGGGTCGGTCTCAGCCAGGGAGCCGCCGATCAGTGACAGGGCCCGCTCAGTCTCATTAGCATCGGCTGCTGCCCGAGCGGCATCCTCCAGCACCGAGGCACGGTCGCCCGCAATGCGCTCCGGCTCGGTGACCTGGTCCCACAACTCCAGGGCACGCTCGTACATCTTGAGCGTTTCGTGGAAAGCGGCCTGGCCGGAGGTGGCTGCCTTGATCGACCACGAGAACGCCTTGTTCACCTCGTGCGCAGCCGCCCAGTGATGGGCAATCTCCGACGCCGCGGTCTGGGTCGACCCATGGCTGGTGATCAGCTCCGGCCGCTCCTCCAGGATCGCGGCAAATCGGGCGTGCAGCCGCGCGTGCTGGCCGGGCAGCAGGTCGTCGTAGACAGCCTCCTGCAGTAACGCGTGCCGGAAGCTGTAGCCGTTCTCGTCGGCCACGAGCACTGAAGCGTCGATCGCCTCCCGCAGCGCCGAGTCCAGCTCGGTCGCTGGTCGGTCAGCGATCGCCTCCAGCAGTTCGTGATCGACGCGATTGCCCGCCACGGCAGTCAGCTGAACGATGCTCTGAGCCGGGTCGGACAGAGCCTGCACGCGGAGGTTGAGAGCGTCCCGAAGGGTGTCCGGCATGTCGATGCAGCCACGGGTCGCGGAGCCGGCCAGCTCCTCGACGAAGTACGGGATGCCTTCACTCCGCCGATGAACAAGATCAACCACGACGTGGCTCGGTCGCCGCCCGAGTAGGGCCGTGAGCAGGTCACCGACTTCTTCGCGACCGAGGCTGGGAACGTCGATCCGGACAGTCCGCGGGAGGCGGCCAACCTCGGCCAGGAATGGGCGTAGCGGATGGCGGCGGTTGAGCTCGTCGGCCCGGTAGCTGGCCACCATCATGATCGGTGCGTCGGTCAAGGCCCGGGCAAGGAAGCGGAGCAGGTGACGGGTCGATTCGTCAGCCCAGTGGATGTCCTCGATGATCACCACCAGCGGGCCGTGTTCGCTGGCGCGCTCCCACAGCATGGCGACGGCCTCGAACAGCTGGAGTCGCAAGGAGTCGACGGCCTCCGGCGCGGCCACCAAGTCGGGCAGCAACGCACCGAGGGCCGTGCGGCCGGCGCCTGCCCAGTCGAGGATCTGATCGGGGCCGTACCGAGCCACGAGATCGTGCAGGGCGCCAACAATCGGAGCGTACGGGAGGCCGTCCCCACCCAGCGGTACGCACTGTCCGGTGATGACTTGCGCCTTGCGATCGCTCATCCGGCCATTCAGATCGTTCAGGAACGTCTCGATGACCGTGGTCTTGCCGGCGCCGGCGTCGCCGCCCAGGATCACGAACCGGCTGCCGTCGGCGATGACGTCGTCGAGCACGCCGAGGAGCTGGGCTCGCTGCTCGACACGGCCGACGATCGCCTCGTTTCGCCGGCCGCCTTCCGGGCGGGCCGCGCGGGTCACAAGCACTATCGTGCCACCGACGTCGGACTATTCACTGCCATTGCTGCTCAGCAAGGAACCGGCTGGCTGGGCACCGGCGCACCCGACGAGGCCGGCCGCTTCGCGGCGGGGGCAACGCGGGTAGGGAGAAGACGCCGCCACCACATCGAACGGTCACCTCGCGCCGACGCGGCAAGGCGATAGCTGGCTGCCTCTGCCCACAGATCATGCTGGCGCTGCTCAGCCGCGATCCTGAACGTGTAGTCGTTGATGATGGTCATTTCTGCCTCCGAAGCTCTCGTTCATCCGATAGCTCCATGGTGTTTCTAAGCCGCTACGCCGCACATCATGCAGATGCCTGATCTTTGGGCGGTCCGCGCTCCTGAGGTAGCTGAGGTGCCTTAGTC
>CAWEGC010000006.1:0-10168 GCA_963808495.1 uncultured Actinomycetota bacterium
CCTGGCCGCTGTGATCCACGTGAGCATGACGGCGCAGCCGCCATGATCCACACGAGCTTTACGGCGCAGCCGCCGTGATCCACGCGAGCTTTACGGCGCAGCCGCCGTGATCCACGCGAACTCTGCGGCGCCCCGACACCACCAAGGTCACACCGCCGCCGCGCACGGTGATCCACGTGAACGCAGCGGCGCCGCCACCATGATCCGTGTGAGCATTGCGGCGCAGCCGCCTGTGATCCACGCGAGCTTTACGGCGCAGCCGCCGTGATCCACGCGAACTCTGCGGCGCCCCGACACCACCAAGGTCACACCGCCGCCGCGCACGGTGATCCACGTGAACGCAGCGGCGTAGTCGCGGTGAGCCAGACAAGCCAATTACTTGCAGCCACATGACGCTATCCACCGGGGCAGTGGCTCGTATCCACTTTCCACAGTCCAGGTGCTGGGAGTTTCGACAACTCGACCGTCAGCCCACGCTGCGAGTGTGCAGATACCCGCTCAGCTCCGCCAGCTTGCCGCCGCGCAGGACGGGCTCGTCACCCGCCGTCAGGCCCTCGAGTGCGGCATCTCAATCGACGCCATGCGCCACGCCGTCGGAAAGGGCAAGAGGTGGCAGCGGGTGGTTACCGGCGTGTATGCGACATTCACCGGTCCTTTGCAGGAACGCCACCTGGTCCGGGCCGCTCTGCTATATGCCGGTCCAGCGGCCATGGTCAGTGGTGCAGTGGCGTGCCGTGCTTATGGCCTGCGATATGCGCCGGCCGACGGCCGACTGTTGTTGCTGGTACCCGGACACGTTCAACGGGCACCAATACCGATCGCCAAGATCCGCCGCACGTTGACCTTGCCGAGGCCTCGGCACGTTCGGTTCTTCCCATGTGCGCCGCCAGCGCGAGCCGCCCTTGATGCCTCCCGAGAATTGCACGACGTGCGCTCCGTTCGGGCGGTTCTCTGTGAGGTCGTCCAACTCGGGTTGGCGTTGCCGGACGAGCTAGTCACAACCTTGGAGCAGGGCCATTCGGCCGACAGTGCTCTCCCCAGGCGTGCGTTGAGCGACGTCCTGGCCGGCTGCCGCTCCACCTCCGAGTGCGACCTGCGTGATGTGCTCTCGGTCAGCACGGTGCTCGACCAGCCGGTGTGGAACCAGCCGCTGCCGGATGCCGGCGGCGCGGACCTGCACCCCGACGCCTGCTTGGCGCGAGCCCGGTTGGTCGTCGAGGTGGATTCGATCGAATGGCACCGCCTCGGCGACAGAGTGGAGGCGACCGAACGGCGCCGGGCGCGCTACGCGGCGCTGGGCTGGACGGTGCTGCCGGTCTCGCCACATCGGATCCGGGAGGAACCGGCCCTCGTCCTCGCTGAGATCGAGGCCGCCTTTCTGGCGGGCCTGGCTCGAGCAGCGTAATCGGCGGAGCCGGCCGCATGGCGATCTCATGCGGATACCGGACGACACCGCGAGGCCAACATCGATCATGCGGATGGCGGCCAATGTGCACCCTGAGGCGTTAGGGCACGCCAAAACCCACGTGGATCACCGCGACAGCGCCGCCAAACCCACGTGGATCACCCCCACAGTGCCGCCAAACCCACGTGGATCACCGCCACAGCCCCGCCAAACCCACGTGGATCACCGCCACAGCCCCGAAGAGCTCACGTCGACGACGGTTGCGGTGAGAACTCCAGATACGAGATGCCCGGCATCGGAAGGTCGAAGTCGACGACACGTTCGCTCGCGGGGTCGAACGAGCGCGGAGGATGCAGCGCGTCGAGCTGATCAGCGCGCCGGAGCGCGTCCCATTGATCGTCGTTCGGCCAGTCCGCCCCACCGCCGATCGATTCCCAAACGCTGCTGATGTTGGAGTGTGTGGCGTCGACCCGGAAATGGCGGAGTAGGTGGCTCACGGTCTCGTCCAGGCCGGCCACGCGCAGCACAAGATGTCGAGCGAGTGCGTCGTCGCCGCCCGCCTTGGTCTGGTGAAGCGTTCCGTTCCACACGAGAACACCGACCGTGCCGTCGTCCCGGCGTGCCGCGACCGCCTCGACGAGCGATCCTCCTCCGTCGCCGGTCACCGTCACGCCGAGCCGGTGCGGGCCGAGCCGCTCGAGCAACTCGAGCGCCCACCACCGCGGCTTGCGCAGGTTACCTACCGTCCGCAGACCAAATCCGCCATGAAGGAGCGCCGGCGGCCGGCCGAGTTCCTCGAAGTGGTCGGAGATCACCCAGTACGAGAGGGCCTCGATCCGACCCATCGCCGAGGTCATCCCGCGGAGCAAGAACGCGGCCCCGAAGACCGAGTCGCTCGCCGAGTCGAAATGCGCGGGACTCACTCCCCACTCGGTCCACCACAGCGGTGTTCCGGCACGGCCGTGGCGAAGCAGCAGAGGTTGCAGATCGAGGGGCGGACTGCCGTACGTGTGAGTGGAGACGAAATCCAGCGCCGTGCCGCTCGCGTTCACGTGGGTCAGCGTCTGGCTTACCCAGCCGGCAGCCGCCGATGCCGGCCCGCCGACCCGCAGAGCTGGGTCAACCGACCGGATGGCGTCGGCCGCGAGGTCGTACAACCGGAAGTACTCCTCCGGAGTCCCTGCCCAGAACACCTCCAGGTTGGGCTCGTTCCAGACCTCGAACGACCAGTGGTCGCGCACCTCCGCCAAGCCGTACCGCCCGACCAAGTGGACGGCGAGACTGCGGACCAGTTCTCGCCACCGGTTCCAATCCTTCGGCGGTGACACGATCGCCTGGTACTCGAAGACCGTCTTCGTCGGGTCGGCTGCGAGGTCGCGGGGCATGAACGACAACTCGACGACAGGCCGCAGCCCAAGCTCGCGCACCATGTCGTATACGCGATCGACACCGGTGAAGTCGTAGACCGCCCGCCCATCGGCCTCGCGGTAGACGCCGAGGTCGTCACAGAGGATTCCGTGCGCGCGCACGGCCTGTACGCCCAGGACGTCGTGAGCCGACCGCAACGCCGCCTGCAGCTCCGCACCAATCGGTCGGCCGCCGGTGCGGTCGAGACAGAGGAGATGGGACAGATGCTCAGACCCGATCATCGGCCGCCACGGTCGCTTCAGGTCGCCGACGACCCTGGCCGCATCGACGGTGACGTCCACGGCACCGGTATCAGTCACGTCCTCAGTCGGCGCGACAGGATCTGACCACGAGCCGATGCTTTCTACGTCGACCACTGCCGCCACCGTGTACCAGCGCTTGTCGTCGGCAACCCCGCTCGTGTCGCAGTAGGGCCCGTGCGGGACGGCGAGGACGTCCCTGCCACCGTGATCCAGCGGCTCGAACGGGCCGTCCGGTCCCGGCGCGACATGGACGAGATAGCCGGCGGCACCCTCGACGGGGTCCCACTGAAGCGTCACCTGACCTCGACCGGATAACGCGCGGACTCGTTGCGGAGGGGTTAGCTTCACCTCTTCGCCGTGACGGACATCACCGCTGCGGCGGCCGATACGGGCCTCCCAGTCCGATCGGGCGTCCGTCACGCCGTTAGTCCCCGGCCGGCCGGGACAGGAACGACTCCATGGCCATCAGCGGCCGCAGCGCCTCGCGGAACTCGTCGTCCACGAAGTACTGCTTGACCAGGTCGTGACGCAGCTCGTTGCCGATCGCCGCCATGATCATCGCCTGGTCCAATGACAGGTACCGCTCGGCCACCGTGCCGCTGCGGACCGCCACCGCGTCGAAGAACCCGCCGGGGCCGTATACGTCGAAGTCCTCCCGCAGGTTTGCCAGGTTATCCAGCGCCTCATCCGTGGCGTACGGCAGCGCCAGGAAGACGGCATGCGGGGTGACCACGCCGTCCCTGTACTCCTCGGGCGGCGGTTGCGGCGGCCGGCATTGGGTTCCGGCCACGGTGAAGAAACCGGGGTCGACGGACGTCCGCTCCTGGTCTGAGGTGTAGCCGGGCTCGTCCATCCCCATCATGTCGACGCCGTACTCCCGATAACCGCCAGCCGGGTTGCTCGATGGCGAGAAGCCCCAGTAGCCGTAATCGGCCTCGACGAGGCCGTGCTCGATCTGTCCCTGGACGAACAGCGGGTGGTTGATGCCCCAAGAGTCCGCTCCCCAGGTCGCCTCCGGCACGAACAGGTCCGGCATGAGTGCCTCGAACATCGAGCCGCCCCACGTGGGCACGACATACATGTCCCGGTAGTCGTACGCGCCCTCCCAGACCTGCACGCCGAGGTACTCTCGCCACTCGCCAATCCCACCGTGGTCGCTCCAGGACCAGTCGCAGGAGTCGGCCGGGAAGGTGCGCCACGGCCCGAAGTAGTGCTCGGGCGGGATCTGGCCAGTCGCGATCCCGATGTACGACGCGATCCGCGGCTCGGAGTTGAAGGCGCCGTAGTGATGGCAGGTGTAGTAGACATCCGGGCCCCTATCCCGGTAGTTGCCGACGATCGAACACCCGGGCGGCGGCTCGTCCCAGAACCCGCCGCGGATGAGCCCGACGTCGGCCTTCGCCGCCGGGTCGTAGTAGAACCCGAAATCCATCGTCTCGAGGAGTGCGTCCGCTTCCTCGCGCAGTCGTGGCTCCGCGCTGGCCACGATCTTCAGCGCCGCCGCCAGCCAGCCGTTGTCGACGCTGGACAGGAATGGATAGACGGTGTTGCCGTCCTCCGGCCAGATGCGAAGCACCTCGAGGGTCTGCGGGTTGTACCAGTTGTAGAACATGCCGCTGTCGTCGTGGCGGTCGAGCTGCGCCACTGTGTCCAGCGTCTCGCTCATCCGCTCGTAGGCCTCTTGCCCGTCGATGATGCCGAGATCCCGCGCAACGACCGTGCTCCACAGATAGCCGCCGATGTTGGTCGGCGAGGTGTACGCGCTGCGGGTGCCCTCTCTGAGGTTTCCCGCGATGTTGTCGGCCGGCAGCCCGATCGTCTCATCCACCATGGCGTCGAACGAGCTCCAGGTGGCCGTGGCGTACCTCATTAGCGTGCGGTCAGGATCCGGCGCCGCCGACGCGGCTGGCAGCAGGCCGGCTGCCGTTGTCGCCGTGACGACCGCCGCGAGCGCGATTTTCACAAGACGCATGACGATCTCCTCTACTTGATGCCGGTCATCGCGATGCCCTGGACGAAGTACCGCTGCAGCGCCAGGAAGATCGCGATCACCGGCAGGACGACGACGACCGCGCCCGCGAGTAGGACGCCGTACTGAGTCGCGTTCTGACCAACCGAGTACAGGGCGAGGGCGACCGGCAGGGTGTAGCGGTCCTCGGTCTGGGCCACCACCAGCGGCCAGATGAAGTTGTTCCACGAGCCGAGGAAGGTCAGGATTGCCAGCGTCGCGAGCGCCGGCCCGCACAACGGCAGCATGACGTTCCAGAAGATGCGAAACTCGCTTGCGCCATCGACGCGCGCCGCCTGGATCAGCTCGTCCGGAAGGCCGAGGAAGTACTGCCGCATCAGGAAGACGCCGATCGGAGCGGCCAGGTACGGCAGGATCAGGCCGGCGTATGTGTTCGTCAAGCCCAGGTTGCTGACCAGGACGAACAGCGGGACCAGGATGGCGATCGCCGGCACCATCAACGTGCCGAGCACGAGAGCGAAGATGACTCGCTTGCCGCGAAACTCAAGCTTGGCCAGTGCGTAGCCGAGCATCGAGCAGAAGACGACGTTGCCGAGCGTCACAAAAATGGCAACCAGCGTGGAGTTGAAGAAGTACGTCGGGAAGCTCAACCGGTCGAAAAGGGTTTGGTAGTTCTCCAGGGTGAACGTCTCGGGCAGCCAGGTTGGTGGGATCTGCCGAACCTCGGCCTCGGGCTTGACCGAAGACACCAGCATCCAGAGAAACGGCAGGCTCATCGCCAGAAGCCCGACGCCGAGCACGGCGTAGAGCCACCATGGCGAGCGCTTCTGCGCATCGGATACCCGATCTTGGTCTTCGAACGCAGGCGCTTCGATATCGGCCGCTACTCCACTGGCCCGCGGGGTGACTGTCGTCATGGCACGTCCCCTCAGTCCCTGGGTCGCAAGATTCGGAACTGCACGGCCGTCAACGCGACGATGGCGACGAAGAGCACGTAGCTGGCCGCCGCCGCGAATCCGTAGTTGCCGAAGCTGAACTGGTCGTAGACGTAGTAAGCGATCGATCGGGTGGAATCGAGCGGACCACCCTGGGTCATCACGAACGGCTCTTCGAAGAACTGCAGGTAGCCGATCCCGGTGATGACCGCGCCGAACAACAGAACCGGCCGAAGCATCGGCAATGTGACATATCGGAACCGCTGCCACCGGCCGGCACCGTCGACCTCAGCCGCCTCGAGCAGCTCCCGGGGCACGGTCTGCAGCCCGGCCAGGAAGATCACCATCAGATAGCCGAGGTTTCGCCATGCCGCCATGGCGATCAGTGTCGGCAAGGCCAGCGTCGTACTGCCCAGCCAGTCCGGTCCGTCGATTCCGACCAAGCCGAGGAGCTGGTTGATCGGGCCGGTGTCGGGCTGCAGCAAGAATCGCCAGACCACCGCGACGGCGACGATGCTCGTCACCACCGGCAGGTAGTAGCCGAGCCGGAAGAAGCCGCGCAGTCTGGTGATGCCGTTGAGACCTACCGCTGCGGCGAGCGCCAGCACCATCGTCAACGGCACCCCGACCAATACGAAGATCGCTGTGTTGATCGCAACCTTCCGGAACAACGGATCACTGAGAACGTCCGCGTAGTTTCCGATGTCGGTGAAGTCGACGGCGAACGGCGCGCGCAGGTCGGTACTGCGCATGTCGGTCACGCTCATGAACAGCGACGCAAGCACCGGGCCGAGCATGAACACCGCGAACAGCAGCAGGAATGGTGTGGCGAGCAGCCAGGCCGTCCTGGCCTGGCTGCGCCGCATCGCCGTGACCCTCGGCGCGCTCTGGACCGGCGCCGGCGTCGTGGTGACGGTTGCCATCGGGACCTACAGCCCGGTCCCGATGGAGCTCGCCTGCTGCTGCATGTTGGCGACGGCCTCGGCCGGGTCGACCTGCCCGCGAACCGCCTTCTCGATGTCGCTGTCGATCGCCGCCGCCACCTGCTCCCAGGTGGGGACGGCCGGAGGTGCATCGGCGCTCTGGAGCTGCTCACCGAACGTGGCCAGCATCGGGTCGTCGGCCAGCGGGCTGGCGTCCCACGCCGCCTGCACGGAAGGCAGGTCGTTGATCGTCTCGTACCACAGCTGTTGGGTCTCCGCCTGGGTGAGGAACTGGACGAACTTCCAGGCGCCATCGCGGTTGTCCGACTCGGCAAAAACCGCGAGGTTGCCGCCACCGACGAACGACGTGCCAATTCCCTCGTCCTTGCCCGGGAGCGTTACGACGTCGAACGTGCCCTCACCGCCGGCGTCGTTGATCAGGCCGACATGCCAAGGCCCAGAGATGAAGGAGCCGATGGTGCCGTCGACGAATCCCTGCTCCAGAGCACCAGGCTCGAGCGGGGTGTCTTGTGACAGCCCCTCCTCGAAGAAGGAGGTGTAGTACTCCAGCGCCTCCACCATCTCCGGGGAGTCGATGGTGTACTCGTTGCCGTCCACCAGCTGAGCGCCGTTCTGCCACGCGAAGGGCATGAACGTCTGCCAGGCTCCGGTCTGGCCCGGCTGCATATAGATGCCGTTCTTGGCGCCCTGCTCTTGCAATCCTTTGGCGAAGGACTTCAGCTCGTCCCAGCTGGTCGGCGGCTCCAACCCGGCCTGTTCTGCCAGATCGGTCCGGTAGAACAGGGTTCGAGTCTCGACGTACCAGGGGACCCCATAGGACGTGTCCTCCACGACCGTCGACTGCCACGGACCCTCGAAGAACTCGTCGGGGTCAAACAGGTCCTCTGGTGTCGGGTCGAGCCCACCGGTCTTGCCGAACTCGCCCATCCAGGT
Organism: uncultured Actinomycetota bacterium; assembly: GCA_963808495.1. GTDB lineage: Bacteria > Actinomycetota > Actinomycetes > Propionibacteriales > Propionibacteriaceae > Microlunatus. Next base: position 7,857 of record CAWEGC010000006.1, read on the forward strand.
CGTGCCGATCAGACTGACGTCGGGCGTCTCACCGGCTGCGATGGCGGTGGCGATCTTGTCGTGGGCGCCTTCCCATGGCACCGGGGTGACCTCGACCGTCGCGTCGGGGTTCTCTTCGGTGAAAGCGGCGCCGAGGACGTCCAGGTTCTCGCCCTCCGCGCCCATCGCCCAGACCTCGATAGTTCCTTCCGCCGGGCCCTCCGCGACCGATTCGGCTTCCGCGGGTGCGGCGGACTCCGGCTCCTCATCGCGCCCACACGCCGCAAGGGCCAGTGCCGTTGCCGCCAGCAGCGTGACCGTATACCTGGTCTTCTTCACGGGGACTCCTCCAGTTGCTGGGTGTTCCTGGCGCCAGCGGCGTCAGGGTTCATGTCGTCGGGATGTCGTCCGCAGCTGTCGCGGATGACCAGGTGGGTTGACAGGACTTCGTGACGAGCAGGTCCGTCGTCACCGCGGATCCGCGCGTCGAGTGCGTGCGCTGCTCGTGCTCCCAGGTCTCGCATCGGCTGTCTCACCGTCGTCAGCCCGCAAAATCGCGCGGCCATGACGTCGTCCCACCCGGTGACGGCGACGTCGCCGGGAACGGCGACCCCGAGTGTGTGTAGCCCGGTGATCAGGCCCAGGGCCAGTTCGTCATTTGCGCAGATGACCGCGTCCGGGAGGCCGCTCGCGACCAAGTCTGGTGCCGCACGGCGGCCGGCCTCCTCGCTGAACCCTGCCGGAACCGGTTCTCCGACGGCGAGTCCGACGTCAGAAAGGGCGTTGGCCATTCCGGTCCAGCGCTCGAACGCGTCCGGCGAGCGGTCGGCGTCGCCGAGAAACACCAACCGTCGGGGCCCGTGCCTGAGCAGGTGCCGGGTGAGCCTGGATGCACTGTCCGTGTTCTCCGCTTGAACTGAGTCAACGCCATCGGTGCCTGGCCGCGCCAGCAGCACGAGCGGCACACCGCGGGCCTCGATCTCCGCGACTACCTCGTCGCTCACCGTGCGACCGAGGACGACCAGCCCGTCAACCCGGCCAGCGAGGTCCAGCACCATGTCGGGAGCGTCGGCCCGCCCGTGCGTGGACAGGATCAAGACCGACTGACCGAGCTCTCCTGCGACCTCCTCGTACCCCAAGATCACATCGGCGTAGTAGGGACCGGACAGGTCCGGAAACACGATTCCGTTGGCGGCGTGTCGGCCCTCGGCGAGCAACCGGCCAAGGGAGTTAGGCGTGAACCGCAGGTCGTTGACGGTGGCGAGGACCCGGCGACGAGTTTCCGGAGCCACTGCAGCGGTCCCGCGCATGACTCGAGAGACCGTGGCGATCGAGACACCGGCGTGGGCCGCGACGTCACGAATGGTGACTCCGTTGGCCTTGTTTGCCATTCAGACTCCTGCGTGCGTAACCGGTTACATCGCCGCGTTACCCAGGGTTGCCCGATCTCAATCCTTCGGCGCGGGACTGTTCGGCTAAAGCCGCGATTTCGCCGCCCGGCGCCGGCTGGGCAGCCGCCTCACGCAGGGACCGTGCGCTGCCGTAGTTGCCGCTCGAAGTGCAGCGTCAACGTGCCGGCAATGACCATTCCGCACAAGTTGACAGCCAGCTGGAGGGCCGATCCCAGCGCCATTCGCGGCTCGCCGAGAGCGAGGGCCACCGCCGTGCTGCCCGCGGCGGGCACAGTCGTGACGGAGATCAGCACGCCGATGAGCGCACCGGACTTGGCGGCCGTCAGTGACAGGATGCCGGCGATCCCGGCCAGGAACGCCACGACGAAAGAGAACGCGTCGGGTCGGGAGATGAAGCTGGTCAGCGGGTGCTCGCTGTCCAGCATTGCCGGCTCCACCAGGCCGGCGACCCGGGCCAGTAGGGTTGCGAGCACCGTAACGCCGATCGCCGCGGGAAAGCCGATGACCAGCGCCCGCAGCGAGCGCATGGCGAGCGTTCGCTCCCGGAGAACGAGCGCGACGCACAGCCCAGCGATCGGCCCGAACTCCGGACCCACAACCATGGCGCCGACGATCAGGATCGGCTGGTCGAGCAGGACGCCGATGCCGGCGATCAGGGTAGCGATCGATAGGAAGACCAGGAATGTGGCCGAGAGCGTCGACTCCTCGCTCGTGCGCTCCTCCACCTGCTGCCACACGACGGCGTCGACGCCCTCTCCGGGTGCGTCGACTTGAGCCTGCCGGGCAACGCGCGACAGCGCGGTGTCGATCTGCTCGATCGCGATCGATCCGTCCTGCTCGATCCCGAGGGCGATGAGCTCGTCGACGAGATGGTCGGTGGCCTCCCTGGCGACATCGCACATCACGACGTCGCCAGCCGGC
>CAWEGC010000007.1:0-464630 GCA_963808495.1 uncultured Actinomycetota bacterium
TAGGTGCCGTAGCGCCCTACCCGCAGAACGATCCCCGAGTCAAGATCACCGATCGGGAAAGTTGAGAGCTTGCGGGCATCGATCTCCCCCAGCTCGGAGACCAAACGTTGCAGGCCCTCCCGATCGCCACACTACCGAAGTAGAAGTCGGTCAACACCCCGCAGCCGTTCGGCGTGCCCGTCCGCAATCTGATCCAGGACTTCTTCCATTTCGGCGGTGAACGCGTAGTCGACGAGCTGGGGAAGTGCTCCTCGAGCAGCCGGGTCACCGCGAAGGCGAGCCATGTCGGGACCAGCGCGGAGCCCCTCTTGAACACATAGTCTCGAGCGGTGATCGTCCGGAGGATCGTCGCGTACGTCGATGGCCGTCCGATCTCCAGTTCCTCCAGCTTCGGCCACCAGCGACGGCTCGGTGTAGCGGGCCGGAGGCCGTGTGTCGTGACCGGATGCGGTGATCGATTCCGGCCGGAGTTGCTGACCGTCGCTGAGTCGCGGCAGCCGCGTCTGGGCGTCGTCGGACTGCGTGTCGTCGGACTCGTCGTGCGCCTCAACGTAAGCCCTGAGGAAGCCGTGGAAGGTGATCGTGCGGCCCGACGCCACGAACGTGCAGCCGGCGTCCTGAGCCTCCCGTACGACCTGGTCCACCGCCTCTGGCGTGGCCTGGCCGCTCCGCCCCTGGACACACTCAGCAAGGGGCTGGGCGATGATCTTGACGGAGATGGTTTGACCCTCGGCGTCCTTCATCTGCGAGGCGATCGTCCGCATCCAGATCAGCTCGTACAGCCGGAATTGATCACCGGTCAGCCGGGTCTGGGCGGGCGTCTGGAACACCTCGCCGGCGGGGCGGATCGCCTCGTGCGCCTCCTGCGCGTTCTTGACCTTGCTGGTATAGGTCCGCGGCCTGTCGGGCAGGTAGTCGGGACCGAAAAGCTGACGCACCCGGTCGCGCGCCGCGGTGATCGCGGTGTCGGAGAGGGTCACCGAGTCAGTCCGCATGTAGGTGATGAAGCCCGCCTCGTAAAGGTCCTGCGCCACCGACATCGTGCGCTGCGCCGTGAAGCCGAGCTTGCGGCCCGCCTCCTGCTGCAGCGTGGTCGTACGGAACGGCGCGTACGGGCGGCGGGTGTACGGCTTGGACTCGATCCCATCGACGCGGAAGGAGGCGTTGCGCAAGCACGCGGCCAGAGCCTCGGCCTCAGGTTGATCCAGGTGAAGCAGGCCAGCAGCGCCGCGATCGATCAGCCGGCCACGGCTGTCGAAGTCACGACCTTGAGCGACCTTGCGAGCGCCCACTTGAGTCAGACGGGCGGGGAACGTCGGCGGCTCAGCGTCAGCGCCGGCGTCGAGAATCGCGTCGAGATCCCAGTACGAAGCACCGCGGAAGGCCATCCGCTCCCGTTCGCGATCAACGACCAGACGGGTTGCGACGGACTGCACCCGGCCCGCGGACAGCCGGGGCATGACCTTCTTCCACAGCACCGGGGAGACCTCGTAGCCGTACAGGCGGTCGAGAATGCGCCGGGTCTCCTGCGCGTCGAGGAGATCATCATCAAGATCACGAGGATGGGCCACCGCATCGGCGATTGCCTGGGGGTGATCTCGTGGAAGACCATTCTCTTCGCCGGCACCTTCGGCTTCAGCTCCTGCAGCAGGTGCCAGGCGATCGCCTCCCCTTCGCGGTCACCGTCGGTCGCCAGCAACAACTCGTCCGCAGTCGACAGCGCATCCTTGAGCCAGCGCAGGGTGGCCTTCTTCTCGGGATTGACGACGTACAAGGCCTGGAAGCCGTTGTCGACGTCGACGCCCGTACGAGCCCACTTCTCACCCTTGTACTTGGCGGGCACCTCGGCGGCGCCGGTCGGCAGATCTCGGACGTGACCGCGGCTCGAATCGACGACGTAACCGTCGCCGAGGAAGCTCGCGATCTTGGCCGCCTTGGTTGGCGACTCGACGATCACGAGCCTTCTGGCGGTCTTCGCTGCCACTGATCTTCCTTGGGTCGTCCGTCTAATTTACTGCTCCAACGCCAACGGCGCGGCGCTTATTCGATCCGGCGCCGGACGCCAGCGCGCATACTCTACGTGGCACTCCTACGTACACCGCGAATCTCGCATTTTTGACACGGCGTCGGCGACAGCCGGGTCAGCCCAAGAAGCCATCCCGGATGCAGCTGCGGATGACCGGCAGCACAATTCCGTCAGCGCGGTCGGTCGATACCCAGGATGCCGGCGACAGTGGCGACGATGGTGTGCAGATCGAGATCTCCGACAGGCACCGAGCACCGCCGCCAGCGCGGTATCCGCCTGGAGGGCTCGCCGGAAGCCCCGCTGCTGCCGCAGCACGATGGTCCGCGGATCCGCAGCGCCGGGCGACCCCCGGGTCTCCTCGACAACATCCTCGGCCAGCCGCCAGTCGTGAGCCAGCAGGTCAGCGTCCAACTCCGGGCGAGGTCGACCGCCTTGAACCCCTCGTCGAACACCGGGCCTATCGGCCGCTCGACCGAGTAGGGCCAGTCCTCGATGCGGATGTCCGGCTCGACCCGGCCGTTGCGCTGCAAGGACGATCCAGCCCATCCCGACGGCTTCGATGTTGAGCTCAGCGAAGTAATCGAGCCACTCTCGATAGCGCTGGCGGTACTCTGGCGAACCTGCGAGTCCGGCGTCGCTCAGCCACATCTCGACGTACTCGCTGGGGTCCTCAAGGTCTCCCGCTGAACCACATGGGCGTCGCAGCCGGTCGTGGAAACCGAGGCCCGAAGTTGCTCAGACCAGTCGCCTCCGGTGAGGTGGGCCCAGTTGGCCAGCACCTGTAGTACCCCACCGCCCGCGAGGTGGGCCGCGCCAGTTCGCACGACATCGTGGACCAGGCTGTCGACCGGGCGGTTTCCCTCCCGATAGGTCAGCCGCTCATTCTCTTGCGAGGCCGGCGACATCACGTACGGCGGATTGGTGACGATCAAGTCGAACTCCTCGTCGGCGACCGGGTCGAAGAGATCTCCTTGTCGGAGGTCCAGCTCGATGGAGTTGATCTTGGCGGTCAGCCCAGCTAGCTGGATCGCGCGCGGGTTGAGGTCGGTGGCGACCACGGTGTCGACGCGCTGAGCGAGATGCAGGCTCTGCACACCACAGCCCGTACCGAGATCAAGAGCCCGCTTCGCAGGTCGGCGGATGGTGAGCTGGGCCAGCGTCGCCGAGGCGGTGGACACCCCGAGCACGAAGTCGGCCGCATCCGGGTGATCATCGTGTCGAGATGCGGGGAAAGGTCGGACACCACCCACCCACTGGCGCCGTCGTCACTGGCGTACGGGCGGATGTCCAGCAGCGCGACAACCTCCCCGGCCGATTCGCGGAGGATGCCGGCGCCGATGAGCGGGTCGACCAGACCGGCTAGTGCGCGGTTGAGGGCGGGTCGGGGTACGGGCTGCTGGAGCACCCAGAGCACCGTCAAGGTGGCGAGCGGATCGGTCCGACCGGCCAACGCGCATACGCCGGGGACGGTGTTGTTGCGGCCGAGGGCCCCGTGCGCCTCCACCCCGAGGAGTTCGATGACGGCATCGACGGTGTACTCCCGCTCGGCAAAGGCGGAGGCGAGGCGGCGGCACTCGACATCGCTGAGCACCCGGCCCATGCTGCCAGGAGCATGAAGGAGGGCGTTCTTGCACCCGGCGGCGGTGCTCGCCAACGGCGCCCGCGACCCGTTGCGCAGCCAGGTACGATCCGGCACATGTCCTTGACCCTGCTGGACAAAAGCCGTGTGGGCCTGGCCAAGGCAGTGCGCCACCGGATCGGGGGCTCGGACTTCGAGGCCGTGCATCAGCAGATTTGGTACACGCACGGAGATCGGTGGTTCTGCCGGGACGATGCGATCTGGCGGGTGCACGCGGACACGTCGATGTTCATCGGCGGCATCCGGGCGCCGCTGCTTCAGTCACTGCATCCCGTGGCCATGCGCGGCGTGAGCGAGCACTCCGGTTTCCGTTCCGACCCGTGGTGCAGACTGCAACGGACCAGCAAGTTCCTGGCCACCACCACGTACGGGACGGTCGCCGACGCGGAGCGAAGCATCCGGATCGTCCAAGCCATCCACAAGCGGGTCACCGGTGAGACTGCCGATGGAGTGCCCTATCGCGCTGACGATCCGCATTTGTTGGGGTGGATCCACGCCGCACAAGTGGACAGCTTTCTTCGCAGCTACCAGACCTTCGGGGAGGAGCAGCTGGACCAGCGGCAAGCCGACGACTACGTCCGACAGTCCGGCTTCGTCGCGAAGAAACTCGGCGTCATCGACCCGCCGCAGACCGTTGCGGAGCTCGAGGAGCTGATCGAAAGCTATCGGCCCGAGCTGATCGCCTCAGTGGCAGCCCGCGAGGCGGCGACGATGTTGCTCAGGGACCCACCGCTGCACGGGCCCAGCCGTTGGGGCTACGGCGTCCTGGCGGCCGGCGCGATCTCGATTCTGCCGGTCTGGGCTCGGGTGGAGCTGTCCCTGCCGTCGCTTCCGGTGGTCGACCGGTTGGTGGCTCGCCCTCTCGCCCGATCAGCACTCAGCACGCTGCGTTGGGCATTTGCCGGTGACCCCGTCTGAGGTCGAGTGCAGCAAGCCGGGGTGGACGCTGGTGTGGGACGCGGTCTGCGGCTAGGGGCTCGGGCTCGGGGACTGCCAACCCACAGCGGCGGGCTGTTGTCCTCCATGGAGCGGCGGCGGTGCACTCGGCTGGTAGCGCCGCTGAATCCCTTTCCGCTTGGCCTGCCACAAGATCAACGCCAGCGCGCCGCCGTGGACGATCAGCGCCAGAATGAAGACCGCGGGACTCGCGTTGGTCGTCGGAGTGATGAAGGCCTGTTCCCAACCACCGAACAAGATCACGACCGTGAACGCAGTGACGTTGTTGACGGTGTGCATGGCGATGCCGGCCTCCAAACCCCCCGTGCGCCACGCGGCCACCCCCGAGGCGACGGACAGACAGGCAAGGCTCCCGATGATCCACGGGTCCGGGCTGAGATGGGCGGCAGCGAACGCCGCGGTCGAGGCGATGATCGAGACAACGAGACCGAGGATCGGCCGGGCGAACCATGATCCGACGTTCTGCAGAATCCAGCCGCGGAACAGGTACTCCTCAGCCGCCGCCTGGAAGGGTGTGAGCACCAACACCATGGCGAGCAGAAGCATCCAGTGGTCTGGTCGTGATCCCTGTGGAGAGTCGACGAAGACGGAGAGTCCGAGATAGATCAGCCAAACGGGCAACACGAGAAGCATGCAACGCATCAGCCAGCCCCAACGGATACCGCCGACGACGGATGAGAGGTATCTCGGACGGATCTGGTGCCCGATCCAAATCGAAAGCCCCGCCGCAGGGATGAGCGCGATCAAGGAGAGGTTGACATAGAGGAAGGCGGCCGGGCCGATTCTGCTGACATCGGACACCGTCGTGAAGGTCCATTGGACTGGATTGGCGACATCCACCAGAGCGCCGATGATCACCACGGGCAGCAATGCCGCAATCATGATCGGTACGGCGATGGCCACGACAACGAGCAAGGACAGCACCGGCGACCACCAGCGGTGCAACGGGCCGCGCAGCATTTGCTGATAGTCGCGTGGCTCCTGCGGCAGAGCGGTGGGACGTGGCGGCGGCCACTGTGGCGCGGGAAGTTGATTGGGAAGTTGATATTGATAGCTCATCGCGATTCCAGTGTGCCATCCCGAGGTGGCCTCTCCGGTGATCACGCTCGACGACGGCCCGTTGCGCATTCGTGCTCGAGCCGCCCGGACGACGGCCCGGTTGGTCCCCAAATCGGGCTCGACCCGCTCGACGCCCGCGTGCTGCGAGTTTGAGCCTCGTCAGCATTCGTCGAGCCCACTAGACCGGGCTCAAGGCGCTCCTACGGGGCTCAAAGTCAATGAGGCGGATGCCGCCTAGCGACGCTCGTGAAGCTGCTCGACCGACCCGCGGCCCGCGTTGTGCGACTTTGAGCCTCGTCAGCATTCGTCGAGCCCACTAGACCGGGCTCAAGGCGCTCCTACGGGGCTCGAAAGCCAAGAGAAGGCGGAGTGGCCGCCTAGCGACGCTCGTGAGAGCTGCTCGACCGACCCACGCGGCCCGCGTGGTGCGACTTTGAGCCTCGTACAGCATTCGTCGAGCCCACTAGACCGGGCTCAAGGCGCTCCTACGGGGCTCGAAGCCAATGAGGCGGATGGCCGCTAGCGACGCTCGTGAAGTTGCTCGGCCGGCGTCTCGACGGGCTGATCTGGCAAGACCGTTTCGACCGTCTCCCCCGGCGACGTGCCGGGCAGGGAGGGCTGCTCCTTCGGCTCATCGGCGATGGCCACGTGCCGACGGGTGCTGATCGTCACGGCGACGACGATCACCGCGGTAGCGATTCCTGCGATCAGGAAGCGCAGGGCCGACGGCGTGGTGGAAAGCGGCGACATCGCGACCACTGCCGGGGCGATGAGCAGGGCGACCAGGTTCATCACCTTGAGCAGGGGGTTGATGGCTGGGCCGGCGGTGTCTTTGAACGGATCGCCGACGGTGTCCCCGATCACCGTCGCCGCGTGGGCGTCTGATCCCTTGCCGCCGTGGTGCCCGTCCTCCACCAGCTTCTTCGCGTTGTCCCAGGCTCCGCCGGAGTTTGCCAGGAAGACCGCCATCAAGGTGCCGGCGGCAATGGCCCCGGCCAGGTAACCAGCCAGCGCAGAAGCGCCCAGCCCGAAGCCGACGGCGATCGGGGCGCTCAGTGCCAAGAGGCCGGGGGTGGCCAGCTCGCGCAGCGAGTCCTTGGTGCAGATGTCCACGACCTTGCCGTACTCCGGCTTGCCGGTTCCCTCCATGATCCCGGGAATCTCGCGGAATTGGCGGCGCACCTCGAACACCACTGCTCCGGCCGCGCGGCCAACGGCGCTAATGGCCAGCCCCGAGAACAGGAACACGACCGCCGCGCCGAGGATCAACCCGACGAGGGTCAGCGGAGAGAAGACCACGGCCTGCTCGACGAACCTCGCGTAGTTGTCGGCGAGCACGCCGCGGATCGAGTCTGTGTAGGAACCGAAAGGGCGGTCGCCGCTAGAACGGCGGTCGCGATCGCGATGCCCTTGGTGATGGCCTTGGTGGTATTGCCGACCGCGTCGAGCTCGGTCAGGATCTGGGTGCCCTCGCCGTGCACATCACCGGACATCTCAGCGATGCCCTGCGCGTTGTCCGAGACCGGGCCGAACGTGTCCATCGCCACGATGACGCCCACCGTGGTAAGCAGCCCGCAGCCCGCGAGGGCGATCGCAAACAGCGCGATGACGCCCGAGCCGCCCAGCAAATAGGCGCCAAAGACGGCGCCGGCGATCACTACAGCCGTGTACACGGCGGACTCGAGCCCGACCGAGAAGCCGGACAGCACAACCGTGGCCGCCCCGGTGAGCGAGGTCTTGCCAACATCGCGGACCGGTCGGTCCTCAGTGCCGGTGTAGTAGCCGGTCAGCGACAAGATGATCACGGCGAGCAGGATGCCGACGATCACCGCGCCGATGGCGACCAGCCGTGGGTCCTTGATCAGCACCCGGCGTCAGGCCCTCGACCCCGAGGGCGTCGAAACTGCCTGGCAGGAAGGCAAACGCGGCAATCGCGCAGAGCACGGCTGATATTGCGGCAGACAGATAGAACGAGCGCTTGATGGTCTTGAGGCCATTCTCGCCGACGCGCGGCTTGGTGAGATAGACACCGATGATGGCGGTGATCACGCCGATAGCGGGGACGATGAGCGGGAAAACCAGTCCGTACGAGCCGAATGCGGCCATACCCAAGATCAGGGCGGCGACCAGCGTGACCGCGTACGACTCGAAGAGGTCGGCCGCCATACCCGCGCAGTCACCGACGTTGTCTCCCACGTTGTCGGCAATGGTGGCGGCGTTGCGCGGATCATCTTCTGGGATGTTCTGCTCAACCTTTCCGACCAGGTCGGCTCCGACATCGGCCGCCTTGGTGAAGATGCCGCCGCCGACCCGCATGAACATCGCGAGCATGGCAGCACCGAAGCCAAAGCCTTCGAGGATCGTCGGAGCGTCGCCCTGGAAGACCAGTACAACAACGGCTGCGCCCAGCAGGCCAAGTCCGACGGTGGCCATTCCGACATGCGCGCCGGTACGGAAGGCGATTCTCATGGCCGCGTCCCGGCTGTTACTGCGAGCCGCCGAGGCTACGCGCACATTGGCGCGCACCGCCAACCACATACCGAGATAGCCGATCAAGCCTGAAAAAGTGGCCCCCGCCAGGAATGCGATGGAGCGAGCAGTCTTCAACGTCCAGATACTGGTGTCGCTGTCTTGATGAACTGGGAGAAGCAAGAGCAACAGGAAGGCGGCGACAGCAAAGACGCTCAAAGTGCGGAACTGCCGGCGGAGATAGGCGGCGGCACCTTCCTGGACACCCAGGGCGATGGCGCGCATATTCGTCGTACCGTCGTTGGCGGCCAGCACCTCACGCCGGAAGACCAGGGCCATCACCAGTGCCACCACCGCAATGGCCGCCACCACGGCAACGAAGGTCAGGTTCGCCCCGTTCAGCGTGACTTCCAACGGAGATGGAAGTACCGACATACAACGTCCTTTCGAACAGGTGCACTGCCTAGCCTGATCTGACCGGCGAAGTCTAATCACAGGAAGCACGGGCGAGCGCGCACGGGCGTCGGCACGGACATCGGTCCATCGCTCGTTTCACGGCGGTGTCACGCTTGGTTCCGTGCCAGCCGAATCCCTCAACGGGTGGGTGAATCTGGCCGATTCCCCCCAGGTTCGACACGCTCACCTTATCCCAGCGCGGGCCGGCATGACCGGCACGTGGCCAGCTTGGCTGCCCAGGTCCGCGCGAGAGTCACTGACGAGGGCCGGAATCTCGGCACCGTGGGCACACCAAGTGGTCGCCGCCGAGGCGGCACACGCCGGCCATCATGTCGCGCTGGCGACCGGTACGGCGTCGGGGAAGTCGTTGGGCTATCTCATGCCTGTGCTCGCGGCCACCGCCCCCGGCGCGGGGGGCGACGAGAGCTGGCGATGGAACAAGCGGCCCCATTCAGCCCTGTATCTGGCGCCGACCAAGGCGCTGGCGCACGACCAGCTCCGTGCATCGGCCGAGCTCGGGCCGCCCCGTTGGGCCATCGCGACGCTCGACGGTGATTCGACCCAGGACGAGCGGGACTGGGCGCGGGACTACGCCTCGTACGTGTTGACCAACCCGGACATGCTGCACCTGTCCGTGTTGCCCAACCACCAACGCTGGGCCGCATTCCTGCGAACGCTGCGATACGTCGTCGTGGATGAGGCCCACCGCTATCGCGGGTTGTTCGGAGCGCAGGTTGCCGCTGTACTGGCGCGGCTCCGCCGACTGGCAGCGCACTACGGGGCTCAGCCAACATTCTTGGTCGCCTCGGCCACGGCCGGTGACCCGGCTGCTGTCGCCGGCCGGCTGATCGGGGTTGAACCAGACGAGGTGATGCTGGTCGAGCAGGACCATTCTGCTCGCGGAGCCGTCGACATCATCTTGTGGCGGCCCGAGGACCGCCTCGAGGAGGAAGCCGCGATGCTGCTGGCGTCGGCCGTAGCGGCCGGTTCCCAGACCATGGCCTTCGTCAGCTCTCGGCGGTCGGCCGAGGTGGTCGCTATGCGCGCCCAGCAACAGCTGGGTCCGGATACGACCCGAACCATCAGCGCCTACCGGGCCGGCTATCTGGCCGATGACCGACGGGCGTTGGAACGGGCACTTCAAGCCGGGTCGCTGGACGGCGTAGCCGCCACCAATGCCCTCGAACTCGGGATCGACATCGCCGGAGTGGACGCGGTGATCATCACCGGTTTCCCGGGCACGCGCGCGGGCTTCTGGCAGCAGGCCGGGCGTGCCGGGCGGAAAGGGCGCGACGCGCGGGTCATCCTCATCGAACGAAAACATCCGATCGACGCATTTCTCTTCGACCATCCGGCCGAGCTCTTCGAAGGTGCCATCGAGAGCGCGGTACTTCACCCGGACAACCCGTACGTGCTAGGGCCGCAGCTGGCGGCCGCCGCTCAGGAGCTGCCGCTGACTGACGGCGACACGCGCTACTTCGGCCCGGCGATGCGGTCGGTACTAGCGCACCTCGAGCGCACGCAGACGCTGCGTCGCCGGCCAGGCGGATGGTTCTGGACGCGCGCTGAGCGGGCGGTCGACCAGATTGATCTTCGCGCGGCGGGCGGCGATGCCGTTGACGTCGTCGAGCTTGATACCGGACGCGTACTGGGGCACGTCGATGCGATCTCTGCTGACGCAACCGTCCATCCCGGCGCGATCTATCTGCACCGCGGCGACAGCTACCTGTGTGAGGTGCTCGACCACGACGGGGGTGAGGCCCTGGTCCGCGCCGCACGGCCGGGATACCTGACCCAGGCGCGCGTCAATGCCTCAGTGTCGATCACTCGGGAGCTGCAATCGCGTCCCCTCGGACGTGGGCGGGCTGGCTACGGTGAGGTGGAGGTCGCGTCCCAGGTGACCGGCTATCTGAGGCGTGACGAGCTCACCGGGAACGTGTGGGACGAAACGCCGTTGGAACTCCCGCGGCGAGTGCGCAGGACGACGGCGACGTGGTTCGCCATCCCGTCGGCCTTGGTCGACGAGAAGGTCGACACCGGACCCTTGGCAGGCGGAGCGCATGCAGCCGAGCATGCCCTGCTGGGGTTGCTGCCGATGTTCGCGCCTTGCGACCGCTGGGATGTGGGTGGCTTCTCGGATGTGGGCGCCAGCGACGAAAACACAATCTCGATCTTCTTGCACGACCACCAGATCGGCGGGGTGGGGTTCGCCGAACGCGGCTACCGGGCAAGCGGAGGACTGGCTTCGCAGCGCTCTGATCCGGGTCGAATCCTGCTCGTGCGACTTCGGCTGCCCAGCGTGCGTCGTTTCCGCCGACTGCGGTCGAGTCAATCAGTCATTGGACAAGGCAACCGCGGCATTGCTGCTCGGCCTGCTCGTCCGGCCCTAGTCGACTCTGAACGCACGACATTGATCGGGGCAACGTGAGGTCACTACCCTGACGATGTGAGTGCCGGCGGAGAGCGGAGCGGCTGATGACTGTTCCTCAACGAAAAACCCGCCAGCGCGCCGCTGTGGAAGAAATGCTGGGCAGATCAGACCAGTTCCGGACAGCGAGCCAGATCCACGACGACCTGCGTCACGCCGGCGCCGGCATCGGCCTCACCACGGTCTACCGAACCCTGCAGTTGATGGCCGGCGCCGACCAGCTGGACTCCATCCGAACTGACGACGGTGAGACGGCTTATCGCCGCTGCTCCACCGGTCACCATCACCACCTTGTGTGCCGGAGCTGCGGTCGCACGGTCGAGGTCGAAGGGCCAGCTATGGAGACCTGGACGACTCAGATCGCCGCAGATCACGGTTTCCGCGACGTTCAGCACAATCTCGAGATCTTCGGCCTGTGCAGCGACTGTGCGGACGCTGAAGCACGCCAGGCCGACTGAACGCCGACGACCCGGATGAGTTTCCTTGAGATCTTCCAGCCGGGGTTGAAATACTTGCGCGAGGAGAAGGAGAGGCAGAAGATGCTGGTGTCCAAGCCGACCCATGGCGGTGGCGCGCCAATGGGCATTGATCTTGACGCGGGCACGGCCAAGATCACCATCGCGCCCAAGGCCGACGGCTCATCGAGGACCGGCGTGGGCGAACCCGATGATCTTGGTCGGCAGTCCCGGGACATTCAATCGGACAGTGTCGACCACCTTGACGCTGATGACGAAGTCAACCGCGTCACCGACGAGGTCACACGTCAGCAGTGACGTCTCGTTGGCACGGGCCGCGCCGCCTAGATGCCGCGCAGCCGTCTTCGCCCGCCTGGACCGCGACTGCGCCACTCAGCGCCGCGAGATCGGCTGCGGCTCGGACATGATGGACGGCCGCCAGATAAGTCGCCATGCACATGACTCCGAACCCGAACAGCGACAGTGCGCCCAGAACACCGATCATGAGTATGGACCCGCTACCCAGCTGGTCCATACCGCGCGCCAAGTCCCGGGCCTTCGCCCGAGGGCGCAGGCGGGCGGAGGACTTGGCTGACGGCCTCACGATGACTCCGGGTCGGGGGCAGCTTTCGCCCGAGGGTGCAGGCGGGTGGAGGACTCGGCTGACGGCCTCACGATGACTCCGGGTCGGGGGCAGCCTTTGGCCCCGGGGCGCAGGCGGGCGCAGGACTCGGCTGACAGGCTCACCAGGATTCCGGTCCTGCGACAGCCTTCGGTGCCCCGGGGCGAAGGCGGGCGCAGGACTCGGCTGACAGGCTCACCAGGATTCCGGTCCTGGGACAGCCTTGGCCCCGCCCCAAGCGGGTGGAGGAGGACTCGGCTGACGGCCTCACGATGACTCCGGTTCTGGGACAACATTGGCCTGGGCGCGCAGCGAGACCGTGCCGAACTCGGTTGCGGGCCGCGAAGTCGACGAGACGGCGTCGAAGCGAAACGGGTGCACCGGCAGGACGACCTCCACCGTTACCAGCTCAGCAGTCCGCCTGACGTCAAAGGTCGCCCCCAGAGGCGCCCGAGCCTTGGCTGCGGCGACAGCGGCCGTATCGCCGCGGGCCGCCTGTCGAGCCACTTCGGCGGCGCTATCGATGCAGCGCAGCTGAAGAGTGATCATGAAGACGCCCCAGCTGAGCGCAGCTAGCAGCGCTCCGGCGGCGAGAGTGGCGACCGCCAACTCCGCCGTCACCATCCCGCCCTCGCCGTTCCTTCGTTGCCCTCGCGACCAGCGCATGATCAACTCCATTGGCCTGTCGCGATGCCGAATCAGAACCTGTCCGCCACCGCCTCGATGAAGTGCAAGATCACTTTGAGAAGGGCGGACTCCACCGGTCCACTGGTCAGCACAGCAATGAGAACGCCCGCCAATCCGGCGGCGGCGATGATTCCCACTGCCCACTCCGCCGTCACCATGCCGCGCTGATCCCGGCCCCGCTCGACCGCAATGATGGGTTCCAAGACCTCGCACGTGTTGACCGCTGCTTGCTGTCCCGCCGCGTCGGTCTGGACGATCGGGACCACGACATCGCTGTCTGTCTTGATCACCAACTGTGACATTTCTGCCTCCTGCGTTTCGGCCCCGAACTGGTGCCGCATCCTCGATGGATACGCCGCTACCTTGTCGATCTCGGACGAAATGGTGCGGGACGATTGAGATCTGTTGATGGCGGTCCAACGGACTGATCGACCTGTGGAAACGGCCGCTGAGCAACCCACGACCGCGGAGAGGCAGCGGTGGCGCGGGCACCTGGCAGGCTGACCACCTGAGAGAAGTGGGACGAAGCTTCGACTCGTCCGGGTCTCTGGGAGCGTGCATTGACTGGCTATAGCAAGGTCGCAAGGACGGCGTCGCCCAGGCGGGTGCTGGTCTGCGGACATCGCGGCGACCGGGTGCGTACACCGGAGCAGACCATGCCCGCATTCGTGGAGGCTGTGCGCGCCGGCGCTGACGCGATCGAGCTGGATGTGCAATGGACGAAGGACCAGCGGATGGTCCTCATTCACGACTGGACGGTCGATCGCACGACCTCGTCGACGGGAACTGTCACCGACATGACGTACGCCGAAATCCGGGCCTGTGATGCCGGCTCATGGTTCGGACCACAATTCCGGGGCGCAAAGGTGCCGGCCCTAGAGGAGGTGCTGGCCTTCGCGGCCAGGCATCGGCGTCTGCTGATCAACGTCGAAATCAAGAATCCTCAGCTGACAGAGGCTCAGGCTCGGGCGTGCTTTGACGCCCTCGTCGCGGCAGGAGTGGCGCACCGCACCATCGTGTCGTCATTCGATCCGCCGGCTCTGGCCACCTTTCGGTCGATCGATCCCCAAAGGCGGATCCCATCCGGACTGATCTCACACGGCAGTGCCCATACCGTGGAGCAGATCCAGGCATCCGGCGGCACGTACTACATGCCGCGGTGGTGGAAGTTGACCACGGACAGAGTGAACGAGCTGAGAGCAGCCGGAATCAAGGTGTGGGTCTGGCCAGCGATCAGCGATCAAGACTTCGAAAAGGTCTACGCCCTCCAACCGGACGCCATCGTGGTGGACTCTGTTTCTGATTACCGACGCTGGCTCGCCACACGGAAACCTGCTGCTGCATCCCCAATCCCGGATGAGGAGAAGCCCCTCTAACGTGCAAGTACTAGCCGCTGATCAGGAAAGGGCGTGGGAGATAGCTGACACGACGGCCGGCACGATCCCGATCAACAAGAACGCCGGGAGGAAGCACGTCATCAGCGGCAGAACGCTCCGCACGCCGACCGAGCGGGCCGCAACCTGCAGCGCCGCCTGACGGCGTTGTCGTGCAGCTCTGGCATGCTGGTTCAAGGTGTCCACCAGGGTCGTTCCCCACTGCGCTGAGCGAGCAAGATCAACCGCCACTGAGCCGAGCTCGGGATGCCCTCGCAGTGTTCGCCACGCGTCGGCCTCAGACACTCCCAGCTCGATCAGTCTCAGCACAGTGCTCAGATCCTCCCGAACCGGACCCGTATAGACGCTGACAACCGCCGCCGTAGCCGAGGTCAGCGGCAGGCCGGCACCAAGGCATGACGCCATCAGCTCGAGTGCGTGTGGAATGTCCATGAGAAGTTGACGACGCCGACGACGCGTCCGCCGCGGCTCCACCCAGCCGAGTGCGATCGTCGAGACGATCGACAACACCAACAGAACTGGGAGTACGACCGACGCATGATCGGGATCGGTTCGGATGACGCCGAGGCCGACGGCACTCATCGCGATGGATCCGGCCACGAATCTTCGGCGGATCGGCAGCGCATCAGATCGTCCGGCGAGGAGCACGCGCACCCGGTGCGACGCTCTTGCGGCCCGGTGCGCCTTCCTTTCAGGCACCACCGCCCTCAGCTGACGGGCCGGCGAAGCAACGGCAAGCGCCGCGGCAAGTCCGGCGAAGCCCGCCGCGCCCACGGCCGCGAGTGCCAACCGGCTCACCTCGAACCGCCCGTGCCCGTGGTCGGCTGGGCGAAACCGACGGCCCGCATTCCGCCCGCCGCCGTTGGAGCCAACGCGATCACCCCGTACCGCCCTCGACCGCGGCATGGCGGGCCAGCGCCTCGACCCACAGCACGCCAACCGCCGCCAACGAGGCTCCGCCAACGAGGCAGCCCCAACCTAGGAGCCCACCGAGTAAGAACCCCACAGGATCACCGCCGAGCGCATAGCCCAACGCCAGGCCGATCAGCGGCAGCACAGCCATGATCTTGCCCGTCGCGCGCGGTCCAGCTAGCTCGCCGGCGACAACGGTACGGACGGCCTCCTCGCTCGCCATGCCATCGGCTACGAGCTCCAGAGTGGCCGCGATCGGCGCCCCAGTTTGGGTTGAAATCGCCCACGCCCGGGCAAGGTCTGCCAACCCGCCGCAGCCGCGCCGCCGCGATTGTGCTTCCCAGATCGGCAGAACGTCTCCGCCGAGTCGGTGGGCGGCGGCGGCCTGGGCCAGAATCGGGCAGTCCTCGGCTGCTGTGATCAGAGCTTCGACCGGTGTTCGGCCAACCCGAGCCTGCGCGGCGAGGGCCGCGCAGGCATCCGTCACCGACCTTCGAGCGGCGATTGCGGCTCGCAGCCGAGCATGTGACACGGCGAGCCGGATCGCCGTCGCGAGAGCGATGGCTATCGCAAGAGCCAGCGCCGCTCCGGCGCCACCAGCTAGCGCCGCTGCGGTCGCTACACCGAGGATGGCGGTCGGCGGCAGTGCCACCAGCCACCAGGGAAGTCGGCGCCTTTCCCGCCTCCCATCCGTCGAGGTGGACAGCCGACCGGATGACCAGTCCGATGGCGGTCGCGGCAACACCGCCCAGGTCGCGAGCACTGCGCACGTCAGCGACAAGATGATCATCGATCCAGCAACCGTTCCAGCCGCCCGCAACCAGGGCCGACCAGGACGCCGTGTTCGGGATCGAACCGCATCGCCTGCTCAGCCTCAACCAGCCCGCTGGGTCCCCGGTTCAGAACACAGATTTCACTGAGCCATCGCCCGCCGTCCTGCTTGCGCGTGATGTGAACGACGGCGTCAAGAGCCGCTGCCAGTTGTGCGTGCAGCACATCGCGTCCCAGTCCACCAAGCGCGCCCAGTGCTTCCAACCGAGCGGGCACGTCGCCGGCAGAGTTGGCATGCACCGTTCCGCAGCCGCCTTCATGGCCGGTGTTCAGCGCCATCAGCAGGTCACTGATCTCTGGGCCGCGAACCTCGCCGATCACGACCCGGTCCGGCCGCATCCTCAGCGACTGGCGGACGAGGTCTGTCATCGTGATCGCGCCGACCAGCTCGGCGTTCGGCGGCCTGGCCTCAAGACGGATCACATGCGGATGATCCGGAGCCAGTTCTCGGGAATCCTCCACGATAAGCACCCGTTCAGTCCGAGGAACAAGCGCCAACAGGGCGGAAAGCAGCGTGGTCTTGCCCGATCCTGTTCCACCGCTGATGAGAAAGGCGAGCTTGGCGTTCACCATCCTGCGCAACATCGAAGCGGCATCCACCGAGATCGTGCCGACCGAAATCATGTCCTCGAGGGAGAACTTGCGCCTGGCCGACTTGCGCAGTGACAGGCACGTGCCCGGTGCCGCAATCGTCGACAGAATCGCGTGCACCCGAGTGCCGTCAGGTAGCCGGGCGTCCACGTACGGCGACGCGTCGTCGAGTCGCCTTCCGACCATGGCCGCGAGCCGCTGGGCTAGCCGCCGGACGCCGTCGTCGTCCTCAAACCGGACGCTGGTCAGCTCCAGGCCGCACCCGCGATCCACATAGACCTGATCGGGGCCGTTGACCAGGACGTCGGTCACGCCCGGCTGGCGGAGCAGCGGCTCCAGCTTTCCGGCCCCCACACTGTTGCGGCGCAGCGATTCGACCGTCTCGATCAGCGCCTCGTCAGTGACGATCATGCCTTCAGCACGCATGGCTGCGGCCACGTCGGCTGGTTGGGGCGACCGGTTGAGGATCGCCAGTCGGCTTCGCAGCGGGTCAAGCTCCATCGTGCTGATCATGCGGCCGCCGGGCTCGGAATCAGCTGTTCGAGGATGGTTCGGCACCGCCGCGCCAGCTGGCTGCGTGACGAACGTGCCGGCGGGTCGCCGCGCTCCGCGCAGATACGGAGTGCCGGCTCATCGCTGATCATGGCGAGCAACGGCAACCCGAGCCCCTCCGCAACCGCGTCCGGGCTGATCCGGGACGCCCTCGACTCCCGGACGAGGACAACGGGATGGCGGCCCGTTCGCACCAGATCCGTACCGAGTCGACGGCTCGCCGCGACACCTCGCACGGTCGCTGGCACAACCAGCACCACGTCATCGGCCCGCGAGAGCACCTCACGGGATGCTTCACTCAGAGCGCGCGGCAGGTCTGCGACCACCAGATCATGACTGCGCTCGACCGAGGACAGTACGGACGCCATCGACGCTTGACCCGGCTCGCTGGGAGGCGCGGCGCCGAGCGTCGACGAGCTGCGCGCCATGGCCAGTAGGTCCACTCCATCGATCTGAGGTAACTGACCGGTGACGTCACCCAGCTCTCCTGAAGCAGAAGCGAGTCGTGGCCAGCGCCAACCGTCGATCCGCTCCGCGCCGACGAGCAGGTCGATTCCACCGCCGAGCGGGTCGCAGTCCAGCAGCAAGGTTCGGCGGCCCGTCCGGGCGGCCACAATGGCCAGGCCTGCTGCCAGCGTGGAGCAACCGACCCCGCCAGTCCCGCCGACCAAGGCGATCAATCTGCCGCCCTTGCTCGACCGGCCAGCCGCTGCTGCCATCGCCGTGGCAAACCAGGTCGCGGCCTCCGGCAACATCACGACCGCGGCGCCAAGCTGAACCGACCACCGCGAGAGCTCATCGCCGGCGTTCGCGACACCGACCAGATACACCTCAGTTCGACGCGGCAGGAGTAAAGCAGCCACCCGGCCGGCGGAATCGACGCCCACGACGACCATGGACGCACCAGACCACTCGGCCCGAAGCGACGAGGTGTCGGCGAGCACGTGAGGTGCGACCTGAGCCACGGCAGCCACCGCCAGAACATGATCAAGCAGATCCGGATCGCTGGTCAGGACCACCGGCGATGCGGTATCAGGCGAGTAGGCGTCCATGCTCGCTACATTGCGGATCAGAACTGAAGACGAGCCGGATGCGACCAGATCTGTGGACAGTGCTGCCGGGCCGCCGGGTGCTGTGGACAGCGTCGCCCCGGTGGGGTGGGCGTTCGCCGACCGGCCTACACACAGCGAGGACCGGGTCGAAGAACCTTGACGACCTTGAGTAGCTCACCGACGGCGATGGGCGAGCGACGCGCCGACGACACGCCGAAGCCACGTCATGACCCACATTCCCTGGCCAGCAACCCCTTTTCATGCCGATGGATTGGAGTAAGAATGGCTGGCAAGGAACACCCGGTCGACGTATTCGTACTACGCGACAGACGGTGCCGGAGATTACTCCCGCGCGTCCGCGCAGTCCTGATGCGTCGCACCGGACCACCCTGCACGACCATCAAGTACCCACGCGGCGATCACCCATCCACGACGGGTAGTTGAGTCCCCGGCTTGACCTGGGCCAACACGTTGACGAATGCACGCATGGTCACTTGAGAGGGACGTGCTAGGCACGGCGCCCGTCATCGCCTATCGGCATCGGGCGCCGCGTCATTGATGGACAAAAAGACGCCGGTCTGCCGCCTTGCGTCACTTAATCCCGATCCGCGCCGCCAGCCATATGTACTGGGGTCCACAGCAAACCCACGCCTCAGACCGCTCCGCCACGGTTAGGTTCCCGCACCAGCTGCTGTTCCTGCAGCGGCCGCACCTCGGGCAAGCGCCGAAGCGCAGTGCTGGAGCCACGCTCGTACGCCGAGGGCTCCCTCGTCTCTGTAGTGTCGCAGCGCCACCGTGTAGCCGTCCGGGTCGGCTCGATGGCCCGTCTCGCAGCTGATCAGACCGTAAGGATCGACGCCCGCCGAAATCAGGACCATGTGCTCGACCGCCCGTGCCACCACTCCGTCCCCGGATCCGAAGGGTGACACCACAGCAATCTCGGCGTGCGCCACAGCGCCGACAACCACGCCGGACGCTTCAGTCGGCATCGTCAGCACCCTGGTCAGATCGGCCATCCGTTCGGCCACCGCGGCATCATCGCGCAGCCGGCCGAGCAGGTTGTCAGCTACCAAGCCACGGGCCAGCAGCACATGCGCCCGGGCCAGCACCTGTCCGGGTGCGACCCGAACCAACGCCGCCAAATCCGCCAGTTCCGCATAGAGCCGGACAGTCCCTGGCAGCCATCGGTCACTCTCACCAGTCAGCTCAGCCGAGGCCGAAGCGGCCGCCAGCAGGGCGCGCGCAGACTCGTTGCGGGTGACCCTCCGGTGTCCTCGATCCCGCAACACCACATCGACCGCTGCAAGCGCCGACGCCACTGCGGACGGCACGCCCTCCAGTCGCTCAAGATCGGCCAGCGGGTCGGGCACCGCATAGAGTCTGCACTATGAGCAGCACCTCCTCCCGACGGCCTTATCCGGAGGCGGTGCCGGGCTGGATGGTCGGTGATCAGCGGGCCCGGGTGCTTGACGTCGGCTGCGGAAACGGCGCGTTCGCTGAGATGTTGCACGAACGTGGACACGAGGTCTTTGCGATCGATCGCCACCTCGACGCGGTGGCCGTACTTCCTGAACGGCTCGGAACACGTCTCCACGTTGTCGGTCAAGTCGAGTCGCTGCCCTATCTTTCATGTCACTTCGATGTGGTCACGGCCTCTCAGTCGCTGCACCGCTTCGCACCGGGTCTGGCGCTGACCGAGATGGCCAGAGTCCTCAAGCCCGGCGGTCGGCTGGCCGTGGCGTACAACACCCGTGACGACACCGTGCCGTGGGTGCGGCGGCTGATCGCGCTGATGCAGCAGTCCGATCCCGACGCCATGAAGGGCGACTACGGAGTCGATTCAGTCGATGCGCTTGCGGAGAGCCCCTACTTCGTAGGCCTTGAGCGGCGCAACTTCCGCAACTGGGTACCCATCACCCGTGCAGGGCTGCTCGCGATGGTCGAACGCCGACCGACCACCGCACGACTGGACCCGGCTGTGCGCGCCCAGCTGCTGGCGGAGGTGGGTGATCTCTATGACACCTCTGCCCGCCCGCCCGAGCCGCTGCTGTTGCCGTACCAAGCCTCCTGCTGGCGGGCCGTCGTCGACCATTCGAGCCTGGCCCTCGAAGCCGACCCGGACGCGCTCCACATCCATCTCTAGCGCCAGCGCCCCCCACTTCCCGCCCATTTCCGGGGGGGTTATCGTCTGATCACCGACGATGACCGGAGGTTCCCATGGCTGACCGCACAAGCCCTGCCTATGAGTCGGGAGAAGCAGACCGGCTTCCCGCGCGTGATCATGAGCTCTACAACCGGATGGCGCAGGAAAGCGACTTCGTCGAGCTGCGACGTCGCTACCGCAATTTCGCCTTCCCGGCGACGATCGCCTTCATGTCCTGGTACATCCTCTACGTGATCTGCAACAACTGGGCCCGCGACTTCATGGACACGATTGTCGTCGGCAACATCAACGTCGCGCTCATCTTCGGGCTGCTGCAATTCGTCTCGACCTTCGCGATCGCCTACCTCTACGCCCGCCACGCCAACAAGTCGCTGGATCCCCTGGCGACCAAACTTCGCGACGAATTCGAGCAGGAGACCGGACGATGAACGCCGCGCTCTTGGTTCCGCTGGCCACGGGCAATCGCGCCTTGACCATCGGCTTGTTCCTGGTGGTCGTGGCACTCACGCTCTACATCACGTTCTGGGCGTCGCGCCAGAACAAGACCGCCGCCGACTACTACGCCGGCGGCCGCTCGTTCGGCGGCTTCCAGAACGGGCTCGCGATCAGCGGTGACTACATGTCCGCCGCGTCCTTCCTTGGCATCTCCGGCGCCATCGCCCTGTACGGCTACGACGGCTTCCTCTACTCCATCGGCTTTCTGGTGGCGTGGCTGGTGGCCCTGCTCCTGGTCGCCGAGCTGCTGCGCAACTCAGGCCGCTTCACCATGGCCGATCAGCTGGCGTACCGGATGCGTCAGACGCCCGTCCGCACCGCCGCCGCCACCTCCACCATCGTGGTGTCGATCTTCTACTTGCTGGCCCAGATGGTCGGTGCCGGCGCCCTGGTCGGCTTGCTTCTCGGCGTCGACACCGCCGCGGTCAAGAATCTCGTCATCGTCCTCGTCGGCGCGTTGATGATCATCTACGTGACCCTCGGCGGAATGAAGGGCACCACATGGGTACAGATCGTCAAGGCCGTGCTGCTGATGGTCGGCACGCTGTTGATCACCGTGCTCGTGCTCGTGAAGTTCGGATTCAATCTGTCCGACCTGCTCGGCGCCGCCGCGGAGAAATCGGGCAAGGGCCAGGCGTTCCTGGAGCCGGGCCAGCTGTACGGCAAGGATTTGACGGGCAAGCTGGACTTCCTGTCCCTCGGCTTGGCCCTCGTGCTGGGCACGGCAGGCCTGCCGCATATCCTGATCCGCTTCTACACCACTCCCACGGCAAAGGCCGCCCGCAAATCCGTGCTCTGGGCAATCGGGCTGATCGGCTCGTTCTATCTGATGACGCTCGTACTGGGCTTCGGTGCCGCAGCGCTGGTCGACACCGGCCAAGGCAGCCAAATCCAAACCTCCGCCGGCAACGCCGCCTCACCGCTGCTGGCCCAGGCGGTCGGCGGCGGCGAAGACACGCTCGGCGGTTCTATCCTGTTGGCGCTGATCTCCGCCGTCGCCTTCGCGACGATCCTGGCGGTGGTGGCCGGCCTGACCCTCACCTCAGCGTCCTCGGTCGCCCATGACCTTTACGCCAACGTGTTCAAGAAGGGCCAGGCAACCGAGAAGTCCGAACTGAGGGTCGCCCGCATTGCGGCGTTCGGCATCGGCTCAATCGCGATTTTGCTCGCAATTCCGGCGCAGCGGCTGAACATCGCCTTCCTGGTTGCCCTGGCCTTTGCGGTCGCTGCGTCGGCGAACCTACCGGCTTTGATCTACAACCTGTTCTGGCGGCGGTTCAACACCGCGGGCGCGACATTCAGCATCTACGGGGGATTGATCATGGCCGTGCTTCCTGGTCACCTTCTCTCCGGTCGTCTCCGGCACGCCGACCTCCCTGTTCCCCAGCGTGGACTTCGCCTGGTTCCCGCTGCGGAACCCCGGCCTGATCTCGATTCCGTTCGGTTTCCTCTGCGGCTACCTGGGTACCTTGATCAGCAAAGAGACGCACAGCGCCGAGCGCTACGACGAGCTGTCCGTACGGGCGCTGACCGGGGCCGGAGCGGAAAAGGCGGTGGTCCACTAAGGAGGGCCGGCGATGAACGATCGTCATCGGAGTGTGGGGTCAATCGGCCAGGGTCTCCGATGGCCGTCCTGACCAAGAGCCAGGAGGGCGTGGAAGAAGGCAAGCCGAGCAAGAACGGCATGCTTCGCGTCAAGAAGTACAACCGCCGCGAGGCCGTGGCCGGCTACCTCTTCATCAGCCCGTGGATCATCGGATTCCTGGTCTTCACCTTGGGCGCCATGATCTACAGCTTGGTGATCTCGTTCAGCTACTACAACCTGGCCAAGAACACCTTGGCGTAGTCGAGCCGTGACGTGCCGACCTCGTCGGCGTTCTCGAACCCCGGCGGCCAGCACGCCGGACGGATTGGTGTGCCGAAAGTCGGACCCACGCTTCCCGACTGCTCCGACGAAGCACCGCCTTCATCACCACCGCCACCGCACGCGCTCAACACCAAGCGCCGGCAGCGACGGTGCCCCGCGAGAGCCTTCAACCTCATTGCCGTTCCTCTCCCAAAGAGGTGAAGGTCGCTACCTCGCCTCACCGCGCGCGGAATGCCCGAGAAGTTCAAGATCAAGCACTTTCAGACCGTAACGGAGCTTTACAACGTACACAAGGAGATCGGAGGTGGATGCACCAGAACGTGATAAACGACGATGACCCCGCGCACCCTCCGTACGGCGCCTGGCTCCGGCGTCGATACGCTCGACCATGACCTCAACAGCCTCCCCTGTCGCCCCCCTCGCGTTGGTCATGGGCGGGTCCCGCGGGTTTGGCCTCCTCCTCGCACGCGAGCTGGGACGCCGCGGCCACCGGCTCGCGATCTGCGCCCGAGACGCCGACGGGCTGGAGCGGGCGGCAGCCGACCTGAGCTCGGCGGGGTACGACGTCACCACCGAAACGTGCGACGTGACCAACCGTGATCAAGTGGACGATCTGGTCCGCCGCGTCGAGGAGGCCCAAGGGCCCATCGAGGTGATGATCTGCGTGGCCGGGATCATCCAGGTTGGGCCGCTGGAAGCACTGACCCGGGAACACTTCACCTCCGCCATCGACACCATGCTGTGGGGGCCGATCAACACCTCCCTCGCCGTCCTGCCCGGAATGCGAGAGCGAAAGCGGGGACGGATTGGATTGATCACCTCGGTCGGTGGCCTCGTTTCGGTACCTCACCTCCTGCCCTATTGCTCGGCGAAGTTCGGAGCGGTCGGATTCAGCCGCGGCTTACGAGCGGAACTTGCCGGCTCAGGGGTCTCGGTGACCACCGTGGCTCCCGGCTTGATGCGTACCGGATCTCATCTGCGGGCCCAGTTCGTGGGCGATCACCCGGCAGAGTTCGCCTGGTTCTCCGCCGGAGCCTCGCTGCCGTTGATCTCCATAGACGCCGAGCGGGCAGCAGCCCAGGTCGTCAGCGGGATCTTGGTGGGACGCGCCATGGTGATCACCACCCCGCTAGCCCGGATTGGCTGGCGCATCGATGCCTTGTTCCCGACGCTGACATCGGCTGTGTTCGGCCTGGCAGCGCAACTGCTGCCGCGATCGTCCGCGCCGGGCGAGACCGTCGAGGGTTGGCAAGCCGCACAGCGGATGAGCCCATCTGGTCGACGGGTCTCGGACGCGATCACCACTCTGGGCAGGCGGGCAGCGGATCGCTTCAACGAACACCCCAGGTGACGGACACTGACCCGGATCCAGCTGCTGACACCATCCGCATCCGCCGCTGCTGAACCATCCAGCAATCCGCTGCCGAACCTTCCATAGGCTGCCGATTCTTCGGCAGCGGATGCAGATTCGGGAGCGATCGAGGGTCACTGAGCCGGTCAGTGGGTACTCGGCCGAAAGAGACTCGACCGAGAGGAGCGCCCAATGGGCCAACCAGCGCAACAGCAGGACGTACCCGGCATTCAGAGCAAGATGACTCCCGTTCCGGACTGCGGCGAGGACAGCTACCAGGGCACGGGACAGCTCGAGGGCAAGGTCGCGGTAATCACCGGTGCCGACTCGGGGATCGGGCGGGCCGTGGCTATCGCGTACGCCCGCGAGGGTGCCGATGTCTTGATCTCTTACCTCAGCGAAGACTCCGACGCCGAGGAGGTCAAGGGCTACGTGGAGAAAGCGGGCCGCAAAGCCCGCCTGGTCAAGGGCGATATCTCCCAACCGCAGCATTGCCGCGATCTCATCGCCACGGCGGTGAAGGAGCTGGGCGGCGTCGACATCTTGGTCAGCAACGCGGCCTACCAGATGACCTACGAGTCGCTTGAGGAGATTCCGGACGAGGACTGGGACCGTACCTTCGACACCAACGTCGGTGCCTTCTTCCACCTGGCGAAGGCGGCGGTGCCTCACATGAAGGCCGGATCGTCGATCATCGGCAGCTCGTCGGTGAACTCCGATATGCCCTCGCCAACCCTCGCGCCGTATGCGGCCACCAAGGCCGCGATCGCCAACTTCTGTGCCAGCCTGGCCCAGTTGCTGGGCGAGAAGGGCATCCGGGTGAACAGCGTCGCGCCGGGCCCGATCTGGACGCCGCTCATCCCGGCCACCATGCCGTCCGAGAAAGTCGAGAAGTTCGGTCAGGACACACCGCTGGGCCGAGCAGGTCAGCCGGCCGAGCTTGCTCCGGTGTACGTCCTGCTCGCCTCCGACGCTGGCAGCTACATCTCCGGAGCGCGGATTGCCGTGACAGGCGGGCGCCCGATCCTCTGATTGGGTGCCGAGGAAGGGATGAGGTTGCCTGAAGGCTAGGCACGCAAACATCGCACTTGAGCGGGGCGCCCTGAATATTGAACCCCAGTGACGCCATATCGGCCGCACCCGCCCGAAATGAGCCCACGAGCGGTGATTTTTCAGGGGACGGAGTCGAGTTGGGCTGTTTGCGAGCAGGGTTTGGCGATGCTGTGCGCCGGGTAGGTCGGGCGAGAATGGTGTCTCACCCGAGCTTGGTGAAAGGCAGACATGGCGCTTCCGGCGGAGGTCGACGCGGTCGTCATTGGCGCCGGCTCGAACGGGCTGGTGGCGGCGAACCGCTTGGCTGACGCAGGCTGGGACACCTTGCTGCTCGAAGCCCAGCCGGATATCGGAGGAGCGGTGCGCAGTGACCGCGAGTTGCACCCGCACTTCGTCCAGGACACCTTCAGTGCCTTCTACCCCATGGCCGCCGCGTCCCCTGTCATCCGCGGTCTGCACCTCGAGCGCTACGGCCTGCGCTGGTGCCATGCTCCAGCCGTGCTCGGTCATCCCCGGGCCGACCATTCATGGGTCATGTTGCACCGCGATCTGGAGATCACCGCAAGCCTGCTCGATGCCGAGCACGCCGGGGACGGCGCGGCGTGGCGGGCCATCCATGATCAATGGCAGATCATCGGACCGACCTTGATCGAGTGTTTGCTCACGCCATTCCCGCCCGTGCGGCCGGGCCTCAAGGCCCTGGCCAAGCTGCCGAGGGTGGGCGGCCTGTCGTTCGTCCGCAGCATGCTCACGCCCGCCTCGACCCTGTTCAGCGAAGCGTTCGGCGGTGAGGGCGCCCAGCTGTTGTTGGCCGGAAACGCCTTGCACGCCGACATTCCGCTCGATGCTGCCGGCTCAGGTTTCCTCGGCACGCTGTTGATCATGCTCGGCCAGACCGTCGGTTTCCCGGTGCCCGAGGGCGGTGCCGGGAAGCTGACCGAAGCGATGCGCGACCGATTCGTCGACCACGGCGGTCAGGTGGAGACCAACTCGCCTGTGTCGAAGATCGAAGTCCACTCCGGCCGGGCGGTCGGCGTCGAAGTTCATGATCAGCTTGTGCGTGTTCGCCGTGCCGTACTGGCCAACGTCGGAGCCGAACAGCTGTACGGCCGGCTCGTCTCCGCCGATGATCTCCCCGTCCAGCATCCTCGCCAAGATGCGGGCCTTCCGCCGAGACCCGGCAACAGTCAAGATCGACTACGCGCTCAGTGGTCGGGTGCCGTGGGCGGAGGAGCCGCCGTACGCGCCGGGCACGGTGCACATCGCCGATTCCTACGAGGAGTTGACGACCTTCTACGGCCAGTTGAACGCCGGAGCCATCCCGGATAAGCCGTTCCTGTTGATCGGCCAGATGACCACGGCCGACCCGATGCGCTCACCGGCGGGAACGGAGTCCCTGTGGGCGTACACACACGTGCCGCAGAAGGTGCACTCCGATGCCGGCGGAGAGCTGACCGGCTCCTGGGATGCCGGCGAGCTGGAGCGGTTCGCCGACCGGATGCAGGCACGGATCGAGCAGCACGCACCCGGGTTCGCCGACCGCATCATCGCTCGCCGGATCCTCGGGCCGGCCCAGCT
The DNA here is from genome assembly GCA_963808495.1 of uncultured Actinomycetota bacterium. Taxonomy (GTDB): domain Bacteria; phylum Actinomycetota; class Actinomycetes; order Propionibacteriales; family Propionibacteriaceae; genus Microlunatus. The sequence continues at coordinate 26,639 of CAWEGC010000007.1, forward strand.
CGAGGCGCGTAATGCCAACTTGGTGGGCGGCTCGGTCAACGGTGGCACCGCGGCCCTTGACCAGCAAGTGATATTCCGGCCCGTCCCCGGTCTAGGTCGGGCCAATACGCCGATCCGCGGCCTCTACCTGGCCTCTGCCTCAGCGCACCCGGGCGGTAGCGTGCACGGCGCCTGCGGCATGAATGCTGCCCGAGCGGCACTCGCCGGCGCGAGGTTGACTCCACGGCCACGAGTTTCGATGCAGCGGGAACGAATTCCGCTCGATCAGCGTCCATACGCCTCGACCTTGAGCCCCATCGGCCCACCTCGAGCCCATTCCTGCGGGCTCAAGGAGTGCGGCAGGGGCTCAAAGTCGGTGAGGAGCACCGGAGGACAGCTCGGGGAGGAGCAGCGACCCTCGGTGAAAGCAGCGACTTTGAGCCCCTTTGGCACACTTTGAGCCCGTTCCTGCGGGCTCAAGGAGTGCCGGCAGGGGCTCAAAGTCGTGCAGTGAGGTGCGGCAGGGCGCTCGAAGTCGTCGGTGAGGTGCAGGACCATGAGCACGATCGACCCACTTGAGCCCAATCGTCCGGGCTCAAGGAGTACGGAGGGGCTCAAAGTCGGTGAGGAGCTCAACGTCGGAGGCAGCGACACTCGGGGAAAAGCAGCGACCCTCGGGGTAAGCAGAGACCTGGCTCAAGGCTACCGCGAGCCCATCTCGGAGGAGGACCGAGGCTCAGCTAGGACGAGCGGCCCTCGGGGAGGCAGGACCCTCAGCAGCAGCGACCCTCCGGAGGAGAAGCCAGGCTGACGCGGCCCTCCGGAGGAGATGCGAGCCTCAGCTACGCGCGTGGCCCTCGGCGAGGTAGGCCAACCGGCGCAGGGCTTCCCGGTTGCGCACGGCCATCATGGCGTGCCTTACCTGCTTGGGCACTAGCAGCGCCGGTCCGCTGGACGCATCCTCGGCGATCGACACGAGGCAGCCGGTTGCGGAAGGTTCTACCGTGATCTCGACCCGAGCCTCACCGGCCGGCCATCCGCGTGCCTGCAACACCATGGTTTTCGGCGGATCGTAGGCCAGCACCTCGCTGGTGTCGTCGATCAGCAGTGGCCATGCGCCGGCCGAGTGGTGCAGTCGAGAGCCAACCTCCGGCCAGTCGTCGTCGACGGCTCTCATCCGCGAAGCGCCGACCACCCATACCGGGTAGACCCAACCGTCGGCGAGCACCGCGAAGACATCCTCCGCAGAACACCGAAATTGCCGAGACACTGCCACCGCGGGAGCCTAGCCCCTCTTGCCGAGTGACCGGTCTTTCCCTGAATCCTGCTCCGCGTCAGCCTTCTCAGGGTTCTCGGGAGGCAACGAGTCGGCCTTCACCGCGTCCCGCGAGCCGAGCGGCTCCTCCTGACCTCGCGTCGTGTCCCTGACCGTCTGCTGCTCAGCCTCAGCGTTGATCTCCGCGCCCAGCAAGATCGCGTACGCGGTCAGCCACAGCCAGAACAACAAGATCACGATCCCGGCGATGGCGCCGTACGTCTTGGCGTAGTCGCCCAGTGTCGAGGTGTAGATCGAAAACCCGATCGAGGCGATCAGCCAGATCACCGTCGCCACCAGGGCTCCGACGGAGACCCACTTCATCTTCGGTGCGTCCCGATCGGGTGCGAATCGGTAGAGAATCGCCAGCGCCACCGCCACGATGACGAACATCAGGATGTAGCCGGCGATCTGCAGTAGCCAGCGGAACGCGCCGCCACCCACCAGCCGCTCCAGCACCGGTGGCAGCACTGTGATGATCGCGAGCATGATGATCATGAACACAATGGCACCGAGGGTCAGCGCCAAGGCCAGCAACCGCTTCTTGACGAATCCGCGCTTCTCTTCCTCGTCATAGGCAAGGCTGATAGCAGTCATCAGGTTGGCCATGCCACCCGAAGCGCTGAAGAGCGCAATGGCCACACCGACAATGACGCCGAGGCTGAGAGCGGCCCGCCGGCTGGCCACCAAGTTGATCTGGTCAGTGATGAGCTTCTGCACCTCTGCAGGAAGTGCTCCGCCGGCAAGTGAGTCGATCTGAGCGGCGATGGTAGCCGGGTCTGCGACCAGTCCGTAGAGCGACACCAGCGCGAGCAGGGCCGGGAACAAGGCCAGGAATGCGTAGTACGCCACACCGGCGCTCAGGAATGGGACCTGGTCGGCCTTGGCTTCCTTCCAGCCGCGCTTGGCGACCTGAAACCAGCCCTTCGGCGGAATGTCGGTGGGGCGCTCGGCGTCACCGCCGGGCACCCCACCGCTCTGCTCCTGTGCCTTTCGCTCTTCTCCGGTCTGGCTATCGGTGGTCGTCATGATGTAAGAAACTCCTTCTCACGTCGGCCGAGCGCCTCCGGATAGGGGCGCGCCTAGCCAGACTGCGCCTGCCGCCGAACGTTCTCCTTGGAGCCCTGCAGCTGATCTTGCACGTCCTGCTTCGCTGAAGCGCCCTCGCCCTTGACGTTCTGGACGCCCTCAGCAGCGGTTTCCTTGACCGACTGAGCAGCTTCCTGCGCGGGCTGCTGCAGGTTGGCAGCAACCTCCTTCGCCGCTTCAGTGGCCTTCTCCTTCAGTGGCTCAGCCTTGTCCTGCAAGGTCGAGACCGCCTCCTGCTCCCTCTCCGACGACGGAATCAGGCTGGAGACCAGCAGGCCCGCGCCGAAGGCGATCAGTCCAGCCGCCAGGGGGTTGCCGCGTGCCTTCTGCTTCACCTGAGCAGGTGCGTTGCTGACCGCATCGCCTACGGCCGAGGCCTTGTCCTGCAGCGCGTACTTGGCGTCGGCCGCCTTGTCCTGAACTGCATACTTGGCGTCGCCAACTCGTCCCGAGTCGTACGGATCGTCTGCAGATCCCATGATGTGCTCCTTCACCCCGACGGCAGCCTCTTTGACTCGACTGGCCTGCCGCCTCGCGATGTTCTTTGGATTGGCGGTTTCAGTGAGAGCATCGACGTTGTCGCTCAACTCTGCCCGCGTGCGTTCGATGTCGGCGCGGATCTCGTCCGGGTCGTTGCTGACGCTCATCGATTCTCCTCCTCGTGGCCTTTCAATGCGTTGGGCACCTTGCCCAGGGTCTCGGTCGTTTGCGGTATGCCGCGGATTCGCTTCATCTCGGCGCGACCGAGCGATAGCAGGATGGCGGCGATGATGGCCCAGACAACTGCCACGATCAACGCACCCCACTGAACCCCGCTGGGCTGCGAGCCCTCGCCGATGAACTGGCCGAGTCCGACGGCAGCGCTGAGGGAGATGAAGACCAGGCACAAGATTCCAGCTACACCCGCGCCGACGAGAAGGCCGATGCCCTTGCCAGCTCGGGTGCCGGATTGCCGCACCTCCGCCTTGGCGAGCGCGACCTCCTGGCGCATCAGAGTCGAAATGTCCCTGGTGACATCACCCAGGATCTGACCGATGCTTCTGCCGTCCTCCGCCTCCATAGCAGCGCGGCTCGATTGATAGCCCTCGCGGGCGGCGCCGACCACCGACGTCGATTCGTCGTTGGTGGCCCGCGCCGGTGTGTACTCGGTGCTCATCGGTTCAGATCATCCCGTCCACCGTAGGGAGGCTGCAGATCCTCGTCGCCTGAGTAGGTTCCAGCCGTCTCGGGCATGGTGCCCGCGGCGTAACCGCCCATGGACGGGCCGGTCGCCGTATCACCGCCGTAGCTACCGGTCTGCGAGTAGCCGGTGTCATACCCGGTGCTGTAACCGGTGTCCGGAGCTGTCGTGGCGTACCTCCCCGGGGTGCCAGAGTACGAACCGCCATAGCCGTACGAGCCGTCCTTCGAATCCAGGCTCGTATTGGCCGCCACAGCACCGCGGCCCAACCGGCCGACGATCACGCCGGCGAGCGCGCACAGGCCAAGGAACATCGCCGGGCGCCGCCGCGCGAAAGACCGGACGTCGTCCAGCACCTCGGATGGTTCCTTGTTCTCCAGCCAGTGCCCGACCTCGCCGGCACGACGGGAAGCCTGCTGGGCCAGATCGGCAACAGGTCCGGATTGCTCCGACTTGGCGCCCATGCTGCCCAGCTCCTGAGCCACCGAATGTACGGCTTCGGCCAACCGGGACTGCTGAGTGCGGCCCTGGCTGCGAACCTCGTCGGTGACGGTGCCGAACAGGCTCTTGGCCTGGGTACCGGCTTCGGAGACGACGTTGGCCGCTTCACCGCGAGCAGTGGAGGCGACGTTCTTCCCTGCGTCGACAGCCGTATCCTTCACCGCTCCGGCCTCGCCCTTGGCAACATCCTTGGTCGAACTGGAGCTGCTGGATTCGTCGTAGGAACCGGTATACGGCTGGTCGACCGTGCCGTAGGACACGTCGGTCGGCTGCGCCGGCACGTCGGTGTACGGGTCGGTCGATAGGGGTTGATCACTGGCATAGGGCTCGGGGGCGTCCGCGCCGGAGCCGCCAGTTGCGGTCGGGTCGGAACCCTGACCGTACGTTGGGTTACTCACATTAAGCTCCGTTCTGGCTCGTCCCGCCGGAATCCGGCTGCCATGAGCAACCGGCACTCGTGGCGGGAAGCACGTCGTTGGTCGATGCGCCGAATCAAGATTACCCAGGCCCTTTACGTTGTAAACGGCCGGGGTCCGATTTAGGCGGTTAATTCTCAGGACCGCAGCACTTCGCTGGATTCACCGCGCTCGGCCAGCTGCACCAGGAACTTATGGCAGCGAGCGGCGCGATCGGAGTCCTCCTTCATGACCTGCTCGAAGAACTGGGCGATCTCGTCCTGGCCTGCGTTCCTCGCGTCACGGACGTATTGTCCGTAGTCATGGCCAGCCTTCAGCGAGTGGTACTGGACGCTGATCAGGTCAAAGCTGACATCGTCGAAGCCGGTTTCACCGGTTGCCATGACGAACCTCCTTCAGTGTGGTTTGGTTTGTGACTGCCATGCCCCTCAGGGGCGCGCTTCAAGCGCCGCGAGTTTTGCGTTCGACCTCAGGGGTACCCGATCGCCGACAACCGAAACCTGTTTTGAGGGGTGAGTAGTGCGCATCGCTCTGATCTCCGAGCACGCCAGCCCGCTTGCGGTGATCGGCGGCGTCGATTCGGGTGGTCAGAACGTGCACGTCGCCGAGTTGGCTGCCGGCCTGGTTCGACAGGGTCACGACGTGGTTGTTTACACCCGCCGGGACAGCCCGGACCTGGGGCAGCGCGTCACGACAGGTGCCGGCTATGACGTCATCCACGTGCCGGCTGGACCCCCATTCCCGCTGCCCAAGGACGAGTTGTGGGCACATATGCCCGAATTTGCCCAGCAGCTCTGGCACCGGCTGCAGACCGATCTCCCGGACCTGTTGCATGCGCATTTCTGGATGTCCGCGTGGGCGGCGATTCAGGTCTCCGAGCCGCTGAGGCTGCCCGTGTTCGTGACCTTCCACGCCTTGGGGTCTGTGAAACGACGTCATCAGGGCCCGTCAGACACCAGTCCGCCAGAGCGGATCGCCACAGAGGCGTCGATCGGCGGCACGTGCGACCACATCATCGCCACCTGCCGGGACGAGGTCGGTGAACTGGCTCGGCTGGGCGTCCGGGGCGATCGGACCTCCGTCGTACCCTGTGGAGTCGACGTCGAGCACTTCACGCCTGGCCCCGCTGGCGACATGGAATGGAAGCTGAGCCGCAGGGCGCAGTTTCGGCTGGTCAGCGCCGGTCGGCTAGTGCCACGCAAAGGCGTCGGCTCGGTGGTCGAGGCAATGTCGGAGCTGCCCGATGTCGAGCTCGTGATCGCCGGCGGCGACGGTCCAGCGGATGTGGCCTCGAACTCCGAGCGAGAACGCCTGGACATCCTGGCCCGCCTGCACGGTGCGGCGGACCGCATTCGATTCGTCGGACGGATGTCACGTCGCCAGATGGCAGACCTGCTGCGATCGGCGGATGTCGTCGTCTGCACGCCCTGGTACGAGCCGTTCGGCATCGTGCCGCTGGAGGCGATGGCCTGCGGGGTCCCGGTCGTGGGCAGTGCCGTCGGCGGACTGTTGGACAGCATCGCCGATGGCCAAACGGGCATCTTGGTCCCGCCGCGTGATCCGGTGGCAATCGCTCGGGCGGTGCGCTCGCTGTTGGACTCCCCCGAACAGCGTGCCGCCTTTGGCCGCGCGGGTCGAGAACGGGCCATCGCTCATTACAGCTGGGATCGGGTCGCCGCCACAACCGCACAGACTTACACCCGGGTGATGGCGGCCCGGGTCGCAGCAGACGAGAGATTGATCACGCCCGGCTGACCGGATGCGCTGCCGATTCTTCCATCGGCTGCCGGATATTCGCGAGTGGATGGGGAGATTCAGCAGTCAGGTGACGGTCGCGCTCGCCCGCGATCACGCCGACGACGGCGCCCGCCAATTCGTGGACGTAGCCGCCATGCGTTGAAGCAAATTACCTATAGGTGTTTTGATTCTCCTTGGCAGGGTAAGCAGATCCGTCCAAAGGGGGCATGCGTGCGGATTCTGGGGATCAATGCGGTGTTCCACGACTCGGCGGCCGCCGTGCTGGTGGACGGCCGTACGGTCGCCGCGGCCGAGGAAGAGCGCTTCACCCGCCGCAAGCACGCCAAGCGAGCCGTGCCGTTCTCGACCTGGGAACTGCCTGAACAGGCGATCGCCTGGTGCCTGGAAGAGGCGGGACTCCAAGCGAGCGACCTGGATGCGGTGGGTTACTCGTACGACCCAGCTCTGGTTGATCCCAGCTCCGGCGGTCTCGATCCCACGTGGGAAGACCTGCGCACAACGTTCGCCACCAGGGCGCCCCAGTTCCTGAAGACCGTGCTCCCCGGATACGCCCCCGAGATCTTCACCTTCGTCCGGCACCATGTGGCCCACGCCGCCTCGGCCGGTCTGGCGGCGCCCTTCGGGCATGGACCGAGCCTCGATGATTGCGCAGTGTTGGTTGCGGACGGTCGTGGAGAGTCGACAGCGATGCTCGCCGGGGAGTATCGCGATCGCAAGCTCGACATCCTGGCGGCACAGCGGTTGCCACACTCGCTGGGACTGCTCTACGAGGACCTCACTGCACATCTTGGCTTCGAGCGCTCCAGCGACGAGTACAAGGTCATGGCGCTGGCCTCGTACGGCACACCGCGACACATCGGACTTTTTCGTCGGCTGGTTTACGTCACCGGCGACGGCGGCTTCCGTACCGAGCCGGTGGATTGGGCGGCGCTCGCGCCGGCCGGCAAGCCCGGAACAGATTTCGATGAGCGGCACGCTGATCTCGCCTGCAGTGTTCAGGCCGTCCTGGAGGAGGTCCTCCTTGACCTGTGCGGCCGGCTCCACCAGCGCACGGGAAGCGAGAACCTCGCCCTCGCTGGTGGCGTCGCACTGAACTGCGTCGCCAACACCCGGCTCTTCGCCGAGACCCCCTTCCGCCAGATATGGGTGCAGCCGGCCTCCGGTGACTCGGGTACCGCCCTCGGTGCGGCATTGACTCTGGCGGCCGAAGCGGGTGACGAGATCGTGCCGATGACCACCGCCGCGCTCGGCCGAGGCTGGAGTGACGAGGAGATCGAGCAGATCTTGATCACCGCGCGCGTGCGGTACGAGCGCCCGGCCGACATCGCCGTGGCCACCGCCGAGGTGATCGCCGGCAACGGTGTGGTCGCCTGGTTCCAGGGCCGTGCCGAGTACGGGCCGCGGGCGCTGGGTCATCGCTCCCTGCTCGCCCACCCTGAGCGCCCGGACAACGTCGAGCGGCTGAACGACATCAAGGGCCGAGAACAGTTCCGTCCGGTCGCTCCAATGGTGCTCGCTCGATCGCGCGGCAGAGATCTTTTCCCGCGGGCCGGTGCCCAGCCCGTACATGCTGTTCGTGCACGATGTGGCGCCGCACTGGCGGGACCGCCTTCGGGCGGTGACCCACGTCGACGGCACAGCCCGGATCCAGACCGTCGATCGGCGCGAGGACGAGCGGATGGCGGCGTTGCTGTCCGCCTTCGATCGGCTCACCGGCATCCCCGTGGTGGTCAACACCAGCCTCAACACCGCCGGTCGGCCCATGGTGGACAGCCCGCGCGACGCCCTCGAGCTCTTCGGCTCGGCGCCTATCGATGCGCTGGCGATCGGTCCATTCCTCGTGCGGCGATGAGGGAGCCGCAGATCGAGTACTCCGTCGTCATTCCGACGATCGGTCGGGCCAGCCTGGCCGAGCTCGTCGCGGCGGTCGACCAGACACCGGCCCCCGGCCGAATCGTGATCGCTGACGATCGTCCGGATCCCGCGTCGCCGCTGAACCTTCCGGCGACGTCTGCACCGCTGGTCGTGGTGCGCAGTTACGGGAGGGGGCCCGCCGCGGCACGGAATGCCGGCTGGCGAGGCACCGAGTCGGAATGGGTGGCGTTTCTCGACGACGACGTGGCGGTAGCGGCTGACTGGTGCGCTCAGCTGGTCCGTGACCTTGAGGGTCTTCCCGACCACGTCGGCGCTTCCCAGGCCAAGTTGCACGTGCCGCTGCCGGCCGGCGGGCGACCCACCGACGAGCAGCGGCGGACGACCGGACTGGCGGGCGCCCAGTGGATCACCGCCGACATGGCTTACCGGCGCTCCGCCTTGTTGGCGACAGGCGGCTTCGACGAGCGCTTCCCGCGTGCCTTCCGAGAAGATGCTGATCTTGGTTTGCGAACCATACGCGCGGGCTACTCGATCGTCTGGGGTGATCGGGTGACCACCCACCCGGTCACCGCGCGCGGTGGCTGGCGCAGCAGCCTGCGTGCTCAAGCCGGTAACGCCGACAACGCCCGCATGCGCGCCAAGTTCGGACGACGGTGGCGGAAGCTCACGGCGGCGGGAAGGGGGCGCACCGGCCGCCACCTGCTCACAGTGCTAGCGGGCGGAACGGCACTAGCTGCCTTGGCCGTTCCGCGCGGCCGGCTGGCGACCGGGGCCGGCGCGATATGGGCGTTGCTCACGGTCGAGTTCGCACTCGAAAGGATCCTGCCCGGGCCGCGCAGCCGCCGTGAGATCAGCACCATGCTCGTCACCAGCACCGCAATTCCCCCGCTGGCGATCTGGCACCGACTGCGCGGCGAGATCACCGTGCGACGTGCCGATCGGCAACCGCCTCCGGAGCGGCCCAAAGCCGTTCTGTTCGACCGGGACGGAACCTTGATCGAGAATGTGCCGTATCTGACCGACCCCGGACGCGTCCAGCCCGTGCCCGGGGCCGGTCAGACCCTGGCCGCCCTACGGCGCAACGGCATCGCCGTTGGAGTGGTCAGCAATCAGTCCGGGGTGGCCCGGGGTCTCATCACTCCAGCGCAGCTCGCGTCGGTGAACGCCCGCGTCGAATCGCTGCTCGGGCCCTTCGATACCTGGCAGGTGTGCGTGCATGCTCCCACTGATGCGTGCGGCTGCCGCAAACCTGCGCCCGGAATGGTGTCGGCGGCAGCCGACGCCCTCGGCCTTCCCGCCCGGGACTGCGTGCTGATCGGTGACACCGGGGCCGACGTCGATGCCGCCCTGACCGCCGGTGCCCGAGCCGTGCTGGTACCGAACGCCGACACCCGGCGTTCGGAGGTTGATCGGGCCGGCGTGGTGGCCTGTGTAGCACCCAACCTCGCGGCGGCCGTACGGCAGGTCGTAGGTCGACTCGGATGACGTCGGCTCCGGAATCTGCCCGCCGCGGACACGTTCTTCTAGCGCGGCTGGACTCCCTCGGTGATCTGTTGCTCTCCGGGCCCGCGGTCAGGGCAGCGGCTGGTTCAGCGGCCAAAGTCACGATGCTGGTAGGCGAGGGCCGCCGGCAGGATGCCCTCCTGTTGCCCGGCGTCGACGAGGTGATCGAGTTCGCGGCGCCCTGGGTGGTGTTCGACCCTGGGCCGGTCCGGCCGGAGAAGATGTCGGCCCTGATCACGACGATCCACGACGCCGACGTCGACGCTGCGCTGATCTTGACCTCCTTTCACCAATCGCCCCTGCCACTGGCGCTGCTGCTCCGGATGGCCGGCGTCGGCTGGATCGGTGCGATCAGCGAGGACTACCCCGGTTCGCTGCTCGACCTGCGCCATCGGATCCACGATGAGCTGCCGGAGCCCGAACGAAACCTCTCCCTGGCGCAGGCCGCCGGGTTCCTGCCCGACGAGCAGCGGGCCCGGCTGTCGGTACGGCGGCCGCTTCCAGAGGTGTCGAGCTGGACTGGTTCGGATCCATACCTCGTCTTCCACCCGGGCGCCTCCACCAGCTCCCGGCGGCCAACGGCGGAGCACAGCAGGAGCCTGGTGAGCGGCTTGGTGGGCGCCGGCTATCGGGTGATCATCACCGGCTCGGCGTCGGAGGCCACGCTGGCCGCCTACGTTGCCGACGGTCAAGCCTGCCGACCTGTCCGGGCAACTCGACCTGCCTCAGCTGGCCGCCGTCCTGGATCGGGCTCAGGTCGTCGTCGCCCCGAACACCGGACCGGCGCACCTCGCCGCCGCGGTAGGGACGCCGGTGGTCTCGCTCTTCGCGCCGGTGGTCCCGGCGGCGCGCTGGGCACCGTACGGGATTCCCGTGATCACCCTGGGCGACCAGGACGCAGCCTGCCGGGACTCGAGGGCCCGAACCTGTCCCCTGCCCGGCCATCCCTGCCTCAGCTCGATCCGGCCAGAGGAGGTCGTCGACGCCGTCGGCAGGCTCGCCTTGACGGGAGTTGGAGCACCATGATCAGCAACGACACCGCAGTTGACCGGCAGAATCGGGTCAGCGACCATCTTGCGGCACTGGCGGAGGCCGCCGAGGCAGCCGACGAGTTGACACCCATCGTCGTCGGTTGGGCCGAGCGGCTGGCCGAGGTCTTCACAGCCGGAGGCCGGGTGCTCGCCTGCGGCAACGGCGGCAGCGCATCCGAAGCGCAGCATCTGACCGGCGAGCTCGTCGGCCGTTTTCGCCACGACCGGCAGCCGCTGTCGGCCATCGCGTTGTGCGCAGACTCCGCTGCCACCACCGCGATCATGAACGATTACGGCATAGAGGACGTTTTCGCGCGGCAGGTCCGGGCTCACGGTCGCACCGGCGATGTGCTCATCGCCTTCTCGACCAGCGGGACCAGCCCCAACGTGGTAGCCGCCGCCAAGGCCGCATTGGAGATCGGGGTCACCGTCTGGGCGCTGACCGGGCCGGCCCCGAACCCCCTTGCCGCGCTGTCGGACTCCGCGATCCCGGTTGCCGCACCCACCGTCGCCACCGTGCAAGAGATCCATCTCTCGATGGTTCACGCGCTCTGCATCGCACTCGACGACGCACTAGGAGTGCCGACGTGAAAGCCGGGCCCCTGGTGGTGATCGGTGATTCGATGCTGGACATCGACATCGAAGGGACGGCCGACCGGCTGAGCCCGGATGCGCCCGTACCAGTTGTCGACGTGCAACGGTCGTGGCACCGGCCCGGCGGTGCCGGTCTGGCGGCACTGATCGCCGCCCAGGCGGCCGACGAGGTGGTCCTGATCACCGCGCTGGCGGCCGACGACGCAGGAGAGGTGCTGTGTGACCTGCTCGATACCGTCGTCGACGTTCGGCCACTGCGGTTGCGCGGGAGCACAGTCTGCAAAACCCGGGTCTCGGCCGCGGGTGTTCCGATGCTGCGGCTGGACACGGGGGATGGCCGCGCCGAGGGTGCACTGATTCCGCCCGCAGTCATGGAGGCGATCGCCCAGGCGAGCACGATCGTGGTGTCCGACTACGGGCGAGGCGTCACCGCGCTGCCTGCGTTGCGGGAGCACCTGATGCATCGAGCTGCCCAGGTGCCGCTGGTGTGGGATCCCCATCCGGCCGGAGCCGAACCGGTTCCGGGTTGTGCGCTGGTCACCCCGAATACGGCAGAGGCCGCCCGATTCAGCCAGACCGAGGATGTGGGACTTCAAGGCAGTCGGCTGTGCGAGGTCTGGGAAGCGCATGCGGTGGCCATAACCCGCGGTGATCGAGGTGCCACAGTCACCGACCGGACGTCAGGAGCCACCGCGACCGTTCCACTGCTCGATCGACGAGCGCCGATCCGACCGGATACGTGCGGGGCAGGTGATGCCTTCGCGGCCGCGGCTGCCGAGGCACTGCGAACAGGAGCAGATGTGCACACGGCGGTTCGAGCGGCGGTCAGCCGGTCGGCGGCCTACGTCCATGCCGGCGCGGCTACCTCCTTGTCCACTGCCGCCCGGAGCGCGTCGCTCTCCGGGTCCGGCCGCTGGAGCGAGCGATCCGACCCGTTCGAGCTGGCTGATCGGATCCGCCGTACGGGCGGGCGGCTGGTCGCCACCGGCGGTTGCTTCGACCTGCTGCATCGGGGGCACGTCAGCCTGCTGGACCAAGCGCGGGCGCTGGGCGACGCGCTGATCGTGTGCCTGAACTCCGATTCCTCGATCCGCCGGGCCAAGGGTGCCAGCCGTCCGATCGTTGGCCAGGATGATCGGGCTCGAGTGCTGCATGCGTTGGCGGCGGTCGACGGCGTGGCGATCTTCGACGAGGAGACGCCCGCCGACCTGCTGGCCAAGCTGCAGCCCGACATCTGGGTGAAGGGCACCGACTACGCCAACCGGCCGATGCCGGAAGCGGACGTCGTCCGGCAGTCCGGCGGCCAGATCGTCCTGGTTCCGGTCATCCCCGGATACTCCACGTCCCGCCTCGTCGACACGGCGACGCTCAACCGGCGACTCGACGAGTCGGCCGTACCGACTGTTCCTCAGGAGGCTTCATGACCACCACGACCATGCCGACCCCGTCAACAGCTGATGCTTCTACTGCCGCCGGCCGCACCACGCTCGGCACGATCTTGGTCACCGGCGGTGCCTCCGGGCTGGGCGCGGCCACCGTGGATGCCGTACGGGCGGCGGGCGGCAGCCCGCTGGTTCTCGATCTTGCGGCACCCAGTGACGGCGTGCCGTACGAGCAGGTGGATCTTTCCGATTCGGCGGCGACCGAACGCGGCAGTAAGTGCCATCGTGGCTGCCAACGGCGGCCGGTTGGACGGCGTCTTCACCGCCGCCGGCATCGACTCCTGTGGACCGCTGGATCAGGTACCGGTGGCGGACTGGGAGCGGGTGATCAAGGTCAACCTGCTGGGCACCGCGGCGGTGATCCGGGCGGCGCTGCCGCACCTCAAGCGCAGCCAGGGTCGAGTGGTGACCTGCGCGTCCACCTTGGGGATCAAGGCGGTCGGTGACGCGAGCGCCTACTGCGCATCCAAGTTCGGCGTCGTCGGCTTCACCCGGGCGCTCGCTGCCGAGACGGCGGGCGAGGTCGGTGTCACGCTGCTCATCCCGGGCGGCATGCACACCCCGTTCTTCGACGGCCGGACCGAGCAGTACAAGCCACCGCCCGACGCCAAACTCAACCAGCCGGCCGACGTGGCCGCGGCGGTGGTCTTTGCCCTGAGCCAGCCGCCCGGCTGCGAAGTCCGCGAGCTGGTGGTCTGCGCCTCGACAGAGGGCTCCTGGCCCTGACCGTGCGGAATGTCCTGATTCTGCGTGCGCTCGGGCTCGGTGACTTCCTGACGGGTGTGCCCGCGTACCGGGCCCTTCGTTCGGCGTACCCGGACGCCGTGCTGACGCTCGCCGCTCCGGCCTACCTGGACCCGCTGATCGGCTTGACCGGAGCACTTGATCAGCTCCATCCGACCAACGGCCTCGGCCGGCTCGGTCGGCTTGATTCGCGACCAGATCTGGCGGTCAATCTGCACGGCAGCGGCCCCGACAGCATCGATGATCTTGTGGCGACCGGGGCTCGACGTCTGATCACCCATCGCCATCCGCTACGGCCAATGGTCAATGGTCCGGAATGGGAGGACGATCTTCACGAGGTACGCCGCTGGTGCCGGCTGCTGACCTGTCACGGGATTCCAGCCGATCCGCGCGATCTGTGCCTGTCGGCGCCGGAGGTGCCACCACTGGTCGCCGACGCGATCGTCGTCCATCCCGGCGCGGCAGCCCCCGCCCGGCGCTGGCCGGCCGAACGCTTCGGGGCCGTTGCCCGCCGACTGGCCGCCGACGGCCACCGGGTCGTGGTCACCGGCACGTCGGACGAGACGAGTGCGGCAGCGGTCGTGGCTGGCAGCGGTGGGCTGCCGCCGGAGAGCAATCTGTGCGGCGAGTTGGAGGTGGTTCAGTTGGCAGCTCTGGTGGCGAACGCGCGGCTGGTCATCTGCGGCGATACCGGCGTCGCGCACCTGGCCAGCGCGTACGGCACGCCCTCGGTGCTGCTCTTCGGACCGACTCCGCCGAGCCAGTGGGGTCCGCCAGCCGACGGTCCGCACACCGTTCTCTGGCATGGTTCGAGCGGCGACCCGCACGGAGATCAGCCGGACCTGGGCCTGCTGAGGATTGGCGTCGAGGATGTGATGGATGCCGCCCACCGACGACTGGCCCAGCCGGCGCCGGCGGCCGGGCGGCCGGGAAGTCTCGTCGTATCGTGACCAACATCCTCGTGTCGTCCACCTCCGCGTGCGCTGGTCTTGGTTGGCGGACCGCCGACCATCGGCGGGCAGGAGGTTCGAGCTTCCCGCCGACTGAGCATTGATGCCTCGCCACCCCACGTCGGCCTCCGTACCGTAGGTGGCGATGACGATGATCTGATCCTGCCGCTCGTTCGGGCCAAGCGGATCCTCGAGGTCCTCCGAGCACCTACCGACCGAAAGCCGCGTTGGGATCTGCAACTGGCCAATCTGGAGGCCTATCAGGCGCTTGGGTGATCAGCCGGCTAGCTGGCAGCGTCGGCGAACGCTGCGTCCCAATCGCGGAGGAACCGCTCGATTCCGTACCGTTCGAGCGCTGCTCGGCGGGCGTTCTGCCCTCGGCGCGCGGCTTCGTCGGGGTCGCGCAGCAGCATCCGCGCCGCTTCGACAAGCTCAACCACATCGCTGGACAAGGCCCCGGCGTCCGGCGGAACCGCGCGCGACGCCTCGGTGGCGTCCAGCACGACCACGGGCATGCCCAACAACATGGCCTGGATCAGCGACAGCCCGAGTGACGTCCAGCGGTTGAGGTGCAGATAGACCCGCCGTAGAGCCATGGCGTCGTACAGCTCCTCGGGCTGCAGGTTGCCCGCGAAGCTGACCTTCGCGTCGCTCGGATGCAGCGCGTCGGCCAGCAGGTGGGCATCGATGCCGAAGGCGTCGATCACCAGCCCATCGAAGCGGCGCAAGAGGTCGGTCCCTGTCACCCGCCAGCGGCGGACGGGCTCGTTGACAACGAACGCGAGACGGTCCAGCTCACCGCAATAGCGCAACCCCGGGTCTGCGATGCCGTGCTCGATGACCCGGCTCGGCGCGTTACCGCAGTCCCAGAGGAGGTGATTGAAGTGGGTGACCTGGATGATCAACAGTCCTGGCGCATCGGCCAGCGGGTGGCGGGTGTTGGGGACGTCGGTCTTGGGCGTGTTGTGCTGGAGGAAGATCGCGGGCAGATCGACCCCAGGGCATCGACCGAGCTGCTCGCGGCAGAGATCGACTTCCTCCAGCCGCTGGAGCAAGACCACGTCGGGTGGGTCGTCACGCAGCTCGGCAGCACTGAGCTCCCGCGCCGACGCAGGCGGCGCGCTGCGAAAGCGAGTCAAGCCACCGTGCCCTGCTTCGTCCGGCGGGAGGAAGAGGTAATCGTGGGACCCGGTGAGCAAGGAGTCGGTGTAACCACCGTGCACGTCCCACATCAGAATGCGCACGGAATTCCTCTCCACCGATTCGCGGTTGGAAGGTGCTCAACACCGGCGGGCTTTCGGCCCGGTGCGTTCCAACGCGGCAGCAGCTTCCGGTCTCCGGTCATGCCTCGACCAGCAGCTGTCGCTCCAGCACCGCGGGCACGGACAGGGTCCGGTAGCCGACTTCGTCGAAGAGCACCGTGATCTCATCGCCGTCCAGGCTCATGACGGTCCCGGAGCCGAACGTGTCGTGTTGGACGCGCTGCTCGACCGTAAAGGGACTGGCCGTCTCCGGCTCGTCTGTGACCGTGCCGGCATGGCAGTTGTCGCAATCCCCGCAGATGTGCGCGTCGGTTTCGCCGAAGTATTGAAGGAGGAACTGGCGCCGGCAGCGCTTCGTCTCGGCATAGGCCCGCATCATCTCGATGCGCGACTTCTGAATCGAGCGGTACGCCTCGGCGCGAGCGATCACCCGGTCCACCGCAGAACTGTCGGCGTCGAGCCCGGTCTCGTCCAGCAGGTTGAGGATTCGTCCGACTGCGCGGACACTGAGTCCGGTCCGATCAGCGAGCTCGGAGCGTGAGCCGACGCCGTCGGTGGCCATGGCGCCGAGCACAGCCGCCACATTGTCGGCCTTGGGCACCGAAGTCGTGAAGAATCGGGCGAGGCCGAGATCCTCCGGCCGATAGAACAGCACGCCGCAGGGCCGGATCTCCGTCGCGACCGGCCCGGCCGACCTGCTGGTAATACTCGTCCGGTGATTCTGGCGCTTGAGCGTGGATCACGAATCGGATGTCCGGCTTGTCGATTCCCATACCGAACGCGGACGTGGCAACCATCACGTCGACGTCCCCGGCCATGAACTGCTGCTGGACGTCCTCCCGGACGCGCTTCGGGAGGCCCGCGTGGTACGCGGCCGACCGCGCCCCTCTCGTTCCCAGCTCATCCGCGTACTGCTCGGCAGCCTTGCGGGTAGCTACGTAGACGATGCCCGGCCCGGCCGTCGTGGTGACCGCCTCCACAACCTTCTTCTCTTGATCGGATTGGTCCAGGCAGCGGGAAACGGACAGGTAGATGTTCTCCCGAGCGGTGCCGCCTACCACGATCACGGGTTCGTGCAACCGCAGCCGTTCGATGATGTCGGTACGAACCGGCGGTGCTGCAGTTGCGGTCAGCGCGATGATCCGCGCGCCGTCCAGGCCGTCGAGAAGTTCGCCGAGGCGGAGGTAGTCCGGGCGGAAGTCATGTCCCCAGGACGACACGCAGTGCGCCTCGTCGACGGCGACCAAGGTCGGCCGCATCGCATTCACGGCCTGCCGCACCTCGTCGTTGGCCAGCTGCTCAGGGGCCAGGAAAAGGAACTCGACTCGGCCGGCGGCCGCATCAACCAGTGCTTGGTCCCGCTCCTTCTTGGTTTCGGCCGAGCTGACTCGGCGCGCCACGGTCCGGCGGCCGTACTCCTCCAGCCGGCTGGTTTGGTCTTCTTGCAGCGCCAAGAGAGGCGAGACGACCAAGGTTGGGCCGGTGATGAGCACCGCCGGCAGCTGATAGGCCAGTGACTTGCCGGCGCCGGTGGGCTGCACCAGCAGCACGTCGCGCCCGTCGAGCAGCGCCCGTACCGCCTCGTGCTGGCCAGGTCGCAGCGAGTCGTGGCCGAAAACTCGCTGCGCCGTCTCGACGATCTGGTCGCTCACGAGGTCCTAGCTTGCCCAAGCTCGTGGAACGGGATGCGGCGGGGATCGCGGATCCAGCGAGCGCACAAGATGACCATCACGATGATGCTCACTGCGTCGTCGCCGGCCACCATGTTCCGGATCTCAGAACCTCTCCTCGACGCGACGGGCGAACACTCGCTCGACCAGTTGCCATACTCACCTCACCCCACTTGACCGGGAGATGTATGCCCAAGCGGGGGTGGCTCAAACGGGCAGCCATCAGCGAAGTGAAGCTGGCAAGATCAGTCAGGTGTTGCTCAAGGCCTGCCTGAACGGCCCTCGATCGCCGGCTGTACATCGAGCGCTTCCGGCCACCCCGGAGGCGCTGGCGCGAGACGTCGCGTTGGTCGCCACCGCTGGCGTAGGAGCGGTCCACTTTCACGCAAAGGATGCAGCGGGCCTCGACACTCTGGAGGCAGATGATCTGGCAGCTGCGCTGGTCGCCGCCCGCTCGGTACGACCTGCCGTGCCTCTGGGTGTCACCACTGGGGCATGGGCCGTAGCCGACCCGGAGGAACGGGCCACGCTGGTTCGTACCTGGGTAGTGCTGCCTGACTTCGCGTCGGTCAACTGGCACGAACCCGGCGCGGAGGCCCTGACGGCAGCGCTCCTTGAGCGAGAGGTCGGCGTCGAAGCGGGGCTGTGGCATGAGCAGGCGGTCGAGGCATGGCTGGCATCGCCGCACCGCAGCGACTGCTTCCGAGTCCTTCTCGAACTGCCCGATGGTCTCGATGCCAGCGATAGCCGCCGAAACGCCGACTCTCTGCTGGCTGCGGTAGGCGAAAAGGTGCGCGACGAGTCCCGGCTGCTGCTCCATGGTGAGGGCAGCAGCTGCTGGCCGGCCCTCCGGTATGCCGCGGAACTGGGCTTGGCGACTCGCATCGGACTGGAAGACACCCTCGAGCTGCCCGACGGATCACCAGCGCCCGACAACCTGGCCTTGGTCCGCGCCGCATTCGAGATCATCCGAGCCCTCGACGCGAGTTAGTTCCTACCGAAGATGTGATCGATTTGCCACCGACAACGGTGGTGGACTGATCACGATAACGAAGAATCCGTCAGGGAGCGCGCCAGTCGTCGCTCTCGATATGCGAGCCGCCCTGCGGTCCCATCTGCAGCATGCCGCCGTCGACGACCCAGGAGGCGCCGTTGACGTACGCAGCCTTCGGGCTGGCCAGGAAGGCAATGACTGCCGCGATCTCGCGTGCATCGCCCGGTCGGCGCAGCGGAATGCCAGGGCGCTCCTGCGCGGTCGGATCCTCATCTTCCTGACCGGTCATAGGAGTCGCAATTTCGCCGGGAGCGACCGAGTTCGACGTGATCGCGTAGCGGCCCAGTTCCAGGGCGAAGGTCTTCATCAGCCCGCCCAGCCCGTGTTTCGCGGCGTCGTACGCGCCCGAGCCGACACGCGGCTGGTGCTCGTGCACACTGGTCACGGCGATCAGCCGACCGCCGGCGCCAGCCGAAACCATCCGACGCGCCGCGCGCTGCAGGCAGACAAAGGCGCCGTCCAGATCAACCGCAACGATCTTGCGCCAGTCGTCGTACGAGGTGTCCAGCAACAGCTTCGCAGCGCCCATGCCGGCGTTGTTGACGAACACATCCAACCCGCCGAGCTGCTCGGCGAGCTGGTCGACGACATCACCGCAGCTTCGGCAGGTCGCTGGTGTCGAGCTGCGCGACGTACGCCTTCTGCCCTGCTGCTCGCACCTCCTCGGCTGTCGCCTCGGCGCCATCGGAGTCCGAATGCCAGGTGATCCCGACATCCATCCCGTCCTTCGCCAGAGCCACCGCGGTGGCCTTGCCGATACCGGAGTCGGACGCCGTGACGATGGCGTACCGCGGTTCGAAGCTCATCCGACACAGTCTCCTTTCGCGTTCCGACCAGAAGTCGGAAGTTGATCACTGACCATGGCCACTCACCCCGGGAGGCGATCAGCGGAATCTCGGTGGTCAGGAAATCCACTCAGGACGCCAGCGCGGTCTCCCCTGGGGCTCCGATGATGGAGCGCAGCTTGCCGAGCACGCGGCACAGCAGCCGCGAGACCTGCATCTGACTGGTCCCGATAGCGGCGGCGATCTCGGCTTGGGAGCGCTGCTCATAGAAGCGGTACCACAGCAGCTGCCGCTCGCAGTCCGTCAGCTGGTCCAGGGCGGCGCTGACGATGAGACGCGCCTCGGCTCTGTCAATCTCCTCCTCGCTCTCGGTCGAGGAGAAGGACATGCCCCGGGCGACCGCGGCCTCGATCGACGCCGGACTGTAGCAATGGCTCGCGTAGCGCGCCTGTTGCACGGCGCCGACGCTCTCACCCAGCTGCTTCGCCAGATCCTGCGCGCTCGGAATGGCGCCGATGGATTGAACCAGCGCCGGCCATTGCTGCCAGATACCCGATGCCAGCTCCTGGGTCCGGCGCGGTGGTCGCACCATCCAGCCATGATCACGGAAGTGCCGCTTCAGGACCCCGGTGATAGTGGGCACAGCGAACGCGATGAAGGCGCCCTGCTCGGGAGCGAAGCGCTGGGCGGCCTCGACCAGGCCCGTACGAGCGACCTGCAGCAGGTCCTCCTCGTCCTCCCCGCGGTGAAGAAAGCGCCGCGACAACGTCTCCGCGAGCCAGAGGTGTGAGGTGACCACCTCATCGATGATCTGCTGGCGCTCGTCCTCGCCGACCTCACGGGCCTTGAGCAACAAGGCCACAGTACGGTCAGCGAGCTCTTGTCGCTGCGCCTGCTGTGGGGACTTTGCGTCCTGATTTCGACCGTCGGCCAGCACGGCCGAAGCAACGGTTGGATGGAGAACGACCTGCGATGAACTCGGCATGCGCGACACCCCTCAAAGGTGGTTGAGGTGTGGCGCATTGCTTGACCACGTCAGAGCCACATAACCACATCGGTCGGCTATGGACAAGAGCTCGGCATGACTTTTTCCCGAATTGTTTTTCGTTGGTCGGCGGATGTGGGCGATGTCGATGAGGCCCTGGGCGAAGGCGACCTCAGGTCTCACCGGTGAGCTGAGTTAGTCTGCCGAGCATGACTGACCGGCTGCGCGTCGCCATCCTCGGCGCCGGGATGATCGGTGGCGTGCACCGCCGCGCCGCCATGCTGGCCGGCGCCGAGGTCGTCGGCGTCATGGCATCCAGCCCGGCCCGCTCCGAGCAGGTGGCGACCGATTGGGACCTCCCACACAGCTATCCCGACATCGAAGCGGTGGCCGCGGCTGATGTCGAGCTGGTCCATGTGTGTACGCCCAATGCATCCCACGTGCCATACGCGATCACCTTGATGAGGGCCGGGAAACATGTGATCTGCGAGAAGCCGCTCGGCCTCAGCTTCGAGGAAGCGCAGCAGGCCGCCTCCGTGGCCGCCGAGAGCGGTGTGGAGAACACGATGCCGTTCGCCTACCGCTTCCACCCCATGGTCCGCGAGATGCGCGCCCGGGTTCAGGACGGCGGATTCGGCGGCTTGAACCTCATCCACGGCAGCTACCTGCAGGATTGGATGCTGAACCCGCTGGTCTCCAACTGGCGAGTCGACCCCGCACAGGGCGGCCGCTCCCGAGCTTTCGGAGACATCGGTTCTCACTGGTGTGATCTGGCCGAGTGGGTCACCGGCGAGCGAATCGCATCGCTGGTGGCGACGACCTCGATAGCGATCCCGCAGCGACCGGCAGCGACGTCGGAGACCTTCAGTGCCGCCGCCTCAGATGCACCGCTGGCCGATGTCACCACCGAGGACAGCGCGTTGATCTTGTTCCGCACCGCCAACGAGGTGGCGGGATCGGCGGTGATCTCGCAGCTCGCCGCTGGAAGAAAGAACCGACTGTGGCTGGAGGTCGACGGAGCCCGGCACAGTGCGATCTTCGATCAGGAGCACGCCGAGTACCTCCTGATCGGGTCAGAGGAGGGCATGACCCGGCTGAACCGGGACCCCAACCAAGGCTCGGCGGAGCAGCGGCGATTGGCCAGCTTGCCGGCCGGCCACGCCCAGGGCTACGCGCAGTGCTTCGATGCTTTCGTGGCGGACAGCTACGCCGCCGTACGGGCCCGCTCGAGCGGCGAGCCGCGGCCCGACGGTCTGCCGACGTTCGCCGACGGTGCTAGGGCTGCGGCCATCTGCGACGCCATGCTCAACTCCGCAGACAAGGGGAGTTGGGTTAGCGTGCCCGGCGTGCCCTGACCTGTTGAAGCATGTCTTGAGCTCGTCCTCGGGCGGTGACAGTCAGCTGGCTCGGACAGCGACAAAAGGAGTAGCGATGAGAGAAGCGACCGGAAGGGCGCAACCCAAGCAGGCACGTCCCGTGACCTTGTTCACCGGGCAATGGGCGGATCTGCCCTTCGACGATGTGTGCCGGCTGGCCGGGGAATGGGGCTACGACGGGTTGGAGATCGCGTGCTGGGGTGACCATTTCGACGTCGCCAAGGCCGCAGAGGATGACGCGTACGTGCAAGCGAAACGGGACACCCTGGAAAAGCACGGACTTGGTTGCTGGGCAATCTCCAATCACCTCAACGGCCAGGCGGTCTGCGAAGCGATCATCGATCAGCGCTACCAGAACATGGTGAACCCTCGCGTCTGGGGCGATGGTGATCCGGAAGGGGTCCGCCAGCGCGCAGCCGAAGAGATGCGGACCACCGCTCGGGCCGCGGCCGCCTTCGGTGTCGATACCGTCGTCGGCTTCACCGGTTCGGCGATCTGGCACTACGTGGCGATGTTTCCTCCGGTCGCCGACGAGGTCATCCAGGCTGGCTATGCGGACTTCGCGGACCGGTGGAACCCGATCATCGACGTCTTCGACGAGGTCGGAGTGCGGTTCGCGCACGAGGTGCATCCCTCGGAGATCGCCTACGACTACTGGACGACTGTCGCGACGCTCGACGCCATCGGCCACCGCCCGGGCTTCGGGTTGAATTTCGACCCCAGCCACATGGTCTGGCAGGACCTCGACTACGTCGGATTCCTGGACGACTTCCGGGATCGGATCTATCACGTGGACTGCAAGGACACGAAAGTACGGATGCGCGGCGGTCGCAATGGCCGGCTCGCCTCACACCTGCCCTGGGCCGATCCACGACGGGGCTGGGATTTCATCTCCACCGGCCACGGCGACACCGACTGGGAGAACATCTTCCGCATGCTCAACTCGATCGGTTACGACGGCCCGATCTCGATCGAGTGGGAGGACGCGGGGATGGACCGTCTGGCCGGCGCGCCAGAAGCTCTTGAGTTCATCCGCCGGCAGAACGCGCTGACCCCGCCCGCGGCGGCCTTCGACGCCGCCTTCGCAACCGGTGGCGGGTGACGCACGGCCTTGGGCGCGTGCCTGCTCGGTCGATTGGGTAACCCGGAGATCGGATGGAGCTGATGCTAGGAGCTGCCCCATCCCAGGTCCTTCCGGTTGAGACCACAGCCGGAAGGACCGCCTGCCACATAAGGGTCAGGCGAGTCCATGCCGAGGATCGCCGCGCGCGATCTCGTTGCGCTCGCCGAGGAGCACCGCGGCTGCGTGGCCCGCTTGATGATCGCTTGAGCACACGCGCCCGGCTCATGCCGGACGGCATGCTGGCCATCCTCCCAACTGATCAAGGGCACCGCCTGAGTAGGGTGTGAAGGGTCGAGGCAAGGAGGCTGAAGTGAGCAATTCGACGCTGGACAACTTGCTGCAGGAAGACCGCCGGTTTCCTCCGCCACCCGACTTGGCGTCGAACGCGAACGTGACAGCGGAAACCTACCGGCAAGCCGAATCGGACTTCGAGGGTTTCTGGGCTGAGCAGGCAAAACGGCTGACCTGGGGTCGAGAACCCACCGAGGTATTGGATTGGAGCAATCCGCCGTTCGCCAAGTGGTACACCGACGGGACGCTCAACGCCGCGTACAACTGCCTTGACCGCCATGTCGAGGCGGGTCACGGTGACCGGGTCGCCTTCTTCTTCGAGGGCGAGCCCGGCGACACCCGGGCTATCACCTATGCCGAACTGACCCGCGAGGTCAAACAAGCCGCCAATGCGCTACTCGAGCTGGGGGTCTCCGCCGGCGACCGGGTCGCCATCTACCTGCCGATGATCCCCGAAGCCATCGTCGCCATCCTGGCGTGTGCCAGGATCGGCGCGCCACACACGGTCGTCTTCGGGGGGTTCTCCGCCGATGCCCTGACCACGCGAATCCTCGACTGTGGCGTCGAGGTCGTCATCACCGCGGACGGCGGCTTCCGTCGGGGCGCTCCCTCGGCCCTCAAGCCCGCGGTCGACGAGTCGATGAAGTACTGCTCCACGGTCAGGCATGTCCTGGTCGTGCGCCGCACCGGGCAGGACGTCGAGATGAAGGACGGGCGCGACCTGTGGTGGGACGAGTTCGTTCATCAGCAGTCAGATGAACACGAAGCCGAGATGTTCCCCGCAGAACAGCCGCTCTACATCATGTACACGTCGGGCAGCACCGGAAAGCCGAAGGGCATCCTGCACACCACCGGCGGTTACCTGGTGGGCTGTGCCTACACCCACTGGGGCACCTTCGACCTCAAGCCAGAAACCGACGTGTTCTGGACGGCGGCCGACATCGGCTGGGTGACGGGGCATTCGTACCTGGTCTACGGCCCGCTGGCCAATGGCGCCACCAGTGTGATGTACGAGGGAACCCCGGACACGCCGCATCGAGGCCGCTGGTGGGAGCTGATCGAGAAGTACAAGGTGACGATCTTGTACTGCGCCCCGACGGCGATCCGGACGTTCATGAAGTGGGGCGCCGACATTCCGGCGCAATTCGATTTGTCGTCGCTGCGCATCCTCGGCACGGTTGGCGAGCCCATCAATCCCGAGGCCTACGTCTGGTACCGCGAGAACATCGGCGGTGACCGTACGCCGGTGGTGGACACCTGGTGGCAGACCGAGACCGGGATGCACATGATCTCCCCGATGCCCGGCGTCACCGAGGGCAAGCCCGGAGCGGCGATGCGGGCGGTCCCCGGAGTGTTCGTCGAAGTGGTGAACGACGACGGCCAGCCGGTGCCCAACGGGTCCGGCGGTTACCTGACGGTCACCAAGCCCTGGCCGGCCATGCTTCGGACGCTCTGGGGTGACGACCAGCGCTACGTCGACACCTATTGGTCGCGCTTCGAGGGCAGATACTTCGCCGGGGACGGTGCGAAGAAGGACGAGGACGGTGACATCTGGCTGCTGGGGCGGGTGGACGACGTGATGAACGTTTCCGGTCACCGGATGTCCACGACCGAGATTGAATCGGCTCTGGTGTCCCATGCCAAAGTGGCCGAGGCTGCCGTCGTGGGGGCAACGGACCCGATGACGGGGCAGGCGATCGTCGCCTTCGTGATCTTGCGCGGCGACGCCGGCGACGGCGGGCCCGACGTGGTCGGTGAGCTTCGCACGCACGTCGCCAAGGAGATCGGCTCGATCGCCAAGCCGCGCCAGATCATGGTGGTCGAGGAACTGCCCAAGACACGCTCCGGGAAGATCATGCGCAGGCTGCTGCGCGACATCGCGGAGAACCGTGAGCTGGGAGACGTCACGACCCTGACCGATTCCTCGGTGATGAACTTGATCAAGGAGAATCTCGCGACCGCCAGTACCAGCGAAGACTGACGGGTGAGCGGCGCCCAGCACGCACGTTCTTCCGCACCAGGCCGCAGATGTCGGCCCACCTGGCCGAACCTGGTCGCGTCTTTGCCCTCGAAGCCACAGATGTGGTGACCGCCGGGCGACGGATCGTCCTCTTCGAAAGGACGACCGATCGCGATGCCACGACCATCGCCGACATCCTCCGGCAGGAGACGGTCGGCGGAGCGCTGATGCTCGCCGCAGCCGTGATCGCGATGGTCTGGGCGAATCTCGGCGAGGTGTCCTACGAGGCGTTCCGACACCTCCAGATTGGTCCGCTGGACGCCGAACACTGGGCAGCGGACGGCCTGCTGACGATCTTCTTCTTCGTCGCCGGTCTGGAGCTGAAACGTGAACTGACCGTTGGTTCGCTGTCCCGCCCGGCGGAGGCGCTGGTGCCGATCGTGGCGGCGCTGTGCGGCATGCTGGTTCCCGCACTGGTCTACCTGATGATCAACTTTTCCGTCGAGGGCGGGCAACCGCGGGGATGGGCGATCCCCATGGCGACCGACATCGCCTTCGCACTCGCGATCTTGGCGGTGGTCGCCCGTTCGCTGCCGAGCAGCCTCCGCGCCTTCTTGCTCACACTGGCGATCGTCGATGATCTTGGCGCAATCCTGGTGATCGCGCTGGCATTCAGTGGGGTCCTCGCCTTCGGCTGGCTGGCGGCGGCGGCTGGCTGTGCCCTGGTCTGGTGGTTGCTGCAACGCCGGCAGATCTCCGGCTGGTATCTGTACATCCCGCTGGGGCTTGTCTGCTGGTGGTGCATGCATGAAAGCGGCGTGCACGCGACCATCGCCGGGGTCGCCCTCGGCTTGCTCACCCGCTCCGACACCGATCCGCCTACTCCGGTCGAAGATTGGGAGCACCGCTGGCGTCCGATCTCGGCCGGCGTCGCCGTACCGATCTTTGCCTTGCTCTCCGCTGGCGTCGCTGTGTCGGCGGCGACCCTGTCCCAGCTCGTCACCGCGCCACTGGCACTGGGCGTGATCGCGGGACTGATCGTCGGTAAGACGGTCGGGGTGTTGGGCGGTGCCTATCTGACGGCGAGATTCACCCGGGCGGAGTTGGCCGCCGATCTTCGCTGGACCGAGATCTTCTCGGTCGCCGTCCTGGGCGGCGTCGGCTTCACGGTGGCGCTGCTGATCTCCGATCTGGCCTTCGCCGATCAACCCGAATTACAAGATCAGGGCAAGGCGGCCGTCCTGGTCGGCTCACTGCTCGCCGGGCTCCTTGCTGCCGTCTCGCTTCGCCGCCGCACCGCCTCGCGCGCCCGGGATGGCATGTAGCTCCCCCGCTGTGCGGATCGGTAGGCTCACCCCTGACGAGAGGAGTGTGCATGGCTGAGCTGGCCGTCGGCGACATCATCAAGGGCATCACCGATGACGTGAAGCTGCTCGTACGCGACGAAGTGGAACTGGCCAAGTCCGAGTTGGTTCCGACTGCCAAGAAGGCTGGCATGGGTGCCGGGCTGTTCGGCGCAGCCGGCTACTTCGCGATCTCCGGGGTGGGCATCTTGTACTTCGCGGCGGCGTTCGGCCTCGTCGCGTTGGGGCTCAGCGAGTGGCTCGCGTTCTTGATCGTTGGCGTCGCGCTGCTGCTCATCGCCGCGATCGCGGGCGGGATCGGCTTTGTGCTCGTCCGAAAGTTGAGGGGCCCGGACCGAACGATCGCTCAAGCCAATCAGACCGTCACCGATGTCAAGTGGGCCGCGCAGCACGCGCTGGCCGCCGCGAACGCACCTGAGATCGAGGGCGAGGTCGTCAATCGGCGGGCGCTGCGCTGAGCTAGCTTCCGAGCCACTG
The DNA here is from genome assembly GCA_963808495.1 of uncultured Actinomycetota bacterium. GTDB lineage: Bacteria > Actinomycetota > Actinomycetes > Propionibacteriales > Propionibacteriaceae > Microlunatus. The sequence goes on from CAWEGC010000007.1 coordinate 53,363, forward strand.
CCGCGTGATCGCGGAAGGCGTTGGCGTAGATCGTCAGCACCGGGTTGACACCTCCATTGGTCACGTGCGTCGATCCGTCGACCACGCGAAGGTTGTCATGGCCCCACACCCGACCGTACGGATCGGTAACCGACCGGCCGGGATCAGTCCCCATCCGGCAGGTTCCCGCCTGGTGCTGGCCGCTGCTGGGACCATGATCAGTTGGACGCGGCGGCCAGATCGCCGTGGTGGTGGCGCCGCTCGCGAACAACCATTCGCTGGCTCGCTCGCCGAGAAACCGCTGCACTCGATGATCTTCGGGATGATTCGATCCGCTCAACCGCGCCACCGGGATGCCGAGGCTGTCGGTGACCCTGGGATCCAGCCGCACCCGCGAGCCCGCTGAAGTCATTTCTTGCACCGGACCGACAACACGCTGCAGGCGAGAGATCAGATGCCGCATGCCTGCCTTGGCCGACGCGCCATGCAGCGGCAAAAGGCCGGCGTCGCGGAGATAGCAGAAGGCGCCGATCGGAGTGGGAACGAACTCGTTGGCGATCATCCCGCCGCCGATGAGGCCGGTATTGAAGTGGCGGAAGTCGTTCGTTGCGATGCTCGGACCAGGTCCGACATAGTCGTTCACCGGGTCCTCGAAGATCCCCAGCGCGCCGCCGTAGAGGTGGCCTTGCAGGTGGCGCCCCACCTGGTCGGTGTTGTTCCCAAGTCCGTTCGGCTCAGACTCACTCGTGCTGCACAGCAGCAGGCGCGCCGACTCGATGGCGCCGGCCGCGAGCACCACGTCGGCGGCGGTGACGAGAGACCTCCAGAGGCTTCCGCCGTTGTCACCAACCAGTGCGACACCTTCGACACGGCCCCTTGTCCCGGTAACCAACCGCTCCGCACGGGTGCCCACCAGCAGATGCAGCCGGCCAGTGGCGGCCGCGCGCGCCAGCGTCGTGTTGTGCGAGCCGTTCTTGGCTTCGATCGGGCAGGTGAAGCCAATGCACTGGCGGCAGCGCGCACACGCCGGCCGGCCGTCATACGGTACGGAGTTGATCGCCAGTGGCACTGGCAGCGTACGGATCCCCAGCTTCAGGGCACCGGCAGCCAGCCGCTGTGCCGGTGCCGTGAACGGCATGGCGGGCATCGGGAAAGGCCGTGACCGCCGAGCCGGCCTGGAGTCGGCATCGGCGGAACCGCAAACACCGATCTCCCACTCCGCCTGCGAATAGAACGGCTCCAGATCGTCGTAGCCGATCGGCCAGTCGGCCAGCGCGCTGCCGTCCGGCACGCCGTATGTGCTGGCCATCCGGAAGTCCTCCGGCCCGAACCGCCAGGCTTGCGCCCCATAGATCCGTGTGCCGCCACCGAGGGTGTAGGCATTGCTGCCCCAGCGGGGATCCGAGGCGCCGAGCGGCAGCGAATGATCGTCCAGCTCGAGCACCCGGGGGTTCTCCGGCGAGGACACCAGGGTGCGGTGATCAAGACCGATGTCCGTACGTGCGTTGCGGAGATGATCTTGTGCCAGGAAAGCACGGTCCGGGAAGTCACCGCGCTCGACGAGCAACACGCTTCGCCCGGACTCGCTCAAGACGGCCGCCGCCACCCCGCCACCGGCGCCCGAGCCGATCACGATCGCGTCGTACCTCGGCAGAAGTTGATCGCGGCGGATGACCGGGCTCCGGTCGAGCGGCGGCACATCGACGCTCGGCCAGCCGCCCGCCGGGTCCGGGCTCCAGCCCAGCATCGGCCAGGACCTCGGCTCGGCGTAATAGGCGTAGTTGGTCATCGACGCGAACCAGATGTAGTCCGGATCGGCCGCGACACGCTCGAGCACGCCATGCTGCTGATCGTGATCAAGCGCCGGAAACGATCCACCGGCGGCAACATCAAGCAGATCGAGCACTGCGCCTACTCGGCGCCGCCACTCCGGCCGCTCCCCGGTCAGCATCGCCTCCCAGAAACCCAAGGACCCAGCCTGCGACGCCGACGGGAAGCCGTCAGCCGGCACTATCGCGTCCACCGCACTCTGCATGCGTTCTTCATGACTGGCCGGGCTCATTTGATCAATGGTGGCACTCATCCGGTCTCAGCCCGTCGACCGGCTGCGACAAGCCGAGGGCCGTTCCCACGGCCGGAGCCCATCCCAGGATGTGCTCGCGCGCGTGCCCCTTTCGTCATCCGTGCGGCAGTACCCTTTCGGCCGTGATCGCCAGCTCGGCACGCGTCCGCCGCACGTATTACGTGCTGACCGCCGGAAACACGCTCGCTGCGTCGCTGATCTGGGGGATCAACACGATATTTCTGCTCGACGCCGGTCTGACGAACCTGGAGGCTTTCGCCGCCAATGCGTTCTACACCGCCGGCATGGTGATCTTCGAGATTCCGACCGGGGTCGTCGCGGACACCTGGGGTCGCCGCACCTCGTTCCTGTGCGGGACGCTGACCCTGGCGATTGCGACGGCGCTGTACGTGCTGCTCTGGCAACTGCATTCGCCGTTCGCGTGGTGGGCCATCGTCTCTGCACTGCTGGGGCTGGGCTTCACCTTCTTCTCGGGCGCCACGGAGGCGTGGCTGGTCGATGCGCTGGCTGCGACGAAGTTCGACGGTCCTTTGGAGTCGGTTCTGTCGCGCGGACAGGTCATCTCGGGCATCGCCTTGCTGGTTGGATCAGTGGGCGGCGGCTACCTCGCACAACTCACCAATCTCGGCGTGCCCTATCTCGTACGGACTGCGGTCCTGGTGGTCGTCTTCTTCCTGGCGCTACTGGTCATGCGCGATATCGGCTTCACACCGCAGCGTTCCACCGGCGTCATATCCGAGATGAAGCAGATCACTCGGAGCTGCGCTGGACAACGGACTTCGAGTGCCCCCGATTCGCGCCACGATGCTGTCGGGAATTTTCACCGGCGGCGTCGGCCTCTATGTCTTCTACGCCCTGCAGCCGTATCTGCTCCAGCTCTGGGGCGACCCGCAGGCGTACGGGATCGCCGGCCTGGCGGCGGCGATCGTGGCCGGCGCGCAGATCGTCGGCGGCCTGGTCGCTCCCCGCGTCCGCGGGCTGTACCGGCGCCGGACCTCGGCGTTGCTTCTCCTCCAGATGATCAGCACCGCGATGCTTGTTCTGATCGGGCTGATCCCCAACTTCTGGGTGGTCATTGCACTGGTCGTCATATCGCAGCTCGCCGACACCGCCAGCCTGCCCATTCGGCAGGCCTATCTCAACGGCATGATCCCCTCCGAGCAGCGGGCGACCATCTTGTCGTTCGACAACCTCCTGAACAGTGCCGGCGGCATCGTGGTTCAGCCAGCGCTGGGCCGGGCGGCTGACGTGTGGAACTACGCGGTCTCCTACTTGTTCGCTGCCGGGATTTCGGCGTGTGCCCTGCCGTTCCTCTTCCGCGCCCGGCAGCTCGCGGCTCCGGCTGACACCGCCAGCGCAACGACCGACGAGCCCCAGGATCAGCCGAGCAAATAGATCCGGGACTCCCACGGCAGCAGCCGAAGCGAGCCGACGTCGCCGTGGGTGGCCAGCAGCAGCCGCGCTCGACCAAGATCGGGCAGGGAGTCGACCTGGCACCTCAACCGGCGTGGACGAGCAGTTGGCCGTCACAACCAGCACCTGATTGTCGAGCGTGCGGGTAAAGGCCCAGATCTGCTCGGAGTCCGGCAGCAGCAGCTCGAACCGGCCCTCGGCCACCACCCGGTACTCATGCCGCAGCTCGATCAACCGCCGGAAGTGGTGGAAGACCGAATTCGCATCGGCTATCGCCGCCCTCGCGTTGATCGTGACGTAATTCGGGTTGACCGGCAGCCACGGAATGCCCTCGGTGAACCCCGCATGCGATCCGTCGTCCCAATGCATGGGGGTACGGGCATTGTCTCGGCTCTTCACCGACAACGAGTGCAGCACCGCGTCAGCCTCCATGCCCAAGCTCAAGGCATCCGCGTGGTAGTTCACCGACTCGATGTCGGCGTACTGCTCGATGTCGCTGAAGTAGCTGTTGGTCATGCCGAGCTCTTCACCCTGATAGATGTACGGCGTTCCCTTGTGCATATGCAGCACCGTGCCCAACGTCTTGGCCGAGTTCACCCGGTGTTCGGGACTGTCGTCACCGAAGCGCGACACGGCTCGAGGCTGGTCGTGATTGTCGAAGTACAGCGAATTCCAGCCCGCGTCTGCCAAACCGATCTGCCATTCATTGAGGTTCTTCTTCAACGCAGGCAGTTCGATCGGCTTGAGGTCCCACTTACTGCCCTCGGGCATCCGGTCAAGGTCGACGTGTTCGAAGGTGAAGACCATGTTGAGTTCGGCGTTGGCCGGGTCGGTGATCTCGCGGGCCATCTCGATAGTGACCCCGGGCATCTCTCCAACAGTCATCAGGTTGTGGGCGTCCAACCCAACTTCGCGATTCATCTCGGCGAGAAACTCCTGCAGCCGTGGACCTTGGCCAACGAACTTGACCGCCCGCACGTACTGGCGGCCGGGTTCAGGCTGCCCGTCAGTCAACGGCTCGGGCTTGGAGATCAAGTTGATGACGTCCATCCGGAAACCGTCGACCCCCGGTCCACCCACCAGCGCATCATGTCGTAGATCGCACGGCGGACCTCCGGGTTCTCCCAGTTCAGATCGGGCTGCTTGCGGGAGAAGATGTGCAGGTAGTACTCGCCACTTCTGCTCGTCGTAATCCCACGCGGGCCCCGAGAACGCGGCCTCCATGTTGGTCGGCTCGGCTCCGGCGGTGCCTGGGGTGGCGCCCTTCCGGGGTGGCCGCCACCAGTACCAGTCCCGCTTCGGCGAATTCGGGTCTCGGGACTCCGACGAACCAGGGATGCTCGTCGGAGGTGTGGTTGACCACGAGATCCATCACCAGCTTGATCCCCCGCTCATGCAGCCCGGCGATCAGCTCGTCAAGATCATCCAGGCTGCCGAACAGCGGGTCCACGTCCTGGTAGTTGCTGATGTCGTACCCGTTGTCGTCCATCGGCGAGGTATAGATCGGCGAGAGCCAGACGACATCGACACCGAGCTGAGCCAGATAGTCGAGCTTGCTGATGATGCCGGGGATGTCGCCCGTTCCGTCACCGTTGCTGTCGGCGAACGAGCGCGGATAGATCTGATAGACAACCGCCGATTTCCACCAGTGATGCGGGCGCCACTCGGCCGCTGTACTGGATGAGACTGAGCTCCGTTCCGACCGTCACGGAGGGGATCCTCCCACAAGCTGCTCGAGCCGCTCGCGGAGTTCGGCACATTCGGCCGTGACGTTGACTCGAGCCGCCTCGGTGAGCGCCCGCCCCTTGGTCGTACGGAAGATGTCGCCTTCGACCAGCGGAGTCATGATCTCCAGCCGGCCGGCCACGAAGACCGCCTCTGGGACTGCGGCGTACTCTTCGCGGATCGCCGCGGTGTAGGCGGCGTACTCCGCCGGCGAGGCGGCCAGGATTTCCAGGTCCGCGTCGCACAGCAGCTCACCCTCCGGGTCGCGGCTACCGGGAGTGTGAGTCGCGGTGAGCCGTACCAGCCGTGCCACCTGGGTCAGATCCTCCTGCTCGAGCCCGGCTCGACTCAGCTGACGGAGCGCCAAGCCGGGCGGAAGCTTCCTCGTTGGGGACCTGACCGGCGGGAATCGCGTAGACCGCGTCGTGGAACCAGGCGGCCAACCGGACCAGGAAAAGATCGTGATCATCGGCCAGTTCGTCGACCGCTCGTAAGACTCTGGCAAGGTGATGCGCCGGTGTGGTATCGCCGATGCGGCTCTGCGTAGCGCGACAACAGATCGACTGCAATCTGCTCCTGGCCAGGAAGCGTCGCGTTCCAGCGAGCCAGCAATTCGTTCCGCAGCTCCTCGGCGGCGGGTTCAGTGGGCATCCGGCCCGCCAAGATCACGCCGATCGGTCAGGTAGCGGGTCGGAATCTCGACGATCCGGGTGCGATCCCAGGGCTGCTGCCAGCCAGCCAGATCGAGGACGCTGTTGAGCAAGTGGGCGGTCAGGCCCCAGATGAGATGACCCGCTACGTCGAAGGCGGGGCCCGTGTAGCCGGAGGGATGGTGAACCTGAGCGCGGTGATTCGGGTCGACGAGGTCACCGACTGGGACCATCCATACCGATGCCACCTCCTCGGCATCGGCGGGAGCCTACCGGACTGCGCCGCCGCCACCAAGCCACCACCGCCGTGACGTCGAAGCCGCTGACCGCAACATGGACGGGCGGCAGCCGGCCGAGGACCTCCACTCCGGTCCGATCCAGCCCGGTCTCCTCGGCCGCCTCGCGGAGCGCGGTGTCCGCAAGATCGACATCTTCTGGGTCCTGGGCGCCGCCTGGGAAGGCGATCTGACCGGCGTGCGTGCGCAGGGTGCGGCGCGCTCGACGAACATCATCTCCGGGCCGTTCCGCCGTCGCCAATCAAGATCAACACCGCCGCCTGCCGGGCCCGATCACCGAGCGCCGGTCGCAAGGCCGCAACGTTCGCCAGCCGATCCCGTTGGCCGAGCGCAGACGTCAACGACTCGAGCCAGCGCGGCAGTGCCGTCGCCACTGTCCGCGCCGCCCGAAGCCTGATCTAGGGCCGCGTCGTGAGTGGGTCGGACGATCACAGCTGAACCCCGAGGTACTTCTCCGCGAGCTCGCGAATCTGCTTGGTCGAGGTGAATGGGGCCGCATGACGGTACGTGATGTTTCCCTGGGCATTGACGAAGAAGGTTTGCGGCGGTCCGCTGATCTGCAACTCCTCGCGTAAGACCGCGTCGGCATCCTGCATCTGGGGATACTTCCACTCCGCCTGCTCTGCGAATTCGATGGCCAATTCCGGGCGCGGGTCGTCGAAGTCGATACCCAAGATCATGAACTCAGATGGTTCCGTGGATGCGGCGACGTCTGCCAGGAAGGGGGCCTCCTGACGGCACGGCCCGCACCACTGGGCCCACACATTGATCATCATCGGGCGCCCACGGAGCCCGGCCAGTGCCACCGATGGGCCACCGCCGAGGCAGGGCAGCTCAACATCGGGCAGGCCACCGGCAATCGCCGACACGTCCTCGTCAGAGGGTGGGCAGTCGGCAATCCCCGCCGCTGCCTTCTGGGCGGCCAGCTGTTCGGCGGAGGGCGGGGGCTGGGAGCCTTGTTCGCTGGATTCCGAAGAGGATCGCGTCAGCAGCCCGGAGTCCGTACAGCCGGTCATGATCAGCAGCAACGCGGCGGCAACCGCCAGCAGCGCACGGCCCTTCGACAGGCTCGCGGCAGATCGCCGACGATGAGTTTGCTTGGACGCCCCCCGAGATGGTCGGAGCGACGCGCGCTGCGCCTCATCAAACATCCGCCATAGAGCCGCTGATCGGACGAGCCCTGCGCCTGTCCAAGGGCTGCTGCCCCTCGCCTAGCCGTCCTGTCATCCGCGCGGCTCCCGGATCAATTTGGCCGCCTTGACAGGATCGGTCTCCCCTTCACCGTACGAGGGGCACCAGCGTGCGACCGGGCAGGCGCCGCAGGCGGGGTTGCGCGCGTGGCAGCAGCGGCGGCCATGCCAGATCATGTTCTGGCAGAGCTGAGTCCAATCCCTTTTCGGGAACAGGGCCGCGATATCGACTTCAACCTTCTCCGGGTCGTGCTGCGTCGTCCAGCCGAAGCGTCGCGACAGCCGGCCCACATGGGTGTCTACGGTGATGCCCGGGATCCCGAAGGCGTTGCCGAGGACCACATTGGCAGTCTTGCGCCCGACGCCGGGCAACGTCACCAGGTCAGCCAGACGGGGCGGCACGTCGCCATCGAAACGTTCCACCAGCGCGCTGCCGAGCTTGATCAAGCTGTCGCTCTTGGCGCGGAAGAATCCAGTCGGCTTGATCAACTCCTCTAGCTCCGCTCGATCAGCCGCGGCCAGCGCTGCCGCGTCCGGGTAGCGGGCGAAGACGACCGGCGTCACCATGTTGACTCGCTTGTCGGTGCTCTGAGCCGACAAGATGGTGGCCACGAGCAGCTGCAGCGGTGTTTCGAAATCGAGTTCGATGTCGGCGTCCGGATAGGTCTGGGCCAGCGCGCGATTGATCATCCGAGCCCGCCGGACCAGGGCAGTCTGGGAGGGGTCCGGCCGCATGGCAGCAGCCTACGTTGCGGCGCGCGATTGCTGTGGTGATCGTGGTGCGCGTCGCTGCTTGCCTGCGGCTCGCTGGCGCCTGCGGTTCGCAGGCCTGCGACGGTAGCCTTGCAGCGTTGGCTGGCAACGCCGGGTACGGGAGGCAGCGTGGATCCTGAAGTCCTCAAGAAGGCTCCGTTGTTCGCCCGCCTCGACGACGAGGCCGCCACCGCGCTTGCCGCCGCCATGGGAACCATCACTCTGGCCAGGGGCGAGGTGCTGTTCCACGAAGGGGATGCCGAAGATCGGCTGTACGTCGTGGTGAGCGGCAAGATCAAGCTGGGGCGCAGCGGTTCGGCCGGTCGGGAGAATCTGCTCGCGGTACTGGGACCAGGCCAGATGTTCGGCGAGCTGTCTCTCTTCGATCCCGGCCCCCGCTCGACTACGGCGACAGCCGTCACGGCCTGCGAGCTGCGAACCCTTGAGCACGACGAGCTGATGGGCTGGCTGACCGGCCGGCCCGAGGTCGCTCAGGGTTTGCTCGGCCAACTCGCCGCGCGGCTGCGTCGGGCGAATGACGTCGTCGCCGACATGGTGTTCTCCGATGTCCCCGGACGGGTGGCGAAGCAGTTGCTCGAACTCGCCCAGCGTTTCGGCGACCGCCGCGACGACGGCGTCCACGTCCATCACGACCTGACCCAGGAGGAGCTCGCCCAGCTCGTCGGCGCCTCCCGTGAGACGGTCAACAAGGCCCTGGCCGACTTCGCCGCTCGGGGCTGGATCCGCCTCGAGCCTCGCTCCGTCACCATCCTCGACGTCAACCGGGTGGAACGCCGCGCCCGCTGAGCCGCTTTCAATACCTGCGCTTCGGGCCCCTACGGAAGCTCACGTGAACGTTGGTTCCTTGCGCTTACGCCGGTTGCAACGGGCGCAGAGTGCAAGGAACCAACGTTCACGTTCGTTGCTGACGGTGGGTGGGTGGGCCGAAGCGCTAGCAACTCCATATAGCCTGCCCGGCCGACGTCATCGTCGCGCTGAGTCAGTGCGGCGACAGGTTCAGTTCGGCCATGAGCTCGGTGCGATATTGCCTAAGCAGCGCCCAGGGTGACGTCGACGGTCTGCGGGGCTTCCGCCGTCGCGGACATAGGTGATCTTCACAACAGTGCCCGGGGCATAGAACCGGGTGGCGGCGATCAGACCGTCGGCCGTCGTGGTGTGGAAGTCGTTGACCTTGGTCACCACATCACCGGTCTGCAGGCCTGCCTTGTCCGCCGCACCGCCTGAGACAACGCTTTCCAGCGGTACGCCCACCCCGGTGGGCTGCTCGGAGTCAGTGCCGCCGACGGTGACGCCCAGCGCCGCATTCTTCGAGCTGCCGTGATCGATCAGCTCCGTGGCGACGCGGAGCGCCACATCGGACGGGATGGCGAAGCCGATGCCGATGTTGCCGGACTGGGTGTTCGAGCTTGATCCGGTGCTGGCGATCGAGGAGTTGATGCCGACCACTGCGCCGTTGAGGTCAACGAGAGGACCGCCCGAGTTGCCGGGGTTGATAGCCGCATCGGTCTGCACAGCGAGGTAGACCGCGTCGTTGTTGCTGCCGGACCGGACGGGCCGCGCGGTGTTGGACACGATGCCGCTGGTCACCGACTCCGACAGGCCAAGGGGCGCCCCCGCGGCGACAACCGTTTGGCCCACCTGCAGCGAATCGGACTTGGCGAAGACGGCGGGCGTCAGGCTCTCCCCTCCGTCGACCTTGATGACCGCCAGGTCATTGGTCTCGGAGATGCCCACGACCGTTGCCGGTACCGTGCTGCCATCGCCGAAGGTCACGGTGATGGCGCCGCCATCCGAAGCGCCATCGACAACGTGAGCATTGGTCAGGATGTGGCCCTCGTTGTCGATCACGACGCCGCTACCGAGGCCACTGTTGGTGCCGTTCTGCACGTTGATGGTGACCAGCGAGGGGTCGATCTTGGCCGCAGCCGCACCGACGGTGCCGTCCAGCTTGGGGCTCTGGGCAGCGGGAAGGGTGCTGACACTGATCGGCGAGGTAGCGGACCCGGATGCAGACGGTGAGATACGCGTAGGAACCGACGCCGGCCCCAGCGCCGAGCACCGCAGACAACGATGCCGCAGCAAGCAGGACACCGGCCTTACGGCGTGGCTTGGGATTGGCAGCGGGACCGTACCCGTTGGGCGCTTCCGACTCCAGCGGGCGACGGATAGTCGGCTCCGCTCTGGCCGCCTACCTGGCCTCCTGGAAGGTAGTAGGGGTCAGGTGTTGAGCCCGGATTCTGGGGCACAGGCTGCCAAGCGGCCTCTTGCATTCTTGTGGTCATGTGTCGAGAGTTGCCCGTCAGTCTGTGTGCAGGCTGTGAGCTCTGACTGAACTCCCTGTTACTCCCGAGCTAGGTAGTCGAGCTGCGCCCGGACCGACTCCTCCGCAGCGGGCCACAGCGCCGGATCGACGTCCGCATAGACCCGGGCCACCACGCTGGCCGCTGTCTCGTCTCCAGCAGCCAGAGCCTGGCGTACCTGTTCCAGCCGTTCCAGCCGATGAGTTCGGTAGTAGTCGAGACAGCCGGCCGGGTCGCCCACTCGTGGTCCGTGGCCAGGCAGCATCTCGACGACCTGGTACGACTCGACGAGGTCCGACATGAGGTCCAGTGACGTGAAGTAGTCGGCCAGGTCTCCGTCCGGGTGAGTGATCACCGTCGTACCGCGGCCCAGCACCATGTCGCCCGTCAGGAGGCGACTCACGTTGTCGTCCTCACCGCGGAGCAGCAACGAGCACGAGTCGCTGGTGTGGCCGGGCGTAGCGAAAACCTCGAAGCCGACCCCGCCCAGCAGGATCGCGTCGCGGTCGATCAATCCGTGACGGCCGACCTGCAAGGCGGGATCTGCGGCTCTTACGTCACACTCGGCTCGGCTGGCCAGCTCGGCGGCCGCTTCGGCATGGTCAGCGTGGCCGTGCGTGAGAATGATCATCGCCAGCTGGCCACGGCAAGCGCTCAGAATCGCCGAAAGGTGATCTTCATCGAGCGGGCCCGGGTCGACGACGGCCGGCGGAGCCAGGCGCGGGTCGCCCAGGATCCAGGTGTTGGTGCCGTCCAGCGTCATCGGACCCGGATTCGGGGCGACGAGCAGTCGGAGGTAGTTCGTGACCTGCTCAGTGATCATCAGCTAGCGTGTCCTCCCCAGAGCGACGGGGATAGCGCAGGGTCCATCCCGACTCCGTTTTGATGATCTGTGGCAGCACACATTCGACCATCCGGCCCGTCGCCGCGTCGAGCAGCTCCCGTACGCTCCGGGCGTCCGCGAGTTCCAGGAGGATCGAGCGGGTTGGTGGCATGAGCGTGATATCACCTCGGTCGGCGGCGGCCAGCACCGCTGCCGGCAGTTCCCAGCCGGCGGAGTCCGTTTCGCCCGACACATCCTGCGCGTGCTGACCGTCCGGTAGCGCGGCCAGGAAGAAGCGCGTGTCATAGCGGTGGGGCGCCGGCTCCGGAGTGATCCAATGAGCCCAGGGAACAAGATCATCGGATTTCAGCTTCACTCCGGTCTCTTCAGCAGTTTCCCGCACCGCACACGCGCGGGCCGGGTCACCGCCTCCCGCGACATCGACAGGGTCCACGCGACCACCCGGAAACACCACCGCTGAGGCGGCAAACCGCATTCGGGCGTGCCGATGGAGCAGATACGTCTCCAACCCCGTTGGCCCGTCACGAAGCAAGATCACGCTCGGCCGAGGGAGCTGGCCTGGCCGCCGGATCATCCGGGCGCCGTGCCTCGGCAAGGGTGATCATGTCGGCCGGGGGCTGCCGCGACAGCCGCACCAGCACATCCCAGGAATGTGACGACATGGTCAGCCCTGCTGCTTCACATGGCGACCGGGTGGACCTGTGGCACGGCTCGACCGCGGACGATCAGCTCCACCTCCACCGGTGCGTCGAGCGGCAGCACCGCCACACCGACCGCGCTCCGCGCATGCCGCCCCGCCTCGCCGAAGACATCGCGCAACAGCTGGCTTGCCCCGTTGCCGACCTGGGGCTGACCGGTGAAGTCCGGGGCGCTCGCCACGAAGACCAGCACCTTGATCACCTGCGCGATCGAGTCCAGATCGCCCGCCTCCGCCGCCGACGGCGGCGAGGGCGTTCAGCGCAGCGGTGCGCGCACAGTCGGCCGCCTGATCAAGACTGACCTCAGCACCCACTTTGCCGGTCGCGATCAGTCGACCATCGACGGTCGGCAATTGACCTGAGGAGTAGATCAACTCACCGACTCGGACCGCCGGCACGTAGGCGGCCAGCGGGGCAGCCACTGCCGGGAGCGTCACACCAAGCTCGGCCAACCTCGAGGAGGGTGACCTCACGTAGTCGCCCCACCAGAGCCCGGAAGCGGCCGCTTCAAGTACGCCACCAGATTCTCCGGGGTGAGTCCCGGCACCACCTGGACCAGTTCCCAGCCGTCCTGACCCCAGTTATCGAGGATCTGCTTCGTCGCGTGCACGAGCAGCGGCACGGTCACGTACTCCCATTTGGTCATGGGGGTCACGCTATGCCCACCGGCACGCGCTCCGCGTGCGTCGTTCAGCGACAGACGCAGAACGGATGACCGCTCGGATCGAGCAGCACGATGAAGTCGCCCTCCTGACCGGCGCCCTCGACCCGGCGGGCGCCCAACGACTCCGCGTATGCCGCCGCCTGCTCCAGGTCAGGAACGTCCAGGTCGAGGTGGAATTGCTGGGGGACATCGTTCGCCGGCCACGTCGGTGGTTTGTGGTTGAGGGCCAACTGGAATGCGAGTCCGAGACCGCTGTCTCCGCGTAGGTTCACCCACGAGTCATCACTGTCGTCGGTGATCCGCCAGTCGAGCAAGGCTGCGTAGAACTCCGCCAGCTGGCGTGGCTGGTCGGTATCGAGCACAACAAGGTCGAGCCGGATGTTCGGCCGCGTTTCTGTGGTCATTTCTCCATCTTTGCGTCAGCCACTGACAGTGCGTTCGACGGACTACACGTCCCTCCAGGCAGCCTGGACGCGGAGCGCCTGAGTGCCGGGGCCAGTCCCACGACATCCACACCGCGACGATCGAACGGTCGCTGCTTGTGCGATTTCGTTGCCTCCTGGTTTGGCATCGATCCATCGAGGCAGCATGTGGCCGATACCCGACCATTACTATCGCCCCATGCAACGCCGGGAGCCCAGAGACCTCGAGCCCGCACGGTGGCCATGACATCTATCGGCATCCTCGGTGGCACCGGACCACAGGGTCGCGGACTGGCCCGGCGACTGTCTGCGGCCGGCCACGAGGTGGTGGTCGGAAGTCGCTCGGTCGGACGAGCGCAGGCGGTCGCCGACAGCTACACCGGTAATGGCCAGGTCCGGGGCGGTTCCAACCAGGAAGCGGCGGCTGCCCATCTGGTGATCGTCGCCGTCCCCTACGCCGGACACGCGGAACTGCTCGCCTCGCTGAGCAACGATCTTGCCGGCAAGATCGTGATCGACTGTGTCAACCCCCTCGGATTCGACGCTCAGGGTCCTTTCCCACTAGCTGTCCCCGCGGGCTCAGCCGCTCAGGAAGCCCAACAGATCCTTCCCGACTCGACGGTGATCGCTGCGTTCCACCACATCAGCGCCATCCACCTGGACGACCCGTCGATCGATGCCGTGCCTGGACATGTGCTGGTGCTGGGCGAGGACCGTGCAGCCGTGGATACCGTGTGTGACTTGGCGAACGACGTCACCGAAGCCGGCGGCCTGTACGCCGGACGACTGCGCAACGCCGGCCAGGTGGAGGCGTTCGCTGCCAACCTCATTGCGATCAATCGCCGCTACCGGACCCATGCCGCCATAGAGATCACCGGTGTCCGGTGACGCCCCGGCATCGGCTGCACATCGTCAGCGGTAAGGGCGGTACCGGCAAAACCACTGTCGCTGCTGCGCTGGCCTGCGCGCTCGCCACCGCCGGAAGGCGGGTTTTGCTCTGTGAGGTCGAGGGCCGGCAGGGCATCGCCGAGCTGTTCGGTGCGTCACGGCTGGTGGACGCTGAAGAGCGCCGGGTCTGTCGTACCCCGTCCGGTGGCGCCGTACACGCCTTGTCGATCGACGCCGAGGCCGCGCTCCTGGAATACCTCGAGACCTTCTACCACCTGGGGCTGGCCGCCAAGGCACTCGAGCGCTTCCGGGTGGTCGACTTCGCCACGTCCATCGCTCCAGGCCTACGGGATGTGTTGCTCACAGGGAAGGTCTACGAGGCAGTAAGGCGCGGCGAGAAGAATCGCCCTGACAGCTACGACGCCGTCGTGCTCGACGCGCCCCCGACTGGTCGCATAGCCCAGTTCTTGAACGTCCATCAGGCCGTCGCCGGACTCGCGCGGGTGGGTCCGATCCGCGGCCAGGCCGACTCGATCATGCGCATGCTTCGCTCCACTACAACGGCTGTTCATCTCGTCACTTTGCTGGAGGACATGCCGGTGACCGAGACGGAGGAGGCAGTGGCGGCGCTCCGGCCGACCGGCATCTCAGTCGAAACGGTGATTGCGAACAAGGTCATCCCCACTCCTCTCGACGAAGATCAATTGCAGCGAGCGGCCACCGGGACCACCATGCTGCGGGTGCGGGCGCTGAACGACCAAGAGAATCGACTGCTCACGGCCGAGTTCGCAGACGAGGCCGCCCGCACGTTGCAAGAGCGTGACCGGCATCGGCGGCTGACCTCGCTCGGCGTGCCGCTCGCCGAGATCGCGTTCGACGCTGCCGGCATCGACGAGGCGGCCCTCTTCAGTATCGCCGACCAGATTCGTAACCAGATGCCCCTCGAGGTCAACGAATGAGCTCGCCGTTCTTCGACGTCGACGCGGTCATCGCCGACCGTCAGACGAAGATCATCATCTGCTGTGGTGCGGGTGGGGTCGGCAAGACCACCACATCGGCCGCGCTGGCGCTACGGGCGGCCGAGGCGGGCCGGAAAGTGGTGGTCCTGACGATCGATCCCGCGCGCCGGTTGGCGCAGTCACTCGGCGTCGGCGAACTGGACAACACTCCCCGACCGGTCGTCGGTCTCGAGGCCACCAATGGCGGACATCTCGACGCCATGATGCTGGACATGAAGCGGACCTTCGACGACGTGGTCATCGCACACGCACCGCCGGAGAAGGCGGCCGCCATACTGCAAAACCCGTTCTACGAAGCGCTGTCGTCCTCCTTCTCCGGGACCCAGGAGTACATGGCCATGGAGAAGCTCGGACAGCTACACCAGCAAGCACAGGCTGACGGCAGCTGGGATCTGATCGTGGTGGACACACCCCCGGCCAGGTCCGCCCTGGACTTCCTCGATGCCCCGGAACACCTCAGCGACCTGCTGGACGGGCCCTTCCTGAAGATGCTTCACGCGCCGGCTCGCGGACCACTGAAGCTGATGAGCAGGGGGTTCCACCTCGTGTCGTCGGTGATGACCAAGGTCCTCGGCGGTCAGCTTCTGCGGGACGTGCAGACCTTCATCACCGCGTTCGACGCGCTGTTCGGCGGATTCCGGCAGCGGGCGCAACAGACCCACGCGCTGCTGTCCTCCAGCCACACCACTTTTCTGGTGGTGGCCGCGGCCCAGCGAGATGCGCTCCGTGAGGCGGCCTACTTCGTGGACCGGTTGACAGAGGAGCAGATGCCGCTAGCCGGCCTGGTGATCAATCGGGTGCATGCCAGCCAACTCGACGTCTCGGCCGAGCGTGCGCTCGCCATCGCTGAGGACCTGGACCCGGCCAAGGCCGTCACAGAGGTTGAGGCACTGCGCCGGCACGCGCACCTGGAACGGGTGATCGAACAGGAGAAAGTCCAGCTCGAACGGTTCTCCTCGACCCGTCCCGACGTCCCGAGGACGCTGGTCGCCACGTTAGCCGGCGACGTCACCGATCTCGACGCGCTTCGGCGCGTTGGCGTCCTGCTTGCCGATAAGGATTGAGCGCCACGACACCACGTCGGTGCGCTGGCGCAGCAGCAGCCGCCGCTCCCGTTCGGTCATGCCGCCCCAGACGCCCCACTCGATCCGATGATCCAGCGCTTCGGACAGGCATTCCAGTCGAACTGGACAGCCCGAGCACACCAGCTTGGCGCGTTTCTGATCAGATGCCTCCGGAAAGAGGGCATCTTCCATGCCTCGGCACTTGGCGCGCAGGGTCCAGTCGTCCCCCCGATGCCATGCAGTCATCTACTGCTCTCCCCTTGTAAATCTCTCCCCGAGGCTGTGCCGGGCTTCCCCGGCCCTGTTGGCACAGCTGAAAAGTAATGCTACGAACCGTAGCGGTCCCTTGACTAGACCAGCAGCCCACATGTTTGCGTGTTTGTGACCTTCCGGCGCCGCTGGATGTTACGGGTTTTCTTGACACGACGCAAGAATTCGGTGTAGCCGGTACCCTCCCGTACGCTGTTCGGCATGCCTTTTAGTCCGAAACGCGCGGGGGGCGTTGCGTACTCATTGGTCATGTTCGTGATCGTGAGCGTCCTGGCTGGAGTCCTGATTGCCGGCTTGTTCGTTCCGATCGCTGGCGTGGCGGGCGTCAGCAGCAAGGCTGCCGCCGCAGAACTCGACAGCATTCCGGCCGAACTGGCAACGCCGGCACCAGCGACCCGCTCCAAGGTCCTCATGGGCAACGGCAAGACGCTGGCGTACTTCTATGACGAGAACCGGATCCCGGTGAAACTGGACGAGATTGCTCCGGTCATGCGACAGGCGCAACTTGCGATCGAAGATCATCGCTTCTACGAGCACGGCGCGCTCGACATCAAAGGAACCATGCGGGCGTTGATCCGCAACTCCACCGGCGACGGCGGCGTTCAGGGTGGTTCGTCGATCACTCAGCAGTACGTCAAGATGGTGCAAGTCGAGGCGTGCCAGGCAAAGGGTGACGCGCAATGCGTGCGGGATGCGCAGGCGCCCACCCTGGAGCGGAAGATCCGCGAACTCCGATACGCCATTGCGCTGGAGAAGCGGCTCACGAAGGACCAAATCCTGGAGCGCTACCTCAACATCGCCTATTACGGCGAAGGCGCGTACGGCGTGGAAGCGGCCGCCCGCCACTACTACTCCACTCACGCCTGGAAGCTCACCCTGTCGCAGGCGGCGATGCTTGCCGGGCTGGTGCAGAACCCGGACAACATCAATCCGGTGAACAACCTCAGCGCGGCCCTGGATCGCCGCGATGTCGTGCTGAACGCGATGGTCCGCTGGGAGTTCATCAGCGCCGATCAGGCCAAGAAGGCCAAGAAGGCGAAATTCGACGAGGACAAGGTCACGCCGACCCGCAACGGCTGTGTCGGCACGAAGTACCCGTTCCTCTGCGATTACGTCCGCCGGACCTTGCTGCTCACCCCGAGCCTCGGCAAGAACGTCGAGGACCGCGACAACCTGATCAAACGGGGCGGGCTGACCATTCAGACTGCGATCGACCCGAAGACTCAGGACATCGCTCAGAACGCGGTGTCCAAGGTGGTCGGGCCTGAAGATCCGCTGATCGCGACCATGAACATGATCGAGCCTGGGACGGGTTTGATCATCGCCAGCGCGCAGAGCCGTCCGGAGATGGGGATCAAGAAGAAGAAGGGCGAGACCTACTACAACTACTCGGTCGAGCAGGCTCTCGGGGGCGCGGAGGGTTACCAGGCCGGGTCAACGTTCAAGGCTTTCACGGCTGCGGCGGCCCTGGAGAAGGGCATCCCCATGACCAAGAGGTACGACGCCCGTTCACCGCTGTACTTGGGTAACACCAGGTTCTCGACCTGTATCGGAAGTACCCGCGACCCCAGTTACAACCCGAAGAACTCCACCGGTGTCAACGGCGTGATGGACATGCAAAAGGGACATTGCCTCGTCGGTGAACACCTACTTCTTGCAGCTGGAGCACACAGTCGGCGTCTGCCCCGTGACCAGGATGGCGAAGAAGCTTGGGGTGCAGCTATCCGATCCGACGTTGAACCTGACAAGCAGTCCGAGCGTCCAGGTGCCCTCGTTCACCCTTGGCGTGTCGGAGGTGACGCCGATGTCGATGGCCGAGGCGTACGCCACGTTCGCGGCCCGGGGCATCCACTGTGATCCGGTGATCGTTTCCAAGATCACCATGCGAAGCGGCAAGCTCCTCGAACCGCCCGACGCGAACTGCAAGCGAGTCATCTCCAAGGAGGTGGCCGATGGCATGAACCGGCTGTTGGGCGGTGTCATGAAGGGCTGCGGTACAGGCACCCGAGCGCGCATTCCCGATATCCAGAACCAGGCCGGCAAGACCGGAACCATCAACAGCAACAAAGCGGTGTGGTTCAACGGCTATACGCCACTCATCGCCGGCAGCGCCATGATCGCGATCGACCCAACCAAGAAGATCTGGAAGGAGGGCCGCAGGCGCAGCGGCGTGGCCGGCTACAACGTGCCGAGCACCGGCGTAGTTCTCGAGGGTTCCGGCAGCGGGGACGCTGGTATGAAGATCTGGCAGCCCGCCATGACCGAGGCGATGAGCGGCAAGCCGGACGTGGAGTTCAAGGAGCCGCCGACCTCGATGCTCGAAGGCAAGCAAATCCAGGTGCCGAACCTGGAGGGGTTGGGCTTTGCCGCCGGCAAGCTAAAGCTGGAGCAGCTGGGCTTCACGGTGTTCACTCGCCAGATCTACAGCGACGCCCCGACCGGTCAGTTCCTGGGCTGGTCGCCTGGGAGCGGGGCGAGCGTGCCGGAGTTCAGCGAAATCTACGGCCTGTTCTCCGCCGGTCGTGACCCAGCTCAGGTGAAGGCTGAGCAGGAGGCCGAAGCGCGAGCCCGCGAAGAGCAACAACAAGCGGAAGAGCAACAGAGGCAACTGGAAGAGCAACAAAAGCAGCTGGAAGAGCAACGAAAGAAATTTGAAGAGCAGCAAAAGGAACTGGAAGAGCAGCTACGCGATCGCAAGGGCCGCGGAGGAGGCTAGCGAAGCGATCATGAGGTGGCGAGCTGCCGCCTGACCTCCGCGGCGACCACCGCCCCGTCGGCCTTTCCTTTCGTCTGCGGGGTGACGATCGCCATCACCTTGCCCATCGCTTTCATTCCTGCGCCCGCGGCGCCGCTGCGTTCGATGGCCTCGGCGACAATCGTCGATATGTCACCGGCACTGAGTTGAGCAGGGAGGTAATCGGCCAGCACGCTCCGCTCCGCCCGCTCGCGCTCGGCGAGCTCGGAGCGGCCGGCGGCGAGGTAGGCGTCCTCGGCCTCACGCCGCTTCTTGGCCTCGCGGATAACGACGTCAAGGACCTGCTGATCGGACAGCTCGATCGCCTCGGCACCGGCAACTTCCGCCTCGCTGATCGCGGACAGAACCATCCGGATGGTGCCCGAACGGACCTTGTCGCGATCTTTGATCGCCGTCGTCAGATCGGAGCGCAACCGCTGCTTCAGCGGTGGCGAGTGATCGTTTATCTGAGCCTGTCTGAAGCGTCGCGTCCTGAACCCGTCGAAGGAGTTGTGTTCTGCACCCGTCGAAGGGTCGCGTCCTGAGCTCGGCGAGGGGTCGGCCATGTGCCCAGTGTGGCAGTCAATCCCCTTGTAACGTTTGCCTCGTGTCGTCTCGCTCTACGCAGGACAGCGAAGGCCGTCGGTGCCACGGCCGGTGCACTGACAGGCGTCGGTGCCAGCTGCCTGGCGTACGCCGGTCTGTACGAAGTGAACGCCTTTCGTCTGCGGACGATCGCCGTCCGGGTCCTGCCGCCTGGCACGAACCCGATCCGTGCGTTGCATATCAGCGATATCCACATGGTGCCGGCCGCTAGGACACGGCAGCGGTGGCTCTCCGGTTTGGCCGATCTGAAGCCGGACCTGGTGATCAACACCGGGGACAATCTCGCTCACCGCGACGCGGTGCCGTACGTGGTTGACCAGCCTGGGGGATCTGCTGAGGGTGCCGGGGGTCTACGTGTGGGGGTCGAATGACTACTACGGGCCGGCCTTCAAGAATCCGCTGAAGTACTTCGCCGCAAGCAGGCGGCCCGAGGTCGAGGACAATCCGAGGCTGCCGTGGCGTGATCTTGATCGTGAGTTCAAGCAAGCCGGCTGGATCGACCTGACCCACACCCGCGAGACGTTGGTGATCAAGGGCGTCCGGCTCGGGTTTCGAGGCACCAATGATGCGCATATCGAGCAAGATCACTATGCATCGGTCGCCGGACCGGTCGATCGTACCGAGTGCGACGTCGCCATCGGCGTCACCCATTCCCCCTATCGCCGGGTGCTGGATGCGATCACCAGCGACGGCCACGACCTGATCATGGCCGGCCACACTCACGGCGGCCAAGTCTGCGTTCCTTACTACGGCGCCCTGGTCACCAACTGCGATCTTGATCGCGCGCGGGCCAAGGGTCTGTCTCGCTACGAGGCCGGCGGGCGCGAGTCGTGGTTACACGTGTCTGCCGGCCTGGGCACCTCCCCCTACGCGCCGATCCGCTTCGCCTGCCCTCCGGAGGCGACGCTCCTCACGCTGATCCCCCGCGATTTCTAGGCGATCCGACGAGTGTTCGCCATGGGCTAGAATCTCCGAGGCTCACGAGCCGCGGGGTGTGGCGCAGCTTGGTAGCGCGCTTCGTTCGGGACGAAGAGGTCGCAGGTTCAAATCCTGTCACCCCGACCACGTTTCACCTGGTCAGCGCGATTTCGCTCGACCAGGGAACCTGTCCAGACGCTGAGTTCAGCAGCAAAGTACAGCAGTAGGTCGCTCACCGGAGCGACTTCCCCAGCCGGCGCAACGCCTCCTGAGTTGCCTTCGAGCTGGCCTTGGCGTATATCTCCATCGTCACCGCTTGGTCGGCATGGCGCAGGATCCGCATGATGACTCGCGGATGTACGTCAAGATCAACGAGGAGCGTCGCACAGGTTCGGCGCGCGTCGTGCACCGTCAGCCGGCGTACTCCGGCGGCATCACAGCGAGCGGTGAACCGCCGGTTCAGCGTGCCTGGGTCGACCGCGGTTCCGTAGCGGCCGGTGAACACCAGATCAGGCCGGTTCGTTGCAGGCTGCCAGGCCTCCCCCGCCTCGGCGCGGCTCTTGTCTTGCTCATCACGCCGAATCACCAACGCGGTTGCCACGATCTCCGGCATCGGCAGGGTGGCGTCTGAAGCGTCGGTCTAGGGGAAGATCGAACCCTCCCCGTTGTGCCGACGCGCCATCACGGCCAGCCGTCGGCGGCCGCCTGCGACGCACGCAACGCGACGTACTCGTCAACCCACTCGGGCAGCGCCCGACGCGATCGACCGTCCTTGAGCGAGCGCAGATCACCGGAGATGATCAGCATCCGCACCTTGCTCTCGCCGTAGCCGAGCAGCTTCGCCACCTGGGCCACGGTGTACCACCTCGGCGTCAACGACACCGGAACTGCGCTCATGATCCTGCTCCTCTCGGGCTGCGCTGCGTGGATGGTCGGGTGCTCGTGCCTCCCCCGATCCGGGAGGTTGGGGCCTGCGTTCTGGCCGTCAAGGGCGCCTGCGGCGTCGCTGCGCGATTCGCTGCGCTCACCCTTGACCGCCAGCCCTCCGGCCCTGTTTGGCGGGTCATCGGGTGAGGCCGAGCTGTGGTCAGGCGGTTACGGGTCAGGGCGGTTGGGCAACTGTCGAAATACCGTCAACAGGCCCGGCAACGCCGGCGGCCGCGGTCTTTGCGGCTTCGTACTGTGCCCGCCAGCGTTGCGGTTCACTGATCGAGTCCAAGATCACCTTGACGTAGGTGTCGTGGTCGGGCCGGATGTCGGTCCACACGAACCGGGGAGACCCGTCGGGCAGGGGGACGGTGGCGGCCAAACCGACACCTCGATGGCAGGGCCGCGCTGCCACGGCGAGTGCGGATCGGCGAAGTAGATCTTCAGTCCGGTTCGTTGCCGACTGTCAACGATGCCGCACGAGGCATTCGGTGCCCAGGTGGAACAGGGGTGAACTCTCCCGGATTTCGAGCAGGTCCCTGGCCTCGAGGCCCACCCTGGACCCGACCGGCAACGGCAGGCCCACGCGGCCATCTCCTCCAGAATCGACGGCCTGACTGGGGCGTGGCACTATCGAGCGGCGGTGGCATTGGGTCCACGCCCTCACAAGTTCGCGAAGTCCTCCGGGCTGCTACCAATTCAGGGCGAGGTAGTCGTCTTGACGGTGCTGCGCCCGGATCACGTGCGGGTAATCATCGCTTAGGTCATGCTCGAGCAGAGCCACTTGCCAGCGAGCGGTGAATGCGCAGATCCACGCGGCTGCTCCGGCCGCCGTCCGTCGTTCGGCCTCGGACAGTGGTTCAGCTCGGGCGGACTCATAGTCACGCATGAAATCGGCGACGTCTTCTGGTGCAGACAGGCCGCCGGCGCGTGTTTGGCTCGCGGCGTAGCAGGCGGCGGCAAACCCGGCGATCACCGCCTCGGTGTCAGCAACAAGTTCCCAGTCGAAAGTTCCGACTAGCGCTCCGTCGGCCATGACGACGTTCCCGGCGCACCAGTCGGCGTGGCCGACAACGACTGCGGCGTCGTCTCGGTTGGCGATGATCTGGTCGGCAGCACTACGACCGAACTGATCGAGCCACTCATAACCTGGGGTAGTAGCGCTGAAGTCCACAAGAGTGTCGTGGGGTACGGGCCATGGCCCCGACTGGTAGTGGCACCACGACGGACCCGGACCGGCCCGTCCAATCAGCTCTGGCTGGGCTCGCAGCAGCTGGATGTGCCGGGCCAGCCCGTCTGCGAGCAACCGCCGGTTCCCTGCTTCTCGTCCATTCGGAACAGAGCCGACGATCAGCGTCTCGGCCGTGACGACGCGCCCGTCGACGTCATCGGGTCCGGACAGAGGAGTCGGGCAAGGAAAGCCGGCTGCGACAAGCAGCCTTTGTGCATCTGCGGTTGCGCGCAGGGCTTCCAGCTCTGCCGGAGGACGGTGAATCTTGATCACCACCGCGCGGCCGTCGGCGAGCTCGACGCCCCACACAGCGTCGATCCGTCCAGCTCGAAAGCGAACGCGAGCGATTCCGCTGCCCAGCTGCTGTCGGGCGTAATCGTTGAGGAAGGCGAGGATCTCCTCGGAAGTCACCGATCCAAAGACTGCGCGTTCAGTCTCGCTGGGCGAGCGCAGGGCGAGGTTGGGTCGAAGGGACACGCGCATACCTCCCTCTTAGACGACCTGCGCCGCTCCAGACTCTCAGACGACAGAGCCGCCGGCTATCCGGCGTCTAAGGACGCTCCACCAGTCGGGTAATAGCAGGGTTGGTAGTTCGACCTGCGCTGCGTGACGAATCGAGTGACAATCGGGCCGCCGAGCACCGGACTGGCCGGGACCTGGCGGACGCTTGCCAAGGTCTGTCGAGGTCACGACCGCAGCCCGGCCCGGCTGACCCGGATGGAGTCAGTGGTGGCCGCCCCGCGACCTTCCGCCGAGTGTCGTGGCAGTCGGCAAGCCCAGCTCGATTGGTTCCGAGCTATCGACCCGGAGTAGAAAGCGAATGGCAGGAGCCAATAGCCCGCTAACAGCACTCGCGGACAGTAGTGGACGCCGACGGACGGAATGGTGGACCGCGGCACGGGCCCCAAGCGGTAGATAGCGCTCAGCAGACGTCCTTCATGGTCCTACGGAACAGAAGGTTGGGGTTCGAATCCATCTGGTGCGCCAGCATCACCAGTAGTCAGGAGCGTGTCGCGAGTGTCGGCCGGCTGGTTCGGATCTTCACAGTCCGATGTTGTCGGTGGTTGTCTGCTTAGGTGCTGGTCGAGGTTAGGGGACCGCGTTCGAGGATTTCGGCGAGGAGCTCGGCGGCGGCGGTGAGATGTTCCTGGTTCCAGGTCCGTAGGCTCCACCCCAGGTGGGTGAGGCCGATCTGCAGCTCGTAGCAGTGGTGGCGTACGGCCGCGTCGACGTGGGCGGCCTGGTCGGTTCGTAATCCTGGGTCGTGCAGCAGTCCGGACAGCGGGTCGGTGGTGGCGGCGGCGATCCCTGGGTAGAACACGGGCCCCCAGACACTGCACCAGGCGGCGTCGTAGAGGAAGTCACCGCGGAGCGAATGCTTCCAGGAAATCACCGCCCGAACCCGGCGATAATCCGGGCTCACCAGCACGTTGCCGTGCAGGAGATCACCGTGTATGAGATCACGGCGCTCGGGGCAGGCTGCGACCAGCGTCCTCACCCGGTCGCAGACCGCCGTGGAGAGGGCCTTGAGTTTGGGGTCGGCGTCCAGGGCGGCGCGCCATCCGTACACCCGATTCCCCGGATCATCCACCAGTCTGGCAAGGATGAGTTCCCGCCAACTGCGGACCGGCGCGCCCGCCGGGTGCCACATCACTGGGGTACCGGGGGATGCGGGTACCCGGTAGAGCGCGACGAGCAGGCGGGTGAGGGTGGGGGCGACGGCATCGGCGCGCTCGACCGGTGTGTCCTCCAGGAACTGTCCGTGATGACGGACCGAGATGGCGTAGGCCAGTCCGGTCGGTGTGGTTCCCACCTCCTTGACCTGCGGTACCGGTAGATCCGGTCCGCTGAAGGCCATAGCCATCCGGTCGGTCTCGTACCAGGAACGTTCAGGACCGAAGCGGATCACCAACTCTTCCTCGCCCGCTCGATAGGCCCATGCCGATGACCACTTCCCGCCGGTAAGGGGTTCCAGCTCGCCGGCAGTGCCGCCGGAGAGCTGGGCGAGGAATGCGGCGACCTCTTCGTGCCTGGGCCGTTGCATCCCGCCAGTATCCGCCCGGGTTGTCCGCGCCGGCCCATCGACGGGTCGCCGCACGCGCCGGCCATGAGCGCGGACCTGCCCCCTGACGTGCACGAGAATCCACTCGTCGTGCGTAGCTCGTCCGGCTGGTATCCGCGCACATTGACAGCAGCGCTGACAGCAACGCCACCGCCCTGCATACGGTCGGCGATCGACACCCATCGAAGATCAAACGGTGAGGCGGACATAACCGGACAGTCGTGGACACCATGCCCGGGTCTACGGATCCGACGATCAGGCCGACCTGGCCGAGCTTTCGGCTGCGTGTCGGTCTAAACGGCTCGCCGTCGAGGTTGCGGTGTGGGAGGTTCGACGCAGAACGTACTGATCGGATCGCCGATGCCCAAAACCGTGATCACCAGCGCGGAACAGGCCACGCCGGAATGGTTGACCGGTGCCCTTTCCACTAGCGGCGCCCTCAGCGCCGGAAAGGTGATCGCCGTCGAGCTCGACAACGGCGCCGGCAACTGGTCGACCAACGCCCGGCTGCGGCCGCGCTACTCCGCCGACGCGGCCGGCGACCGTCCGACCAGCCTGTTCCTCAAGATGGTTCGCACCGACCTCGACGATGACGAGTCGTTCAGCGATTCCGAGGTCCGCTACTACACCCGGGACTACGTCGACGTTCCGGATGCGCCGCTGGTCCGCTGCCACGATGCCGCCCACTCGACCAACGATCAGGCCTATCACCTATTGCTCGACGACGT
This sequence comes from uncultured Actinomycetota bacterium, assembly GCA_963808495.1. Lineage (GTDB taxonomy): Bacteria > Actinomycetota > Actinomycetes > Propionibacteriales > Propionibacteriaceae > Microlunatus. The sequence continues at coordinate 78,848 of CAWEGC010000007.1, forward strand.
CACCGCCACCCACATCGAGGCGACCGGCCGTCGGCCCACCCTGGAGTATGCGCTCGCCCTGGCCGACGGTCTCGCGGCGATGCACGCCCGCTGGTGGGGCGCCGAGCGGCTGAACGCGGCCGGCCAGCCGATCCACGACGGGGCGCACGTCCAGCGCTTCGTCGACATCGCCGCGCCCGGCGTTCCGCATGTGCTGGGGCATTGCACGAGCGAGTTGGCCACCCACTGGCCTGACCTGATCAAACAGGTCATCGCCCGGCACCCGGCCGCCCTGATCGACCGCACCCGCAACCCCGACGGGTTCACCATCATCCACGGCGACCCCGGCTGCACCAACATTTTGGTCCCGCGCACGGGGTCCCGGCCGCTGTACCTGATCGACCGACAGCCGTTCGACTGGAGCCTGACCACCTGGCTCGGTGTCCACGACCTGGTCTACGCGACTGTCCTTGACTGGCCCGTCGCCGATCGGCGGAGGCTGGAGAAGCCGCTGCTCCGCCGCTACCATGATCAGCTCCTAGCCCACGGTGTCGACGGCTACTCCTGGGACCGGCTGTGGACCGACTACCGGCTGATGATCCCGATGGGGGTCTACATCGCCGTCGAGTACAGCCGCGGCGGTCTGCACACCGATCTGCAGTTCGTCTGGCTGCCCTACCTGCAGCGCACGCTCACCGCCTGCGACGACCTGGACTGCTCCGCACTCTGGTGAACGCATGGGCCTCAGCGGATTGGAAGGTCAGTACAGCAGCGAAGTACAGCAACAACCGTGCCGCTCAACGTGTCCTGAATCGTGCACCGGTGACGGTTCCCACTCCAACGAGGTCCGCTGACGCATCCGCGCGGAGTTCGAGACGAAGAGGTCGCAGGTTCAAATCCTGTCACCCCGACCACATAAAGCCTGGTCAGAGCGGTTTTGGCCCGGCCAGGAACAACCTGGCCCAAGCGCAGAGTACAGCAGCAAAGTACAGCAGTAGGCCGCCACCGTAGCGACTCCCCCAGCCGGCGCAAGGCCTCCTGAGTCGCCTTCGAGCTGGCCTTGGCGTAGATCTCCATCATCACAGCTTGGTCGGCATGGCGGAGAATCCGCATGATGACCCGCGGGTGCACGTCAAGGGCCGGCTTCGCCGGCCAGCGGGGCGTGTCCTCGCTGCGCTGCGGGCCGCGCCGCCGCGCACGGTTCTGATCAGAGCCAGCCCCGGTCGTGGGCGAGCCGGGCGGCGGCGGTGCGGTTGGTGGCGCCGAGCTTGCGGATGGCCTCGGACAGGTAGTTGCGCACGGTGCCGTCGGACAGGTGCAGGCGCGCGGCGATGTCGGCGTTGGACAGCCCGTCGCCGGCCAGGCGTAGGACTTGGCGTTCCCGGTCGGTGAGCGGGTCAGCCTCGGCCCAGGCGTCCGCGGCGAGGGCGGGGTCGACGGCGCGCCCGCCGTGGTGCACGGTGCGGATGGCGTCGGCGAGGGTGGCCGAGGGGGCGTCCTTGAGCAGGTAGCCGCCAACGCCGGCGTCCAGGGCACGCCGCAGGTATCCGGTGCGGGCGAACGTGGTGAGGATGACGACCCGGGTGCCCAGCCCGCGTCGGCGGATCTCGGCGGCGACGTCGAGGCCGCTGCGTCCGGGCATCTCGATGTCGGTGAGCAGGATGTCCGGCTGCAGGGTCTGGACCAGGCGCAGCGCCTCGTCACCGTCGGTCGCGGTGTCGATGATGTCGATGTCGGGCTCGAGACCGAGCAGGCTGCCCAGGGCGCCGAGGACCATGCGCTGGTCCTCGGCGAGCAGCACGGTGATGCTCATGGCCGGGCCGCCGGGCTGGGTGCCGCCGCCGTGCTCGGGGTGCGGGGCAGACTGATGGTCACGACTGTGCCGGGTCGCTCGCCCCCGGAAGGGCCGGTGCGGCGGGTGACGTGGCCACCGAGGGCGGTGATGCGTTCGCGCATGCCGGCCAGGCCGGAACCGTCCGGTCCGGAGGTGCCTCGCCCGTCGTCGCAGACTTCGAGGGTCACCTCGTCTCGGGTGGCGTCGGCGTGGATGGTGGTGTGGTGGGCGTCGGCGTGGCGTACCACGTTGGTGACGGCCTCGCGCAGGGCCAGGGCGAGGGCTGCCTCGTGCTCGGCGGGCAGGACGGGAAGGTCGATGGTGGCCTGCAGGTCGACGCCGGCAGCCGAGAGTGCTCGCCGGGCGTTGACCAGCTCCACGCCGAGCCCTTTGGCCCGGTACCCGGCCACGGCGGAGCGCACCTCGGCCAGGGCGGTCCGCGCGGTGTGCTCCACCTCGCGCACCTCCTGCTCGGCACGGTCCGGATCGGATCGGACGAGCCGCCCGGCGAGCTCGGACTTCAGCACGACCACCGACAGGGTGTGACCGAGCAGGTCGTGCAGGTCACGTGCGATGCGCTCGCGCTCGGCGATCGTGGCCAGCCGCTCGATCTCCTCGTCCGCGCGACGCAGCCGGGCCTGCATGCGCTCGCGTTCGCCGTCAATGATCCCTGCTGCCCCGATCACCAAGACGAACACGATGATCGGCCCAACAGCGAGGAGTCGCCACGGCAGGGGAACCGTGGAGATCAGGAACATCACCCCGGCGAGCCCGGCCAGCACGGCTACCGCCACAACGGCCCGCCTGACTGGGGAGAGACGTCCGGCGAGGGCGGCGGCGTAGACGACGAACACACCCGCCCCGGCATTGACCAGGGTCCCCACCACACCGAGACCAGCCATCGCGGCGAGCAGGAACATCAGGCGTCGCTGATCCCGCTCAGCCAAGCTGGCCCGGTACAGGGGCAGGAAGGCCGCGACCATCACCCCCGTCGCGACCCAGTCCGCCGCGGTGGTGTCGGGGTCGAACGCCGGCTGGAAGACCAGCGCGCCGAGGTAGACCAGCCACAGGTAGGGCGCGTAGCGGGTGACGGGTTGGTTCACCGCGGCCCTCGTCTCATCCGTAGGTGCGTCCCTCGTCGCGACGGAACCCCCAGGCTGCCACGACCAGGAACAACAGCGTGAATCCCAGCATTGCGGCGGCATGCACGACCGGCGAGCCGCCCTCGGACGCCCCGATGGTGCCCAGCGCCAGCTGCACGAAGTGATACGGCGGCAGAGCGACCGCGACCGACTGCACCACGTCGGGCAGCTGGGAGATCGGGATCCACAACCCCGACGCGAACGCCATCGGCAGCCACACCAGGTTCAGCACCGCCGGGGCGGAGTTCGGGCCCACCAGGTAGCCGAACGCCAAGCCCATCGCCGAGAACGGCAGCGCACCCGCGACCAGCGCCAGCCCCGCCGCGACCCACTGCTGCGGGTCGAGACGGACGCCGCCGACGAGGGCCCCGAGGGTGAACATGGCCAGCACGATGATCGTGGCCACGGCCAGGCTCATGACCACCTTGGCGACGAAGTAGGCCAGCGGCGGCATCGGCGCGACCCGCTTCAGGCGCATCCAGCCCTGCCCACGCTCCACGGCCACCGACACCCCGAACCCGAACAGAGCCGCCCCGATAACCCCGAACGCGCCGTAGGTGACCAGCATGTAGGTGGTCATCCCGACCCCGCCGGCCTGCTCGCCGGCGAACGTGATCCCGAAGATCACGTAGAACATCAACGGCAGCGCGATCGTCGTGACCGCGAAGATCGGCAGCCGGATCAACTTGAGGAACTCCTGCCAGGCCTCGGTGCGATACACGCGCAGCAGGCTGCGGCGGGTGTACCGGGGCGGCGCCGCAGCACCCGGGGCGTTCGGCCCGGTCGTGATGGTGGTGGTCATGCTGCCTCCTTCGTCCGGTCGGTCAGGGTCAGGAACGCGTCCTCGAGAGTGGGTTCAGTGACGGTCACGCCGGTCACCGACTGGTCCCGGTGCAGCAGTTCCCGCAGCACCGGTTCGGGCTCGCTGACCAGCAGCTCCAGCCGGGTGCCGTCTCGCTGGGCGTGGTGCACCCCGGCCCAGCCGGACGCCTGCCCTGCCTCGATGCTGGACTCGGCGGTGATCCGCCGCCCGGGCACGAGGGACTTGATCTGCGACGGGGTGCCCTCGGCGATCACCCGGCCCTCGTGCAGCAGCACGATGCGGTCGGCCAGCGCGTCGGCCTCCTCCAGGTAGTGCGTGGTCAGCACCACTCCACGGCCCGTGGCGGCCAGGGTGCGCAGCGTGGCCCACAGCGTGCGCCGCACCTCGGCATCCAGGCCGGTGGTCGGCTCGTCCACGAACACCAGCTGCGGGTCCCCACACAACGCGATCCCGAACAGCACCCGCCGCTGCTGGCCCCCGGACAGGGTTCCGAACAGCCGGTTCTCCAGCCCGTGCAGCCCGGCCGCCTCCACCACCGACGCCATCGGCAGCGGGGCCGGGTAGTAGCCACGGAACGCCGTCAGCAGCTCCCGCACCCGCAACGTGTCCGGAACCCCCGACGACTGCAGCATCACGCCCATCCGCTGCCGCGCCCCCAGGTCCCTCGGATCCCTCCCGAACAGCCGCGCCGTCCCGCTGGAGGGGGTCGTCAGACCGGTCAGCATGCCCAACGCGGTCGTCTTGCCCGCACCATTCGGGCCCAGCACCGCCAGCAGCTCCCCCGCCCGCACGCTCAGGTCGACACCCTCCACGGCGAGCACCGCCGACCCACCCGACCCGTACGTCTTCGATACACCGCGAAGCTCGGCCAGGACGGCGCCCGGCAACTCCCTGTCAGCAGCTCGATCTGTCATGACACCCATGCTCCCGTGCCGGGCACGCAACGCGTAGTGCCCCCGATCACCGGATCAAGGTGACAAACGTCAGCCGCGTCGGGCCGTTCAATGCCTCGTCGGTCTGGGTGTTGCCGGTATCCGACCCGACCTACGTTGCGTATCGAGGTCGCCGACCGTCTCATGCCACGCTGCACGGCGCCAACCTGCTCAGGGTGGAGGTTTGGTGATCAGGCCTGTCCGGGTCGTACGAGCCGTGACTCGTAGGCGATGACGATCAGCTGAGCGCGGTCGCGGGCGCCGAGCTTCGTCAAGATCCGGGCGACGTGGGTTTTCACCGTGGCGGGACTCACGTACAGCTGGCCGCCGATTTCAGCGTTCGACAGGCCTCTGGCAACGAGTGCGAGCACGTCCCGTTCGCGCTCGGTGAGCACGTCGAGGGTGGACGACTGCGCTTCGACAGTCTCAGTAGGGCCTCGGACGAAGGTTTCGATCAGATGCTTTGTGATGCTCGGAGACAGCAGCGCCTCACCGGTCGCGACGAGTCGGACGCCGGCGAGCAACTCGGCGGGCGGCGTGTCCTTGAGCATGAACCCGCTGGCGCCGGCGCGCAGTGCGGCGAAGACGTACTCGTCGAGGTCGAAGGTGGTCAAGATCAAGACCCGTACGCCGATGCAGCGGTCGTCGGCCAGAATTCGCCTGGTGGCTTCGAGACCGTCCATGACGGGCATCCGGATGTCCATCAGGACGACGTCGGGCTGGGTTTGGAGGACGAGTTCGATGGCGTCGGCTCCGTTGGCGGCGCTGCCGACGATGTCGATGTCGTTCGCCGACTCGAGGAGGACGCCGAATCCGGCGCGGAGCAGGGCTTGGTCGTCGACCACGGCGACTCGGATCATCGCGACTCGACTGCCTGTCCGATCGGCAACTCGACCCAGAGACGGAATCCGCCCTGGGGCTCCGGCCCCGCTTGTGACGTTCCGCCGAACAGCGCCGCTCGCTCGCGGATCCCGGTCAGGCCGTGGCCGGAGCCGGGCGAGCCCGAGAGCCCCGACCTGCGCGGGGGTCCCTCGTCTCGGATCTCGACCTGCAGTGCGGCCTCGGATCGCCTGATGGTCAGCTGTGCGACGGGTCCGCCGTGGCGCAGCACGTTGGTCAGCCCCTCTTGGACGATGCGGTACGCCGAGATGTCCAGTGCCGCCGGGAGATCGCTGATCTCAGCTAGATGCTTCACCTCGAGCCGTAGGCCGGCGGCGCGGAACTGTTCGAGTAGGCGGTCGAGATCGCGCAAACCTTCCGCCGGCCGTGAACCTGCGCCATCGGCGTCACCGCTCTCCTCCGAGCGCAGAACGCCCAGCAGGCGTCGCATCTCGACCAGGCCTTGGCGTGCGGCCACTTCGATGGTGCCGAGCGCCTGGCGGGCCAGTTCCGGCCTTTCGTCAAAGACATGGTTTGCCACGCCGGCCTGCACGGCGATCACGCTCATCGAGTGTGCGACCACATCGTGAAGGTCCCGGGCGATCCGGAGCCGCTCCTCAACAACCGCCCGTCGGCCCTCGTCCGCCCGCTGCTCGGCGAGGCGCTGGGCCTTCTCGAGCTCGAGCTGACGCCGTGCGCGGAGCGAGCGCAGATGCTCCCCGGCCAGCCAGGCCACCGTGACGGTGAGGACGGTGCTGATCCACGAGGAGGCTGTCGCCACGCCCGCCGGTTGCAGCGCGAGAGCGACGATCAATCCGACCATCCCCGCCAGATAGACCACAACGGCCCGGACGCGACCAACGTGCAGGCCGACCCCAAACACCAGAGCGAAGGTGGCGTACCCCGGGTACGCGCTGAACCGCTCGATCGCATAGGCGGCCAGCGCCAAGTCCGACACGACGATCGCCGCCACGGGGAACCGCCGGTGGACCGCGAATGGGGCACAGATCCCGCCGGCCAGTAGGTAGGCGACCACGGTCGACGCTGACTGGCCCGGCGCCAGGGGCCGCTCCGCCAGCTCAACGGCCATGACGCTCCAGAGCAGGCCAGCCCCCACAGCGTCGAGAACAGCTCCGCGGAAACGGGCTGACCCAAGTCGCGCGGGCCCCTCACTGAGAGCCAGCCGCGGACCACGCATGGGGAAACGCTTCCATACCTGACCCGCCTGCGCATCCGCCCGAGGGCCTACGCCGCGCGGCGCATCCGGCGTTCGGCGATTCGCCTTCACGGCCGATGACGAAGACAGCGGACCGCAACGAGATTAGAGCCCATGACCACTTCACCGCTGACACCGCCAACTGCCAACCCGCCCACCGATCCGGTACCTCGCGGCTGGTTCCGGCGAACTGCCGTCGCCCATCCGATCACCATGCTGCTCGGCGTGGCGATCCCCTTCGTGTGGATCACCCAAATGGCCTCGGCGCTGGCCGGGGTCGATTTCATGCCCGCCAAGCTCGCCGAGCTTCTGCTCCTGGTTGGGCTCGTGATCGCCATCACCCGGGCCACCGACGGACGCCGGGGCGTCCGGCAGCTGTTCGCCGGCCTGCTGCGCTGGCGACTGGGCTGGCGGTACCTGGTCCTGGTCGTCCCCATGCCGCTGCTCACGCTCGGCGTGGCCGCCGCGACCGGGACTCTGCACCAGCCTCCCGGGGGATGGGCCCTCTTGGGGTTGACCTATCTGTTCTTCCTGGTCGCCGGCGCGGTCAGCGCCAACATCTGGGAAGAGACCGTGTGGGGCGCCTTCGTTCAGGGACGTCTGATGGCGCGGCACGGCCTGCTCGTCGGATCCCTGCTCACCGCCGTGCCGGTGTTCCTGATCCACCTGCCGCTCGCGTTCGAGGCCGACGGCTGGCATGGCACCACCTGGCGGGACGCCTTCATCACCTGGGGGGTGCTGCTCCTCGCGGCACCCTTCCAGCGGTACCTGATCGGCACCCTGTTGATCGACACCCGCGGGAGCACCCTCGCCGCCGGTCTGATGCACGGCTCGATCAACGCCGCCGGCGCCATGGCGATCATCCCGGGCGGGTGGCAAAACGTCCCTGCCTTGATAATCCTCACCCTCGCCGTCGTGGCCTTCCGGAGCTGGCGCGGATTGTCGCCGACCGACGGGTACGCGCCGGCCATCACCCCAGCGTCGGAGGCCGGTGAGCGCACCGTTCTCGGAGCCACGCCGTGACCGCGACCACCCTGACCCCGACGCGACGGGTCACCCGATCACATACGCCCGCGCAGACGGTCCTTCTCACGCCCGCGCTGTCACGGTCAAAGAGCCGATCCATAGCGGTTGCGCCGGTCAGGATGACGGGCCTGATCTGGTGGCGGTAGACCAGCTCCGTGACGCTGTGACCCACAAACAACAAGGCATCACCTCCGAGCGATCGGCTGAGGCGACCCAGCAACAGATGGCAATCCGAGCTGCTGATTCCACCGTGCTTCATCTGTTGCGCTGCCATGTGCTGGCAGGCAGCGGGTGGCCGGCCCGCTCGGGTCGGCTTAGGCAAGGGCCGAGGCACCGACCTGCGTGCCGCGATTGAGCTTCGTGCGACGGCCGTCCGCCAGCTGCCGCACCGCGTCATGGACGGGTAGCCCAGACGTCTTGAGTCTTGAAGCGTGCACGCGCACCAGAGCTGATTGCCCGGTCTACTGGTGGGTAACTATGGTCAGCCCACTGCTGATGGGAGTAGTCAGTCTGTGCGCGTCAAGAGGACTGTCCTGAAACGGGGGTTAGTTATGTCAGAGTCGATCGCGAATGTGTCACCTCGCCGGCGCCTTGGCCGGCGGGTCGGAGCGGCCGGGTTGGCCGTGGCCGCAGCGCTGGTGCTGGGAGCCTGCCAGGCGACCGGCGGGGGATTCATCGGTGACCCGCTCGAGGGGGGTCCGGTCAGCGTGTATCAGGGTGATGCGGAGTTCGGGTTCACCTTCAATTGCGAGATGGATTACACGAAGAAGAGGCCTCGGGCCGTGATCACAGGCGAGATCGCCTACCACGACGACCCCAGCACCATTGATGTCCCGGTGGACCCTGACGTCCCGGACGGTCCGGCGGTGCCAACCGTGTTCCCGGAGATCGACCTCCACGGCACCGTGGAACCCCTCATCGTGCCGAACGTACCGTCGTGTGAGGAGGCAGTCGAGGGTCTCCCTGCGGCCCTGTTCGAGGGCACCTACCGGCCTCAGGACAGGTCGCTCCGCAACCTGCGGGGCGAGTTCGTCGTCCAGGTGTTCGACCAGGGTGAGCCGGGCACCTCACAAGCTGAGATCACCGGAGACAGCTTCTCCATTCAGCTCATCGGCGGCGCCTACAACGGCTACACCCGGGCCGGCTACATCGAGGGCGGCAACGTCCAGGTGGAGTCGTAGCAGTAGCTACGGGCGGGGGTCATTCCCGACACTGGAGGCCGCGGCTTTGGGAGTTGCTATCGCTGCGGACCGCTACGCGGCAACCTCACTAGAACCAAGTTGGGTGCGGGCGTCCGTCCAGCCTTGGAGCCGCTTCAGCGACGGAACAGCTCAAGCCGGTGCCAGCCCCAGCCTGAATCGCTGCGCTTCGCTGATCGTGATCGTCCCCGACGCTCACCCGAGAGGTTGCGGCATGGCGGATCCGAACACGAGCGGAGACACAATGGGTGGCATCCGCTTCCACCGCGCCATCTGCAGCCGGGCGGTGCCGAAACCCGCATCGCCCAGTGCGGCGACGGTGTCGCGGTTGCAGTGACAGCCCTCGGCGAAGGCCATCCACGGCCCGTGCAGACGGTCTTGCCAGCCGCGCAGGCGCGGCCCGGCAGCACGAACGTGTTCGATCAGGATGAGGCGGCCTCCCGGAGCAAGCACGCGACGGATCTCTGCCAACGTCGCTTCAAGGTCGGCGACTGTGCACAGAACGAGCGTGCTCACCACCGTGTCGACTGCCCCTGAATCGACCGGCAGGTGATCGGCCGGCGCATCGAGAATCTCGTACCGACGTCCGAGGCTAGCGAGGCGCTGGCTCAGTCGGTGGCGCATGGCTGGGTCAGGCTCGGACAAGATGATGCGCTTCACGTCGGTGGGAAAAAGCGCGGCGTTGAGTCCTGTGCCCGCACCGATCTCGAGAACCGACCCAGTCGCCTCGGCAAGCGCGTTCCGGCGCAGCATCTGCATGCCGGCGCGTTCGCCCCAGGCGAGGAACGAGTCATAACTCAGCGCAAACAGACGGCTGTAGAACGACCCCACCACGACAGAGTGCCAGCCATGGACATCGGAGAACAGCGGACGACGAGCTCAGCAACTCCTTGCTGTCTCAGGCGATCACCGCGATGGACAGCATGGACCTGTTCAATGCCCAACTCGTCGGCCGGGGGTTGCTGCCTGATCTCTCCCCGCCGAGTCCGTGACGACCCGACGAGTCAGAAGCCAAGCCGGTTGAGCTGCTTCGGGTCACGCTGGCAGCAGTCAGGCGCCAAGACCCATCGCGGCTTCCGGGGTCTTGATGACCCGAATGGCCGCGGTGCGCCGTCCTCCGCGGCGAGTTGGTGTGCCAACGCAGCGGCCCGCTCACGATACTCAGGAGTGCTCGTCAGTTCGAGGAGTCGGGTTGTGAGGTCGGCGACGGTCAGCCGCCGAACCGGCAATGGGGCCGGTCCGAGCCTGAGGTCAAGTTAGCTATGTACGGGCTCGCCGCTGACTTGCTGGCCGGCGTGTGGAAGAGATCGATGGCGATACCAGCCGTAGGCAAGCAGCATACAAACGATGCCGTCGACAATGCCTGCAGCGACGTCGGTGACGTAGTGCATTCCGCGGTACAGGCGCGCAAAGGCGACCAGCAGTGGCGTGATGAAGCAGAGGATGATTATGGTCCACCGCAGCCACGGGCGCGCGATGTGGAGTGCAAGGAAGGCGAACGCAAGATATAGCGCGGTCGACGCGCCAGCGTGTCCGCTTGGATAGCTGCTGGTCGGCGGCGCCACGTCCAACTTGACGACTGGCGGACGTTCTCGGTCCACGAGGCCAGCGATGCTGAGGAAGATGACCGTCTCAATCAGAATGGCAATCGCTGGGACAACCGCTAACCGCCAGTCGCGAGTTCGCCAGAGGGTCAGTGCTCCGATGATGAGGCTGGCGCCGATGACAACCTCAGTGCTGCCCAAGGCGGACCATAGCAGCGTGATCGTGTTCCAGGTGTGGCTTCTCTCCGCGGCCAGGTACTGGTCTACGGCAACTTCGTCACGCAACGGCCCCGACAGCGGTCCAGCAATAACGAAACCCATGCCGACGAGGCCGCCCCACAGCACAAGCGCCGGGCCGACGACGCGGGTGAGAAGGGCCCGGCCGTCCGACCAATCGGGCAGATCCATACGAGCACCCAATCACCAAGCGCGCGGGTGAGCGCTGACTCTGGTCAAGTCAAACCTGATCGGTGGAATTGCGGGCAAGTGGCGGTAAGGGGCATTCTCACCGCGCTGGTGCAAGGTTCTCGGGATTCGCGTGCTTCGGCGACACGGCTAGTCAGGCTGGTGACGGGTGAGCGCACGGTACATGCGCCGGGGCGTGGCGGGTGGTGGGAGGTCCCCTGCCGCGGTCGCGGTGAAGGCCTGGAGGAGGTAGCCGACCAGCCGATCGGAACTCTCCGGTGCATGGTCGGCGGTGGCGGCGACGACGCCGGCGTTGGCCATCAAGACCAGTGGAACGTCTTCGGCCACGAAGTCTTCCCGCAAGCGTCCGGTGGCCTTGGCCTTCTCGATCAGCTCCACGACACCGCGGTAGACGCGGTCTCGCTGCGCCCGGAGCTCGGGGGAGGCGGGGAAGGCCAGGGTCACGATCTCCCGGAATCCGCGATCGCCCCGCTGCATGTTCGTGATGGTGATGAGGTAGTGGCAGAAGCCCTGCCAAGGATCCGGATCCTTCAGGGCGCGGTCGATCGCTTCGGTGTAGGCGGCGAGCTTGGGTCCGAAGGTCGCGACCAACAGGTCCTGCCGGGTCGGGAAGCGGCGGAACAAGGTGGCGATGCCGACGCCGGCCAGGCGGGCGATCTCCTTGGAGGAAGCGTCCAGCCCTTGCTCCGCGAACGCCTCCCGGGCGGCTTGCAGGAGTAGCTGCCGGTTGCGTTCGGCATCAGCACGCAGGTCATCACCACTGCTGCCACCGGCATTGTCCGGCTTCATCTCACCGATCCTAGCCTCAAGTGGAACAAGCGGTCCACATCATGTACTCTGGAATCGGATCGGCCGGTCCACTTATGTCTCACCCGACTGTCGATCACGATCAAGAACCGATCGAACCCGATCACCCCGAAGAAGGAGTCCGTCATGCGCGCTGTTGTGCTGACCTCGGCCGAATCCACCAGTCCGGAGCTGGTCGACCTGCCGTTGCCGGAGCCTCAGGCGGATGAGGTCCGGGTCAAGGTAGCCGCCGCCTCGGTAAACGGGTTCGACCTGTCAGTGGCCGCCGGCCACACCAAGTCGTTTATGGAGCACCGGTATCCGCTGGTGCTGGGCAAGGACTTCGCCGGCACCGTCGACGCCGTCGGCCCGGAGGCGAGCGGGTACGCCATCGGTGACCGGGTGTTCGGCACGGTCACCAAGGACTTTCTGGGCGACGGGTCGTTCGCCCAGTACGTCACCGTGCCCGTGGGGGTCGGCATCGCACATCTGCCGGAGACTGTCAGCTTCGTCGACGGAGCGGCGCTCGGACTGGCGGGGGCCGCGGCACACGCCGCGGTTGACGCGGGGCGCATCGACGCTGACACTTCGGTACTGGTGGTGGGCGCGACGGGCGGGGTCGGTGTCCAGGTCGTCCAGCTGGCGGCTTCCCTCGGAGCGGCGGTCGCGGGTACGTCTGGCACCGAGGCCGAGGCGGAGCTGCTGCGCACCCTCGCTGCGACCGCGGTCCTCGACCGTAACGGCGATGTCGTGGAGCAGGCCCGCAAGGTGTTCCCGGACGGGGCAGATGTCGTCATCCACCTGGCCGGTGACCCGGCGGTCGTTTCCGCCGCACGCGACGGCGGAATTCTTGTGTCGACGAGGGTGTACGACCCCGCACAGGTCCCGAGTAGCACGGTCACCGTGGTTCCGGTGATGGCGAACCCGGACCCGCAACTGCTCACCCGGATCGCCGACGCGCAAGCCGCCGGCCGCACCCGCACCGTGATCCAGCAGACCTTTCCCCTGGAGCAGATCAGCGACGCCTTCGCCGCCTTCGCGGCTGGCACGCTGGGCAAGATCGTGGTCGTGATCGATCAGGCCTAGGCCGACGCCACCCAATGGTGGACTGAGCTAGAGGCGGCGCTCAGTCGAGCATGCGCCAGCGTTCTGAGTGCTGGCCGGGATTATTGCTGCCGCAGAAGTTTCTCGAGGCCGTCGAGGATGAGATCAAGGCCGAACTCGTATTCGTTGCCGTAGTCGTAGCCGGGCTGGAGGACGTGCTCAATGGTCAGTGCGGCGAGACGCGGGTATTCCTTCGTGGGGAACTGCATCAGAAAGGCCTTTGCGAGCTCGGAGGTTTCTTCGGGAGTGCCGAACGCGAGACTTCGTTCCTGCAATGCGAATCCGTAGATGTAGCTATCGAGGGCTGAAAAGGCATGTGCGGCCAGCTGGATTGAGAACCCGGCGTCCAGGAGACATCCAATGACGGCGTCGTGGTGTCGAAGTGTCGCGGGTCCGGGGGTTCGGCGTGATTCCATCAGGCCGATGGCCCAGGGGTGTCGGGTCATGGCCGCCCGCATCGAGATGGCCCGCTCCCGCATGGCCGTCTTCCAGCTCCGTTCGTGGGCGGGTAGGTCGACCTCGCTGAATACGGCGTCGATCATGCCGTCGAGCAGGTCGTCCTTGTTGGCGATGTGGTTGTAGAGCGACATCGTCCCGCCGCCGAGCTCCTGGCTGAGCTTGCGCATGCTCAGTGACTCGATTCCGCGATTATCCGCTAGGCCTATAGCGGCGTGCAGCAGCCGTGCTCTCGTCCAAGGAGCCCGGGTCTCCGTCCTCGGCCCCTCAACCATCTTCATCTCCCACGTCCTTCCATCTAGGGCCTGAGCCCGCAACTTCCGATTGACACACGTACACTGTACGTGTAACGTACATCGTACGCGTACAGTGTACGTGGAGACTGGACGAGAGAGCAATCGGGCTCCTCGGGCACGCCAGAACTCCCGTCCGAAGGGGACCGCGATGACCAATCGCACCGAATACCCGCCCGTAAACCAACATGCAAGTGAAGTGCGGCCGCCCGCCTCTCGGCATTCGGCTGCTCAGTGGCCGATCCGCAGCGCAAGCCTCACCGCCGGAATCGCCCTCTTGCTCATGTCGGTCGTCGCCATCTTCGGCAACGTCATGGTCATAGACGGGCTGATTACAGAGGGCGACGCCAGCCGAACCGCCGCCGACATCATGGGGTCACAGGGACTGTTCCGGCTCGGTATCGCGAGCCTAGTCATCGTGGTCGCCCTCGACGTCGTGGTCGCATGGGCGCTTTTCCGCGTATTCAGCCCCGTCAACAGAAGCCTCTCGATGCTTGCCGCCGCGTTCCGGCTCGTATATTCAGCCGTTCTCATGGTCGCGATCGGCCAGCTCCTCGGCGTGATTCGCCTGCTCAGCGACGACGGCAACGTTGCACTCCTTGGCACGGACCAGCTGAACGCCGAGGCCATGATGGGAATCACTGCCTTCAACGACATCTGGTACGTCGGCCAATTCCTGTTCGGTCTTCACCTACTTCTCATCGGCTACCTGGCCTACCGAGCGGGCTACGTCCCCAAGGTGCTGGGCGTCCTGCTCGCCATCTCCGGTCTGGGTTACGCCACCGACAGCTTTGGCGCGGTTCTTTCCCAGGGCTCCTGGACCGACATCAGCTCATTCACGTTCATCGGCGAGTTCCTGCTAGCGCTCTGGCTCGTAATCCGGGCCCGCCACATCGCTGTCGGCGCCGCGGCGCTCGAAGCAAAGCCAGTCGCCCCTCGCACGCTGGATGAAGTGAAAGCCTGAGCGAACACGCACCGATCCAACAAGGAGCCCCGGCATCCCGCTGGGGCTCCTTCGTCGGGTGAACCCGCCGGTCCTCCGATTCGCGATTCCCGCAAGCCATCCAGCAGCGACGCAAGCAGCAAGCGCGAGGTGCTCAGCAGCTCTCACGCTCGAATGTGGCGTGGCACGGCCTGGAGGCCAGTGTCGATGGCGGCTCCAGGCGGTCAGCAAGCCCCGATCATGTCATCCGACGAGCGAGCCTCTTTAGCGTTCCATAGCATTCAATAACTCCAAAAGTCTGGCTGTGGTATCCCAGCTGCGGATGGTCAGCTGTTTATAGAGAGGGCTGGACATGATTCCAGAAAGACGGCTTCTAGTACGTTGCGCGGAGAGGCGCTGTGAGTAGATGGCCAAATCTCCTTGCCAGACCTTATCAACGCCTTCTCTTGGGTTGAAGATTTTGATAGCTTCATCCGAGGGGATTCCTATCAAGAAGATGGCATCTGAGTGGTACTTGTCAGGCTCAGTCCCGAAGCCTGTCGGAGCTTGGTCAATGACCTTCTGCAGCTCGTCGCGTGAAAGTACCAAAATCCTTATGAGCTCGCTATCCAATCTAAACTTCTTCGGTAAAACTTCCTCAATCTCCTCAGTCAGCTCGGCGGAACTCCTATTGGACTCGAACATCACATTGCCGCTTGCAATATACGTTCGAACGTTCTTGCAGCCCAGCTCCTCAAAGCACGCCTTCAACTCCGCCATCGGTACTTTGTTCTTGCCGCCGACGTTGATACCACGAAGGAGGGCGAGATAGATCTTCGTCATGCCGCTATTCTCACAGCGCGCACCCCTTGCTGCCCTTGAACATCGGACTGGCCGGCCTGAACCCTGAGCGTGAGAGCCGGCAGCGCCTCTCGGCCTGATCCCGTCATTCGACCCGATTAAGGAGACGAAGACCATGAAGAAGCTCATCAACGACCCGCAACACGTCGTCGCCGAAGCGCTGCAGGGAATCGAGGCGGCATACCCTGATCTCCGCGTCGATCACCAGAACAAGATCATCTACCGTAGGGAGTCACCGCGACCCGACAAGGTCGGGATCATCTCAGGCGGAGGATCGGGTCATGAGCCGCTTCACGGCGGGTTCGTGGGGCTCGGCATGCTGGACGCGGCCTGCGCGGGTGAGGTCTTCACGTCTCCGGTACCTGATCAGATGGTCGCCGCGACCAAGCTGGTGGACGGCGGCGCCGGTGTCCTGCATGTGGTCAAGAACTACACCGGCGACGTCATGAATTTCGAGATGGCGGCCGAAATGGCCGCGGCGAGCGGTGCCCAGGTCCTCTCCGTGGTCACCGACGACGACGTCGCCGTCCAGGACAGCACCTGGACCGCTGGCCGGCGAGGCGTCGGGGTGACCGTGCTACTGGAGAAGATCGCCGGCGCCGCAGCCGAACAGGGCCGCACTCTGGATCAGGTAGCCGACATCGCCCGGCAGGTCAACGCGAATGGTCGAAGCATGGGTCTGGCGCTCTCCTCGTGCACCATTCCGGCAGTCGGCAAGCCGACCTTCGACCTCGGTGAGAACGAGATGGAGCTGGGAGTCGGCATCCACGGCGAGCCGGGCCGGCAACGCATACCGCTGGGAACGGCACGGGAGATCGCAGAGATGCTAGTCGAACCCGTGCTGGCCGACCTGCCATTCGCCACCGGCGACCAAGTCATCGCGTTCGTCAACGGGCTCGGTGGTACACCGCTGATCGAGCTGTACGTCATGTACAACGAGGTGAATCGCATGCTGACCGCTCACGGCGTGCAAGTGGCGCGCTCGCTTGTCGGTTCTTACATCACCTCGCTCGACATGGCCGGCACGTCAGTGACCCTGCTGAAAGTCGAGGACGAATTACTCTCCCTCTGGGATGCTCCGGTGAAGACTCCGGCATTGAGATGGGGCGCCTGAACATGGATGAAACGGAGGCGACGGCAGCTTTGGACCGGTGGGTCCGAAGCTTCGCTCTGCTCGTGGCCGAGAACAAAGAGCTACTGACGGACCTTGACGCCGCAATCGGTGACGGTGACCACGGCACAAACATGGACCGCGGGATGCGGGCCGTTGTCGTCGCGCTCGACGAGACCACGCCAGTAACGGCCTCGGCATTGCTCAACAAGGTCGGCATGACTCTTGTCTCCACCGTCGGCGGCGCTAGCGGCCCGTTGTTCGGCACGTTCTTTCTCCGAGTCGGTGCGTCCTTCGGTGATACTGCAGAGATCTCACTGGCCCAGCTTGCGGCAGCGTTGCGGGCTGGCCTGGAAGGGATCGTCGCTCGCGGCAAGGCCGAAGCTGGGGACAAGACGATGTATGACGCGCTCGCCCCGGCGGTGGACGCGCTAGACAGCGCTGTCTCAGAGGGTATGGACAAGGCCGACGCACTGAAGCTGGCCTTGGTGGCAGCGGAGAACGGGCGCGATGCGACCACGCCAATGCTCGCGCGGAAGGGCCGGGCCAGTTACTTGGGCGAGCGAAGCGTCGGGCACCCGGACCCCGGCGCCACCACGGTCGCCCTGCTCATGGCCGCGGCCACTCGAGCATTGCTGTAGTCCGGCGTACGTCGCCTGGCAATTGGGCCCCGAGGATCGCGAAGGGATGCTGATGGCAACAGCTGAAAGCGATTCGTCCAGATACCTCGTCGGCCTCGTCATCGTCTCGCACAGCCACGCACTGGCCCGAGCCGCCGTCGCGCTGGCAGCCGAGATGCTGCACGGCCGTCCGGTCCCTATCGCGGTGGCCGCAGGCCTGGACGAGGTGACCTTCGGCACTGACGCCGTCCGCATCAAAGAGGCGATCCAGGACGTTGACAGCCCTGCGGGTGTCGTCGTGCTGATGGACCTCGGCAGCGCGGTTCTCAGCGCGGAACTGGCCATCGATCTCATCGATGACCCAGAGGTGCGTGAGCGGGTTGTTCTGTCTGCGGCACCACTCATCGAAGGACTGGTTGTCGCGGCTGTCGCGGCCGCTGGTGGAGCCGGCCGGGAGGAAGTCGCTGCCGAAGCCCACAGCGCACTCTTGGGCAAAAACGCTCAACTGAGCAGTCCGGATGCCACATCGCCGCCCGGGCCTGTCGCAGACGAGCAGGCGGATCTCGTGGCCGTGTTCACAGTTGCCAACCGCCACGGAGTCCACGCCCGGCCAGCCGCTCGCCTCGTCGGCGAGATGCGAGGCCTTGATGCCTCGGTACGGTTGCGCAATCTGACCACCGGAACGGGACCGGTCCCGGCGACGAGCCTCAGCCGGGTCGCAACGCTCGCTGCTCTGCGCGGTCATCAGGTGGAAATCTCGGCATCGGGCCCGCAGGCACCCGAGGCGATTGATCACCTACTCGCTCTCGCCTCGCGAAACTTCGATGAGCCGCTGGAGGACGCACCGAACCCGATCCAGGCGCAGGATGCGGGACCATTGCCGGCTTCACCAGGCATCCGTATCGGACCGGTCCGGACGCTGCACTCCCCTGCACCTCTGGGCGACCGCGGCTCAACTGGCACGCCAAACGCCGAGTGGCGTCGTGTTGTCGAGGCGGTAGCCACCGTGAGTAGGGAAATCGAGCGCACCAGAGCCGTCTCCGCCCGGGACGTCGGGCCCAAGGAAGCGCAGATCTTCGACGCCCACCTCATGCTTCTCGACGACGCCGAAATACTCGCCGACGTCAAGCGCCGAATCAACTCCGGAGCCGGTGCGGTCACGGCCTGGGTCGATGCCCTCGCTGTGGTCGAGAAGCAATGGTCTGAACTGCCAGACCCCTACCTGCGCGCCCGCGCCGAGGACGTACGAGCGGTGGGGACTCAAATGCTGGCTGCACTCACCGGCGCGCCGGCCGTCGCCATGAGCGGACCCGGCATCCTGATAGCCAAGGAACTGACCCCCGCGCAGGCCGCCGAGCTCGACCCCGACGAGGTGCAAGGGATCGTCCTCGCCTCAGGCAGCCCAAGCTCGCATGCCGCGATCCTCGCCCGTTCACGCGGGATCCCGGCCATCGTCGCGGCGGGATCCGACGTGCTCGGCTTGGCCGAGGGGACCACCGTCGTCATCGACGGCGACTACCGGCGAGCTCGTCGTCGACCCGCCGGCCGCCACGCTGACGCACTTCAGCAAGCGGGCTGCCGAAATGGCTGCCCAGGAGAGCAAACACCGTGCCGCGGCCGGCGAACTCGCCTTCACCGTCGACGGTACGCGGATCGAGGTCGCCGCCAACCTCGGCTCCCGCTCAGACGCCAGGGAGGCGGCTGCTGAAGGAGCAGATAGCGCTGGCCTGGTCCGTACGGAATTCCTGTTCCTCAACCGCGACCGGGCCCCCGACCTCCACGAGCAGGTCGCGGAATACCTCGCCATCGCTGACGCCCTGGGAGGCCGCCGCGTCACATTTCGCACCCTTGACGTGGGTGGAGACAAGCCGCTGACCTACTTGCCAATGCCGGTCGAAGCGAATCCGTTCCTCGGATACCGCGGAATTCGGCTCTCTCTCGACCGTCGAGACCTGCTTCTTGGCCAGCTCTCAGCCATCTGCCACGTTGCCAGAAGGGTGCCAACCAGCGTGATGTTCCCGATGGTGACAACCATCGCCGAAATCCGGAAAGCGCGTAGCACGCTCGAGGAAGCAGCTGGTCCTGCTGGCCTGCCCGAGGGACTGCTCGTCGGCATGATGGTCGAAGTTCCTGCGGCTGCGCTCAAGATAGCGACGTTCCTCCCGTACCTCGACTTCGTCAGCATCGGAACAAACGATCTGACCCAGTACACGCTCGCCGCGGAGCGGGGAAACGCTGCCATCGCCGCCCTCGTGGATCCCTTGGACCCCGGCGTGCTCAGACTCATTCGGCATGTCTGTCACGCCGCGGACGGCAGGCTCCCGGTTGCTGTCTGCGGAGAAGCCGCCGCCGACCACACTGCGATTCCCGTCCTGCTCGGACTCGGAGTCCGCGAACTGAGCGTGTCCCCCAAAGCTGTGCCCTCAGTCAAGGCACGGGCGCGCGCACTAGACCTTGCTCGCTGCGCCGCTCTCGCCGACGCTGCCATCGATCTCGACGACGCCGCCTCGGTCCGGCGACTGGTCTCATCCTCATTCGGCGGCGCGACGAGCTGACCCGCGGCGCAGCATGCGGGCGTCCAGTTCCGATCACCAACCAAGGAGGTCGTGATCGAGCGCTCGAGTGACTGGCCAGGCCCCATTGGTCCAGTTGGAGATGACCGTATGGGTCGTATCGGACTCCGGGTCATGAACCGTTCGGAAAGAGACGCCAGCGTCGTAACCCTCGAGCATCACACCTGGACCGTTCGAGTGCAGCCAGAAGCCCAGGCCGTAACGCAGGCCCTCCGCGGGAACATCGCTGCGGGGCTGCCACGCCGCGGCGAGCGAGGCTCGATCGAGAACCAGGCCCTCCCGCAAGGCAGTCCAAAGGCGGTGCACGTCGGCGACGCTGGTGTAGGCACCGCCGTCGCCACTACCCCGCACCGGAAGATGGAGGACATTGCTCTCGTGGCCCTGAGCGTGCAAGTAACTCAGAGCGGTCCGTTCAGGAAGCGCGTCCGAGCGGGTGTAGTCCGTGTCCTTCATATTGGCTGGATCGCAGACCCGCTGCTTGACGAGGTCGACGAAGGCTGTCCGGGTGGCTCGCTCGACCAGGAGGGCCAGGATGACGAAGCCTGCGTTGTTGTAAGCGAAGTGTTCACCCGGACGGAAATTCTGGGGATGTCCATCGAGTACTGCCAGATAGTCGGTGCTGTTGGCCAAGGTATGCACCGGTACCGCCAGGACATAGTCGAGAACCTCGTGAGCACTTTCATCGAGGTAGTCCCCGATGCCGGAGCGATGGGCCAAGAGATGCTCCACCGTCACGTCGTCATCGACTAGCGGCAGATCGTTCCCAAGCAGCTCGCGTACCCGCGTCGTCAGGGGAAGCCCGCCATCGGCGGCCAGCGACAGGACAACCAGCGTGGTGAGCCACTTGGAGCCGCTGGCCATCGCAACCCGCGTATCGATGGTCATCGGTATCTTGTGCGCCCGATGAGCCCAGCCTGCTGAACGCTCGAGCAGCGTCTCGCCAGCACGATCTACCCGGATAACCCCAGAGAAGTGGCTCTCCGCGATCAAGGCATCGACTCGGGTCGCTAGCGTCTCAACTCGCATGCCCGTGCACACTACGCTTCGTCAATTTTGGACGCGGATCGTGCCACCGCAAAGCCTCTTATATGAGGATTCCAGTCATATGACTGGGTGGCCTACCATATGACTGGTAGATTGAATGCATGTTGTTCGGCCAGCCGTTCGGCGGAGTGATCCCGGGCGTGCGTGGAGCGGTGTTAGGGGCCCTTCTGCGCACCGATGCTCCGCTGACAGGCCGACAGGTCCATGCGCTGGTCAGCGACGATTACAGCCTCTGGACAGTTCAAGGGGCGTTGAAGACACTGACGGAGCTCGGTGTGGTCAACACCCAGACCATCGGTCGCGCGGGCGTGCACACAGTGAACGAAGACCACGTCTCGGTGGCACCCCTACGTGCCCTGCTCGATCCGATCGCCATGCTGACCGACACCGTGCGCAATGCGCTCGGTGACGAGGTCCAGACCGTCATCCTCTTCGGTTCTATCGCGCGCGGTGAGGCCAACATCAATAGCGACGTCGACCTGGCTGTCATCGCCCCGCCCGAGTGGGACGGACGCACCGACCTGGAGGACGCGGTTCGCACACGGCTAGGCAACGATTGTGACGTGCTCGTCTTCAGTCTCGAGGACTTCACCCGCCTGACAGGCGCTGGCGAACCGGTCGTACGGGAGATCCTCACCGATGGCGTCGCATTGCTCGGATCGATCCCGCGGAAGAAGAGCGGAGTCGCGTGATGGCCACCGCCGAACAGCGAAATCATGCCAGGAGCTTCCTCAAGAAGGCGGAGGAGTACCTCGCTTCCGCCGAGGACAGCCTCGCCGCCAAACGTCACACGCCCGCTGCAGGCGACGCCATCCACGCGGGCATCAGCTCCAAGGACGCCATCGTCACTACGCTCACTGGCTCGACGAGCAAGGGCAAGGACCACTCGACGGCCGCCAAGGAACTGGGTCGGGCCTTGGGTAAGCGACCAGATGCCACCATGGCCGAGAGGGCACTTCGGGAACTGCTCTCCGCGAAGGGCGACGTGGAGTACGGCGTGGCGCTCGTTACGGCTGCCAAGGCCGAATCACTCGTCCGGCGGGCGCGAACGCTCAATGAGCTAGCGGTCCAGATCGTCAGATTGGGGCGCTAGTGCGGCGAGCCAGAGGCTGGTGTGCCCCTTTGTCGGAGGGAACATGGTCGAGCCATCACGGAGCACTTGACCACGTCCGGTCACCGGACAGGCTCGCCATGGGGGGCTCCCCGAAGTCGGGGACCGGGAGGCGTTCACCGCCTCGGCGCGGCGGACTCGTGGGCCACGATGCCGGGCAGCGTGAAGCGGGCCGCTTTCCAGGCGTTCACTGGGGGCAGCGTCCGTCGACCACTGCCCGGACGAAGTCGTCTGCCAGGAATTGGTGACTGCCCTCGTGACCGTTCGGAGCACCGCTGAAGGAGGCGGGCAACCTCGACGTGTCATGAATCGGGGCGTGCCCAGCGATGAAGGCATCCCGAAGCTCCGGTGCAACATCAGCAAGCGACAGGGTCGTCGATGGACATCGACGGAGCAGAGTGCAACAGGGTTGAGACGTCGGTGACACGCTCCTTGTCCTGCCACACGCTCACCTCGGCAAGCTGCTCGAAGCTGCCCTCGGTGCCGAAGAACCGGAACCGGGATTCGCGGATGTAGGCCGGGTAGCCGACCCGCCTCATCTCGTTGATCCGCATCACTCCACCGTCGGCAAGTTCGAACAGGGCAGACGCGTTGGAGATGTCGTTGTCGAATTGGCTCACCGCCTTGTCGAAGACTCCGTCGTTGGTGAGGTCTCGTACACCGAGGCAGCTCACGCTGACGGCGTACGTGTCCAGCGCGCCAAGAACCCCGCCTACTGAATGGGTCGGGTAGAGCATCGGCGGGTAACTGGCCGTGGCCTTCCAGTTGTCGCCGCCGCTGTACTGGTAGGCCGCGTAAAAGCCGAGATCCATGTCGTGGACGTAGTCGCCTTCGCTGTAGAAGACTCGACCGAAGTCGCCATCGGCAAGCTTGCGGCGGGCATAGACGGTGGCCGGATTGTAGAAGCTGGTTTCCCCCATCATGTACGTCAGTCCGGTCTCCCTTACCGCAGTGAGGATCGCTTCCACCTCCGCAACGGATGATCGCCATCGGCACGGCGGAGTAGACGTGCTTACCGGCCCGAAGTGCCTGCACGACCAGTGGTCCGTGGGTCCAGCGCTGGGTGAAGATGGCGACAGCGTCGACGTCGGAGGCCAGCATCGCGTCAAAGTCATCGAACGTCCCGCTCAGACCTTCGCCGGCCACGAGAGCCGCCGCGCGGTCTGCCCGTAGGTCGGCTACCCAGATGTCCTCCACGTCAGGGTGGCGCCGAAACAGGGTTGCGAAGGACCCCGCGAATTGGCCGGCTCCCAGAATGCCTAGTGAAAGCACAAGCCGCCCCTTCTGTCGCCGCCCCACTGGAGCAGAATCTACAGCCAGTGAAGGCCAGGGCAAGCGTTTTCCCCAACCACCGGGCAACCGTTCCGCGATGGGGAACGGTGCATCGACGGCGCAAATGGGCATCTATCAGCGTGGGACGACCACCAGGCCGATCAAGTCGGTCGCCCCGCCATCGTCCGCCAAGACCTGAACGAGCTCATGAAGTCAGTCGAGCTTCAGATCACTAGCCAGGAGAATGGTACGGCGTGCTCGGCTAAGTCCTCGGCCGTCGTTGCTGGGGGCAGGCTACGCCACCGAAGCTGCCGCCAGAATGCTGCGATACGGCTTCGTCGAGCTGGGGTTGCGATCCATCTCCGATACCGCGACCCGGGCAACGCTGCATCCGTTGCGTTCTAAGGAAAATCGGCATGCATGAGGTCGGCACTCTCCACCACCACGTGTACGCCCGGGGTGACGCGACCGGCTCGGGTTCGCCGCCCCCCTTGCGGATGGGGCGGTCTGAGGCTCAATGCAGCTGAGAGAACCAGGACGTAAGGTCTTTCGGCTTGTTGACGATGTGGCAGGTGGCGGTCGGGGCGTGCTCACCAATCGCCCGTAACAGGACTGGCCGGCTACGGCGCCGCCAGGTCAACATCCACCGCCAGAAGTCGGCCCTCTCACGGGAGCGTCTATGCGCTCGCCAGACGCATCTCAACAGGCCGTAGTCCAAGATCAGGACTGTATCGGCCCTGCGCAGGCGTGGGGCGAGTACATCGTAGGGACCAAGATCACCGTCCATCACCCAGGTGGGCCGGGCGGCAAGGTCGCTGGTGACTCGTGCCCACTCCTCCCCGGACAACGGATGCAGGCCTGATGACCAGAAGTGCTTGTCGAGTTCGATCACCGGTAGACCTGTGATCTGTCCGAGATGCACAGCAGCGGTCGACTTTCGAGCGCCACCGCGCCCTAGAACTACGACCCGCTGCACGCTCGCGATGATGCCACGTAGGCAACTGATCGCCCCAGAGGCGGCCCGCAGCGCAGCGAGGACACGCGCCACCCCGGCCGCGCTCGACTTCTGGAGCGGCAGGTCGGGCTACTTCGGTGTGTGCAGCCAGGCTTCGAAGTGGCGCATCACCGTGGGAAGGCTGCTGAGGCGTCGTAGGCATCGCGGACAGCGTTGGCCGCGCGTTACCTGAGTCTCCCGTGGTTGCGTATCGTCGACGCACGTGGGGGTTGAAGACTCAGCGGCGCGGGTGGACAGCCTGATCGCGGATGGCCAGTTCTCCGGTGTGATTCGGGTGGACCGGGCCGGCGCCACGGTGCTGGAACGTGCTGCGGGCTGGGCGCATCGGGCGCACCAGATACCGATGACGGTCGACACGCGGCTGGCCATAGCGAGCGGATCGAAGGGGTTCACCGCGCTGGTCGTGTTGTCGCTGGCCGCCGACGGCACGCTTCCCCTAGCGACTCCGGCCCGCGAGCTGCTCGGTGCCGACCTGCCGCTGGTCGACGATCGGGTAACCGTCGAGCACCTCTTGGGCCACCGCTCCGGCATCGGTGACTATCTCGACGAAAGCGACGGCCACCAGATTGATGACTATGTCATGACCGTACCGGTGCACCAGCTGGCCGACAGCAATGACTACTTGAAGGTGCTCGACGAGCACCCCCAACATTCCACACCCGGAGAACGCTTCGCCTACAACAACGCAGGCTTCGTCCTGTTGGCCATCCTGGCCGAACGAGCAGCCGGTACCGCCTTCGTCGACCTGGTGGGCCAGCGCATCTGCACCCCGGCCAACATGGTGAACACCGCCTACCTGCGGTCGGACACCCTCCCGGAACGTACCGCGCTTGGCTACCTCCACGCCGAGGGTCATCGCAGCAACGTCCTCCACCTCCCGGTCCGAGGCAGCGGCGACGGCGGCGCATATACGACCGTCGCAGACATCCATCGGCTGTGGCAGGCCCTACTCGACGGCACCGTTCTTGATCCGGCGACGCTTGCCGACGCGTGGCGACCTCGCAGCGACGTCCCCGCCGAAGGCAGCCGCTACGGCCTCGGATTTTGGCTG
The DNA here is from genome assembly GCA_963808495.1 of uncultured Actinomycetota bacterium. Taxonomy (GTDB): domain Bacteria; phylum Actinomycetota; class Actinomycetes; order Propionibacteriales; family Propionibacteriaceae; genus Microlunatus. The sequence continues at coordinate 104,067 of CAWEGC010000007.1, forward strand.
CACGCCACCGGGCCGGGAGTCATGCTCGAGGGATACGACGCCGGCGTCTCCTTCCGCACCGTGCATGATCCCGACTCCGACACAACCCACACGGTCATCGCCAACTGGTCAAACGGAGCCTGGCCGGTTACCCGAGCACTCGACCAGATGCTCCTCGGATGGTGACGGTCTCGGCACCCAACCAGGAGTCTGCAAGGGCTTCCACTTACGGAGCTTTCCAGTGACCTTTTCGGTGTAACCAGGACCGGAACGCTGCGGATCGGCGCTGGCACGCCTGATAGTGCCCGCAGAGGTGCACTGGCATCCGTCGAGCCCCAGACCGATAATCACTCAGTTCGTCACTCACAGCCTACGCATGATGAGCGAGTCCAGCGATCGACGGTAACCGACGGGCCAGGGCGCTGCGCTCTCTGACTGTCCCGGGCCGACGACGGGTCGGAGCGGAGCCCGTACCTGCGGGCGACATCGCTGATCCGGCGCGTCTGCGACGGATCCTCAGTGCCCCTCGCTATTCCAACCAACGCCGCACGGGCCACCCTCGGGAGATTCCGCGACCAGCACTTCCTCGCCCGAAGGCGCGATCAGCGGCAGGTAGAAGCGCGCAATCTCCAGGCTGCTCTGAGGGACGTAGTGATAGATGAGCGATCGACGGAACCGGTCGGCACTTCGGTTCGATCGTGAGCCGTGCACGAGACTCCCGTGGAAGAACAGCACGTCTCCGGCTTTCATCTTGGTCTGCACACGCTCCACGCCGTCGGGCACGTGAATCGTCTTGTCCGTGAAGGACTCGTCCGGGTCGGCGTCCTCGTCGGGACACAGGATTTGGATCCGGTGCGAACCGGGCAGCACGATCAGACCGCCGTTCTCGCCGTCGCAGTCGTCGATCGCGATCCAGACCGCAAGGCATGTCTCGGGGTGGGCCCGCAGAAACAGGTTGTCCTGGTGGAGCGCCTGCCCGCGGGCGGTTGGCGGCTTGAAGTAGAACATCGACTGCGCGCCGTACGCCGGACCGATCAGGTCCTGCACGACGTTCAGGATTCGCCGGTCAGTCATCAGCCGGCGAGCGATCCGACCCGCCTCCACCTCCGGGTGGCGATGTGGGTGAACGATGCGCGGGTAGCGACTGAGGATGTCGTCCTCGGGTAGTTGGTCGACCAGACCGAGCCTTGGATCGGACTCGACCTGCTCGGTGAAGACGCGGGCGATCTCGGCAATCTCCTCGGGAGCCAACAGGCGGCGCAGCATCACCACGCCGTCACGGGCATAGCCATCGACGGCTGCGGTGGGTTCCGCAACCAGCTGCGTCATAGTCCGAGGTGCTTTCACGTATGAGTGATGAGTAACGGTGGTACCGCATCAGATGCTACCTAGGCCAGCTCAGGGCCGATGACGTAGATACCTGGGCACGTATCCGCTCAGCGCGGCTGCCCGGCAGCATAGGTCTGTCGCTCGCGATTGGCCCGTGTCGATGCACGTGGTCCAGTTCAGGCGGACGATCAAGCTCGAGAGGGCAGCAGGCTTCTGATCTCGGGCTCAGACGGGGTCACGTCGGGGACGACGGCATGATCCCAGGCCCGCCGGTCGAGCTCGTGCACCGTGTCGTCGTTCGTCATGCACCTGTACTTAACCCGCGTCAGGGTCGCCTGAGAATCGTATACAGGTCGATGGCATCGGATTCGTCCGCGGTCGGACGCCTGGCCTAGCTGGCGACGGCGTCGGCGACGACGCAGGCGATGTTGTCGGGTGCGCCGTGTGCGTACGCGAGGTCGATCAGCTGCTCGGCAACCTGCTCCGGCGCGGCGGGCACGCACAGTGCCGCGTGCAGCGCACTGCGGTCGACGACGGCGGACAGTCCGTCGGAGCAGAGCAGGTAGCGATCGCTGACAAGGGCGGTGCGGAGCGCCAGGTCCGCCTCGACCTGTCCGACGCCTGCGCCCAGGGCCCGCACCAGCAGCGCCCGCTCCGGATGGGAGGCGGCCTCGTCGGCGGAGAGCTTGCCCTGATCCACCAGCGACTGCACGTAAGTGTGGTCCTGTGTCAGCTGGCTCAGCTCGCCGCCGCGCAGCCGATACGCCCGGCTGTCGCCGATGTGCACCAGCGCGGCCTGGGAGCCGGACCACAGCATCGCCGTCAGCGTCGTGATCGGTTGGTGATCGTCCTCGGCGAGCTTGCGCACCGTGCCGTCGGCGTCGGCGACCGCTTCGGCCAGCAGGGTAAGCAGTTCGGCGGCAGACGCGGCGGACCGCTCCAACGGCTTGAGGACATCGATGGCGGCGGCGCTGGCCTCGGCACCACCCGGTCCCTGCCCGCCGTCGGCGACGGCCAACAGCCGCTCACTCGCGTAGGCCGCGTCCTCGTTGCTGCGCCGTACCGCACCGATGTCGCAGCGAGCGGCGAACCGCAGGGTGATAGCGAGGTTCGTTTCTGGCATGGTGGCGCCCCTTCCGGAGAGGTGGACGACGAGGAGGGCGGCGGCGCGTCCGCGCGCCGCGGTGTCGGCGGTGACCTGCCGCCAGAACGCGCTGATCGCCTCGGCCGCCTCGGCGGGCTCGAGGCCACAGACAGCGCGGATGTCGGCCAGCGGCATACCGATGCGACGCAGCCGGGCGATCAGCTGGGCACGTTCGAGCTGGGCAGGGTCGTAGAGCCGGTACCCGGACTCGGGATCCACCGCGGCTGGCGGCAACACGCCCAACTCGTCGTACAAGCGCAGCGCCTTCGGGGTCAGTCCTGCCGCCCTCGCGAACGCCCCGATGGTGAGCAGCCCCACGTCGACATCCTCCTCGTGCCGGTCACGCGACCGGCACAGACGAGACTGCGGCTTACCCAAGGGTCAAGGTCAAGCACGTTCGGCGCGGGCCCAACCGTCGTAACGGTTCGAAGCATGGAGTGGGTGGCTGGCGAGTCCGAGACGTTCTCCCGCGCTTGGCTACTCGTTCTGTTCCTAGCCTTGGCTGATGATCGACGTCCGGCTCAGCTTCCGGCTCATGCCCCGATGGTGGTCTGAGGGTCATGGATGGCTCGATGCTCTCCCTCGCTTGGTGGCCGAGCAGCTGAAGACCTGGCATCTGTCAGTCGATGGTGTCGTTCGACACGGATCGAATGCGCTGGTCGTGCCGGTGAGACGGAATTCTCAGCCGCTCGTGCTGAAGCTGACCCCGGCCGACGATCGGATCCGCGCCGAACTGGCTGCGCTGGAGTTCTGGGCTGGGCGGGGGACCGTGCTGGTGCTGGACGCGGACGTGGAGAAGGGAGTCCTCCTGCTCGAGCGACTGGACGCGGAACGGTCGGCGGACGCGCTTCCTCTCGCCGATGCGGTGCCCATAGTGGCCCGCATGATGCGGCGACTCGCTGTGCCTGCCCCTGCTGCAGCAACCTCGACCGGAGCGGTCTGTGCGGACCGGGGACGACAGCTTCGCAACGATTGGGAGCGGCTAGCCCGGCCATTCCCAGAGGTGCTGCTGACGCTGGCTGAGGAGGCAGCGGACCGGCTGAGTCGCACCGATTCCGAACTCGCGGTCAACGCTGACCTCCACTTCGACCAGGTCCTACGAGGGAGCCGGGAGCGATGGCTGTGTGTCGACCCGCTGCTGTTGCGTGGCGACATCGAGTACGACCTGGCGCGGGTCCTGTGGAGCCGGCTCGATGAGATGGTCGACGACGCAGAGAGGGCCTCGTGGCAGACGCCACCACGTTGACGGCGCCGTTCTGGCTGGCCGCGGTCGGCATGGTCGTGCTGACCGCGACCGTATGGCGCCGATTCACCGACGTCGCATTGTCGCCGCCGCAGCCCGCACCGACACCGTGAACGGTTGAAGGTCCGGCGTCCGGAACTGCGTCAAGCAGACGCGGCACAATCTCAGTCTGGGAGACAATCGAGGACCGTCGTGACGGGACTCCTCGCGCATCCCGCGGCTGGCCGGGTTTCCAGGACCGGGCAACGTTGATCATCGCCTACAGCGCTGGCAGCGCTAGCCACATGTTGTCGCCGTGCCAGGAAGGGAACGACGTTGGATCGGGGATCCCCTGGTCTTCGCCTCGCGAGACATTCTGTGGGCGCCTCAGTTTCGGAGCAAGGTGCGCGGCCTGGCGAAGCAGTAAGTCTCGGTCATGAGCAGCGCCCAAGTCCGCGAATTCCTTGAAGCCGTGCAGAACGGTCCGAGGTGTCCCTCAGGTGCCCGGATCGGAGGCGTCGCACCGGTGCGAGCGGCCGGACTGCACCAGGTGGCATATCTACTCTCGCGCCCCTGAGTCTCGCGCGACTCAGCGAGCTGCGGCTGGTTCACCCTCGATGGCGTCGAGGTCGCGTACGGCATAGCGGTGATGCTCCCACTCCTCCTCGAGGATCACGTGCAGGCAAGAAAGGGTGATCTCCTGGTAGTCGGGGTTCCACGGGTTCTTGCGCGTCTCGGTCAGCTCGTCTGATGTGACTGCGGCGAGAAAGTCGCGCACCATCGCGACCCGACCCGCCCGGACCTCGAGCACTTCCGCGTACGACGGTGTGACCGTCGTGAAGACCGACAGGTCCAGGCCGTCCTCCTCGGCGCCAGGGCCCGCCAGACCGATGGGATGAAACGGCTGTTCGATCTCCAGGATCCCCCGGCCCAGCCACGTGTCCGTGGCTAGGACCAGGTGCCGCAGGGTCTGCGCGAATGACCACTCGCCGCCCACCGAAACGTCGACCGTGCCAGCCGGCATCGCCGCGACGCGCTCGATCGTGGCCGTCCATGTCCGCTCCAGCGCAGCCCAGGCCGCGCGCAGGCCATCCGGATCTCTGGCGCGCCGGTCAGCGCGGCCGGGGAAGCAGCGGTTGAGCTCGGCCTCGACGAGTGGGATCACGTCGACGCCGTTGACGCGCAGGAAGCTCTCGCCGTTGGAGAGCCACGGTGCGTCGATATCCGCATCCCGCACCTCGACCCCGCGCATCACGACGCCGGACAGGTCAGCCCCGACAAACCGTGCGCCACGCAGGTCCGCGTCGATGAACTCCGCTCCCTGCAGGTCGTCGGACCGGGTGAAGGCTGCTGCCATGGCGTCTCCTTGTCGAGCGGCCGCATCGACGCTGATGTTAGTTAGCCCGGGGCGCCCGACCGGGCTGCTGGTCAATATGCCGTCAATCGCAGCGCACAACTCGGCACAGCTATCGGCTCTTCTCTACCTGGCCGAGGCGATCGGGTAAGCCGCAGGCCAACTGGTCGCTATCCTCGCACCATGCCGAGGGGATGCCGCATGTCGATGAACTGGACAATGAGCCATGGCCCAGCCTGAGATGCTCGGCGACGCAATTGGTCTGGCCGTGTCCACCGGCGTACTGCGCGACGTTCCCAGCAGCGGGCGGCTGGGCCATCGCGAGGTCGAGGTGGACGCACCGTTGGGAACGACGGTCACGGTTACCTGGCACGTCCCGCTGGGCGGTGCCGTCGGGTACTGGACCAGTCGAGTCGGCGTCGTCAAGTCGCTGCACACCGACTGGTCTGGTCCGATCACCGCCAGCCTGACTGCCGAAGTGCCGGCAGGGTTGTTGTTTGACGCCCAAAGCCGGTGCACGCACGCATTCGCCGCAACAGAAACGGTGACCGAGGTTGCCTTTCGGCTCGCCGTGAGCGAGGAACACAAGCGGATCAACGCAGACGTCACGCTGACGGTCGGGATCCAGCCGTGCCGGCTCCGGCTGTATCCGCCAGGGCCCCCCTACGAGGACGTGCTAGCAGACATCGCCGCCTGGTGGTCCGAGCGAGATCCGCTCGGTGGGGTGGGCTCCCTTCCCAGCCACCTCCCGACGGCCGCCACCGAACCGGTGTACTCCACCTGGTACAGCATGCACCAGCAGCTGGAACAGCAGGAGCTCGATGCCGAGCTCAGTTTGGCCGCTGACATGGGTATGCGCTCGGTGATCATCGACGACGGGTGGCAGACCAACGACAATCAGCGAGGCTACGCCTTCACCGGGGACTGGGAAGTAGCAGACAGCCGATTCTCCGACCTTTCGACCCATGTGGATCGAACTCACAGTCTCGGCATGGCAGAGCTGTTGTGGATCTCACTGCCATTCGTCGGCAAGGAATCTGCCGCTGCGCGGCATCTCACGCACCTGCTGCTCCCCGATGACGGGCGGATGGCGCGGCTCTGGGACGTCCGCCTGCCCGAAGCCCGATCCCACCTCGCCACAATCTGCCGCCGGCTCGTCGCCGACTATCACCTCGACGGGCTGAAGATCGACTTCATCGACGAATGGAGTTCCTACCCCTCGGTACCGACCCCTGCCGCAGCCGACACAGCCAGCTACACCGTGGGCGTCGACCGGCTGCTGGCCGCCATCGTGACCGAACTGCAAGCCGTAGTCGACAATCCGATGATCGAGTTCCGACAGTCCTACATCGGCCCGCGCATGATGCGGTACGGCAACATGTTCCGGGTCGCCGACTGCCCTGCAGACGGATTCCGGAACCGCGTCTCGTCCATCGATCTGCGCCATGTGATCAAGGAGCGTGCGGTGCATGCCGACATGATCATGTGGAGTGCCACCGATCCGGCCGAGGATGCCGCAGAACAGCTCCTTTGTACTGCGTTCTCGGTACCGCAGATCAGCATGTTGTTGTCTCAACTGCCGAATGACCACACGGCGATGCTGCGACATTATCTGGCCTGGTGGGCCGCCAACCGTGAGGTGCTTCTGTGGGGACAACTGTGGGCGCCGCGACCCGATCTGGGCTACCCCTTGGTCACCGCAGTCAAGGACCACCGCTCGGTGACCATCAGCTATGCCTCTGAGAGCGTGATCGACGTCCGTCCCGGCCGCGCCGTGATCGCCAACGCCACCGGAGGCGACAGCGTGGTCGTGAAGCTGACGTCTGTCGCCACGGTCGAGTCGGTCACCGACTGCTTCGGAGCTCCCCGTTCGGATGCCCCCGACGAGCTGCCGATAGGCCTGCATCACTTCCCGCTCCCCCGGGGCGGCAACTGCGTCTTCCAGAGCTAGTGAAAGACCAAGCCCGCCGACCAGATCCTCGACATGATCAACCGAAGCCGCAACACGTCTCAACGTCAGGCCACTAGAGGCGGGGAGCGTCCCAGACAGCAACAGTGAAGTCCACGAACGCTTCCACCTGCGCATGGACCTCCGCGCTGTTGGTCGCCACGTTGTCGGCGGCTAGGCGCCATTCCTGGGCCTGCGAGATCAAGTCACTCCACTCCGGGTATTTCGATGCGGCCCACTCGGCGGCGACTCTCTTGGTCGCCGTTCCGCCTACGACATTCGTGTGCAGACTCCGGCACATCGTGAGCACCGCATAGGCATCTGACCTTTGATGAAAGTTATCGCGTACGCGCTCGGGAAAAAGCCTGACATAGTCGCGGATGCACGCCTTCAATTCCGAGCGCGTGATGGGATCGATCAAAGTCTTGGGATCCGGTCCGGCCACGACGATGGCATGCTCACGGACGTCATACCAGTTCATGAGCCAGTCCTTACCTGCAGTCACCACATGGAAGGATTCCCCCGGACTGACGATGCCAATCTCGCTCGTTCGCTCCTTGAATGTCCGAAGGGCCTGCCGACTGAGGTAGGCCACCTCGATTCGGTCCTTCCATTGTTCGCGTCCGGCCGCCAAGGCGGCGTGCATTTGCTGCAACCGTGCATAGTCTGCGGCGACAAGTTGACGCGCCGTAACCACGAGAAGGTCAGCGTCACTCACTCCGGGATCGTAATCATCCCAAGCAACGGACCCGAAGACGTATATGCCCACAAGATTCTCGCTCAAAAGCCGAATCAGACGGGCGTGAATGTCGGCCAGAAGGTCACTGACGTCGGGGTGCGCTGCGATCGTCACTCATGCCTCTTGGCCGCTCTGCCCGGACCGGCGCGGGCATTCAGCGACGGTGAGAGGGAAACCACCGGCGCTGATTGAGCTAAGAATCGCTGGCCGCCGGCCAACGACGAGGTCGAAACCAGCAGGAACCGCTCCTCCGACGCCGACAGGCAGGCCCCGCTAGGCCGTAATTCCGATGCAATCGCCGAGGCCGATGCCGAGGGCGAGTCGACAACTCCACTCGGCTGACGTCCACTCTGGCCATTAGGGCGACGTCAACTCTGAACCAAGATTGCGTTCATCCAGAGTCACGTCATTGACGGGCCCGATGTACCTCGATGGCGTCGAGCATGCTGTGCAAAGTCTCGTGCGCCCGTCGCGTACGGTCGACTCCCAAGGTGAGCTGCTTCTTTCTGTGACGGTCGAAGATTTCCACCCGGTTCTTTCCGACCTTCACCGCACCGATCTCTGCCCAAAGCAGCCGGCGTTGCCGAGAGCCGCTCGTGACAGTGAGTTCGTTGGCGGTCAGGCGGACGGCCCAGCGGGTACGCCAGAATCGGATGAGGCACCAGAGGGCATAGCCGAGGCCCACCAGAATCAGGATGATGCCGGCGATCAGCAGTGGTTCACCGAGGCGGAATGTCGCCCAGGCGATGATTTCGAGCGACCCGATCGTGGCACACAGTGAGGCGATCAGCAGCTCGCGCAGTGGCTGCCGGACTGGAAGCCGGAACCGCTGCGGAGGTGTCTCCGGCGGGCTCGTGCCCATCGCACCTCCTCCCTCGGTGAACATGTGTCGACGCCGGGGCGGGGAGTCCGCCGCCGGCGTCGTACACAGGGCCGTCGTGCGAGCCCGAGCCGGCCTCCTAGGTCTTCGAACCGGAGAGGGCGATGCCCTCCACGATCTGCCGCTGAGCGATGATGAAGACGATCAAGAACGGCACGGCGGCGAGCGTGGTGGCGGCCATCAGGCCACCCCAGTCGGCCGAGTACTGACCCTTGAACTGGTTCACCCACAACGGCAGGGTGAACAGAGTGTCGGTGTTGAGGAAGATCAACGGGTAGAAGAAGCTGTTCCACTGGCCGAGGAACACGAAGATGCCCAGGGCCACCATCGGGGTGCGGAGCAGGGGCAAGATCATCGTGGTGAAGATCTTGATCCGGCTGGCGCCGTCGATGGCCGCCGCTTCCTCCAACTCGAGCGGGATGCCCCGGACGTACTGCCGGAGCAGGAACACGCCGAACGCGTTGAACAACGCGGCCGGCAGGATGATCGCCGCGTGCGTGTCGATCAGTTGGAACCACCCCATGATCGTGTAGAGCGGGATGATCGTCAGCTGCATCGGCACCATCATCGTGGCCAGGAACAGACCGAACAGAAGGTTGTTCCCCGGGAACCTCAACCGCGCGAACGCGTACGCCGCCATCGCAGAGGTGAGCAAAGAGACCACCGTGATCACCGTGGCGATGTAGAAGCTGTTGAAGAACGACTGGAGGAAGGTTCCCGTACCGAACGCCGTCTGGTAGTTCATGAGGGTGGGCGCCACCGGGAAGAGGGTGGGCGGCTGCTTGAAGATCTCGTCGAGCGGCTTGAACGAGGACGAGATCATCCACACGAACGGTATGAACATCAGCGCCGCGCCGAGGATCAGCACGAGGTGCAGAGGAATCCTCGTCCACTTGAAGGGCTTGCGTTCGGTCGGGACGTCTTTCTCATGGGCGGCGGCTTCGACCGCCTTGACCGAGAGATCGCGGGCAATGGTAGTCATTCTGTGTAGTGCACCCATCTCTTCTGGGCCAGCAGCTGCAGCCCGGTGACCGCCAGGAGGATCAGGAACAAGACGAGCGCCAAAGCCGCGCCGCGACCGAAGTTGAACTCACGGAACGCGACCTGGACGATCTCGTACACGATGGTTCGCGCCGCCGCCGGAGCGGTGGTATCGAAGAACACATAGATGTAGTCGAAGACCTGGAACGACCCGATGATGCCGGTGATCGACAGGAACAGGATCGTCGGCGAGAGCAGCGGGATCGTGATCTTCCGCATTCTCTGCCACTCGGAGGCGCCGTCGATGTCGGCGGCCTCCAGCAGGGACTTCGGCACGTTTTCCAGTCCGGCCATGAACATCACCATCTGGTAGCCCAGACCTTGCCAGATGCTCACGATCGCGATCGACGGGATCACCGTCGCCGGGTTCTGCAGCCAGTCCGGCGCGGTGATGCCGATGGAGGCGAGCGCGCTGTTCACCGGAGAGAGCTCCGGGTTGAACAGCAACAGCCAGATCGCCGCCACCGCGACGCTCGAGGTGACCACCGGGGCGAAGAAGAACACCCGGTAGACGCTCTTCATCGCGCCGGCCTTCTGCAGGAAGTACGCCGCCAGGAACGCCGAGATCATCAGCCCCGGCACCTGCAGCACCGTGAACCAGAGCGTGTTGCCCATCGAGGTGAGGATCTGCGGATCGGTGAAGACCCACACGAAGTTGTCCAGGCCCGCGAAACTCATCGGGTTGAAGCCGTCGTAGTTCGCGAAGGCGTAGACCACGGCCATGATGAGCGGGCCGAGCATGAACAGGATCAACCCGATCAGCTGGGGTGCCATGAACCCGTAGCCGAACAGCGCGTTCTGCCGGTGCGTCCGGTTCAGCGCCTTCTTGTGCTCGACAGGCACCTCGACGCTGGAGGCCTTCTCCTTGACGCTGGTGGCCACAATCAGGCCGCCCCATCGTTGAGCTTCTTGGCCATGGTCTGGCTGAACGTCTTCGCGTCCATGCCGGGGGTCTTCATCAGCTTGTCGGCGTCGGTCTCCCAGTTGACGGCGAGGGTCGCGTTGCGGGCGAGCAGCGTCGGGATGGCGTAACCGGCCTTCGCGATGTCGATGAACCACTTGCCGTGCGCCGGCAGGTTGCCCTCGGTGACGACCTCGTCGAGACCGGCCACCGACGGCACCGCGTTGCCGCCGCCCTGAGAGCCGGAACCGCTGCCCGTCCGCGCTCACATAGTCGGCCAGGAATTTCTTCGCTACCTCCTGGTCCTTGGCCTTCGCGTTCACGCTCATGGCCGCGGTGAAGACGACGATCGGGCCGATGGTCTTGCCGTCCTCCGACGGGTAGGGGGCGATGTCGTACTGGATGTTCTTGATCTTCTTGAGGTTGGGCAGGATCCAGCGGCCCTGGTGCGTGGTGGCCAGTTGACTCGCGAGGAACAACGCGTCCGAGCTCTGGCCCTTCGGAAGGCTGCCGCCGTAGCTGATGTTGCCGTTGGCGATGCTGTCGAAAAGCCAGCCGATGATCTCCTGGGCCTTGGGGTCTTCGTCGAAGACGGCCTTGTTGTCCTCGATCATCGTGCCGCCGAGCGCGGTGACCAGGCCGAACAGGTCACCGTAGGACGCCATGTGGACGTAGCCGCGCTTGCCGGTGGCCTTGACCTTGGTCAGCAGGTCGTCCAGCGCGTCCCGTGTCCAGGTGCCACCCTCGAAGGCCGCCGCCGGGTCGGTCGTGACTCCGGCCTCGTCGAGGAGCCCCTTGTTGAACCAGAAGACCATCGGGTTGCAGTCGACGCATACGCCGTAGATGCCGCCGTCCTTGCTCTTGGTCCACTCGATCAGGCCGGGGAATGTCTCGCTGGCCTTCTGGCCGTCCGGTGAGGCCGAGGAAATCAGTGAGGTCGACGAGGTTGTTGGACTCCTGGAGCTTGGCCATCCCGGTGTCGCCGACGTAGAAAGCGTCCGCCGCCGAACCGCCTTGCAGTTGGGTGAGCAGCTTGGCGGTGTAGTCCCCGACGACCGTCTGGTAGGTGACCTTGGTGCCGGTCCGCTTCTGGTAGTCGGCAGAGTACTCCTTGAAGCGCACCGCCTCCCCTGGGTTCGCCCATGACGCCCAGGTCACCGCGCCGCCCTGCTGGCCGCCACCGCCGCCGCCGGCAGCGCCTCCTCCCGGTCCGCCGCTGCTCCCGCCGCCGCACGCCGAGAAGCCTGCAACACCGATGCCAGCCAACGCGCCCAGTCCGAGCAACCGCCGGCGAGACAGCGGCTGACCGAATGCACCCTTGGTGTCTGTCATCAATTCCTCCTTGAAATGGCCTCAGATACTCGGGCGGCGGCGGAGAGCCGTGGCCTTTTCCTGGGATCCTGCACCGCTTCACAACCGTTTGTCAACGATCCGATTCGGGCCGATACCGTATCGTGCTGACCCTTGGCGTAGACGGCTAGCTGGATGGGGACGGTCAGTCCGAGCATGACCACAAATTGGCCTGAGCCATCTCGCATGGACGAGGAAACCTTGCGGTCTAGGTGCTAAGCGCCTGGCATGCTCCCTAGCTGGCATTCTCCCTAGGAGGCCACCGGACCATTGACGGCCGAGGCGACGCACGAGGCACACCCACGTGATCAGGGGTCGCGCCGGAGGCTCACTTGGCCCGTCACCGTGGTGCGCTCGTCGTGTCCCTTACTTCTAGGCTCAGCAGGATCTGAGTCGCTTGGTCGACGTCGGTCAGCTGATGACTGCCATCACCAAGAGCGCTAATCAGAGCCCGAGCGCTTCGCATGCCTTGCCGGTCGGCATGCTGGTTGACCGTTGTCAGTCCCCAGAACTGGGATAGTGGATGACCATCGAAACCGGCAACCGAAATATCGTCAGGGCACCGCAATCCCTGCTGCCGCATCGCCGAGAGCACACCGAAGGCAAGCTCGTCGGTCTGACAGAAGATGGCCGTCGGCGGCGTACCGCCGGCCTGAAGGAGCGACCGCATGGCTCGCTCGCCGTCGGCCGCTTGGGCGTCTCCCGGCGAAGCCATGAGCTCGGCGTCAATCTCGAAACCAGAGGCACGCACGGTGTCACGAAAGCCATTGGCCCGATCCTCCCAGACACCAGGATGCGGCGAGTGGGGCTTACGTCCATCGACCATTGCCATGCGCCGATGCCCAAGACCTAGCAGGTGCTGGGCAATCAGCTGGCCGCCAGCGTAATTGTCGACGAATGACCCGGGAACAGTTGAGAACGAAATCCCGGATGCGGTTGTCGGCCGCGCCATGTCAGATGCGTTCGGTCCGACATTGACAGAAATAGTGTCCGCAAGAAGCAATGCGTCGCGGCCAGCATGCAACTCGTAGCTCAATTCATAGAATTGAGCCGAAGCTAAGTCGTCATAGGCGGGATCTAGTGCGAGAGCAATCAGATCGACTCGGAACCCTTCCGCAGTCAGGATCTCCTTCGCCCCTGAGGCGACACTGATGTAGTACCAGGAGTCAAGCGTAGGAATGACGATGCCGACCGTCTTCCGGGACTGACCAGATGCCAAGGCGCTCGCAAGGGGGGAAGCGGAGAACTGCATCCGCGCTGCCACCTCCAGGATGCGCTTCCGGGTCAGCGGCGCCACACCGTAGCTGCCGCGTAGTGCCCGCGACACCGTACCCTTGTCCACCCCGGCCTCCATCGCCACGTCAGCGATGGTGGTGCGGCTTTCTGGCCCACTCCGCCGGGCGACCACCCACGCATGGTCCATGGTCGTCATCCGCTGATGATAACTCCGAGCCTCACGGTGCGAGTTCCTCTCAAAAACCTCTCAGAGCACAACTTAGACGTCGGACCCGGCACGGCTGGGTATTCGATCCTTAATCGCCGTGGCCAGGCTCCCGAAGACTACGTTGCTTCTGGCGTCGAGGTTGACGATGAACCTGGTGGTTCTTCCGCCGTTTAGGCTGCAGGGCGAGCTTTGCTCCACTAATCCTTACAGCGTGAACGCGGGCCCACGGCACCACACTTCTTCGCTTCCCTCGGATCACGGTCGTGATCAGCGATTGGAAGCCACTCGTCGCGGAGCCGGCCGTTGACGGATTCGATGCAGCCGTTCCGCCTGGCCGGGCGGGATGAAGGCGAGCCCGACGGTTCCGACCACTTGGCCGAGGTGCAATCGGCGACTCGCGAGGTGGTCTCCGCGGCTCTCGCCTGAGGCGGCCCGCGCGTAGTCTGGGCAGGTGACGGCGCCGGCGCGGGTGCAGCAGACTCCCGGCTGGCTGCGTGACCAGATCCCGGACCTGTTCGGCTTGGCCACGGCGCTGACCGGCTCGGCCGAAGCGGCCGCCGACCTGGTGGCCCAGACGATCATCCGCACGCCGCCACGGCTGTCCCGGCAGCGCGCCGCGGAGACGGCGGACGACGACCTGCTGGCGCTGCTCGTGGGCCGGTTCCTGGCCACCCACCGGCGCCGGACCGCCGGCGGGGCCGCAGCGGGTCAGCTCGGTGCGCTTTCCCCGCCGGCGCGGACCGCCGTCGTCCTCCGCGATGGTGTAGGGATGACGCCGCTGACCATCGCGTCCGTCCTGGATCGTCCGCCGGCCCAGGTCAGTGCCGACCTGGCGGCAGCTGGTCCCTGCGCCGAGGAGGTGGCGCTCCTCCGGGCCGGGGCAACCGACTTCGAGCAGGTTCACCGCCATCTCGCAGCCGCCCGTGGGCGGATCCGTACGCGGCGCCGGCGGCTCGTTGCCTTCGGTACCGTCATCGTCCTCCTCATCGGTGCCGCGGTCAGTGTGCCGACGTTCTGGCTTCCGCGGCTGCCGGCCGAGGTGCGGACCGCGGGCGTGTGGCGCTTCAGCCATGTCGTCCGACTACCTCGCGGCTGGATTGTCACCTCGCGGGCGCTGACCACGACCACCGAGACCACACAGCTCCAGCCTCCCGGGCGGGAGCACGATGGCTGTTTGGTTACGGTGCACACCGCCGGCAGCTTCGACAGCACCGCGACGATCCGGCTGAGTGGGGCTCAGGTGCACGGCCGGGACGGATTCGTCGGCCAGGATCGCAACGGCAACTACCTGCTCGCCTGGGAGTACGCCCACCAAGCCTGGGCCCAGGTCAGCTGCGCTACCATCCGCCTCAACGAGTCGCTGCTGGTCACGACCGCCGAGCGGGTGCGGTTCCGTCCCGCTCCAGCCCGGATTCCGTACATGCTCACCGCCCTCCCGCAGGGGTACCGGGTGCTCAGCCTCACCGAGTATCCCTCGACGGGCAGCACCGAGCTGCACCTGGGCCGCGACGACATCGAGCCCGGGGAGGTGAACCTGATGGTCGCCGCCCCGCTCGACCAGTTTGGCACCGCCAGGTTTCGCGGGAGGGTGCTCCGGGTCGACGGGTTCGAGGCGCGCATTAGTGGCGGTAGCGATCCGCGAATCTGTGTCAACCTCTCCGCCAAGGCACTCTGCGTCCTGACCTATTGGCCGGGCGGCGACTGGCCGGAGCCTGCGCCTGTCCCGGTGCGGGCCGAGCCCGCGTTGGCCGGCCTGGCCGAGACGATACGGCTGGCTCCAAGCCTGCCCGACCAGCGCACCTGGTTCGACGCCGAGGTTGCGTTGCCGAGCTGACGCCGTCCGGTACCCGGCCGGAGTCAGCTGTCCGCCCGCCTGCTGACTCGGCCCCGCCCTTGCCCCAGAACCGGCCCGGCTCGGCGTACTCGCCGGAGACGGCCGGCAGCGCATGTCGGGCCCGCCGGTCAGCGCAATGATGACCTTCGATACCAAGACGCCGCCGGAACCCGTGCAGGCCTAGGTGAGCGCGGCTACCGGGCCTGTCACGGACCGACCCCGGCCTCCCCGTCCCGGACCAACGGCTCTTCGTCCATGCTCGCCGAATCAGTCTCGCCTTGGCGGCGTCGGGCCGTAAGACTGGCCATACCGATCACGAGCAGTGCTGCAACAGTGAGCGCCGCACACAGGGCGAAGATGCCGCGATAGCCGAGCGCAGACAGTGAGCCGATGGCGATGATCGGTCCGGAAACGATCGCACCGACCCGGCGCGTATTCATGTAAAGGCCGGTAGCCAGCCCGGGCCGCGCGATGATCTGCTGGAACAGCGTCAGTCCGATGCCGGCAACCGCGGCAAAGAACCAGGAGTTCAGCACCTGCAGGCCGATCAGGAGCACGGGGCCTGAGACGTACGCCATCCCGAGGTAGTAGGCGATCCCCGCGACACAGCCCGAAGCGATGAGGCCAAGGCTGGAATAGCGGCGGCTGAGCCGGCCGATCAACACCAACGCGGGAATCTCCAGGCCGGCGGCGACTCCCAGAGCGATCCCCGCCCAGACCACATCCAGCCGCAATGTTTCCGTCACGAACAGGGTCAGGATGGACACCACGGTGGCATTGGTGGCTTGCAGGATCACGAACGCCGCCACAATCAGGGCGACACCGAGTTTCGCGATCTCCCGACCGTCATCTGGCGTCGGGGCCGGCGTCGACTGCTCGGTGCCGGCCCTTGACCGCTGGACCAGCATCGCCGCGGTAGTGGCGATGCCGAGCACGGCCACGATCCCGATCGCGACGAGGATCGCCTGGTTTCCGAACCAGCCAATGATCAAGGTAGCCAGCGGCGGTCCCGCAACCCATGCGACAGAGACGATCGCCCGAGTGTTCACCACGTCGGACACACTGGCGCCGGAATGGCGAAGGTGGGCATACAGCAACGAACTGCCCACACCGGCAGGGCCGCCAAGGACCACCAGACCGATCACCGCGACCGGCAGCGAGGTCGATAGCAACAACAAGGCGACCAGGGCCAACGTCAGCAACCCGCACGCGAACATCGGCCGCAGGTAATCGCCCTTGCGGTCGGCATAGGTGGGCAGCACGAGGGCAGCGACGAATCCGCTCGCGTTGTAGACGGCAAGCACCCAACCGACCTCAGCAGGGGTGGCATCAAACAGCGTCACCAAGATCAGCGCCATGGTCGGAGTAAGGAAGGCGAACTGGAACCCCCACAGCAGGGCCGACGACGGAACAAGCAGCCGTTTCAAACTTCTTGCAACTCCCGAATCAACCGAAGCCAGGCGTGCGCCGGGTTCTCAGGCAGGGAAGACGCCCAGCGCTAACCGTGGCGCAGCTTCGGCGTCACTGCCTCAACCGCGCGGCATTGACCACAACCGTGCGGGCAAGAACGGCAGACAGCAGGCTTCCGATCGCAATCCCGATGATCATGTTGATCAGCGCGGTGCTCACCTTGCTGGCCGTGCTGGCGTCGAACGCGAACGGCATCACCATCATGGCCACTGTGACGAGCCCTACGATCCAGCCGAAGAACACACTCGGGCGGGGCGTGGTGACCGTCAGCAAATGCGCCAGGGCTGTTGCAATCAGCGCGAACACGAACGCCGTCGCCGCGTAGTTCAGAGCGAGCGAGTCGGTGATCGGCAAAAGCACGGGCAGGCGCACGAGTCTGATGTCCAAAACGGAGCTGAAGAGCAGGACGCCGACCGCGGCGACCAAGGCCGCGACAAAGGCCGTAGCCACACCTCCCGCCCACAACCTGCTCGCCGCGACCACGACTCGGCCACCGGCTACGGAGTCAGGCACTCCTGATGTCGACATGCTGCATCCCTTTCTCTCACGGTGACCGAAGTCATCGATTCACCGGGACTCTGAGGGCCTCCCCCACCTTCTCGTCGAGCAGGTCAACTCAGTCGCGAGATCGGCTCCCCACGAGAGAATGCTGCCCACGGATTGGGGCCACATCACCTGGAATGGGTGGGATTCGCACGCCTGTTCCGTGTTTCCGGGCAAGGCAAGCCACTAACTCCGGCGACAAGACCGCCTCGGTCACCAGTCACGGCTACCCTGGCGAGCGCGTTTGTCAGGGCTCAGGTGGTCTCGTGAACGTGGTGGCGTTCGGTTCTGGCCGCCTTGGCCAGAGCGTTCTCCACATCGGTTACCCAGCGCTCTTCGAACACCGCCACAATTCCAGAGCTGCCGGGCGGGAGAATCTCCTCGAGATCGCTCTTGATCTGATGCTTTTGCACCTGGTCCACCGCCAGCCCAGCGCCGGCGCCGATCCCGGCTCCGACCGCGGCCGAGGCCAAGAGTGCCGGCGGGAAGATCAGTCCGATGACGGCGCCACCGACAGCCCCAACGGCCGCACCGAGTCCGGCGTCGTGAGCGTTGTCCTTGACGTGGATCTTTCCCTCGTCGTCCCTACTGACCAAGACGAGGGCCTCGACCGAGATCACCTTGTCCTTAGCCAGCTCCTTCAAACCGTCCCAGTCCTGCTGGGCAGCGGTCGCGTCGCCGTACGCCGCCACATAGATGTCGAGCGGTGCATCGTCTTTCGCCATGTTGCCTTCTCCTGTTCGGTCAGCCCTTCGAGTCGTCGTTGAACGTACAGGGTCCTGTCGACGAGCGGGCATTCGGGGCCCCTGACGGGGAGCATTCAGCCGGGCGACGACTCCTCAGCCAGGCGGCGCGGGGGTCGCCTTCTTGACTGAGTCCGGCGATGCCACGTTCGCCGAATCGCCACTCGGCTGTTGGACCCCCTGCTGTCAATGATTGTCTTTGCGATGTCCCGCAGTTTGCGGTTGCTGTCCTGGGACATCTTGGAGAGGCTCTTGAATGCCTCATCGGCGTCGTAGCCATGACGGGCCATCAGGATGCCCTTCGCCTGCTCGATGACAGAACGTGACTCCATGGCGGTCCGCATCTGGTCGGCGAGCTCAGCGCTGTGGTTGTAAAGGGCAGCGTTCGCAACGGCGACACCCGCGTAACTGGCGAAGGTCTGAGCGAGGGTGATCGTTTCCTCGGAGAGGGCATGTGGAGTCGAGGCATAGATATTGAGCGCCCCGACCACTCTGTTCGGCACTGGAAGCCCTATCGACACGGAATGTGTCACGCCTGCTCGCTTGGCGGAGTGAGCGAAATCCGGATACAGGCTTTCGTCGGTGACATCGACGACCACCGTCTCACCGGTCACGGCAGCGTCCAGACAGGGCCCCGTGCCATTTTGGTACTGACGTTCGTCGAGATGCACGGCCAGCTCGCCGGTGAAGACCACCGTCTTGGCCTTTTCCCGGTCAACCAAGGTGACCGATACCTCATCGATGTCGGGAACGGTGTCGC
This sequence comes from uncultured Actinomycetota bacterium, assembly GCA_963808495.1. Taxonomy (GTDB): domain Bacteria; phylum Actinomycetota; class Actinomycetes; order Propionibacteriales; family Propionibacteriaceae; genus Microlunatus. The sequence goes on from CAWEGC010000007.1 coordinate 122,748, forward strand.
GAGCCAGCGCAGCAATCTGTCCGAGTGTCTCGTCCAGGGATTTCTCGCCGAACATGATCCTGCTCAGCTCAGCAAAGGCGGCCAACGGCTCTTCACTTCCATGGCCCCGGGTTAAGTCGACTGACATGATCGTTCGGCCTTTTCGGCAAGCACGCGTGCCGGGTGGGGAGCGAGCGAGCCTGTCCTCTTGTGCACGGGACGCACCCTCTGCCGACGGCACGACACTGCGTGGGCATCGGTAACCCCAGGCCAGCGACGATCGGCTGGTTCGCTTCCCTCAGGCGAGGGCAACCACAGCACTTCAAACGTACAACAACCAGGAGGCGTGCGTTGTGAGACGAACGACCGGGGCGGCTGCTGCTGAACCGACCCGGCCTAAATGTTGAGCTTCCTAGGCAAAGAACAACATCTCAGCTGACCATACTCCCACGAGCGGGCAAGCTTCCCGGCTTGTCGGACGGGCCGGGCCCATGTCCCCATCGACTTGTCAAAGCCATGGGATCAATGAAATCGAAATTCGACGTCTGACGATATTTGCTGCGTTCCATGACGCCTTAGACGGGCCAGGCGTTGCCTGCCATGTCGACGAACTGATAGCCAGCGGCGCGGTAGTCGTCGATGATCCCCGGCAGAGCCGCCACTGTCCAGCCGCGGAAACCGCCGCCGTCGTGCATCAGCACGATGGGGTGTTCCTCCGTCAACCCAGCCTGAGCCCGTTTGCGGATCTTGTCGCGTGAACTTCGGCCTGCCGGGGCTCTGGCCGGACCAGTCCCGGGTATCCACCGACCAGATCGTCATCGACAGGCCCGCGTTGCGGCTGATCTTCTCTGCTCCCTTGATGACACCCCCGGGTGGGCGGAACAGGCAGGGCACATGACCGGTGGCCGTAGTGATCTCTCGACCGGTGCGCGTGATTTCCCTGGCCAATGTCGCCGCTTTCCAACCCATCGATGACGGGGGCGTGCGATGCGACCACGTGTGGTTGCCGATCAGGTGGCCCGAGTCGACGATCGCCCTCAGCACGTCGGGCCTCTCGGCGACCATATGGCCGACGACGAAGAAGGTTGCCCGGACCTGCTTCTCTCGCAGGATGTCCAGTACTTGGGACGGTGAACTCGCCAGGGCCGTCGTCGAAGGTGAGGGCGACCGTACGCATCGATGGATCTCCACCGTTCAACGGAGGAGCAGCGTAGATCGGCTTGACGGCCGGTGCAGGACAGGGCTTCGCGACCGTACTGGGGACGGATGACGCGTCCGCAACGGTCGGGATCGTCTCGGCTGGTATGGGGGTCCCAAGTGTTGCCTTCGCTGCTGCAACCGGGTCCGTCGCCGGGGCGGTCTCCCCCTGCCCGCCAACGCCGCTGAGCGCCCGCACGACCACGACCACGATCAGCACGACAATCAAGAGGACAATCGCGGCCAGAATCGCCACCCGGTCCCAATGCACCCGGAGCTGGCCGCCAGAGCGGGTTGGCGAATGTGGCGGGCGACCGGGACGGCCATCCGGCGGCGTGCGCGCCGGCCGCGGCGGCGACGTGACGGCCATGCCTTATCCTGACGCCCGGCAACTCCGGCGGCCGGAATTTCAGCGCGTGTCCGGGGTGCGTCCCTGCAAGTGTTTGCCGTTGAAGTGCCTTGCCAGCCCCGTTTACGGCGTAAAAAAGGCTACTTCCAGGCGTTGACGTCATTCCCGGATTCCACTTACCGTTGTTAACACAAATCACAGGAGCATCACGCCGGGAGGGAGCGTCATGGCCGATGGCGATGGCGTGCTGTTGGTGGTCGTTGCCCTCGTTGCGATTGCGGCCGCCGGTACGGGCGCTTCAGGTACGCAGCCGATAACGTTCCCTGGCTCCGAGCACGACCACGACGACCACCGGCGTATCCCGGGCGGCTACCTGTCGACATGCCCCGGCTGGATCGTCGGGCAGAAAACTGCGAACGGTATGACGCTGCGCGTCTACTACGACCCGCAATCCGGAGGACTGAACTGCGTATCGGTGACCCGCAATGGCGTCGTGACCGCACCGAGTTATCTCAAGGCGGAATTACGCTTCTCCAGCTACTCCGGTTCGGCCTGGCCTCAGTACTCCTCGCGTGTCGGCGCGGCCGGCGCCCAAGTGGTCAGTGGCGCCTACCTCACCGCGGCCGACAACCGGTGCGTCACAGCTGTCGGAACGTACTATCTGTCCGGCGGAACTGCGCGGAAAGTGAGCCTGAACCGCATCGCCTGCGGCTGAGTCCACGCTTAGGCGCCCAAGACTCGCGAAACCGACCCCGATCCGCTTCAAGATCAACTAGCGACCTGTGCCCGCGTAGACCACAGCCTCGTCAGCGGCGTCCAGACCGAATGCGGTGTGCGCGGCCGCTACGGCGCGGTCGACATCATCTTGATCAACAACGACTGAGATCCGGATCTCCGACGTGGAAATCATTTCGATGTTCACGCCCACCTCGGCAAGGGCCGAGAAGAACTTCGCTGTCACTCCGGGATGGGATCGCATGCCGACGCCGACGACCGATACCTTGCCGATCCGGTCGTCGTAAAGCACGTCGTCGAAGCCAACTTCCTCCCTGAGACCGTCGAGCGTGGCCATGGCGGCCCGCCCGTCCGTGCTGGGCAACGTGAAGGAGATGTCGGTTCGCGAGGTCGCTGACGCCGACACGTTCTGCACGATCATGTCGATGTTGATCTCCGTCGCGGCGACCGCCTCGAAGATCCGCGCCGCCTGGCCCACCCGATCCGGCACACCGACGATCGTGATCTTGGCTTCGCTGCGATCGTGGGCGACGCCGGAGATGATGGCCTGCTCCATCGCGGTTCCTTTCTCGAGTTCGGTCACCCAGGTTCCGTCCTTGTCCGTGAACGAGGACCGCACGTGTACCCGGACGTTCTCCCGGCGTGCGTACTCCACGCAGCGCAAATGCAGCACCTTGGCCCCGCATGCCGCCATCTCGAGCATCTCCTCGTAGCTGATGTGCGGGATACGCCGGGCACTGGGCACGATCCGCGGGTCGGCGGTGTAAATGCCGTCGACGTCGGTGTATATCTCGCAATGGTCGGCGCCAAGGGCCGCCGCCAGCGCAACCGCCGTCGTGTCGGAAGCACCGCGGCCAAGCGTGGTCACGTCCTTCGTGTCCTGCGCGACCCCCTGGAAGCCTGCGACGATGACGATGTCCCCCTGATCGAGCGCGGACGTGATACGCCCCGGCGTGATGTCGATGATCCGGGCGTTGCCGTGCGTACCGGTGGTGATGATGCCGGCCTGCGAGCCGGTGAGCGAGCGGGCATGCAGACCTTGATCATGAATGGCCATGGCCAGCAACGCCGCGCTCATCCGCTCACCCGCGGTGAGCAGCATGTCCAACTCGCGGGGCGGGGGAAGCGGGGAGACCTCGAGCGCCAGGTCCATCAGCTCGTCGGTAGTGTCGCCCATCGCCGAGATCACCACAACGACGTCGTGACCGTCCTGTTTGGTGGCGACTATCCGCTTGGCCACGCGCTTGATGCTGTCCGCGTCGGCAACCGACGAGCCGCCGTACTTCTGCACGATGCGTCCGGCGGACGCGTTCGGCGGCGTGACAAGGGATGGCTTCGGCATCACCCGCCCCGGGGACGCTGTCGGCAACCCCGGTCCCGAGGACGCCTTCGGCGTCGGCCGCGCCACATCGCCTCCTTCAGCTTTGGCTTGGCAGTCAACTCTAGGCCATCGGGCTGTCGCCTCCTGGGGTTGAATACTGGAGGAATGACCGAGCCGGTTGAACCATCGACGCCCGATCCGACCGCTGGCGGAGCCAGGCGGATTGGCGATGCGGAGCGTGACAAGGCGGCCGAGTACCTGCGCGAGCACATGGCGGCGGGTCGGCTCGATGCCGCCGAATTCGACGAGCGGCTGACCCGCGCGCTCAACGCCAAGGTGGGTCCTGATTTGGACGCTCTGTTCACCGACCTCCCGGATCCGCGGCCCGGCACGGCGATGGTGCCGACTGAACCGTTCCGCGCGCCACCGTGGCAATCTGAGCCGGCGGCGCCCTCCAGCTCTCAGCTGGCGACTCCGGCCACAGCCAAGCCGCCGAGTGGTATTCACCGGAACTTCGCCATTGTCACGGCTACCGCGTGGACGCTGGCGATCGTTTTCTGTTTCGCTACCGGCTGGCAGAACTGGTGGGTCCTCTTCATCCCGATCTTCCTGTCGTGGGGGATGAAACGCAGGCAGCCATAGAGTGAGCCCGTGGACGAGATTCGGTGGGGCATCCTCGGACCTGGCCGCATCGCAGAGTCCGTGATCGGCGACTTTCGATATGTCCCGGCAGCACGGCCGGTCGCGGTTGGCAGTCGATCGATCGAGCGCGCCCAAGCCTTCGCTGAGAAGCACAGGTTGGAGCGGGCGTACGGGTCATACGACGAGTTGATCAACGATGACGACGTCGACGCGCTCTACATCGCCACGCCGCACCCGCAACACCTTCATCCGGCGCTGGCCGCGATCAAGGCCGGCAAGGCCGTGCTGATCGAGAAGACGTTCACCGCGACAGTGGCCGGTGCGGAGGGGATCATCCAGGCCGCCCGAGACCACGAGGTTTTCGTGATGGAAGCGATGTGGACTCGATTCCAGCCGGCGATCGTCGCGGTCCGGGAACTGATCGCCGAAGGCGCGATCGGCGAAGTGCGACAGGTGTACGCCGATCTGGGGGTTGACCGGCCGTACGATCCCCAGGACCGGCTCTTCAATCCCGATCTTGGCGGCGGCGCGATGCTCGATCTCGGGGTGTACGTGGTGTCGTTCGCCCAGCACTTCCTCGGCAACCCCGATCGGGTGGAGGTCAGCGGCTCCCGAGCACCCACGGGAGTGGACGCCGAGGCCGGGTTGTTACTCGGCTACGAGGACGGGCGCGCCGCCACACTGCTCATCTCGCTCCGACACCCGACGCCTGGCATGGCCCGGATTCACGGCACCGAAGGATGGATCGAGGTGCCCCCGCGGTTCCACCACCCGAAAAAGATCGTGCTGCAGCGGACCGGTGCTGAGCCGGAAGTCATCAGCCGTCCGACGAGCGGCACCGGCTACTCCCATGAGCTGATCGAGGTCACCGAGTGCCTGCTCGACGGCCGTACGGAAAGCGAGATCATGCCGCTCGACGACACGTTGGCGGTGCAGCGGATCTTGAACGGAGCGTGTGAGTCGTTGGGTGTCTACCACTACGAGGCATCGACATAGCGGCGACCCTCGAAGGCCCGCCCTAAGGTCACCTCGTCGGCGTATTCCAGATCGCCGCCGACCGGAAGGCCGCTGGCCAGCCGGCTGACCCTCACTCCGAGCGGAACCAGCAGCCGGCTGAGGTAGGTGGCGGTGGCTTCGCCCTCCAGGTTGGGGTCGGTCGCCAAGATCACCTCGGTGACCGTGCCGTCGGCCAGTCGGAGGCACAGCTCTCTGATCTTGAGGTCGGCCGGTCCCACGCCGTCGATCGGGCTGATCGCGCCGCCGAGCACGTGGTAGCGGCCACGGAACTCGCGGGTGCGTTCCACCGCCACAACGTCCTTCGGCTCTTCCACCACGCAAAGAATCGTCTGGTCGCGACGCGGATCGCGGCAGATCCGGCACTGGGTGGCCTCGGCCACATTGAAGCAGGTCTCGCAGAACTTGACGGTGTCCTTGACCAGCTTGAGAGTGGCCGCGAGCCGGAGCACGTCCTCCGGCTCTGCCGCGAGGATGTGGAAAGCCAAGCGCTGCGCGCTCTTCGGCCCGATGCCGGGCAGCCGGCCGAGTTCCTCGATCAGATCCTGAACCGGACCCTCGTACATGCTCCTCTGATCCGCTCAGAAGGGCAGGCCGCCGCCGAGCCCACCGGCCAGCGGGCCGAGCTTGGACGACGCCAGGGCTTGGCTTCGATTGGTCGCGTCGCGGACTGCGGCCAGGATGAGGTCAGCCAGCGTCTCGGTGTCCTCCGGGTCGACCGCCTCCGGCTTGATCACCAGCCCGACGAGCTCGCCCGCCCCAGTCATGGTCACGGTGACGAGATCTCCACCCGCCGTGCCCTCAACTCTCATCTCGGCAAGCTCTTGCTGAGCATTGAGCAGTTGCTGCTGCATCGCTTCGGCCTGGGCCATCAGACCGGACATATCACCTTCGGGGATCATTTGCGGAGAACTCCTTCACGATGAGTGTGCGAACAGCCTACGCACCGTGTTGCTCCTCAGCGATGATCTCCGCGCCGAGATGGCGCGCCAACAGATCAGTGTCGGAGACCGTCGAGTCGTCCAGATCTGCGTCCGTACGGTCGGCCTCGGCGTCGCGATCATCGACCGGCTCCGCTCCGCCGTTGCTGTCGCCAGCGTTTGAGGCGGTACGAGTCGTGCGGATGTGATGGCGGGCTTGCTGACCGGCGGCGGCAGTCTCGGCGGGCGGCTCGGACCACACTGTGCCCGTGCGGGGGGCGGATGCCGTTGGCGTCGCGCTGACGTCGACCATGGTGACGATCCGGAAGTCGACGCCCAGGACGACGATCAACGCCTCCCTGAGAATGTCCTCGCTGCCGCCCCGGCCGAAACTGTCCCGAGCGCCCGAGTTGGCCATGGCCAGGGTCAACGTGCCGTCGCGGACGTCAGCCACCTGTGCATTCTGGCTCAACAGGATCCAGGTGAAGCGGCGCTTCCCCTTCACCTCCTCGAGCACCTCTGGCCAGAGCCGGCGCACGTCGGTGACGGAAAGCTGCGCCGGCCTGGCAGATGCAGTCGAGTCGTCGGCTGTGGGGGTCGAAGCCTCGGGCGATGCTACGGGTGTTGACTTCGTCGAAGCCTCTGGATCTGCAACGGGGGCGGTGGGTGTCGAGCGTTCGGCGGCTGAGCTCCTCGAAGCCCCGTCTTCGGCAGGCTGGGGGCTGGGAGGGGCAGGCTCGGGGCTCCCCGCCTCCTGAGCCGTGGGTGTCGAGGCCTCGGACTCGGTCGCGTTGCTTGTCGAAGGACGCCCTTCGCTCGGCGGTGCAGGCTCTGAGCTCGCAGGCAGCGGTGAGGTCCCGGGCGAAGATCGGGCTGCCGTCGGTCGGCTCTCGTCAGAGGTCGCTGACCCCACCACGCCCAGCCGACGCTCCAGCCGATCCAGCCGGGCATGGACTCCGCGGTCGTCGACGTCGGCGCCGGGAAGCAGGACCCGCGCGCACATCAGTTCCAGATGCAGGCGTGGGGCCGTCGTACCGCGCATCTCGGTGAGTCCGGTGGCGATCACCTCTGCCGCACGGGTCAACTCACCCGGACCAAGGGCGGCCGCATGGGACGCCAGCCGTTCGGTCTGGTCGGGAGCCACATCCACCAGGCCGGAGGTCAGCGCATCAGGAACCGCGGCGACCAGGACGAGGTCCCGAAGTCGGCGCAGGAGGTCCTCCGCGAACCGGCGTGGATCCTGGCCCACCTCGATCACCTTGTCCACGGAGGTGAACACCCCTGCGGCGTCGCCTGCGGCGAAAGCGTCAACCAGCTCGTCCAGCAACGAATCCGGCGTGTAACCGAGCAAGGAGGCTGCGTGCCGGTATGACACACCCGAGTCCTCGGCGCCGCCCAGAAGTTGATCAAGGACCGACAGCGAGTCCCGCACCGACCCGCCGCCAGAACGGACCACCAGCGGCAAGACGCCGGGCTCGACCTGGATCCCCTCGGCGGCGCACAGCTTGGCGAGGTAGTCGGTCAGCACCCGCGGAGGTACGAGCCGGAAGGGATAGTGGTGGGTCCGGGAACGGATGGTGCTGATCACCTTGTCGGGCTCGGTAGTCGCGAAGATGAACTTCACATGCGGCGGCGGCTCCTCGACGAGCTTCAGCAAGGCGTTGAAGCCGGCCGTCGTGACCATGTGCGCTTCGTCGACGATGTAGATCTTGTAGCGGCTGCTCACCGGAGCAAAGAACGCGCGTTCTCTCAGGTCCCGGGCATCGTCCACGCCGCCGTGGCTGGCGGCGTCGATCTCGATCACGTCGATGCTGCCCAAAGCGCCGCGAGCCAGGTCACGGCAGGACTGACATTGTCCACAGGGTTCGGCGCGCGGGCCGAACTCGCAGTTGAGTGCGCGAGCGAGGATGCGAGCCGAGGTCGTCTTACCGCAGCCTCGGGGGCCTGAGAACAGGTACGCGTGGTTGACCCGGTTGTTGGTCAAGGCTCGTTGGAGTGGCTCGGTAACGTGCTGTTGGCCGATCACCTCGGCGAACGTGTCGGGGCGGTAGCGCCGGTAGAGAGCCAGCGGCGCCGAGCCTGCAGCGGGGACGGCCGGTTCGTCGAACAGCGCCTCCTCCTGAGTGCTGTCGAGCGATTCGAGAACCGGCTCCACGCATGCACCTTATGCCCGAGTTCAGACAGGATGACTGCCGCGAGACGCCGAGCCCCAGAATGATCCGGTGGACGTACGGATCGGCATCTCCGGCTGGACCTACGCTCCATGGCGCGGGCGCTTCTATCCGAGGGGCCTCGGGCAGCGCAACGAGCTGGCGTATGTCGCCGAGCGGATGAACTCGGTGGAGATCAACGGCAGCTTCTACTCACTCCAGCGGCGATCAAGCTACGAAGCCTGGTCGGCGGCGGTGCCCGACGATTTCATCTTCTCCGTCAAGGGCGGCCGGTTCATCACGCACATGAAGAAGCTGGCCGGGATCGAGACGCCGCTGGCGAACTTCCTCGCCTCGGGGGTGCTCGCTCTGGGCCGCAAACTCGGTCCGATCCTGTGGCAGTTACCACCCACTCTTGGCTTCGACTCCGAGCGTCTCGAGGCGTTCTTCGAGTTGCTGCCGCGCACCACCGGCGCCGCGGCAGCGATCGCAGTTGATCATGACCAGCGAGTGCCTGCTGACCGGGCACTGACTGCGGCTGCGGATCCGGCGCAGCGCATTCGCCATGCCGTCGAGGTCCGCCACGACACCTTCCGGACCAACGAGTTCTACGAGCTGTTGCGCCGGCAGCAGATCGCACTTGTGGTAGCTGACAGTCCCGGGAAGTGGCCGTTCATCGAGGAGATCACCACCGACTTCATGTACGTCCGGCTGCACGGCCACGATGAGCTGTACACGAGCGGCTACAGCGACGAGTCCCTGGACGAGTGGGCGGCCAAGACCAGGAACTGGGTCGCCGCCGGCCAAGACGTCTATATCTACTGTGACAACGACGCCAAGGTCCGTGCACCGTACGACGCCATGGGGTTGATGCAGCGGCTAGGGCTCAGTACTCCCGTCAGCGGTGATTCATCGTGACTATCGGCGGCATCATGCCAAATATGAAGGTCCCCCGCGTACCCGAAAGAGCTCACTTACCCTTGCTGCCGTCAAGCCCTGGGGGAGTTGGGTGAGGTATCGCCACGCGAGGGACCGACGACAAGTCTAGGGGATCAGCGGGCCACCGACTCGTCGCGTTACAGCAGAGCTGCTGCGATCCCGCGTCATGAAGGGGATCGTCAGGCGCGTACCAGGGAGCCCTCTGCGGTGATGGCGTAAGCATCCTCGTCGTCGAACCAGACACCGCCTTCACCGAGATAGCGGAACTCAATGGGCTGGCCTGCGGGCACCGCCACCGTCACGCTCCTCGTCCCGTTGCTCCGGCGGACGAGTGTGTGGGCCCCGGGCTTCCAGTCATTGAACGAGCCAACAGCCGAGACCGGACCGGCGTGGATGTCGTCGGGCAGGACGAACTGAATGCGGATCTGGGAGCTGTCTGCCTTGATGCGCAACGCCATGAACGTCAGACCTCACTGGTGAGATGGACCGCTGGACTGGTCGAGGGTATGACTGACCCTGCGATCGCATCCAGCCCGACACTCCGCCTTCTCGGCATAAGGACAGCACTGTTACCCCCGTGACACATGGGTTCGTCGGGGTTGCTGCTTGCCGGTAAGGTTCCGCGCGGAGGATTCGCCTAGAGGCCTATGGCGCTCGCTTGGAAAGCGGGTTGGGTGCAAGCCCTCGCGGGTTCGAATCCCGCATCCTCCGCTGCGCTGACAAGGGGAAACGCTGGTGTCGGTGTTCGATTCCGGAACGTGCGGACGGCTCGCAGTCTCAGTTTCGGTCTCATTTGCTCCTGATTCGGTCCCTCCTCGCGGACGCCAGCGAACGCAGACGAACATTGGAGGACGCTTCACAGGCCAGATCTGTACAGGCGCACGCTCTGAAAGCGGGCGCCGTGCCGTCTCGTTACGTTTGCGACCGTACGTCCGCGCTTCCGCATTGACAGCGCCACACACGCGTTGACGGGCGAGTCGTAGCGGCGTCCCGGCTGATCTGGCGATCCTGGTGAGCTGAGAATCGGGGTGTATATCGACAGCTACGACATGTCCTACGGCATCAGCGGTCGCAGCGTCCCGGGATGGCGATGGCCCGACCTTCGCAAGGGCTGGGTCGGTAATCACTCGCACTCCGGCTGGGCCGATCCCTTCGAGCTTCGCGTGGTGTTCTGCACGGCTCGGCTCAAAGGGCGGCAACACCTCGTCACACGAAGATCGAGACTTCTACTTCGAGCGCTCAGACGCTCGAAGGCCGTCGGGGTATCGAATACGGATCATCGTCGAGCGCATCGCGACCAGTCCACTCGATACTCGGCGGCGCCGTCGACGCCGCCTCGGTGATTGGCAACGGCAACGCTTCAAGGTACCTATCGACATCGCACGCAACGCCCGCCGGCCTGGTCAACCAAGCAGAGGGCTATCCCGCTGGTCAACCAAGCAGAGGGCTATCCCGGCCCATTCGTTAACGCGGCAGCTGACATCGGAGCGGGCCGCACGAAGCCGGTGACTCGTCAGGGTTGGCCAGCTATTCCGCCCACCGAAATCCGACGCCGCTGTCAGGGGGCTAGAACCCGCCTGGGCGTTGACAAGGTGCACGCCGGGTTCGGGAAGCGGTCCGAGGAAACGGACCAGCCACGGCTGGCACCGCGCCCCGGAGCGAATTCACCGACCGCGTTTCCATCGATTCGCTACTGCCCCTTGCGGGGCATGGGGTTCAAGTCCCCCCTCGGACACACATTGGCCCGCACTCGCGCCGCCGTCGCCACGCCTCCACACTCATCGGGTCCTGACAGCCACGCGTGTCGCGGGGTTGAATGGACGTCGGGAGGCACAGGTGGACGTGGCCGCGGAGCTCGAACGGGCTCGGGAGTACCACCAACGGCAGGCGTGGGCCGACGCGTGCGATCTTTTCCAGGCCATCGACCGCGTCGCACCCCTGGCGATCAATGATCTCGGGCGACTGGCCGAGGCCACGCACATTCTCGGCCGGTTCGAGGAAGCTGTCCGGCTGCTGCAGCGCGTGTACTACGTACACGTCCATGCGGGCGAAACCGGGAAGGCGGTGCGCGCAGCGTTCTATCTCTGGCATGCCCTGAGCGCGAAAGGAGAGTTCGGCCACGCGGGGGGCTGGATCGCCCGCGCACGGCGATTGACCGAACGGGAGCCGGGCTGTGCTGAACTGGGGTTCCTGTTTATCCCAGAAGCGCAGCGGCAGTTCGGCGAGTGCGACTTCGCCGGCGCGTTCGCCACCGCCGGGCAGGCCGCCGTGCTGGCAGACCGGCTCGCCGACCATGACCTGGTCGCGATCGCCGTACACATCCAGGGCCGCGCCCGGATCAGGCAGGGGCGGGTCGTCGAGGGCCTGGCGCTGCTCGACGAGGCTCTCGTTGAGGTCACGGCCGGCGAGACATCTGCCGGCGCCACGAGTTGGATCTATTGCAGCGTCATCGACGCGTGTCGTGAGTTGTGCGAGCTGCGTCGCGCCCGCGAGTGGACCTTGGCGCTGAACGCTTGGTGCGACGCCCGGCCGCAGTACACCGGCGTCTTCTCCGCTATCTGCCGCGTCCATCGCGCCGAACTGCTGCTCCTGGACGGAGCCTGGCCCGATGCCGTCCGTGAGGCAGAGCTGGCCTGCGAGCAGCTGACCCGTGGCAACGGCGTGGCGATGGCCGGACCCGCGTTTTACCAGCTGGGCGAGGCCTACCGGCTTCGTGGCGATTGGGCCGCGGCGGAAGACGCGTATCGCAACGCCAGCCGGTACGGCGGACAGGTCCAGCCCGGCCTGGCACTGCTCTGGCTGAGGCAGGGCAGGGTGGATGCGTCGGCAGCCGCCATCCGTCGCGCGCTCGCCGAAACGAGTGAGCCCTTGCCGCGCTCGCGGATCGTGCCGGCCTACGTCGAGATCATGCTGGCCAGTCATGACGCGGCGGCGGCCCGGCAGGGCGCACAGGAGCTCGGCGACATCGCCGAGGCTCATGACACGGCGGCCCTGCGGGCCCGGTCGGCGTACGCCGCAGGCGCGGTCCTCCTCGCTGAGGGCGCCCCCGACGCGGCGCTGCCGGACGCTGCGTCGGGCCTGCCAGTTATGGCACGACCTGGGCGTGCCGTACGAGGCCGCCTGTGCCCGGGTCCTCATCGGGCTGGCTTGTCGTGACCTAGGGGACGAAGGCTCCGCTGCGCTGGAGCTCGACGGGGCCCGCCATGCCTTCGCCCAGCTCGGAGCCGTCTCAGACCTGGCCCGAGTCGACGCCTTGACTGGCAAGGCCGGGATCGCCGACGCCGCTGGGCTGAGCCGTCGTGAGCTCGAGGTGCTCCGCCTGGTGGCCGCCGGCAAGTCCAATCAGGCCATCGCCAGAGAGCTGCTCATCAGCGATCGGACTGTCGAGCGGCACGTGAGCAACATCTTCATCAAGCTCGGTGTCGGCTCGCGCACCGCCGCCGCGGCGTACGCCTTCGCGCGTGGCATCCGCTGACAACTGCGGGGAAACACCCACTGCGACCGGTGTGGCTGGTTCGCCGTGGGTGTTTCTCCCGAAGCGATCAGACCGTGCGCCGCTCTAGCGTCGGGTGCGTCGACTGATACCCGATGCTGGAGGCTTGGATTGCGGCAGGTCGGTGAGCACGCGGTGGTCCTGGGTGCGGGGGTGGCCGGGCTGATCACCGCCCGCGTGATGAGCGACGCGTACGCCCGGGTCACTGTCATCGAACGCGACCCGGTTCAGCGGACGACTGAGCACCGGCGGGGCGTTCCGCAGGGCCGGCACGCCCATCTCCTGGTGTCCGGCGGAGTTCAGGTCCTTGACGGGCTGTTCAAGGGGCTGTTCGAAGACCTGTCGGCTGCCGGCGTGCCGGCGGTTCGGGACTTCGCAGAGATCTGGTTCGCGCCCGGTGGTGGCCAGCCGCTCCGTCTGCAGGGCCGCTCCGAAGACCTCATCATGTGCCAGGCCAGCAGGCTCTTCCTGGAGGCTGAGATTCGCGCCCGGGTGCGTGCCTTGCCCAACGTCGAGGAGGTCGATCGATGCGAGGCCATCGGTGTGACCGCCAATGCGGCTCGAGACCGTGTCACCGGGGTACGCGTGCGCCGGCGGACGGACGGCAGGGTTGAGGAGATCATCAACGCCGACCTGGTGGTGGATGCCACGGGGCGCGGTAGCCGAGCACCGGCTTGGCTCGCAGCGCTCGGCTACGACGAGCCGCGCCAGGAGCAGCTCACGATCAACCTGATGTACGTCACCCGACACCTTCGTCTGCGTCCCGGAGAGTTGGACGCGAAGGTGGTCGCCATTGGTGCCCAGCCCGGTCGGCCCACCGGTCTCGTCCTGTTCCGGGAGAACGACCGCCGCTGGATACTGACCGTCTTCGGGTACAACGGGCACCACCCGCCACGGGATGCGGAAGGCTTGGTCGGTTTCGTCGAAGCCATTGCCCCTGCCGACGTTTTTGCCGCGATCAGCCACGCCGAGCCGGTAGACGACATCGTGGCCTACCGGTTCCCGGCCAACGTTCGGTGGAGGTACGAGCGGCTGCGTCGCTTCCCGGCCGGATTTCTCGTCTTCGGCGACGCGATCTGCCGCACCAATCCGTCGTACGGACTCGGAATGTCGGTGGCCGCGTTGCAGTCGGCATCGTTGCGGGACACGCTCGCCGGGGGTGATCGCGACCTGGCTCGGCGGTTCTTTCGGGTCGCCGCGAAACCGGTAGACATGGCTTGGCAGGCGGCCGTCGGCTCCGACCTGGCGTTGCCACAGGTGAAAGGGCCGCGGCCGCGGCCGGTGCGGATCGTCGGCGCCTACATCGCATGGGCGATGCACGCGGCTGAGCGCGACCCGGTGGTGGCCCAGCAGTTCCTCCATGTCACCGCTCTGCAGAAGCCGTCAAGGTCGCTGTTCCGGCCCTCGACCGCATTCCGTGTTCTACGGCACCCGCCCCGTGGTCCTGCACCGACCATTGACGCCAGTTGCCGGCGCCGCCAGAGACCAGATCGTCAGTTTGAGATTGATGGTGTCACACGAGAGCTTGGAAAGGCCGGGCTCCGAAAAATGTAAGGAGATCCCAATGCCGCTGTTCATGGACGTGCACGAGTCCCTGCCCGAGGGCGCCACGGTGAAGGATGTCATCGGCGTACACGAGGCCGATCTGGAGGCCCAGGGCCAGTACGGAGTCAAGTACCTCCGCTACTGGGTCGACGAGAAGAATGCCAAGGTGTTCTGCCTGGCCGAGGCCCCGAGCGCCGACGCGGCGATTGCCGTACACCGTGAGGCGCACGGGCTGCTTGCCGACCGGATCTACGAGGTCGTCGAGGGCAGCTGAGCTCTAGGCTGCTGAAAACGGCCAACCATGAGCGTCCTGATGGTCGACGCGGGGCGGGTCCGACCGGAACCCGACCATCGCGACGCCCGCGGTGCTGCCTTTCGTCTATCAGAACAGGCGGATCCAGTGGGGCTACCGCTCAGCTCAGGTCTCGAGCCCGAGCTGGACGGCGGGTCCACCCTTCGGTGTTAGATGCCGACCCGTTGGCCCAATTGGAGCGAAATGATTTTTCCCGCCGCCTTTGACCATGGCGCCTACACAGCCAGCGCATCAGCACTGCTGGCTGTGCTGTCGACGATGGCAGCCCAGACCGAAGTGCTGGCCGGGCAGGTGGAGCAGGGTTTTGGCCAGCACCCGGACGCTGAGATCTACCGCAGCCAACCCGGCCTCGGTGTCATCCTCGGTGCCCGGGTGCTAGCCGAGTTCGGCGACGACCCAGGCCGCTACACCGACGCCAAAGCGCGGAAGAACTACTCCGGCATGTCACCAATCACCAAAGCCTCCGGCACCAAACATGTGGTGCTGGCCCGCTACGCCCGCAACCGCCGCCTCGGTGACGCGCTGTTCCTGCAGGCCTACAGCGCGCTGCGAACCTCACCCGGAGCCCGAGCCCTCTACGACCGCCAACGTGCCCGCGGCGCCACCCACTACCAAGCGCTGCGAACCCTCGCCAACCGGCTCGTCGGCATCCTCCACGGCTGCCTGCGAAGCCACACCCTCTACGACGAACACCTCGCCTGGCATAGCGAACCAGACAAACTCAGCCCTGCAGCTTGACCGCTTCCAGTCGTGGGATGTCTAGCCAGCAAAGGAAACCGCCGCCCGGAGCTCACAGTCCAGGCGGCGGTTTTGTGGCCGTAGTCTCAGTTTAGTCTCAGTTGCTTTCCGGCCGGGACCAGAAGAGCCCGCCGACTCGGCTCGCAACCTCGTGCCGGATCGGATCGGTTACGTGCTGGTAGCGCGCGGCCATCGACGTCGACGACCAGCCCATCACACCCATAACTGTGCGTTCCGGTACCTCCAGGGCCAAGAGCACAGTGGCAGCTGTGTGCCCGGCGTCGTGCAGGCGTGTTTCTCGCACGCCGGCCCGCTTCAGAGCGACTTCCAGTCGGAGTTCGGCTTACCGCGCGGCCGAACCGGTCTGCGAAGACTCGGCCCGTCTCCACCCAGAGCTGACCAGCCCTAGCCCGCTCCTGATCTTGTTCCCGGCGGTGATCTTCCAGGAGCTGGACGAGCTGGGCCGGCAGTCCGATCTTTCGCTTGCCGGCACTGGACTTGGTCGGTCCGTCGTCCTCGTTGGTTTGTACACGGCGAGTGCAGTGGCCCGGAGTCTTCCCGCACGGGGTTGAGCAACCGTGTTCGTAATGCGGTCGAACCCGGTTCGTTGTGATCTTGAGAATTCCGCGCTCAAGATCGACATCTGACCAGTGCAAGCCGAGCACCTCGCCTTGGCGAAGACCCAGCGAGAGTGCAATGGCCGATCGTGTCGCGTTGCGGCGTTCCCGAGCCGCACTGAGGATGCGCCGAACCTCCGCGACGGCGTAGGGCTCAAGCTCCTTGGCTTCGATTTCGGTGCCCTTGCGAGCGTCGCGACGTTCTCCTGAACCTGCCGCCGCCGTACGGCCCCGCCTAGCGCGGTGCGGATCGTGCGATGTACCTGATGAGCGGTCGCTGGCCGCGCTCCGGTCGCGATCATCCGCCGATACAGTCGCTCGAGATGCTCAGGTCGCAGGCGGTGCTCTCCGACACCGGGAATCAGATGAACTCGGACAGCGATTCTGTAGGCGTCGTAGCTGATCTTCGACCAACAGCCACCCATGCCGCGCTTGGCGCCGCCTCCGGCGTTCGGCCCGAGCCGCTGACCTGGTCTCCCGACGCAAACGGCGGCGGGATGTTTCGGCAGGATTGCCGAAACTCACTCTGATATGTATCAAGGCACGCTTTGCTCGGCGCTTCCTCGCCGCGCTGCGGGCCGCTCCTCGACCTAGCCGACCAACCGACCGCCATCAAACAAGGAACCGAAGCCAGCCCGAGCCGGTCGAGCAGCTCCAGGATGCGCACAGCGCCGGCACGCAGCGCGTGCGGAAACCGTGCTCAGCCCTCTGGGCCGCGATCAGGCGGGCCGGGCTTGCCGCCTCATCGCTTGCTTCGCCCAGGGGGCGACCGAGCGCGGCACATCACCTTCCATCGCCAGCTCGGCGTTGTCCCGCACCTTGGTTGTGCGGCGGTCACGGGCTGCTCGATTGGGTTGGGGCCGGCTCAATGCTCAGCACGTTGACGTGGATCAGGCCAGCCCGGTGTCCGTTGAGTTGCAGGCAGTCGACAATCGACTGGCGGACGGTGCGGGCGATCTGTCGTGCCGGGGCGAGGGTGGAGGTGGCGATGTCGACGCTGACCTGGGTTTCGGCCCGGCCAGTTGGTCCAGGACGTTGGGTGACCGTGATCCGGTCGGAGCCGGCGAGCGTGGCGGTCAGTTGGCCGGGGCTGGGCAGTTGTTGTTTGGTGGCGGTCATCAACCGGCGCAGCGAGCCTTGCATCGTGGGTTCGAGCCGGAGCACCCCGTGGGTGCCGAGCACGGCAGCGGCCAGGCTGTCCAGCAGGGGCGCGTCGGCGGCCGGGTGCCGTTGGTGACGCTGCCGCGAGGCCGGCAAGGCGGGTGTGCGGACGTCGACGGTCGGGGGTTCGAGCTCAGACATGGTGGATGTCCTCGACGGTGATGTTGATCACGGTTGCCGTTATTCCAACCTCAAGTTCGACGGCTGTACGCAGCCGATCCCGCAGCAGGCGGGTGAGGGAAGGGATGGCCGCGTTCGGGGCAACGCTGATTCGCAGATCGACGGTGATCTCAGCGGGCGCCGCAAGCGTCTCAGGCTGGCGCGTGTCCGGTTCTGGCGCATCCTCATTCAGCGGGTCGTGTTTGCTGAGCGCGACTGCGCAGCGGCGGGCTTCGAGGCCGTCGATCTCGTCGCTGGTGCGTCGGATGAGGTTGGCGAGGGTCTGCTCGCTGACCGTCAGCTCGTCCCCGGCCGCGCCGGGCCGGGGCTGTTCCATCGGGATTCGGCGGCCGCGGCGGACTTCGGCGCGGGCGATCTCGAGGATGCCGGTGATCGCCCCCGAGTCCAGCGTGAGTGCGGGATCGGCCCTGTCGGCGGCGACGACGCCGCGCGTGGCCGCGGCCAGATCGCCCAAGTCGTGCCGGGCCGCCTGGCAGTCGGGGCAGGTCTGTTCGTGAGGGTCCGGTGGCAGATCGACGTGGGCCCATACGTCGTCGATGCTGCGTCCGCAGCCGAGCCGGTTCGGGTCGGTCTGGCTGGGAGGGGTCGGGGTGGTGCCGGTTAGCGCCATGCCGTCATTCCTTTCGCAAGCTGGAGCCGTGCGCGGGCGATCCGACCCCGGACGGTGCTGACCGGGACCCCGATGGCATAGGCGATCGCTGGGTAGGTCAGTTCGTGCATCTCGTGCAGCACCCAGCAGGCCCGCTGGTCTGGAGGCAGGGTGGCCAGCACCGCGGTCAGGCAGTATTGCATGGCGTTAGTTTGGGCCGCTGCCGCCGGGTCGGTTGTGCCGCCGGCGGCCACGGGCCGGCCGGCCCGCGCTTCGAGCTCGAAGTCGGGACCGCTGCTGACGCCGGTGTGTCGCCGGACACGAACCCGGAGGATATTGAGGCAGCGGCGAGTCATCAGTTGGTAGATCCAGGCGCGGAACGCCTCCGGATCGAGCAGACTCGGCAGCCGCCGCCAGGCCAGAACGAACGTGTCCTGCACGGCGTCTTGTGCCTCGCCTCGATCGGACAGCATCCGGAAGCCGAGCCGGAACAAGTCCGCTTGGTAGGAGCGGACCAGCTGCTCGAAGGCGTCGGTGTCACCATCTTGAGCCCGGGCCACCGTGGTCGCTTGACTGAACACCCGAGGCGGTGAGGGTGCCCCGGCGACAGATGAGGACGGCACCGCGAAATCAGCCCGCGCCGACGGAACCGCGAGAACCGACGAATGGGGGTCGCGGTGGTATTCCTGGCCGGGACCGGTACCGGTCGCACCGTTCACAGACTGAACCCCCTCGCTGAAACAAGCCCCCCGAGTCCTCGCATCGTCGGGTCGAGCTGTGACATCTCGCTTCTGCCGGACGGGCTGCTGCCCTTCCTTCATCTAGATGGTGATCCGGTCGGCCGTAGGCCGGCTCGTGGTGACGTCAACTTGGACGGCCAGGTGCTTCAGTGGCGTCTCCATGGCGCTGACCAGGCGGGCCACTGTCTCAGCCTGCAGCGAGTGCAGCAGGCGCTGGATGTCGGTGCGGTCGTTCACGGTGACCTTCAGGGTCAGCTCGGGCTGACGGGCGGTGCCCCGCAGGACCGCAGACGCGTCGACGACACCCAGCAGACGCTCGGCGTCGGCCTCGACGGCATCGGCCAGCAAGTCTGCACGGCAGATGGTGAGACCGCGAACGGCGTCGTCTTGAAGCCGGAACGGCTTGGCCGCGTTGGTCCGCGGGATCTGGGCCATGAGCCACGCCAGGCCGATAACGCCCAGAAACACCCCGAGAAGACCGACCGCCACCGCGACCACCGGCTGGTCGAAGAATGCGCCGACGCCGGACCCGAGAACCTTGCTCGAGGTAACGGGCACACCGAGGCCGATGCCGATGGCGGTGGTGATGCGGGCCAGGAGCCCCAGCGCGATCAGCGCCGCCACCATCCCCGCCAGCAGCACGACGAGGCCGATGACGGCCAGCCATGCCCGGTTCAGGAGTCCCGAGCGTTGTCTCATGTCGTGCCTGCTTCCGTGCAGAAAGCCAGCTCGGGGGTGGTCACAGCCGCTGGGTATGGACGGTAGTGGTGATCTTTGGCATCGGTTGCAGCCCAACACCCTGGAAGGCTTCACGGACCCGGTCGGTGACCATGTCGGCGAGCTGGCTGCGCTGTGCCGACTGGGACTTGACCGACAGGGTGATCCTGCGCGATCTGACTGTCGCCGAGACCGAATCGACGCCGTCGACCAGGTCGGCGTGGCCCGCCGCCAGCCGGGCGACCGAGCGGCGCGTCATCACGAACTCGGTCGATCCGGCCCCGTCACCGCTGCGGTCGACTTGCAGGACAAGGGCGCCCGGTTGTCCGGGCTTCCAGGCGCAGAACAGCAAGATGAGCCCGACCGCGACGGCTGCGAGGCTGATCGCGATGGTAATGGTGGACCCCCACCTCAGCGTGGCCAACCATTCGTTGACGGCACCCAGGAACGTCGGCCATCTGCCGTTGAGCAGCCGCAACACCGTGATCCAGACCAGGCCGACGCCAACCGCCAGCAGGACGATGCTGACGATGCTGGCGGGCGTGGTCCGGGCGGGGCGGCGGCGCAGCTTGTTCGAACGCGCGTCGGTGCGGCTCACTGAAGGGCCTCCGTGCCGGGATTGGCCTCGCGGTGAAGAGCGGAGACGGTGATGTCGACCCGGGTCACCTCGACCCCGGTCAACTCACCGACCCGGTCGATCAGATGCTGGCGGACCTGTTCGGCGACCTTGCGGATCGGCGTCGGGTAGGCGACGGTGATCGCGAGGTCGACCGAGGCGGTCCCGCCCGACAACTCGACGTCGACCTTGGGGCGGGCCGAAAGGTCGGTGTGCGAGCCAATGCCGAGAAACCCGCCGCTGCTGCCACCCGCCCTGGCAACCTCACTGGCGGCCTGGCTGGCAATCTTCTCAATCACCTTGTGGTCCATTATCAGCCGTCCCCGACCGGGCGCTGCTGCTCGGCGGGGCATGGCCACACCGGTGGCTGCCACGGGGTCAGCGCCGTTCGGTGGACCGGCCGAGCAGCAACCTAAGGTCGAGCTTGCCCTCAAGGATCCGACCGACCACCAACCCGGCCGCCGCAAACAGCAAGACGATCACGAACGGGACAAAACCAGCGAAGACGGCCACGACGCCGAGCGCGATCCCAACGATCACGGCGAACTGGGATGTGGACATAACAGTCGGTGTTCCTTTGCTGAAGAATGTTGGCGATCAAGAGACGCCAGGCCAACCGTCGGGGTGGCCGTGCCGACCTGGCGCCTAGGGGCCCAAGCATCCGGCGGCCGCGTCGGCTCAGGCGAGAGTTGCTGAGCTCTGCGCCGGGGCGGCGGTGTCGCTGGCACCTGTTTCGTACTCCTCCGGGAGGTGCACGTCGGTGACGTTCACATCGACCGAGACGACATCCAGCCCGGTGCCATACTCCACACTCTTGATGACCGCGTCGCGGATGTTGTCGGCGACCTGAACGACGGAGACGCCGTACTCCACCACGATCGACACACCGATCGCGGTCTGACGCTCACCCTTCTCGATGCTCACCCCGCCGGACACGCTCTGCTGCTGGCCAGGCATGCGCTGCGTCATGCTGGAGAATGCCCGCCCGGCGGCGGAACCCATGGCGTAGACGCCGGGAACATCACGGGCTGCAATACCAGCGATCTTCTCCACAACCTGGTCGGCGATCGTGGTGTCGCCGTACGCGGTGTGCAGGGCGTCCAGCGGCTTCGGCTCCGGGCCGGCGTTAGCTGCCTCGCGGGCCTTGATCTCCTCGGTGGCGGCCGGGGTCGTCGTGGTGCTCATACAAACTCCTCAAGATTGGGGAAACCCGGGTAGGAATGCCGTACATAGGTCAGGAGGACACCGGCAAACGAACCGTCACAGGTGAATCATCGCGGGTCTCATGGTTAAGTGTGTCCGGTCGGTCTGGCTGAGGATAGTGGTCGGCTCATGTTCGACACGCGCCCGATGTGATGCACTCCGGCGGGTGTCTTGCCAGTTACCCATCCGGCGGTGATCGATTCCTGATCGCTGAGCCGGCCCAGTGGGCCGCGGCGACCCGGGCGCCCTCGGCCTGATGAGAGTTTACCTCGACCGGCCGCAACCACGTCCGCAGCGGCTCCGGGTTCATCCCCAACCGGCCAGCGACGCTTCTGATCGCCACACTCCGAGCGCAGCCTGGGCAATGGCGTGATGGTCTATTTCCGCGAGCCGGCCGGCGCGGTACTGGCCGCACTTGAGATGGTTAAGGGTTTGTCGACCGCGAAACTGCCTCCGGGTCATCTGGGCGTTGCGGCTGGGCCAGTAGTGGGGCAGGGCGGCGACTACTTTGGCCGCACCGTCAATCTGGCAGCCCGAATCGCAGCCCACGCCGAACCTGGCCAGGTGCTGGTCAGCGTGAGTGTGGCAGAGGTCGGCTCGCCCGAGGGCGTGTCACTTGTGGAGGCTGGGGAGGTGCAACTCAAGGGGTTTCCGCAGCCGGTGATGTTGTTCGAGGCTTGCCGGATCTAGCGCCTTGGCTGCCTCAAGGGGGTTGATCTTGAGGTCGCCGGCGTGGGTGATCAGCGCCTTCCAGCGCGCCCAGCCGCGTCCCGGGCCCGACAGCTCTGACCGCCTAACTGCCGACCACGACTCACACGGTGACCGTCTTGTTAAACACCACCCTGGGCGCGACCCGCGCGAGTGGGCTCTCCGCGCCAGTCTCAGTTTTAGTCTCATTCGCGACGGTTCAGCAGGGTTCATGCTGGATTGCCATGCCTGTAGTCGCCGCCTCGCGGTGTGGTCTGAACGCTAATTGACCGGTCGAGGGCAGATTTGGAAAGCGGGTTGGGTGCAAGCCCTCGCGGGTTCGAATCCCGCATCCTCCGCTGCGCTGACAAGGTGGAACAATGTTCGTAGGTGTTCTATTAGGTTGGAGACTAGGTGGCCTAGCCTCAGTTCAAACTTGGTCGCCCGGCCCTCGCCTTGGGGAACGTCAGCGAACGCAAGCGAACGCGCACGGACGCTCCAGAGGCCCCGCGCGGAGATGGTGCACGCTGCAAAAGCGGGCGCCGGTTCGTATCGCTAGGTACGCAACTGTTCGCCAACGTTTGCGTTGAGAGCGACCGCAGCAGCATCGTCGACGTGATCGCGAGTGGCGAGTCCACCGGGCCCCGCTCGATATCAGAGGCGCGCGTAGATGCAGGAGGCATTCACGCCCCTCGAGGTCGACACCGCCATCGACGCCGTGGCGTCTGGGGCGGGATCACCGAGCGCAAGCGCCGGCGGATCTTCCTTCACAACAAGCCGCGCCGCCAAGCCGTCGCGTCCTGACCGGTATCTGCGCGGGACGAGCGGACTCTACAATCGACGAGCGGGCCCGGACCGGGTCTGTTCGTCAGCGACCGGCTCAGCGCTGCACCGGTCAGGGACCACGGTGCTGCGGAGTTGCCATGTTCACGATCAGGTTCGTCACGGAGAAATACGCCCCCGGCCAGACGGTAACCATGCGGTGGGGTCCGGGCCTGGTCTGGGAGATCGACCGCGGCGGCGTCTACGTCGACGGGGCGTGGCGTTTCGACCTGGACGAGGACAAGTTCCCGGCGGGCATTGAGTTCAAATTCGTGCTCACCCCCGGCATCTGGATGAGCGGCGGCAATCTCGCCCTCGGACCCGGCCAGCTGGTCGGCCTGCACAACTACGCCGAGCCGGAGGTCGT
Source organism: uncultured Actinomycetota bacterium (assembly GCA_963808495.1). Classification (GTDB taxonomy): domain Bacteria; phylum Actinomycetota; class Actinomycetes; order Propionibacteriales; family Propionibacteriaceae; genus Microlunatus. The sequence continues at coordinate 145,782 of CAWEGC010000007.1, forward strand.
CTTCCCCAATCGCGTCGATCTGGTCGTCGAGAACACCCTGGTCGCCCAACGGTTCTTCGTCCGCAACCTCAGCCCGGATCACGTCTACGACGTGATCATCGTGGGTTCCGGAATGGGTGGCGGACTGTTGGCGTCGCGGCTGGCCGACGCCGGCGCCGACGTGCTCGTGCTCGAGGCGGGGTCGTACCTGTTCCCCACCCACGTGGGGAATCTGCCGCGTCGACTCAAAATCGGCAAGTTCGACAAGCACGTCTGGTCGCTGTGGCCGGACTTCAAGGTGACCAACTACGTCAACAACCCCGGTTCGCAGTTCGCCGGCGGGCAGGCGTTCAATCTCGGCGGCCGCTCGGTGTTCTGGGGTGGACTGATCCCCCGGCAGAGGCCATGGGAACTCGCCTCGTGGCCGGCGCCTGTTCGTGACTATCTGTTGGGTGCGGGGTACGCGGCGGCGGAGCAGGCCATGAACAAGATCGATCCGGACGCATCGGCGTACCAGGACCAATCCCGCACCTTCCTACAGAACGCGCTGCCCGGTTACCAGGCCGGTGATGCACCGGTTGCCGTGCAGTACCAGGGCGCGCGGCGGCTCGCGATTCCGGCGGGTCTGTTCTCCACCGCGGATCTGATCATGGAGGACCGGCTGATCGACGACCCGGGAATGGGGCGTACGCGGCCCCAGGTCAACCTCAACTTTGCAGTCCACTCCGTGATCGCCGACCCGACCGACCCCAACCGGGTGACCGGAGTGACGGGCTTCGACCTGCTCGGCCGTCGGCAGCGTGACTTCGTCGGCAAGACCGTGGTGCTCGCCGCCGGCACGCTGGAATCGGCCAAGATCGCGCTGCAGAGCGACTTGCGCGATCCGGCCGACAAGATCGGCATCGGACTGACCGACCATACGATCCGCTTCCGGCATTTCACCCTGCCGCCGGGCTCGCCTCACGCCAGCGTCGGGGATTCGGCGAAGGTGCTGCTGCAGCATCCGCAGGCGGTCCCCGGTCAGCACGCCTTCGACGTGGTCGTCGAATTGGGCGCGGAATTCAATCAAGGCCGCTATGTCGATCCGGAGAATTTGGCCGAGGAACGGGCCAGTCGCAACGACTGGATGCTCGGCGAACTCGTCTTCATGTCCTACACCGACCTGGTCGAGACCAACCTACTCACCGTGACCGGGAATCCGGCCGACCCGGTGCAGGTCACCGTTAACCGAGCGCCCGTCTCGCCAGCCGATCTGGCCGAGACGGACGCGCTGGCCGCGACCCTGTTTGCCGCTCTCGGCGCGGAGCCGGTGCTCGGTGAGGACGGTCTCGGGTTGCAATTCGCCGATCTCGGCGGCGTGGCGCACGAGGTCGGCACCCTCCGGATGGCAGTTGGCGGCAACGGCGTGGTCGATCCGGATCTGAAATTCCTCGACTACGACAACCTGTTCGCCTGCGACAACTCGGTCTTCCCGGCATCGCCCGCGGCCAATCCCAGCCTCACTCTGGCGGCGCTCGCCCTCCGCCTTGCCGACCATCTCAGCTGAGGCGCCCGCTCCGCTGCCGTTCAGCGCCAGTCGTCGTGCCGGCCAGCTCGGCCAGCCGTTGTTTGTGGGCGTGGAGGCAGTGCCGCCGTCCCGGTCGGCCTGCCGATCGCAATGCCGGGCCCCCTGGCGTCACGGGCCCAGCCGACCAGCAGGGCCACGCCCAGCGGCAGTGACGGGATGTCGCCGGTCCTCCAGGCGATGCCACCCCCACGATTGTTGGTCGGCGATCGGGGGCGGAGGTCTGTGGACGATCTGATTCCAGTTTGGGTGCCTCTTGAGCTGACCCCGTCGTCTCAGTTTTAGTATCAGTTGTCATCGTTCGCGGGCGTTCGCCGACGTCTTCTCCCATCCGAATCACGCTCAGCGAACGTCTACGAACGTTCCCGAACGGGTCGGCACTGAGTTGGAAGGCGGGTTGCGTGCAAGCCCTCGCGGGTTCGAATCCCGCAGCGTCCGCTGCGGATGTCGCAAGACATACCGGGACGCCTCGAACCCCTAACTCGGCTTTGGTCGGGGCTTGCGGACGCCTTGGGCTTGGTAATCGACGGCTGGGTTGAGGATTAGCTCGCGGATGAGCTCGCCGGTGGTGGCGTGGATGATGCGGATGTGGCGGCCGTTGATCAGCATCAGGATGGGGGTTCGGGCGTGGGTTCGGCCGATGCCGATGTGGTGCAGTCGGCCGTTGTGGCGGAGGGTGAGTTTGCCGTCGGTGTCGATGATGTCGCGGCGGACGCGTGCCTGCGGCTGGGTGCTTGGCGAGGCTGGCCGGGGTGGCTTTGGGCCGGGCCTGGTAGGCAGCCGAGGGGGTGCGGCGGTTCAGGGAGCGGTGCGGCCGGCAGCTGTTGTAGTAGGTCGACGAAGTTGGTCGCAGAGGGCTTGCAGCTCGGCGAGGGTGTGTGGGTTGCCGCGGTTGCGGCAGCGAGCCATTTCTTCAACGTTTGTTGGAAGCGTTCCACTTTGCCGCAGGTGGTGGGGTGGTTCGGTTTGGAGTGCTTCTGGATCACACCGAGATGGCGGAGTTCGGCTTGGAAGCCGTTGATGGTGTCGCGTCCGGCGCGGCCGCCGGCGAAGCGGGTGGTGAAGACCATGCCGTTGTCGGACAACACTGAGGCGGGAATGCCCTGGTCAGCGACGGCTTGCCGGAACGCCGCGACCACGGCTGGCCCGGTGACCGGCTGGTGGCAGGTGATCGGAGAGGGCGTAGCGGGAGTGGTCGTCGAGAAAGGTCAAGATCTCTACGTCGGCGCCGGGTGTGCCGTCGGGTCGGGTGAGCCGGTAGTGGGTGAAATCGGTTTGCCACATTTGGTTGGGCTGTTCGGCGGCAAAGCGGATATAGGCGGCTTTCGGTTTCTTCTTCGGCTCCGGGGTGATCAACCCGGCCCGTTGCAGGGTGCGCCAGATGGTGGCCTCCGACACGGTCAGCTGATGCTGCTCGGCCAGGTGCCAGGCGATGGTGTGGGAGCCGGCATCCAAACCCTGCCGGGTCAGCTGCGGCGCAGCCTGATGATCAGCTCGACGGTGGCCGCCGGGATCGCGTCGGCTGGCTGGTGCGGCCGCCGGGACGCGGCTCGAAGGCGCATCACCTTCGCGCGGTAGCGGGCGCAGCAGCTCATAGATCCAGGACCGAGCCACCCCGTAGCTGGCGCGATACCTCGCGCGACCGAGCGGCCCTCGACAACGACAGCGGTGATCACCAGGCGGGCTTTCGACACGCCCGAGACTCAAGCCGGGCTGTGTCCGGTATGTCTTGCGACATGTGTCGCTATGTCATGAAACCCGCAGCGTCGTGGGGTTAACTGCTGCTCAGCGCCGGAGCAATGTTCCTCCCATGGGCCTTCTACTGGGGCCTGCTCCTCCCCTGACCAAGATCCACCCAGGATGGCCTGGCAGCCCGGTCAGCACGGTGCAGCCGCTAGAGAGGCGGCCGCGGCTGTCGTCACGCGAGAGAGATCCCTCCCAGGGACTGCAGCTCACGGCCATTGCAACGCTGTGATCGCCATCGCTGAAGGGGGGCTTCCTCGCCTCTCACTAGCTGAGGATGGCGAGCGCGCCGACGTAAGAAAGGATGACGTTGTGCCCTAGGCCATCGGGCACGGTAGGCGCCGGAGGTCGCAGATCCGTCTCCCCTCTCGGGCTAGCGAATGAGGTGGGTCGGGGCTGGCGTGGGCGTCGTGGTGTTCTGAGCGTCTTCGGCGAGAAACTTCGCCGAGGTGGCCGACAGCCACGCCCAGGCGAGGGCGATCGCGATGACAAGGCCCGTCACCGGCACTGCCGCTAGGGCACTCCCGAGGAACGACAACAGGAAGAGGGCGCCGGTCGCCGTCGAGAAGATCGCCCAGCCGGTTTGCCGCAACGCGGCGAAGCGCCGTGCGAACACGAAGGTGGCCGCGATCCAGGCGGAGAACCCGACGAGCGAGGTCACGAAATGGAGCAGCCCGATCGTGGTGATCGTGGTCGGCGGCCCGAGCGGCGTGCCGGGCGGAAAGCCGTCCACCGGGTCGGCGGTGAAGATCGCCGCCAGGATCATCCCGACGCCCACGAGGCCGATGAGGATCGGCCCCCAGGTGCGACCCTGACCCGTGCGCAGCGCCCGCCGCATCCCAATCGCTGCCGCCATCACCAGGCCACCGCAGACCAAGAAGTTGGCCACCTGGATCCAGCCCAGGTCTCCGTTGCTGAGAACACTGGCCGGGTGGCGCGTGATGTCGAAACCCGGCCGGGTCAACGCCTGCCCCAGGTAGACGGCCATGTACATGGGCCCGGCGAGGACCCCGCAGGCGAGCAGTGTCCTGGTCACCGCGCCGGTTCCGGCTGCTCGGCGCGCTGGTCGAGCCACTCCTGCCACCGTGACGCCTCATCAGCGGCGTTGCGGAGCAGGTAGAGGCGAACCGTCAGCAGCACCTGGCCGCCCATTGAGTGAGCCACCAGGTGCGCAATGCCGGGGGTGGGCTCGTCGAGCCGGATCAGCAGATCTTCCGGCGCTTCGGGTTGCCCGGCCCACTCGACCGTTCCGGCAAGACGCGGCGCGCCGGCGCGGGAGTGAACGCGGTCGCCGACGGTGACGTTTTCGATGCCGAGCGCCGAAGTAACCGACGCCCAGGCCGATTCCTTCGGTTCGGGCGCGAAGCCCACCGCCTGGACGGGCATCAGCGGACGCCCGTCGACGTGGGAGAGGTAGAGGCGCAGGACGCGGAAGAAGGACTGCCAGCCGTACGTGTGGCCGACGAACTGGTCGTCCCAGGCATCGCTCTCGGCGAACCAGCGGTGGACGACGCGAACGACGCACCTGCCCCCCTCGCGTGCCTCGACCGTCCATTCGGTGGCAGTGGCGGGCTCCTCCTCGCCGTCGGCGGGCGTATCGACAATGAAGCGCCGCGGCGGCTCCCAGGCCGTGATCGTCCCGACCGACTCCATGCCGGGGCCGAAATTCGAGACGGCCTTGCCTCCGACCCGCTCGTCGACCTCGCTCGGCACGAACCACGACGAGATACCCGGCCCGGTCGCGATCGCCCGCCACACCTGCTCGGGTGTCCCCGGCATTTCAACCTCGGCCTGGACCAAGCGTCGCCCGTCGGCGTCGTGCTGCACGCTCATGGCTTCTCCTCCACTTGCGCTCATGGCTTCTCCTCCACTTGCAATATCGGATAGGCGAGGACGACCAGCCGGTGCGCGCGCCCGTCCGCGGCCGCGGCGTCGTGGTAGCGGCTGACCAGGGACCGAGCGGCCTCGGTCAGCTCGTCGGTGAACGCCGCCCGCTCCCCAGCCGAGCGGAACCTGATCTCGGTGTCGATCGACAAGGTGGCGAGCTTCTGTCCGGCCGCCTCCGCGCCGCGCAGCAGCCGGCCCACCTCCCGGACTGCCCGCGCCGCGAGTGCAATCAGATAGCTCGCCGAGAGGCGGTCCTTGGACTGTCCCGCCTCGACGCCGGCCGGACCGAGCGCCTCCGGCGAGACGACATACGAGCTGGCGCTGGCAACCAGCAGCCGCTCGGTCAACCCGCCCCACTTGCGGGTGTGGGCGACCCGCACGAGCTCATGGGCCTCCAGAGCGCGCAGATGGTAGTTCACCTTCTGGCGCGCCATCCCGATACGCGCCGCCAACGCCGCCGCCGAAGCCGGCCTTCCAAGCTCGGCGAGCAGGCGGCTCCGGACAGGCTCCAGCGCAGCGGCTGCAGCAGCCGGGGATCCGATCACTTCGACGTCGAGCACGCCGGCATACTAATCCTTGACAAGAAAAATTGTCAAGCAGGCTGTCGCGCACCTGGGGCATGGACTCGATCACCTCCGATTCTCAAAGCCGCGTGCCGATCGATCCTCTCTTTGTTTTCGTTGGACGGCAGGGGCAAGACGCGTAGCGGCGCCGGTCTGTGGATCACCCGCGTTGTCGAAACGCCTGCTGCACACCTCTCGGCCGCGACGGTCAGCCCGCCTCAAGTTGCCTTGGCAGCCTGAACCATTCGAACACTTCGCTGTCGAAGGTGATGATCCCTGCATTGGCAACGACCGGCTGTGCCACGGGATCGCAGGGAGATGAACGAGCTCAGGCCGGCGTCCACCGACTTTCCTGCTCTTGCCACGAGGGTGGGGCGCCCGGGAGGTTGGCGCTTCCCGGGGCACGCAGGCCGTCGATGATGATGGCGAGCTGGCGCTGCTTGAGCTCGGCCGTACGGGCGGCATCTCCGAGTTTGGTCTTGGCTAGCAGCTCCAGCAGGAAGGCGACGTCGAGGAAGGTCAGGTCGGGGCGCAGGGCACAGGTCTGCTTGACGCGCTCGAACAACTCGACGGTGCCTTTGATCATCCGCTCGGTCCGAGCCGCGTGGCGCTCATCCGGTGTGAACTGCCCGGCGAGGTGGACTGTCAATGCGTGCGTGTCGGCGGCGACAATGTCGCGCAGCCACTGGACGTAGGTCCCCCAGGGGTCGCCTGTGGACGCCAGCGCCTTTTCCACGAGCTCGATGTAGGTGTCTTGGCCGTCTAGGCAGAGTTGGGCCAGCAGGGCGTTCTTGCTCGGGTAACGGTGGTAGAGCGCGGCAATGCCGACGCCGGCCCGGATAGCGACCTCGGAGATGGGGGCCGCGGGGTTGGCGATGAAGACCTCACGTGCGGCATTGAGGATGCGCACGTTGTTGCGCTGAGCCTCAGCCTGACGCCCGCGCCTGCGTGGTTCGGTCGACATGAGAAACAGCCTAGTGAACTCTGGAATGATTCATTCTGTTTTGATACTCTATAAACAGAATCAACTATTCTGTTCAAGGAGTCAGGAATGTCGGAGCACGCGATCACACCCTTCACCGTCAGCATCAGCGATGACGCCATCACCGATCTCAGGACCCGCCTCCGCCGCACGCGGTGGCCCGAACAGCTTCCCGGGCCGGCGTGGCAGCGAGGGGTACCGGTCGATTACCTACGGCGGGTGGCGGACTACTGGGCAGACGGGTTTGACTGGCGCGCCCAGGAGAAGCACATCAACGGCTACCCGCAGTTCACCACTGAGGTGGATGGCCAGCGAATCCATTTCCTGCACGTCAGGTCGGCGGTCGAAGGGGCCACGCCGCTGTTGCTCCTGCACGGCTGGCCGGGTTCGTTCGTCGAGTTCCTCGACGTGATCGATTCCTTCGTCGACCCCGTGGGGCACTGTGGCACCCCGGCCGACGCATTCCACATCGTCGTTGCGTCACTGCCTGGTTTCGGCTTCTCGAGCCCGTTGGCCGGCGAAGGATGGGGTAGTCGAAGGATGGCCACGGCTCTGGCTGAGCTGATGGCCCGACTGGGATATGTCCGCTACGGCGCCCAGGGCGGCGACTTCGGGGCGTTCGTCGCTCCAGACCTAGGCCGGGTGGACTCCGATCACGTGATCGGGGTGCACGTGAATGCCGCCACCGTGGGATTCATCCCGTTCGGAGAGCTGTCCGAGGAGGACAAGGCCTCACTTACCGAGCTGGAGCGGGCGCGACTTGCGCGGATGGCCAACTTCCTCAGCGAAGGAAACGGCTACTTCGGCATCCAGTCGACTCGGCCGCAGACCCTCTCCTTCGCCCTCACCGACTCACCAGTCGGCCAGCTCGCCTGGATCAGCGAGAAGTTCAAGGAATGGACAGGGTCCGACCGCGATCTGCCAGAGGATGCCATCAGTCTCGACACGATCCTCACCGACGTCTCCCTGTACTGGTTCACCAAGACAGCCGGGTCGGCGGCGAATATCTACTACGAGTCGATGCACGGGCAGGATTGGCCGACGCCCTCAACGGTGCCGACCGGTGTAGCGGCTTTCGCCGAGGACATCGCCATCCGCCGTTACGCCGAGCAGGGCAACAACATCGTCCATTGGAGCGACATCAATGCAGGCGGCCACTTTGCCGCGCTCGAAGCACCAGACCTGCTGCTGGCCGACGTACGAGCATTCTTCGCCGCCCTCCGCCAGACGATGTAGCCGGGTCGCTTAGTCGCACGACCGAGATAATGGCAACCCGGAAATTCACCGGTAGGCCATGGCCACGGACGCTTCTGAGTGGTCGCGCACCGAAGGCGTGAAGCCCGGACGCAGCCAAGCGGACAAGTGCTCCTGAAGTCTTCGGTTAGCTTCACGCACGCTACCCTGACACCTGCGTCAGTGAAGTGACTTGGGTCACGCGCTGTCACAACGGTGGGGCGGGCGGCGTCTTTATGCCGACCCCAAACCCCAAGGAGACATCATGACTGCGAACACTGGGTGCTCTCGCAAGACGGATGTCGTCGTGGTCGGCGGCGGGTACGCCGGCGTCATGGCGGCGAATCGCCTCACCCAGCGCGACGACGTGACGGTGACGCTGATCAACCCCCGTCCGCGGTTCGTCGAGCGGATCCGCCTGCACCAGCTGGTGGGCGGGTCCGACGACGCGGTGGTCGACTACCAAGAAGTCCTGGCCGAAGGCATCCGGATTGTGGTCGACACCGTGACGCGGATCAACGCGGCCGAGCGCAACGTGACGCTGGAGACCGGCGACCGCCTCGGATACGACTACCTGGTCTACGCGGTTGGCAGTGGCACCGCCGACCCGGGCGTGCCCGGAGCGGCCGAGTTCGCCTATCCGACCGCCAGCCTGGAGGAGGCGCAGCGGCTGCGGTCCGTCGTCGACCGCGCACCCGCAACGGCGAGGGTGACGGTCGTCGGTGGGGGTCCACTTGGCATCGAGACGGCTGCCGAGCTCGCGGAGCTGGGCCGCACCGTGACCCTGGTCTGCGGCGACCAGCTCGGCCCGTACCTGCACCCACGGGGGCGACGCTCGATGGCCAAGGGCTTGTTCAGGCTCGGTGTGACCGTGCTCGACGGCCCTGGCGCGAAGGTGACCACGGTGACACGCGACGCCGTGCGGCTCAGTGATGGCCGCGAGCTCCCCAGCACGGTGACGGTCTGGACTGCCGGCTTCGGCGTTCCGGACTTGGCCGGCCGCAGCGGGCTGAGCACCGACGCCGTTGGCCGCCTGCTCACGGACGAGACGCTGACCAGCGTGGACGACGCGCGCATCGTCGCGACCGGGGATGCGGCGGCCCCTTCGGACCTGCCGCTGCGGATGAGCTGCCAGGCCGCGCTTCCTCTGGGCTCGCACGCCGCCGACACAGTGCTCAGTCGGATCGCGGGTGGACAACCCGCAGATTTCAACAGGGGGATCGCCGCCATGTGCGTCAGCCTGGGTCGTCGGGCCGGCGTCTTTCAGCTCGCCCACAGGGACGACACTGCGATGTGGATTCACCTCAGCGGCCGCCTTGGCGCGAAGGTCAAGGAGGCCGCTTGCAAAAGCCCCATGGAGCAGCTGTCGGACGAGGCACGCAAACCCGGGTCGCACACCTGGCCGGTCAAGGATGCCAAGCGCAAGCAACGGCTGAAGGACAGGCTCGGAGCGGACCTGGACAGTCGAGATCGGGCGGCCCGAGCCAGGGAGACGACTAGGCATGCGCGAGCACATCCCTGACCCGGCGACCGAGAGCTTCGTTGCCCACCGCAACCTGCTCTTCACCGTGGCCTACGAGATGCTCGGCTCGGCGACCGACGCCGAGGACGTCCTGCAGGAGACCTGGCTGCGGTGGGTCAAGGTCGACTTGGCGCAGGTGCGTGACGGACGCGCCTACCTGGTGCGGATCACGACTCGGCTGTCGCTTGACCGGCTGCGGACGCTGAGGCGCCGCAAGGAGGCTTACGTCGGCCCCTGGCTGCCCGAACCGCTGCTCACCACGCCGGACGTGGCCAACGACGTGGAGCTGGCCGAGAGCGTCTCGATGGCGATCATGCTGGTCCTCGAAACGCTCTCGCCGACTGAACGAGCCGTCTTCGTACTCCGGGAGGCCTTCGGCGTCGACTACGACGAGATCGCAGCCGCTGTCGACAAGACCCCTGCCGCAGTCCGCCAGATCGCCCACCGCGCCCGGCTACATGTCGAAGCCCGCCGCCCGCGCGAGGTGGTCTCGCGCCAGGAGGCGCAGGCGGCGATGGAGTCGTTCCAGCACGCACTCCAGACGGGCGATTTCCGGAGCCTCCTCGACGTCCTGGCACCGGACGTTGTCATGGTGGCCGACGGCGGCGGGGTCAAGCAGGCAGCACTGCGCCCGATCATCGGCGCCGAGAAGGTGGTTCGCATGGTCGTCGCTGGAATCGGCAAGGCGGGCGTCACGCTGACCGCTGACCCCGCCGTGATCAACGGGAACCCGGCATTTCTCCTCCGCGTCGACGGCGAACTCGACGGGGTTCTGGCGATGCGTGTCGAAGGCTCCCGAATCACGGGCCTCTATTACGTACGCAACCCCGAGAAGCTGTCCCGCGTGACCTCCGAGACGCTACTGACCCGACGCTTGATCCCAGAGGCGTAACTCCCATTCGAAATCACCATTGACAAGCGCTCATGTCACGAGCGTGCCAGGTGTCCAGCTTCTGTGCGGACACCGACGGACACACCCTCGCGGAGTTGGAAAGCGGGTTCGGTTCACGCCGTCGCGGGTTCGAACCCCGCATCCTCCGCCAAGATCGAGAACCGGTCCGCGGGTCCACGGCACGGGGCTGACGTCGTGGAGCCGGGCGGCTGTAGAAGACTCCAGGGATGGACTACGTACGGCTGGGCAACACCGGACTCGAAGTGTCGAAGCTCTGCCTGGGGTGCATGAGCTACGGCGACCCGGAGCGGGGCGGGCACCCCTGGTCACTTCCCGAGGACCAGAGCGTGCCCTTTCTGGAGAAGGCACTAGACGCCGGGGTCAACTTCTTCGACACCGCGAACGTGTACTCGAACGGCTCCAGCGAGGAGATCCTCGGCTCGGTGCTGCTCAAGAAGGTCCGCCGGGACGAGGTAGTCATTGCCACCAAGGTCTGCGGCCAGATGCGGCCAGGTCCCAACGGACGGGGCCTTTCGCGCAAGGTGATCCTCGCCGAGATCGACAACAGCCTGCGCCGGTTGGGCACTGACTACGTCGATCTGTACATCATCCACCGCTGGGACTCCGGGACGCCGATTGAGGAATCGTTGCAGGCGCTGCACGATGTGGTCGCGGCGGGCAAGGTGCGCTATCTGGGCGCCTCGTCGATGTGGTCCTGGCAGTTCGCCAAGGCGCTGTACCTGCAGGAGCGGCACGGTTGGCACCGCTTTGTGAGCATGCAGAACCATTACAACCTGCTCTACCGGGAGGAGGAGCGGGAGATGCTGCCGCTGTGCGCCGCCGAGGGCATCGCGGTCACCCCGTGGAGCCCGCTAGCGCGCGGCAAGCTCACCCGCGACTGGGACGCCACGACCAGCCGGGCGGAGACCGACGAGTTCGGTAAGACGCTCTACCGCGACTCCGACGCCCAGATTGTGGAGGCTGTCGCCCAGGTCGCGAATCGCCGCGGAGTCCCCCGCGCGCAGATCGCGCTGGCGTGGGTGGCGCACCGATCTGAGGTGACCTCCCCCGTCGTCGGCGCCACTAAGCCCCATCACCTCGACGATGCCGTCGCCGCGATCGAGCTGGAGCTGACCGATGACGAGGTCGCTCAGCTGGAAGCGCCTTACGAGCCCCACGAGGTATCCGGCTTCTGACGCTTCTATGTTTGTCAAGCGGCCGCTGGAGCTGCCGGTGTCTGGGCGGTGATTGTGGCGCTGGCGTTGAGGGCGCGGTAGAGCTCGCGGGCGATGTAGCGCTTGAGGCAGCGCCGGATCTCACGGCTGGATTTGCCCTCGGCGGTGCGGCGGGCGACGTAGTTCTTGGTCGTCGGGCAGCACCGCATGCGGGTCACGGCGATGGTGTGGATCGCACAGTTCAGGGCCCGGTCTCCGCCGCGGTTGAGCCGATGCCGAACGGTCTTGCCGCTGCTGGCCTGCAATGGACTGGTGCCCGACAGTGCGGCGAAGGCGGCGTCGCTTCGGCACCGTCCGGGATGGGAGAAAGACACGATGACTTGAGCTGCGGTGACCGCGCCGATGCCGCGGCGCTCGGTCAACCCGGGAGCGATCTGGTCCACGATGGCTTGCACCTGAGCCTTGTTGGCCGCCAAAGTGTGACGCCCGGCCCGGACGGCGTGAGCCAGGCGTCGGATCTCGCCGTGCCGCACCGCCTGCTCGCGGCTGGCATGTGGTTGTTCCCGTCGCCGCACCAAAGCGAGGAGCACGGGATCGGTGAGCGTCGCACGAGCCAGATCACGCTCGGTGTCCCCGCCGCCCAGCAGCAGCGCGCGGAGCCGGTTGGTCTGGGCGGTGGTGACCACGGTGAGCTCGTGGCGGGCGCCGAGCAGGATCCGCAGCGCTTCGCGGTCGCCATCGGCACGCGGCACCGGTAGCCGGTCGGCATCTAGGCGTAGCGCGGCGAGCACCGCGAGATGGGCGTCGATCGGGTCGGACTTGCCCTTCCCGCGGCGGGCCTTGTGGTTGGGCTGCTCGCACTCGATGACGGTTAGGCCGGCGGCAGCGACCGCCCGGGCCAGCCCGACACCGAAGCTGCGGGTGCCCTCGATCGAGACGACCACCCGCGGTCCCGGCGCATGGTCGACGATCCAGGCCAGCAACTCGGCAAAGCCTGAGTTGTCATTGCTGATCTTTCGTGTCCCGATCGCAGTGCCGGTCGGGAGCGCGATCTCTACTTCGTGGGTGTCGCGGTGGGTGTCGACACCGACGACGGCGTCGACAAGTTCTGCCAGCATGGGCACCGGCCTAATCCTTCCTGTAGGGAGTGGGTCAACCGTCGGCACCGGCTTGGGTAGAGGTCACCGAGTGGCACATCTGTGATGGGTCACGCCCTAAAGCGGACAGGCTTCTGATCAGGCCAACTGGTGGGCCAGGCCGGTGCCGGCGACCACGACGGACAGGTCAGAAGAAGGGCACGCCGAAGCGGCCGGATCCGTAGAGAGTCACATCGGGTCACCGACACCGAGCCTGGTGGTCCTCCACCCAGGAGCACCGCAACGACACTCACAGATCTGTAGGTCCAGGCAGATTCACCGCTAGGTCCGTTAACGTTCGGCGCGGTGGCGGGCCGGCTCCGGTGCTCACGCAGGATCTCACCCTGCCTGCGGTGGGCGATGCCGGGAGACAATATGGGCGTGCAGGAGGTGGACGTCTACACCAAGAGCCCTGAGCGGCTTACCCCGCTGATCGGGCCGGAGCGGGCGGAGCGGCTAAGGCTCGCGGTGGCAGCGGCGCGCCGCGCCATCGACGACGCCACCGTGTGGAACATCAACGCGACCGCCCACGGCGGCGGGGTGGCCGAGATCCTCACCTCGGTGCTCGGGTACGGGCAGGGCGCGGGCCTCGACAGCCGGTGGCTGGCCTTGGACGGCGACGACGACTTCTTCGCCCTGACCAAGCGGATCCACAACCTGATCCACGGCTCCTCCGGGGACGGTGGACCGGTGGGGCCGGCGGAGCGTCGGCACTATGAACGGGTGCTGGAGGACAACCTGGCCGACCTGCGACCGCAGCTGCGACCCGGCGACGTGGTGTTGCTGCACGACCCGCAGACAGCCGGTTTGATCCCCAGCTTGCGCGATTACGGCGTCTTCGTCGGCTGGCGCAGTCACATCGGCGCCGACCCGGTCAACCAGCACACCGACCAGGGCTGGGCGTTCCTGCGTCCGTACGTCGAGCAGGCCGACGCCGTGGTGTTCTCCCGCCCCCAGTTCGTCCCTGACTGGGTGCCCTCAGGCAAGGTCACCATCATCACCCCGTCGATCGATCCGTTCGCTACCAAGAACCTCGATCTGGACGCCGACCAGGCCCGTGCGGTGCTGGCCCAGGCCGGGCTGGTCAGCGGCGTCGGGACGGTCGGGGACCTGTCCTTCGAGCGGCGCGACGGTGCTCCCGGCGAGGTCCGCCGACACGACGACCTGCTGGTCGGCGGGACGGCCGCTGCCAGTCGAGGCACGGTTGGCGGTGCAGGTCAGCCGCTGGGACCGGCTCAAAGACATGGGCGGCGTCCTGAGCGCCTACATCGAGCACCTCGACGCGATGCCAGACGGCACCCACTTGATGCTGGTCGGCCCGGCCGTCGACGGCATCTCCGACGACCCCGAGGGCGCGGCGGTGCTGGCCGAGTGCACGAAGCAGTGGCACCGGCTGCCCCGCCGGGCCCAGAAACGGACCCATCTGGTCACCCTGCCGATGGACGACATCGACGAGAACGCCCACCTGACCAACGCCATCCGGCACCATGCGGCCGTCCTGTTGCAGAAGAGCCTGGTGGAAGGGTTCGGGCTTACCGTCACCGAAGCGCTGTGGAGGGCGCGGCCGGTGATCGCCAGCGCCACCGGCGGCATCACCGAGCAGATCACCGACGGCGTCAACGGCCTGCTGGTATCCGACCCCGGGGACCTCGAGGCGTTCGCCAACACCCTGGCCCGGCTGCTCCACGATGACGAGCGGGCCGATCGGTTGGGGCAAGCGGGCCGGGCCCGGGTGCAGGAGCAGTTCCTGGTCGACCGGCACCTCATCCAGTACGCCGACTGGTTGGTGGAACGGGCCGGGAACAGCTGACAACCGTCTGCGGCGGCCGCCTCAAGAGCTATGGTCGTCCGAGCTGTTACGGAGCGCTGCCTTGGGCGCAAGGCCAGCCACTGCTCACCAGTTGCACCGCCATGCCACCGCTGTGGACGAGGCTTTACGTCGTGGATACGTGTCGCGCAAATATTGCTCGTACGGGCGGATCTCCGGCTAGATAGCACTCCGCACCGATGTCGTATTAGCCGGAGACGCGAAACCGTCCAGCGACGCTAGGGCATCGTGATCGATCTTCCCTCTTACGCGCTGCCGTCTCGGCGCGTTACGGGTCTCCCATGGGTGGCCTCGCCTGGCTGCCACTCACCAGGTGGTCGGCGGAGTGCCCTGAACCGTAAGCCTCAGTCTGTTGAGCGCGGCCGGGCATGGCCGACGTCGGGAGTCGATTCCTCATCGCCCACGACAAATGGGACCGACACCATGGCTGAACGGAACTATCTCGTAGAGGGCTTAGCTGGTGCCGGTAAATCCTCGGTTACGAGGAGTTCATCCGACGCGCCACGGAGGGCTCGGCCACCTCGCCACCGGTCACGTCACGGTGCCGGACTCCCTGGGCGGGCTCGTGGTCCAGCCCTCTGCGTCCGAGCGCGGCTCGAATCTGGCCGAGCCACTCTGTGCCCAGCTGGCGCCCGTTTGGAAGTTGGTCGCCTCGATCCCAGCGCCAGGTTGTGATCATCGCCAGCACGAGGATCCGGCACTCGCGCAGCAAGTCATGATCAACACCCGGATAGTGCCCGCTGACCTCTTCGGGCGCATGGGCGAGATCGAATTCGACAGGTCCACGGCAACACGTCTCAAGATCTATGAACAGCAGCCCGTTCTCCGTGGTGAGCAGGTTGCCCGGATGCGGCTCGCCGTGCAGCAGCTGCTCGGCACCGCCATGCGCGCCGATCCCTCGTCTCAGGTCTCTTAACGTGTCGCCGAGCAGCTCCCGATCCGCGTCGGCGAGCGCCGGAGTGTGGTCGCGGCTCGCCACGAGTTGTTGGGCCTGGTCGACGCGATCCGTGAAGTGCGGCGCCGGGACATCGAGCTTGCGCATGCCAGCATGCAGCCGCTCGAGCGCAGTGGCGTAGTCGGCTGGTGACGGCTCTCGAGGTGTCGCGGGTTGGTAGTAGGTCCACAGCGTGACCACGAAGCCATCACGCTGATAGACGCGTGGCTCCACTCGAGGCTCAAGAGCGGCCACCGGGCACCCGGCTTCGACGAGCCGTTGAGCAAGCTCGACTTCGAAGTGTGCGACCTGATGCGCTACAGGCGCCACCCGGGCCAGGACGTCACAAGGCAGCACACGCAGAGTGAGCCTGTTCGAGTTATGAAGCACGATCGCGTCGTCGACTGACAGGTCAAGTGATGAGGCGATCGACATGGCCGCAGCCACCGCACGCGGGACCTCTGACGCCTGCATCTCACCGACGATAGAACGAGCCGTGCCAGGCCGTACCTGAGCCCTTCGAGAGCTGTTCGAGTAGCGAGCGGACATCGGCGCACGGGGCGTCGAGGAGAACGGTGGGCGCGTCAGGACACTTCGTGGTGGCCCGCCACCTAGATGATCATTCTTCGATGGCACTTCGGCTAGCTCGCGGACGGCACGATCGAACGCAAGAACGCCCTGGACGAGCGCGCGGAGGTCCTCGATGGCCAGGCGGCGGAGGACCTCCGTCGGCATGGTGCCGGCCGAACTCAGCAAACTGCGGATTGTCGCACTACCTTCGGGAGTTACGCTGAGCCGGCGAACTCGCCGATCGCTGGGATCCTCTTCCCGACTTACCATCCCATGTTCCACGAGTCGATCGACCAGCCCGGACATGGTGGCGACAGAAACCTTCAGCTGCGCGGCAAGCTCGTGACCGGTGGCCTTGTCAGGATCGATCGCCATCATGGCGAGTACCTTGAGCTGCTGCATCGTGAGCGGAGTCGAGATCAGCGGCTCGGCCATCGAGGACAAGGCCCGGCGCTCGAAACTGTCCTGCATTCGCTCCAGACAGCTGATCAACTCATCCTGTTCGCTGCCAGCTGTCGCGTCATCGCGAGCAGTCCCGGTCATTTCCTCGCCTGGTGTTGGTCAATCGGCGTCTTGTTGAGTTAGATCGTAACGGCTTGATTATTGACGTTGCACTAACTGTAAGCTTAATACGAAGGATCATCGATGCCATCTTCGGCGCGGATGGCGCTTGAGGTCGAATGGACGTGGAAGGGAGCCCGCGCTTGACCTCCCTGACGCGGCTCAGTCTGGCCAACCGCATGATCGTCGGCCTCGTGACGCTGGGCATCATCGTCTTCGGCGTGTTGGCCACTCTCAACCTCAAACAGGAGCTGTTGCCATCGATCCAGGTGCCGACCGCGATCGTGACGGCGAGCTATCCGGGCGTGTCACCGCAGATCGTCGCCGACGATGTGTCGATCCCCTCTGGAACGCGCGCTCACCAGCGTGTCAGGCGTTACGAAGGTTCAGTCGACCTCAACAAACGGGATCGCCACGATCACGGTCGAATGGGAGTACGGCCTCGATCCTGACACGGTGGTGGGCGACATCCGGAACGCCGTCGACGGGATCGCGCCGACGCTGCCGGATCAGGTCGAGACCGAGGTCATTACCGGTAGCACCGACGACATCCCGGTCCTCCTGCTGGCGGTCGCATCTGATGCGCCTCTGGACGAAGCCGGCCGTCAGGTTGAGGACGTGGCGGTCCCGGAGTTGTCAGGGATCGACGGCGTACGCAGTGTCACCGTCGACCGGGCAGGAGACTGCTCAGCTTCTGGTGACGCTGCGACCGCCTGACCTTCGTAAGCACGACGTCACTGCGCAGGCAGTCACTCAGACCGTGCAGGGACAGGCGACCGTCACACCCGCCGGCAGCAGCTTCGACAAGGACCTCGAGCTTGCCGTCGAGGTCGGCACCTCCACCAACACCGTCAAGCAGTTTCAAGCCTTGCAGGTGCCAACTCCAGACGGTCCGGTCGCGCTGTCCGCGGTCGCCGACGTGAAAGTGGACTCGATCGAGTCCACATCGATCGCTCGGGCCGACGGGCGCCCTGCCCTCAGCGTTGCCGTTCTCAAGGACACCGACGCCGATGCGGTGCAGATCTCGCACAGCGTCCGCGCCCAGATCCCGAGCATCGAGCAGAATCTCGGCAACAACACCACCATCACCATCATCTTCGACCAGGCGCCGCTGATCGAGCAGTCGATCGAAGACCTTACGGTGGAGGGCCTGCTCGGCCTGGTCTTCGCAGTGCTCGTGATCTTGGGCTTCTTGTTCTCAGTTCGCGCGACCTTGGTCACCGCAATCTCGATTCCCCTGTCTCTGCTGATCGCGATGATCGGTCTTCAGCTCGGCGAGTACTCCCTCAACATCTTCACGTTGGCTGCGCTGACGGTTGCTGTCGGCCGGGTGGTCGACGATTCGATCGTCGTAGTCGAGAACATCAAGCGTCGGACTGCCGGGCATCAGACTCTCACGACGGGCGACATCCTTGCCTCGGTGAAAGAGGTAGCCGGTGCCGTCACCGCTTCCACTTTGACCACGGTCACAGTGTTTGCTCCGGTGGCCATCGTTTCCGGTGTCGTCGGTGAGCTGTTCCGGCCGTTTGCCATCACGGTCGCGGTGGCGCTTGGTGCCTCGTTGCTGGTGTCGATGACCATCGTGCCCGTGCTGGCGTACTGGTTCCTGCGGGGAAGCCGCAACCAGCAGCCCGCGGCACAAACTGCCGGCGACGCAGACGGTGCGACGGCGGAGGCGGAGAGCCATACCGCCGAGGAGACCAAGGTGACCCGGCTGCAGCGCGGCTACCTGCCGATACTGCGGTTCGGCCTGCGACAACCGCTCATCACACTCGGCGCAGCACTGGTCGTCTTCGTCGCAACGCTGGGGTCCGCCACGTTCCTGAAGACCGATTTCCTGGGCTCGGTCACCGACCAAACCACACTCGCCATTCAACAAGAGTTGCCGCCAGGCACCAGGTTGTCGGCCACGAGCACGGCCGCCGAGCAGGTCGAGAACATCTTGCAGGCACGACCCGCAGGTGAAGAGCTATCTCACAACGATCGGCGGCAGCCTCGTCCCCGGCGCCCCCCGTGACACCAACACCGCTGAGTTCACGGTCTTGCTCGTCGAGGGCGCCAGGGCAGATGCGCTACGCCCGCAGCTCCAGCAGAAGATGACCGAACTCGGCGAATCAGCCGGGGAGATCACCGTGACAATGACCAACAACGAGGGAACCAGCAACGACCTGACGGTCACTGATCTCGAGCGAGAACACTGCAGACCTACAGGCCGGGGCCAAGCGAATCCAGGCAGGAGCTCGAAACGATTCCGGGTCTCTCCGACATCAGCAGCAATCTCGAGGAGCAGCGGAAGCTGCTCAGGGTGAATGTCGACAAGAAGAAGGCCGCTTCGCTTGGCTTCACTCAGGCCGAGGTCGGCCAGGCGGTCTCAAGCGCTCTGCGCGGTACCCCGGTGGGCTCGGTAACGATCGAAGGTGAGCAACGCGACATCGTCGTTCGCGGCGAGGAGGCCGACGATCCGAGTCCCTCCGATATTGGCAATATCGAGCTCCCGGTCAGCCAGCTTCAGCAACAAAAGGCGCAGGAGAAGGCCTCTGATGAGCTGGCCGACAAGCAGCAGGCTCTGGCCGACGAGCAGCAGCGCCAAGCCGAGGAGGCTACCGCCGATCAGGAGGCTCAACTGCGCGAGCAACGCACGGAGCTCCAGAACAATCGTTCCGACACACTCGACGAGCTGAGCAGGACAAGACGCCAGCTAGCCGACAGTCGCAGGCAGCTGGAGGCTCTGAGAGCGAACCCGCCTCAGCCGAATCCGTCGGCTCCGCCTGTTCCGGTGACCGCTGAGACGCTTGCCCAGCAACAGTGGCAGCAACAAGTCGCGCAGCAGACCGCTGCCGTGGCTCAAGCAGAGAGCGGCATCGAGCAGATCGAGGCGAGCATTGAGCAGCTCGATGAAAGCATCAATCAGCTCAACGAACAGCTCGACGCCGTCGATGAGCAGGCCAGCGAAGCCGAGGAGCAGCAGAAGAAGCAGGAGCAGTTGCAAGACGAGCAGGAGGCGCTGGCTGACGTACGCGCAAAGCCTGTCAAGGTCAAGGATGTCGCCAAAGTGCAGACGGTACTGGCTCCCACCACGGTCACGCAGATCGAGGGAACCCCGTCGGTCACGATCACCGCTACGCCAGAGGCCGCTGACCTTGGCGCGCTCACCGACGACCATTCAAAGCAGGCTGGACTCGATCACGGATCTGCCGCCGGGTGTGACCGCCACGTTGGGCGGAGCGGCGGAGAATCAGCAGGAGGCGTTCAGCCAGCTGGGGCTCGCCATGCTGGTGGCCATCGCGCTGGTCTTCATGATCATGGTCGGCACGTTCCGGAGCCTGGTGCAGCCGTTGATCTTGATGGTCTCCATCCCGTTCGCTGCGACTGGCGCGGTAGCCGGACTGCTGATCACCGACACTCCACTCGGAGTGCCTGCCATGGTCGGTCTCCTGATGTTGATCGGGATCGTCGTGACCAATGCGATTGTGTTGATCGATCTGATCAATCAGTACCGCCGGCGCGGCGAGGATCTGCAGTCTGCGATCATCGACGGGGCTCGACTGCGGTTGCGGCCGATCATCATGACTGCCTGCGCGACGATCTTTGCACTGATTCCGATGGCACTCGGACTGACCGGGGGTGGGGCCTTCATCTCAGGACCGCTGGCGATTGTTGTGATCGGCGGCCTGATCTCTTCGACGGTGCTCACCCTGCTTCTTGTGCCAGTGCTCTACTCCCTCGTCGAGCGGCGCAGCGAACGTCGCCGGCTGCGCAATGCGCAGGCATCGACTGCCGCAGGGGCAATTCCGTGATCAAGTCACGCGTTGGTCCTCGCGTCATTGAGTCTGGCGTATCGAAGGCGACCATTCCAGCTCCAGCTCAGCGTGCGCTGAGACAAACTGCCACCGCTGTCGAGCGGTTCCTCGACGACGTCGTATGGCCCTGACACACGCCGGGCTGGGGACTCATGAGGGCGTCCCGGCGTTCGCCCATTGTCGGCTATGACAAAGTTGCCGCAATACTTGCCTCCTCCGTCAGCTCAACGGGGCTGATTCAGCATCCTCGGCACCCAGAAATGGACGTCATCCTCATGAGCGCAGGGACCAACAGCGCAAACTCGAATCAGACACCAGCGGCTGACCGGTCTGCCAACCAGACCGACCCTGACCGCAATCTCGCCCTGGAGTTGGTGCGGGCGACTGAGGCGGCTGCCATCGCTTGCTCGCGATACATGGGTTTTGGTGACAAGGAACAGGTCGACCGGGCCGCGGTAGACGCGATGCGGCCGGTGCTCGGATCGGTTCGCATGAACGGTGTTGTGGTGATCGGGGAGGGCGAGAAGGACGAAGCACCCATGCTGTTCAACGGCGAGCACGTCGGCGACGGCACTGGGCCCGACCTGGACATCGCTGTTGACCCAGTCGATGGCACCACTCTCACCGCCAAGAGCCTTCCGGATGCGGTCAGCGTGCTAGGCGTGTCCCCGCGCGGCACCATGTTCGATCCAGGACCGGCGGTCTACATGCAGAAGCTGGTGGTTCCTGCTGCGGTGGCTGAGCAAGTTGATCTTGACGCACCGATTGCGGACACGCTGCGCAAGATCGCCCGGCACGCTGACCGGAGGGTTTCCGACCTCACCGCGGCCGTTCTCGACCGGCCGAGGCATGAAGCACTTGTCAAGGAAATCCGCGCGGCAGGCGCCCGAATCCGATTCCTGCCGGACGGAGACGTGGCTGGCGCCATCATGGCCGCCGCGCCAGAGACCGGTGTGGACCTGCTGGTCGGCACCGGCGGCACTCCAGAGGGTGTGCTGGCTGCCTGTGCGCTCCGTTGCCTCGGCGGAGAAATGCTGGGCCGGCTCATCGCCCGCAATGACACCGAAAGGCAAGCCGCGCTGGAGGGCGGGTACGACTTGGAGCGAATCTTGACGACATCGGACCTGGTCTCCAGCGACAACGTCTTCTTTGCCGCGACCGGTGTCACCGATGGAGCCCTGCTCAAGGGAGTTCGGTTCGGGTCGCACCAGGTGATCACCCACTCACTATCTATGCGGTCTCGCTCAAGGACTATTCGCCTGATTGAAGGACGGCACGATCCCGACCGGTCGTTGTTGATCAACTACTGAACCCACGTCAATGTCTGCACCCAGAGTCAAAGTCAGCGAAGCGATCGATCCGCTGGTGGCTTGCCGTCGACATCGGTGCAACGGCGACTCGTGCAGTTGGCCCGTAAGCGTTGTGCCGACTCCCAGCCAGCCGACCAGTTCGCCGAGCTGACCATGATCGGACTGATGGGGGTTAGTGGCTCAGAACAGATTGCCATAGCCGAGCGCGATGAGGTTGTCACGGGAAGTGGCGAGGCAATCAAACGGATCGCGGCCGTACTGGTTGTCCTGCTCGATGAGCAGATATTTCGCCCCGCTGGTCAGGCTTTGGTCGATGATCGCCTTGAAGTCGAGATTGCCTTCCCCGACCTCCGCGAACTGAACGACACCCTCAAATGCCTGTCATGAAGGCCTGGACGTTCACCTGCCTGCAGGAACTCGAAGGCGTTCGGAGGGAGCTGACCGATGCGATAGTCCTTCAGATGGACGAGGTCCACCAGCCCGGCATAGTCCTTGAGAACGCTCACCGGGTCCTTCCCGCCACGATGAATCCAGTGGACATCCAGCTCGAACTTCATCAGTGGAGCACTCTCCCGGATGATGTCCAAGATGTACTTGCCGTCATACTTCGCGAACTCGATGTGGTGGTTGTGGTAGTACAGGGCGATGCCGTGCTCGGCAAGCCGGGCGGCCATCTCGTTGCTCCGGCTGCAGAAGTCGAGCAGGGCCTTCTTTGAGGCCATGGCCCAGAACGGCATCATGCCCATGCGAACAAGCCGGCAGGCCAGCCGCATGCAGTCCGCCACGATCTTGTCGAAATCGTTCATGAGTGAGTCACCGGGCGCGCCAACCGGGGTCTCCAGGGCCGCGGACAGAGCGGCGATCTCCATGCCGAACTCCGCCCTCGCACGCTCGATCTCACCGACGTTGGCATCCGACATGGAAATCTGGGAGATCTCCACAACGTTGAACCCCAGTTCGTTCAGCCTCTTCAGCGTTGTGAACGCACCATCAGCCTCGAACTCGCTCTTGAGCATCATGGCCTGGACACCGATTCTTGCCATTCCATCTCCTTCGTCTCTGCTACTGGGTCGGTCATTGTGCGGCCGTCGACCGGCTGCTTCGGTCAGTGAGGATCTCGTTCAAATTAGACGCCGCTGTGGCCTCTTCCCCTCGATGAGTTCTGCGCCCGCCCGGAGTCTGAAGGGGCAGTGGCTCAGAGTGTTGTGACGTACGCCGTCGGCGATGGCAGGACACCCTGAGCATGCCCCACCATGGAAGGACTTCCTGCGATGGCACTCTCCGAGCTGAACGGCATCCCGATCTCACGGCTGCGTGGGCAGGTGAAGGGCCGGGTGGTTACGCCGGAGGATCCCACCTACGACCAGGCGCGCACGACCTTCTACGGTGGCTTCGACCGCCGCCCTCAGGTGATCATCCAGGCCGCCGACGCGGCCGACGTCGCCCGGGTCGTCGCGTTGGCGCGGGAGACCGGGCTGGAGCTGGCGGTCCGCAGCGGCGGCCACAGCCCGGCCGGGCACTGCGTCGTCGACGGCGGGATCGTGCTGGACCTCTCGGCGATGCGCGCGCTCGAACTCGACCCGGAGGCGCGCACCGCATGGGTGGAGCCCGGCCTGACCGCAGGCGAGTACACCACCGCCGCGGCGGCGCACGGCCTGGCCACCGGGTTCGGCGACACCGGCTCGGTCGGCATCGGGGGGATCACCCTGGCCGGTGGCGTCGGCTACCTGGTCAGAAAGCACGGCCTGACCATCGACAACCTGCTGGCCGCCGAGGTCGTGACCGCCGATGGCCAGCTGCTGCAGTACGGACGCCGACGACTACCCGGACCTGTTTTGGGCGCTCCGGGGCGGCGGAGGCAACTTCGGCGTGGCGACGAGGTTCAAGTTCCGGCTGCACCCGCTGGGCCAGATCGTTGGCGGGATGCTGCTGTTGCCGGCCAGCGCCGACGTGCTCACCGAATTCATTGCCCTGGCCGAGGCAGCCCCTGAGGAGTTGTCGACCATCGCCAACGTCATGCCCGCGCCACCGCTGCCGTTCATTCCCGCCCAGCAGCACGGCCAGCTGATCATCCTGGGCCTGATGGTCTACGCCGGCGACATCGAGGACGGGCAGCGCGCTGTCGCGCCGTTCCGGTCGCTGGCCACCCCGCTCGCCGATCTGGTCAAGCCGATGGCCTATCCGGAGATCTACCCGCCCGAGGATCCCGCCTACCACCCTGCCGCGGTGGGGCACACGATGTTCCTCGACCACATCGATCACAACGCCGCCGAGACGATCCTCGAACACCTCCAAGCATCGGACGCGAGCTTGCGGGTAGCGCAGCTGCGGGTGCTTGGCGGGGCGATGGCGCGGGTACCCGTCGAGTCGACTGCGTTCGCCCACCGCCGCTCGGCGATCATGGCCAATGTCGCCAGCTTCTACGACGGGCCCGCTGACAAGCCAGTGCGCCAGGCCTGGGTCAACCAGTTCGCGGCTTCCCTGCACCAAAGGGACGACGGCGCCTACGTCGGCTTCCTCACCGACGAGGACCCGACACAGGTCCGCCAGGCCTATCCGGGGTCTACGTGGGACCGGCTGGTCCAGGTCAAGGCCCGTTACGACCCCAGCAACCTGTTCCACCACAACCACAACATCACGACAGCGATCGACAACCCCGGTGTCCATTGACCTGCTGGCGCAACCTCGCACGAAAAGGCCAGCGGCGCCGTCATGCCCAGGGCAGGCGGCATCGAGTGAAGAGGGTGTCGGGGCGGCTGATCGCTTGGGCAGTGCGAGCCTTCTTGCGCAATCAAGGGCCTGACAACCAAGCGCTGCATCGCGGGAAGCTGCCATGAGCTGTCGCGGCCAACGTCCTCGGCCGGTTCCACGCCTGCCGGCAAGTCACTGCTGCTCGAAGGCGGCGGTCAGCATCAGAGACGGCCTGGCGACGTCCGGCGTAAGTTGAATAGGTGGCGGCCGAGGATGGACTCCTGAACAAGTCCGCGCCGTGCTGACCGGGGAGAGTTCTGGCCTGGCCAAGCAGCGGCGAGCGTTCCGGCGAATCCCGTCCGATCCACGCTGCAAGATTTGCGCGGCTCCGTTTGCTGGGCTGGGTGGCCTCGTCTTCAGGCATGTGGGGTACGCGCAATCCTCCGGTAATCCGGCTCTCTGCACGAGATGCATAGATGTGCTTCGCAAGCAAGAGATGACCGGGGTAGAGATCCCGATCACGCTGCTGTTCTCCGACATCCGCGGCTCGACTGCGATGGGAGAACGAATGCGCCCGGGCGACTTCCACGCGTTCCTCGACGGCTTCTATCGATTGGCATCCGATTCCATCGTTTCTCATGACGGCATCGTCGACAAAGTCGTCGGCGATGAGGTTATCGGGCTCTTCTTCGGGGGAATCAGTGGGCCGGACCACGCGGCGCTAGCGGTAGCCGCCGCACGTCGATCTGGCGGAGGGAGCAGCACGGCCCAGCACCACGGCGGCGATATCCATTCCGGCAGGAACAGCTGTCCACACCGGCGAAGCATTCGTTGGGGCGACTGGCCTTGGCACAACTGTCGACGACTTCACGGCGCTCGGGGATGTCGTCAACATCACGGCGCGACTTGCATCGGCTGCGATTGCTGGTGAGGTGATCGTGAGTGTGGCGGCGGCCAAGGCCGCAAACATGGCAACCGACCAGCTCGAGCGACGCACCGTGGAGATCCGTGGCCGCACAGAGCCGATCGAGGTTGTCGTTCTCCCACGGTTGAACGGTGTCGCCGGATGAGCACCAGGTCTTAAGGCAGCCGGAACGATGTCCTTGCCTGCCCAGCCCGAGGCCAAGACCCCTTGCGGACGGGTGCGGTCAACACCCAGGCGGTAGCGTTCGCCGCCGACAGCCGCCTGGCTCGGGGCCGAGTCGTAAGCTGAAACACAAGAAAGGCGCACCGATGAGCGGAACCGAGAACAGCACAGCAGGGACCTTGGAAGAGCGTCTGCGTCTTGGCGCCGGCTTCGCAGCGGCCGACCGGCCGCGCGTGGTCAGCGCCCTGTCCGCGCTCGCTCCCCACCTGTCTGGATGGGAACACGACCGGGCCGACCTCGAGGTGTCATTGAAAGACACCGATGGCCCGGACCAGAAGGTCACCCTTCAGGCCTGGCTAGGCGGACGGACTCACCTCGTGACCACCTCCCACGAGCGCGACCTTGATCATGCCCTTGCCGAGGTGCGCCGAGAGCTGATCCGCCAGATCGAGGACGAGAGGTCGCGGCGCGAACCTCGCCGCCAGAAGACGCGTTATCGCACGACTTGACCCGGCCGGGGGATTTGGCGGCGCTCTGCGTCGCGCCGGCGCACTCTCCTCGGGCACCATTTCCGCGACGGGCCCGACCGGCGCACCCTGCTATGAGGGGTCGTACGCCTCCAGCGCCGCGCTCAAACGCCGCCGCCTAGCCATGATGGCTGGTAACGCGTCCGCGGTCGTCAACTGCGCTCGGCGTGGGGCTCTTCCGGGACAACTTGCGCCACACCCAGCTCGACGGAATGTGCTGATCGAACAGCACGTACGCTGCGGTCGAGTCGACCACCAGCGTGCTCTCTAGCTCCCGCCTCTCGGAGCTCTCGCCGGCGAACAACAGTTCATCGTCGGGCGCCAGCGGCATCTCGCTGTCGGGTGTGAGGACGGCTTCGCCGTCGCGGAGTAGCAGCAACGGTACGATCCGGAGCCGGCGCTCCCGGTCCTCTGGACTCCGCAGCAGGTCACCAAGGGCAACCTTGCCTTCAGCGAGCCAGCCGGCTAGAGCCGGTGCCTGCTGGCGGTCGAGCTTGACCTTCCAGAGGGCGGGAAGCTCGTGACCGCAGTTGTGCCGCAGTCGTTGGATGAGATCAGACGCCCACTGGTCCCCCCGCGCTGGCATCTCCTGGATGAAGCGCCACAGCATCGGCGTGCTGACCTGGGCGTACACCTCGTGCGCCACCACCTCGGTCGGCACCAGGAGGGCGTCCACCTGCATCGCCTCGAACAGACCTGCGCTAGTCGGCCGGTTCTGCCGCGCGGCGAGAAACAGTTCGGGATTCAGCCGGCGCGCGGTAGCAAGCATGGAGAGGTTGGTCGTGTCGTTGTCGGTGCCGGCCACAAGCCCGACGGCTCTCGCCAGGTCGGCCCGGGCCAGCACCTCCAGTTCGGAGGCGTCCCCGACAATGACTCCTGGCTCTGGCTCACCCCGCTCGGCCGGTTCGATGATGGAGACCTCGAGGCCAGCCGCCCGCAAATCCTTGGTGACCTCACGCCCGAAGCGACCGTAGCCGCACATCACCCACCGGCCATGGGTGGGCGGCTGACCGCGCTTGGGCAACTCCGCACCCGGACCGGCCTCGAGCCAGGTGAGAAGTTGATAGGACGCCGGCGCGTGCAGCGCGAGCCGGAGATGCTCGCCGAATCGGTCGAACGGGTTGACCACTGCCGGTGTTCCGAAGGCACGCATCCGCTCCGCGATCGGGGCGGAGACGGTCCGCGAGACGACGGGCAAGTCGGGATGCAGAAGCGCTGCCGTCATGGTGATGGCGAGATTGGTCTCGTCATCGCTGGTGAGCGCCAACACGCCGGCGCAGCAAGGATGGTCGATGCCGGCCGCGGTCAGGTGGTGCGGATTGCCGGCGTCGGCGACGAGGCCAGGGATGTCCGCGTGATAGGACCCGAGATCGAGGGCGTCGACCCGGTCGGACGACTCGTCGATCACGACGAGCTGCTGGCCGAGCGCGTCGAACGCCTTGGCCAGCAGCTCCCCTGCGCGTCCGTAGCCGGCTAACAACAGAAACGGCTCACGCATTCGTGCCACCTTGCGGGTGAACCGCCGCAGTGCCAACGCCTGCCGGAACGACCGGTCCTGGAGCAGGGTGAGCATGGAGCCGATCGCGTACGCCCAGCCGACCACCGAGAGATAGATCGAGAAGGTGACCCAGAGCCGCTGCCCGGGTGTGAACGGCCACGGCAGCTCGCCGAACCCAATCGTGGTCGCCGTGTAGCTCATGAAGTAGAACGACTCGAACAGACTGAGACGCTCCGGTTGGCCGTCCGGGTTGATACCGGGGATCAATGTGAGGCCGACGACGCTGATGAAGAAGATGACGATGAGAGTGATCAGCGGCGCCCGCATTCGCCGCATCACCAAGAAGATGGTCGACGATGCCTGGATAGACGACTCGATGTGCACGCGGGATGGAACGCGGCCGACAGGCTCGCGACGACTGAACAGCTGAGCCCAGAAGATCAACAGGGGGTTGCTCACTGGTGCACCCGCCTTATCCGCGATGGAAGGTGACGGTCTCCGTCAACAGCAGCACGACCGAGACGATGTTGGCCAGCAGCGCGCCTCCGGACAGGGACACCACGCTGGCCGTGGAGACCACATTCATGCCCTCCGCGGAAATCTCCTCAGCCCATACCCAGACGACCACCGCCGCGATGAGCTGCAGGTCCGCTACCAGGCTGGTGGCCAGGTGCACCGCGCCGATCTGGGTCCGATCGCCGAACTTCAGCACGGTGGCGATCAGGCTGACAGCAAGCGCCGCGAACAGCTCGTAGATGTTGTGCACATCTGGATTGGAGATGTCGCCGAGGAAGAACCCGAAGTTGAGCGTTGCCGCGAGCAGCACGAAGAAGCCGAAAATGACCTTCTCGAGATTCATGGCCCTCCTTCCCGGCGGGTAGCCGGTATTTGGTCGCCGATGTTCGAAGTGATCAAACTGTCTCATGACAGGCTGTTGCTGCAGCCGGCTCGGACGGCGCCGGGACCGTCGGTACACGTGATGAAGGCGATCGAGCCTGTGCGGAGGGAAGTGTGGTGCACGTCCTGATCCTGGGCGCGGCCGGCATGATCGGTCGTAAGTTGACTGCCCGCCTGGTCGCTGACGGGCACCTTGCTGGTGGCACCGTTGAGCGGTTGACCCTGGCCGATGTTGTCGCCCCACAGCAGCCGGCAAGCGGGGCCGGCCGGGTTGATCTGGTCGCCACGGATCTCGCGGCGCCGGGCGAGGCGGAGCGGCTGGTGGAGGGTCGGCCCGATGTGATCTTCCATCTCGCGGCGGTGGTGTCCGGTGAGGCTGAGGCCGAGTTCGAGAAGGGTTACCGGGTCAACCTCGACGGCACACGGGCGCTGCTTGACGCCGTCCGCGCGGCGCACATCGTCGGCGGTTACCAGCCTCGTTTGGTCTTCACTTCCTCGATTGCTGTGTATGGCGCCCCGCTACCACATCCCATTCCGGAGGACTTCCACGAGACGCCGCTGACCAGCTACGGAACCCAGAAGGCGATCGGAGAGCTTTTGCTCGCCGACTACACCCGTCGCGGATTTCTCGACGGCATCGGGATCCGGCTGCCCACCATCTGCATCCGTCCGGGGCGACCGAACAAAGCAGCGTCGGGCTTCTTCTCGAGCATCCTGCGGGAGCCGCTGGTGGGGCAGGAGGCGGTCTTGCCGGTCCCGGAGACAGTGCGGCACTGGCATGCGTCGCCCCGCTCAGCGGTGGAGTTTCTGGTACGGGCAGCCGAGCTCGATGGGCAGGAGGTCGGACCGCGGCGGACGCTGTCCATGCCGGGCCTCAGCGCCACTGTGGGAGAGCAGATCGACGCCCTGCGCCGGGTGGCAGGAGAGCAGGCGGTACGACTGATCCGCCGTGAGCCGGACGAGTCGATCATGCGGATCGTTGAGACCTGGGCCCCGGCGCTGGAGGCGACGCGGGCGGTGCGCCTGGGCTTCGCGGCCGAGAGTTCTTTCGATGAGATCATCCGGGTGCATATCGAGGATGAGCTTGGCGGCTCCCTCTGAGCTGGCAGGGGCCCTCGACCTGAACAAGTTCAGCCGCCGGCCATCGCGCCGACAACCATGAACGGCTCCTCACCGTGGGCCACACGCTCCGGCAGCGGCGCATCCGGCTCATCGTGGGACAAGTCCGTTTCACACGCGTAGAACCTCACGAAGGGCCGGCGCCTCGCCGTTGCCCGGTCGCGGATCGTGCCGAGGAGTGTCGGAAACTCCGCCTCGAGAGCGTCGAGCACCGCTCGCTGCGTGACCTCACCGTCGACCTCGACGCAGATCTCGCCCTGGATTCTCGCCAGCGCCCGCAGGTGGGCCGGCAGGATGACCCGGACCGAGGTGGACGTGGGGCCGCTCATGGCAGCGTCTGCACCTCGACCGACAGCACCGCCGGCAGGTCTCGGACGATTGGCTCCCAGGTGTCGCCGGAGTCCTTGGACGCGTACACCTGTCCCCCGGTGGTGCCGAAGTAGACGCCGCAGGATTCGTGTTGATCTACCGCCATCGCCTCGCGCAGCACGTTGACGTAGCAGTGCTGCTGGGGAAGGCCAGCTGTGAGCGCCTCCCACTCGTCACCGCCCGTACGGCTGCGGTAGACCCGCAGTTTGCCGTCGGGTGGGAAGTGGTAGGAGTCGCTGGCGATGGGCAGCACGTAGACGGTCTCCGGCTCGTGCGCGTGCACCGCGATCGGGAAGCCGAAGTCGGAGGGCAGGTTGCCGCTCACTTCGTGCCAGGTGTCGCCCGCATCCTTGCTCCGCATGACGTCCCAATGCTTCTGCATGTAGAGCACGTCCGGTTGTGCTGGATGCATGTCGATGCGATGCACACAATGACCGACCTCCGAATCTTCGTCGGGGATCTCACCGGAACGAAGTCCCTTGTTGATCGGCAGCCAGGAGCTTCCGCCGTCGGCAGTGCGGAAGGCGCCGGCGGCGGAAATCGCCACGGTGAGACGGTCAGCGTCCACCGGGTGCTCGAGGATGGTGTGCAGGCACATGCCGCCCGCACCGGGCTGCCACAGATGGCCCGTGTCGTGGTGGCGGAGGCCCGACAGCTCCGTCCACTCGCGTCCTCCGTCGGTGGACTTGAACAAAGCCGCGTCCTCGGCACCGGCGTAAACCGTCTCGGCATCATGGAGGGAAGGCTCGAGGTGCCAGACGCGGGTGAAGGACCAGGGGCGCAACGAGCCGTCGTACCACTGATGCTCCCCGACCTCACCCTCGTAGGCGAAGTCATTGCCCACCGTCTCCCACGACGCGCCGCCGTCCTCGGAGCGCTGAATCACCTGCCCGAACCACCCGCTGGTCTGCGAGGCGTAGACCCGGTCGGGATTCACCGGCGATCCCTTGACGTGGTAGATCTCCCACCCGGGGAAGTACGGGCCATCGACCGTCCATGCCGAACGCCCCTCATCTGAGGTGAGACGGAAGGCGCCTTTGCGGGTGCCGACCAGGACACGTGTGCCAGTCATACGCCGATCCCTTTCATGTTGTCGCTCCGCCGTGACGCTACTCGCCCGGCCCGACACAACGGACTCCACACCGGACCGAAACTCATCGGTGAGAACAGGCGAGCGACCCGGATCGATTGTCTGAGAAGGATCTTGAGGGAGCATGACCCTCATGGACCGAGCGCGAGTGATGGCATGGGTGGCTGAGTACGAGCGTGGTTGGCGAGAGGCGGATCTCAGCGCGGTGGAACGGCTCTTCACCGAGGCAGCCCGCTACCGGCGGTCGCCGTACGAGGCGTCCGAGGTCGGCCATGATGCCATCAAGGCCTTCTGGCTCGACGACGCCGGGCAGACCTTCACGATGTCGGCATGGCCCGTCGCCGTGGAGGGCAACCACGCCGCCGTCCGAGTCGACGTGGCTTATGCGCCGCCGGCTGAACAGGAGTACCGCGATGTTTGGCTGCTGCGGTTCGCCGCTGACGGCCGGGTCGAGGACTTCGAGGAGTGGGCGTATTGGCCCGGCAAGCACTATTCGGCACCGGAGACTGGCACACCCTGACGATGCCGGTCGCTGATTGATGCGGTCCGGGCTGTCAAATACTTCCGTGCCACGGTGACAATAGAAGGAACAGTCCAGGCCCGTATTGGCGGGTACTCAGGTCGGAGGTTTGCGACGATGCGGATGGTATGGAGAGGCACCATCTCCTTCGGCTTGGTGACGATCCCGGTTCGACTGTATGTGGCAACCGAGAGCAAGAACGTTCCGGCACACCAGATCCACATGACAGACGGGGGCCGGGTGCAGTACAAGCGGGTTTGCTCGATCGATGGTGCCGAAGTGCCGTACGAGGAGATCGGGCGCGGCTACGAGTCGACGACCGGCGAGCTCGTCGTGCTCAGCGATGATGATCTGTCCATGCTCCCCGCGACGACATCGCGCTCGATCGAGGTCATCTCGTTCCTGCCGGTGCAAGCCATTGACCCCATCTACCTCGACCGCAGCTACTACGTGGAGCCGGAACGGCAGGGCGCCAAGCCCTACCGGCTGCTACGCGACGCACTGAGGACAAGGGGGCGCGTCGCCGTCGCCAAGGTCACGCTGCGCGATCGCCAGATCGTCGCGGTGTTGCGGGTGCACAGCGATGTGCTGGTCCTCGCGACCATGCTGTGGCCGGACGAGGTCCGGGAGCCACAGTTCCCGTTCCAGGCGGAGGAGGATGAGTGGGCCACCCCCTCGCAGGAGCTCGGCATGGCCGAGGCGCTGGTCGACTCGTTGTCGGATGAGGAGTTGGACCCAGGCAGGTACCGCGATGTGCACCGAGAGACGCTGACCGCCCTGATCGATGCCAAGGCGACCGGACGGACCTCAACCCAGGACGGTGAGCCCGGCGCGGTACCGCTCGACCTGGTGTCGGCACTGCGAGCCAGCATCGAGGCCGCGACGCAACGCCGGTCGACGGGGAACGGTGGACGTCGGCGGGGCGCCACCAGCCCGGCCGCGGCGAAGAAGAAGCCCACCAAGCAGGCGCAGGCCGGTCGCGAAGCGAGCCCGCCGAAGAAGCGACGCTGACACAGTTTCATAGGCGGGACCGCGACACGCCGACCGCAATACCGCCCTGTGTCGCGCACAGCTGGTAGCAACGACCGCATGAGCAGTTGTTTGGACTGCGGCCGAGACGTCGATCACTGCCACGGCACGCTCGTGATCCACAGTGATCGCACCGTCGAATGCACAAACGCCGCCTGCGAGCTCGGAGATCTGCTGCGGCACGTGTTCGTCATCGACTGCGCGGCCGTACTGGGTGGCTGCTGCGTGTCCGAGGAGGCACCGAACCTGGCGGTCGCGTCCTAGCCCGATTTGGGCTGTCCGGCCAACGCGACATTAGATTGTGCCGGAATGACTGTGCAGTTGATCGGGCGCGAACTCGACGACATCGTTCGTGGCCTCTATGTGCTCCCCCCGGCTGACTTCGTCGCTGCTCGCAACGAGTTGGTGCGGCAGGCCCGGGCGGCCGGAAGCCGGGAGGTGGCCGAACGGCTTCAACAACTTCGCCGACCCACCCGCAGCGCCTGGCTGGTGAACCTGTTGGCACAAGATTCAGCGGCGATGCAACGTCTATCGGCCTTGGGCCGTGAGCTGCGCGATGCGCAGACCGGGCTGGCTGGTTCAGAGCTGCGCAACCTGGCCGAACAGCGCCGACGCCTGTTCTCAGACCTGCTCGATCAAGCCCGAGCACATGCCGCTGACGCCGGGGTGCGGGTGACCCCGAGCGTGCTGTTGGAAGTGGAGGCGACGCTTCAGGCCGCTCTTGTCGATCTCGCGGGTGCGTTGACTGTTCGCAACGGCCGTCTTGTACGGCCACTCTCGCACAGCGGCTTCGGGCGGCGGCCACGTGTCGACAATCGGCGAGCTCGAGGTCGCTACCGAGCTGCGGCATGCTGACGTGGCCAAGGAAGCGGCTGAGCCGGAGCGGCCTGCGGTCGAGGACGAGCTGGCAGCCCGGCGCCGTGCCGTGGCCGGTCGCTGGGCCGTCGAGCTCGTCGAGGTGACCGACGCTACGTTGGCGATTGGATGACGATTCCGGTCCAGCGCCCCCCAGTGGTGGGGAAGGACATGCCCCGCTGCGCCAGGCCGAGGAAGAACTTGCCGCCGCTGAGGCCGCACACTGGCAGTCCGAATTCGACCTCGCAGACGCCGAGGGGGCGGTAGAGGCCGCCGACGACA
The DNA here is from genome assembly GCA_963808495.1 of uncultured Actinomycetota bacterium. Lineage (GTDB taxonomy): Bacteria > Actinomycetota > Actinomycetes > Propionibacteriales > Propionibacteriaceae > Microlunatus. Next base: position 179,425 of record CAWEGC010000007.1, read on the forward strand.
GGTTGAGCTCGCTCGACACCAAGCGGATAGAAGCGCGACGGGACAAGGTCACCGCGCAGCGGCATCTCGCCGAAGCAAGGTCCAGGCAGCGGGACGCTGTGAACGCTTTGGCCGACGCCCGCCGCCGGCTCGACGCCGCCCAGCGGCTCGCGGATGGGGACGAGTAGCCGCCGGATGGCCTGCGGTTGATGCCTTCCTGACGCCCGTCCGGCATCCGACGGACAGACTGGTCCGTGGCTCCGAGGAGGTCAGGCTGCTCGCTGCGATGTCGTCGCGCGCACGGGACCGTTCGGCCGCAACGTCATTGAGGATCGGCCCACGGCAAGCGGAGCGCCGTGGACGCGGAGGTGCCACGTGCGGCCCAGCTCAGCCAGCATCGTCGTGGCCTCCGACCAGGCGAACTGCTCCCCGATACACATCCTGGGTCCGGCACCGAAGGGCAGATAGGCGCCACGCGGTTGGCCTGGAGCCTTGGGATCGAAGCGGCTCGGCCTTCCCCGGCACGCGCCGCAGCCAGCGCTCCGGCCGAAATTGCTCCGGCTCGGCCCACCACCGCGGGTCACGATGCAGCAAGGCCGGGCTGACCAGGCACATCGTTCCGACCTGCTGGATGCGCCCTACCGAGCACGAACGGCTCCAGGATCGGCGGCTGATCATCCAGGACGGTGGCCACAGCCGTAACGTCTCGGCCAGCACGGCCATGGTGAGGGGTAGGGCGCCCGCGACCTCACCTGCGGGAGGTATCTCGGATTGGGCGTCCCACTCTGCCTCCAGATCGGCGCGCACGGCCGGTAGCCGGTCTATCGCGGCGAGCGCCCAGGTGAGGGCCATGGCGGTCGTCTCATGGCCGGCCAGCAGCAATGTCATCACCTCGTCCCGGACCTGCGCGCCGGTGAGATCCGGGCGAGACGCCAGCAGGTCAAGCACTGGACGTGGCTCACCGGCACCGGCCCACCGCCCGCGGATGAGGTCGTCGACGATTTCCTCAAGCTGGGCCTTGGCTGACCGCACCCGAACGGCGACGGGCAGCGGCGAGCGGAGCAGGGTCCGACCGCCTGGAGCCATGGCGAGCCGGAAACCCGCGAGCAGATGGTCAGCGCGCGCGTGATCTCCGGCGTCGGAGCGCGGACGTCGGAACCGAACAGCGCCGTCCCCACGCCGTCCAGTGTCATGGCGGACATCTCGGCGATGAGGTCGATGTCGCCACCGTCGGACCACCGGTCGGTACGACGCCGCGCCGCGCCGGCGAAGTGCGACGCATAATCGGTGATCCGCTGGGAATGGAAGGCCGGCTGGAGAGTGCGGCGGTGGCGTAGATGCGTGTCCCCCTCGCTGGTGAGCAGGCCTTCGCCGAGCAGCAGTCGCGCGCGTACGAGTCCACGGCCCTTACCCGTACGCCGGGAGTGCGTGGTCAGCAGCTCCCAGACCTCGGCGGCATCGTCGACGAGCAGCACTCGCTCGGGTCCCATCCGCAGCGGGAGTCGTACCGGCGCCGCTGGCGACGAGCACGTCGAGGAACTCCATCGGGGAGCGACGGAACGCACGCATCAGTGCCACGTTGACCTTCAGCGATCGCGCGGATCCGCCAAACAGCTCAGGCACGCCCACCGCTCCTTTCGTGGAGATCTCCATTGTCGTGATTTGGTTACGCGGAAAGGCGCCGCATCCGTGCTCTCCAGAAACCCTGGACGCATTGCCGATCGGCTGACATCGTCAGCACCATGCGACAGGAGGAGATCTGGGACGCTGAGACTGCCCAGCGGTACGACACACCAGGCTCGGGCATGTTCGCCCCCGAGGTCCTGGAGCCCACCGTCGACTACCTCGCCAAACTCGCGGGCAACGGCCGCAGCGCTGGAATTTGCCATCGGGACTGGTCGGGTAGCGGTACCGCTGGCCAAGCGGGGCGTCCCTGTCACGGGCATCGAGCTCTCACGTCCAATGGTGGAGAAGCTGCGCACGAAGGCCGACGAAGCAGCGATACCAGTAGTGATCGGCGACATGGCGACTGCCCGCGCTCCGGGCGAGTACACCCTCGTCTACCTCGTCTACAACACGATCTCCAACCTGCTGAGCCAAGCAGAACAAGTTGCCTGCTTTCGCAACGCCGCCCGTCACCTCACGCCGGGTGGCCGCTTCGTCATCGAACTCTGGGTTCCCGAGCTGCGCAAGCTCCCGCCGGGTCAGCAGGCGACCGTCTTTCACGTCGAGCCCGGGTACATCGGCTTGGACACTTACGACGTCGTGCACCAGCACGTCGTCTCCCACCACTTCCGTTTCGGTGAGGACAGGCAGGCCGAGCTCTTCCGCAGCCCACACCGCTATATCTGGCCGGCCGAACTCGACTTGATGGCGCAACTCGCGGGATTTGAGTTTGAGACGAGGCATGCAGATTGGGTGGGCACCGAGTTCACCGCCGAGTCGCGGTCGCACGTGTCGGTCTATCGCAGAGCGGCAATTACATCTCGATAGTCCGGATCTCAGGGCCAGCCCCAGACCGCCTGAGAGGCGCTCTACGGCCGAAATCGCACGCTACCGGTCGTAGGTGAGGCGCCACGTCCGGGAATACCTTCCGCGGCTGCGGGTTGGCAAACACAGGTGTCCGTCCGTAGGAGGAGCGCCTGCAATGACTGATGACGGTCCTGTGCTCGTGGTTGGAGGCACCGGCATGCTGGGCGGCCAGGTGGTCACTGCCCTTTTGTCTCGCGGAAAGCGGGTGCGCGCCCTCGTGCGGCCGGCGTCGGACGCAGCGGCGCTGATGAGGGCCGGGGTCGAGATCGCTCGGGGCGACATGATGGAGCCGGCGTCCTTGTTGCGGGCGATGGACGGCGTGGATGCGGTGATCACCACGGCGGCCGGTTACACGCACCACAGCAGAGGGTGATACGGCGGTCGATCGACACGATCGGTAACCGCAATCTGATCGACGTGGCCAGCCAGACCGGGGTACGCCGGTTCGTGCTGACCAGCATCCTCACCAGTGACCAGACCCCCGACGTTCCGCATTTTTGGCACAAGAAACTCGCCGAGGACAGGCTGGAGGAGAAAGGCGTGCCGTTCGTCTCACTTCGGCCGGGGGCTTTCCTCGACCTGATCATCCAAATGGGAGGGGATTCGTTCGCCAAGGGCCGCGTCATGTGGTTCGGCTCGCCGACCATCCCGCTCACGTTCGTTCTGACCGAGGATGTCGCTGATTACCTTGCTGACGCCGTGTACGTGCCCGGCGTGGACGGGCAGCGAATCGACATCGGCTGGGACCAGCCGGCAAGCATTCAGGAAGTCGCGCAAGTGGCCGGGCGGCTGCTCGAGCGCGAGATCCGAGTGCGCAGCATGCCGGCGGGCGTGATGAACGCGGTCTCCACGGTGATCGGCAAGGTCAGCCCGATGGTCAATGACATGGGGGCGATGTTGCGGTGGTTCCAGACGGGACGGTACGTCGCCGATCCGACGCGCCAGCGTGAGGTGTTCGGCGAGGTGCCCACCGCCGAAGAAGCCATCGCCAGATTGCTGCGGAGGCTGGGACACACCGTCCCTGGCTGAATCAGGCCGTCGGGGCAGCATCTAGCTCTTCAAGACGGCGAAGAACTCCGCGCGGGTCGACGCGTCGTCTCGAAGGACGCCGGGTTGACATGTCAGCCTCCTCCGACGCCGAGCGCACTGAGCAACACCAGGACCAATGTGCTGACGGCGAAGATTCCGTGGAGAACCACGGGCGTCCGCGGGATGTGCTGCTCAGCCAGCTCGACCCCGTCCGGACGAGCATCGCCGCGCATCGCAGCGCGCCCGTCCTTCGCCCATCGCCTCACCAGGAGACCGCCCAGCGAGGCGACCAGGACCAGCGCTGCGAATGCGATCCAGGCCACGATCGAGTTGCCGGTCACCAGATAGCCGATCCACAGGACCAACCCACCCGCGGCTAGCCCGAAGTGAGTGAAGACCCGAGCCGGAGGAAAGTGCGTGGCTACCGCACCATCCTGAGGACGCAGCCCGCCCCGGCTGATCCAGCGGATCAGCATGAAGGACCCGATAAGGGCGGTGATGATCCACGTGGCCAGAGCAGCGATCGGCATCTTTGTGGTCCTTTCAATCAGCCGTCAATATCGGATAATAAAGCAAACGTTAGATCACAAAGGGGTGTAACGTCAAGATATTCGTACGTTAGTGAGGCTCTATGCCGGACTTTGACCGAAACGTGACCGGGATCGGCGCGCTGGCCGAGCCCGTGCGCCGGCAGCTGTACGGGTTCGTCTGCTCCTCAGGCCGAACCCGTCAGTCGTGGACCCGGGCCGCGGAGGCGGTGGGTATCCCCCGCCACCAGGCCAAGTTCCACCTAGACCGGCTCGAGGCCGATCGGCCTGCTGGAAACCGACTACGTCCGGCTCACTGGACGCACCGGACCAGGCGCCGGACGGCCTGCGAAGCGTTACCGCCGCAGCCGGCAGGAGTTCACCGTCGCCCTTCCGCCGCGCGAGTATGAGCTCGTAGCTCGGATCATGGCCGAAGCCATCGCAACCTCTTACCAAAACGGAACCCGAATCTCTGACGCTCTCAGAGAGGCCGCGGCTGCGCACGGAACGGCCATTGCCGAGGCTGCGACGGATCGCCCACTGTCAGCCGAGGCTGCGACGGGTCGCCCACTGTCAGCCGACGCTGCTGTCGGCCTCGCCCTCAACGTCCTCAGCGAGCACGGATACGAACCGCGAGGAAGCGGCAGTAACCTTCATCTTGGCCAACTGCCCGTTCCACGCCTTAGCGCGCAGCCATACCGAACTCGTCTGCCAGCTCAACCACACGCTCATCACCGCACTGGCCCAAGCTATAGCACCCGACCTGCTCGACATTCGCCTCGACGCTGGCGAGAACCGGTGCTGCGTGACACTGACGAGCAAGGACTTTAGTGTCTTGAGGACATTGACTGATTCCTACGGAGTGGTTGGATCGTTTCATCGGCGTCCGCTTCTCGGCGGCCGACTTGTCTTACGCTTCCCGGTTCGAAGGAGAACACCTCATGTCCATCGACGATCTCGCCCGGATGATCGCCGAACCCGCCATCGAGTACCGACCGGAGCTGCGCTGGTGGCTCGCCGAAGGGTTGCATACCGACGAAACGCTGCGCTTCGAGATCGACACGGCACACCGGCTGGGCTTCGGTGGGATGGAGTTCCTCGCCATGGACGAGCTCGCGGTCGACCACAGCCGCTACGGTTGGGGCGCCGAAGAGTGGGTGCACGACTCACAGATCGTCGTCGAGGAGACGACGAAGCGGAACATGTCGGTGAGCTTCACCTCGGGCACCAACTGGTCGAACGCCAACCTGCCGACCATCGATCCGGATCACCCGGCGGCGGCCAAGGAACTGAACGTCACGATCGATGACTTGGCCGCTGGCGAGTCACGCAGCGGCGCTCTGACCCGCGTCGATCTCGAGCGCTGCACAGGTCGAGTCGGCGCATCCCGGGGCACCGCGGCGAGGTGCACGTGCAAACACTCGTGGCGGTGATCGCCGCTGCGGTCGTCGAGCTGACTGAGTCCGGTGCCGTGTTGGCGGTCGACTCGGTGCTCGACCTCACCGCGCAGGTCGATGGCGAATGCCTGGACTGGACCGCACCCGAGGACGGCAACTGGCGGTTGTTCACCTTCTGGATGCATGGGACCGGTCAGACTGCCTCGCCGTCGGCGTCGATCAACTACACCGTGAACTACCTCGACCGGGACGGGGTCGAAGCGGTGATCGACTACTGGGATTCGGTCGTCCTCACTCCTGAGCTACGCAAGCAGATTGCACAGAACCCGCGTGTGCAGATGTACATGGACTCCCTCGAACTGTCGACCTACGGAGCCGGTGGACTGTTCTGGGGCCGGAGCGTGGCCGAGGAGTTTCGTGCCCGCCGCGGTTACGACATCACCCCCTGGCTGCCCTTCCTCACCCGAAATGTGCCGCTGATGGCGGCGGCGACGACATACCACAACGAGCCGACCCCGGGCGACAAGATCACCGTCGAGAAGGTGCGCTTCGACTACGTGCGGACGCTGACCGACCTCTACATCGAGAACATGCTGCGCCCGTTCGCCACTTTCCTGCACGGTGAGGGGATCCAGTTGCGCGCGGAGATCAGCTACGGGCTGCCGTTCGAGCTGACCCGTCCCGGACCCGAGGTCGACGGCATCGAAACCGAGTCGTTGGAGTTCGGCGCGCAGATCGACGCCTACCGCTTGCTGGCCGGGCCAGCGCACCTCTTCGGCAAGCAGTACTCGTCGGAGACCGGCGCCACCACCCGCAACCACATACTCGACCACCGCTTCTACGACCAGATCATCGCAACGCAGCTGGCCGCCGGTATCACCAAGACAGTGCTGCACGGCTGGTCCTCCACCGCCGGCGCGGAGGGGGCCACCGAGTGGCCCGGACACGAGGGCATGTGGCCGATGTTCTCGGAGCGGTTCGACACCCGGCAGCCAGCCGCCGAGTTCTACCCGCTGTGGACCGCTGCGCTCGGTCGCTACCAGTGCGTCCTGCGGCAGGGCCGACCGCGGGTCGACGTCGGCATCGTGCGCACCGACCACTTCACCGACAACCTCTCCGGGCTCGCCGTGATCGACCCGGACGGCCGACGGGTGCCCGACGAGGAGGTGTACGGCCGACGCTGGATGCGCAACCGGGAGAACCACTGGTGGCAAGACCTCGGTATGCAGGACTCGGGGTGGACCTATGAGTTCTTCGACGGGTCGCTTCTGCTGCACGACGACGTGTCGTTCCGCGACGGACTGGTCCAGCCCCAGGGGCCGGGTTACCAGGCGCTGATCGTCTACCAGAGCGAACTTGACGCCGACGTCGCGGCCCACCTGCACAAGTGGGCGGTCCAGGGTCTGAGGATCCTGATCGTCCACGGCGCGCGAGAGGCGCAGCTGGTCATGACGGACAGCCACACCACGCACGAGCGGGCGGCGGCCCGCACGCCGGGACTCGACGGTCGTGATCAGGAGCTGGCGGACACGATGGCCGAGCTGATCGCCCTACCGAACGTGGCCGTGATCGAGGACGCCGCGTCGACCGTGACCGCGTTGCGCGAACTCGGCGTGCGCGCTCGGGCCGAGTTCGTCCAGGCCAACCACAACGTGCTCACCCACCTACGGGAGGACGGCGATCTGCTGCACCTGTACGCCTACCACTTCCTCTACGAAACCGGCGATCCGACGGTGGTCGAGGTCTCGCTGCCGGGACCGGGCGCCGTGTACCGGATCGATGCCCACAGCGGCGCCATTCGACCGCATCGTGGCGTGCGGCAGGAGAGCGATCGGACGATCGTCATCTTGTCGCTCGCGCCCGGCGAGACGACACTGATCACCCTCGATCGCTCGGCATCGGCCAGCGCACGCATCGGAGCAGGCGACGTACGACAAGGTGGCCGAACTGCCGACCTGGCACATCATGGTGGAGAGCTGGGATGCCGGCGACCTGCACGTCATCACCGAGGACCGCGGGCTGGGCTACGTGACCCGAGAGGTGCGTCCGACCACGGCGATCAGCCGGCTGGACATAGGGTCGGGGGACCTGCGGCCGTGGCGGGGCGATCGAGGCGGTCGGGCCGGAGGTCTCCGGCGTCGGAGAGTACGTCGCGACGCTGACGGTGTCGGAGGCTGCCGACGGCCTACGGCACCTGCTCGATCTCGGATCGACCGCCGGCGGGCTCGGTTCAGTGACGATCAACGACCGTATCGCCCACGGCTTCGACACCTCCCGGCCGGTCGTTGACATCACCGATGATCTTCGTGCCGGGGACAACGTCGTGCACGTCCGCGTCTCGAGCTCGCTCAACAACAGGCTCTTGGCCCGCGGATACTACGATCGAGTGCCCGACATCGCCCTGCAGCTGTTCGGCGGAGCTGAAGGGACGCAGCGGACGGAGCCACACGACCACGGCCTGCTCGGCCCGGTCCGGCTGCTACGTGAGGTGTCGTAGAAGGAGCGCTCTGATGCCGCGAGGTCGAACGGGACGGCGCGTTGCGCCCGTTCAAGCGCAGACCGCCGTGGACGCCGTCGACCTGTCCCCCGTGCTCGAGCCTGATCCACTCGACATCCGGGTATCACTGGCCTCGATCGTGCACTGGGCAGACAGCCACGAGCTGCGCGTTCGGCTGATGAAAGAGGTCAACTTCCCAGTCGACGATCTGCCGATGTTCCTCACTGTGAACCAGCTCAGCTATCGCGGGGCGACGCGACCGACCGACCTTGCGCTGGTCCTCGGGACCGGCAAGGCGAACATGAGCAAGATCGCAAACCGCCTGCAACATGCCGGGCTCGTCACTCGTGTCCCGGCCAGGAACGACGAGCGCAGCACTCTGCTCGCCCTAACTCCACTCGGCCGCGAGATCGGCCAGCGCATCATGCGGCAGGCGCAAGCAAGCCTGGACTCCACTCTCCTCGACTGGTCACCGGCCGACGTTGAGACCCTGCAGTCCTGCTCGCCCGCCTCGCGCGCGAAACCGCCGGCGCGGACTGGCTGGGATCCCCCAGACCCGACACCATCGTGTGAAGAGAACTCTCTATGTCAACGCTCGGTGTGCCACGGGCTGAGCTGTCGGCAGGATCATGTTCACAAAGAACCGAAGCTGTCCGCACAGGCGGACCTCCACCGGTCACGGCTCGACAAGCTGTCGAGGTATCGGCAGTGCTGGACGCCGCGCGGCAAAGCGCCGCCTGCGGGCAGAGCTCGACGCCAATCCTTCCCGGCATCTAATTGCGCGGGTTGCGACTCGGTTGTGAACATCGGCGCCCTGCTTCCCGCAATGTTCATTGCGAGGTGGCAATGTCTTACCGAGACTCTTTGAGTTGAACGGAGCTGCGATCCGACGAGTCCGCATCTACGGACCAGAGATCAAGAGTCCGGAGTCGGCTGAAGGTGAGAGGTGAGCGTCACTAAAGGGCGTCCTGATCAGAAGCTGAGTTCAGCGCCGTTTGGTCGCTGGATACCGATCCTCGGCGTGCTGCGGACGTACGACCGCCGATGGCTGCGTGGTGACCTGATCGCCGGCGTGACAGTCGCGGCTCTGATCGTTCCGAAGAATCTCGGTTACGCAGGAATCGCCGGAATCCCATTGCAGAACGGCCTTTATGCGGCCGCCGTGGGTGCCATCCTCTACGCGATCTTCGGTACGTGTCGCCAGATCTCGATGGGTCCGAGTTCGGGGCTCGCCGCTGTTGCTGCAAGTGCGGTGTTGGCGGCCGGGATCGCCAACGAGTCGGATGCCGCCGTCTTTGTCGCTGGGATCACCCTCGTGTCCGGGCTTCTGTTCCTTGTGCTGGCCGTGGCCCGGATGGGCTGGGTCGCCCAATTCTTGTCCCGGGCTGTTGTCACCGGCTTCCTGTTCGGCGCGGCGCTCGACGTCGTCATCGGCGAACTGCCAAAACTGACGGGTACAGACGTGACGGGATCGAACGCGCTCGGTGAGTTGTGGTCCTGGCTGGGCACCTTCGGGGAGGCACATCTGGCCACTGTGGTTGTCGGCGTCGTCGCACTCGTCGTCGTGTTCGGTCTGCGTGCCGTCGCCCCCCGCATTCCTGGTGCGCTTGTGCTGCTCGTCGGTGGGCTGCTGGCGAGCTGGCTATTCGACCTGGGGGATCGCGGCGTCGCTCTGGTCGGCGACCTGCCCAGCGGGCTGCCGCAATTCAGCTTGCCCAATGGACAGTTGTTGTTGGACCACGCGGGGACCGTGGGCACAGCCGCCGTCGCCCTGCTGCTGATTGGCTTCTCGCAGACGGCGGGGGATGCCAGGGCGTTCGCTGCCAAGCATGGCTATCAGATCGATCTCAACCAGGAGTCGGTCGCCCAGGCCCTCGCGAACACCGGGTCCGGGGTCTTCCAGGGCATGCCCGTGTCAACCAGCCTCTCGGCAAGTTCACTCAATGATCGTTCCGGTGCAAAGACTGGTGTCGCGTCCATCATTTCCGGACTGACTGTGCTCCTGACGCTGCTCTTCCTTGCACCGCTGTTCTCCGCCTTGCCCAAGCCGGTACTCGCCGCGCTGATCATCGAGGCCGTGGTGTTCGGCATGATGGACGTCCCCGAGATGCGGCGATTGGCACGAGTCGAGCGCGTTGACTTCTGGATCGCGTTGCTAGCTCTCGTTGCGACGTTGTTGGTGGGCGTCCTCGCCGGAGTCGTGATCGGCATCGCGATGTCGTTGCTTTGGCTCATCGCCGTGACGACGCATCCCAACATGCCTGTGCTCGGGCGTCAGGCGGGAACACAGGTCTACCGCGACGTCTCGACGCACCCGGATGATGAACAGGCTCCCGGCATCCTCGTCATCCGGCTCGACGGTGGCCTCTTCTTCGCCACCGCGGACCCTCTTGAAGACCGGATACGGGACCTCATCCACGACAGGACCAACGTCAGCGGCTTTGTGCTCGACTGCGAGGGCATCAATTTCATCGACTCTCAGGGATCCGCAAAGCTGGCGGAGATCGTTCGGCTCGCCGGTGAGGCGGGCATCACCGTACGGCTGGCCCGCCTCAAACCCATTGTTGCCGCCACGCTGGAACGGGACGGAGTGCTCGAGCGAATCGGCGTCGACCAGATCCATGGCAACGTGTATAGAGCAGTCCAGGCACAAAAAGCCGGCCTCAGCGACCGAACCGAGCAGGAGAGCGGCTGAGGAATGCGACCCGGCCCGCAGCACGGCGCCTTGCTAGGCCGCCTCGGCCAGCCCGGCGCACGAGCCGGCGGTCGCCGCGGCAGGATCAGCTGCTGAGATGCCGGGCGAGCAGCGTGAGGTCCGCGGCGCTGAGCCGATCACTCGAGGTGTTCGCCTGGTGCCAGTAGGGATAGGGCAGCGGCTGGGCGCTGACCGCGTCCAAGCGAGCGACCTCGGCTTCGGACAGGCTGAGCTCGGCTGAGCCGAGGTTGTCGGCGAGCTGTTCCTCGGTCCGGGCGCCGACGATCACGGAGGTGACTGCCGGCTTTCCGATGAGATAGGCGAGGGCGACCTGGGCGGCGGAGACGCCGTGATCATCGCCGATGGCCACCAGCTCCTCGATGGTGTCGTACACCTTGTCCTCGTCGTGTACCGGCGGCTCGTCCCAGTCGCTGAGGTGCCGGCTGCCGGCTGGCGCATCGACGCCGCGGCGATACTTCCCGGATAGCAGCCCGCCGGCAATGGGGCTCCACACCAGGATCCCGAGGCCCTGATCAATCGAGAGCGGCACGAGCTCGTTCTCGATGTCGCGAGCCTGCAATGAGTAGTAGACCTGCTGACTGACGAATCGTGACAGACCTTCCCGCTCAGACGTCCATAGGGCTTTCATCAGTTGCCACGCGGCGTAGTTGGAGCAGCCGATGTAGCGCACTTTGCCCGACTGCACGAGGTGGTCGAGGGCGTGCAGCGTCTCCTCGAGCGGCGTCTGACCGTCCCACTCGTGCACCTGGTAGAGGTCGATGTAGTCGGTGCCGAGGCGGCGCAGGCTGGCTTCGGCGCCGCGGACGATGTGGTGCCTGGACAGACCGGCATCGTTCGGCCCTTCGCCCATCGGCATCCGCACCTTGGTCGCAATCAGTACATCATCGCGATCCGAGCCCAGCGCCTTGCCGAGGATCTCCTCCGACGTGCCGCTGGAGTAGACGTCCGCCGTATCGAACAGATTGACGCCGGCATCACGCGCGAGTCGGATCTGTTGGCGGGCTCCTTCGACATCGATCTGGCCGACAGCGGCGGCCCAGCCGCTGCCGCCGAAACCCATGGTGCCGAGCGTGATCGTCGAGACTCGAAGGCCGGACCGGCCGAGCTGTCGGTACTCCATTCCGGGCAGTTTAGGGCTAAGCCTTACTGGACCGTCGGTTCGGTGTTCGGGCCACGCCGAGGGCGGTGATACTGGTAGCCCGACTCGAGCAAAAGGACGGATCGATGGACTGGACACTTGAAGTGGTGGTACTGCCGATAAGCGACATCGATCGTTCGATCGCGTTCTACCGCGATCAAGTCGGTTTCGACCTTGATCACCACACCGTCAACGAGCACATGGACATCGCGCAACTGACGCCGCCGGGTTCCGGGTGCTCCATCGTGATCGGGAATCTCCCGAGCCAGCAGGAGATGGCACCCGGATCGATGCGCGGTCTCCAGCTCGTGGTTGCCGACGCCCAGATAGCGCGGCAAGAACTGCTCGACCGCGGGGTCGAAGCCAGCGAAATCGTCGTATTCGACGAGCGCGATGGCGGCACCTTCTTCGGCTTCGCCGATCCCGATGGCAACACCTGGGCTGTGCAGCAGCTCAAGGTGCGTGGCGAGCGACCGCTGATCCCGGTGGAGGCGAGAGGCCGATTCGGAGAGTCGGCGGAGTAGCTCCCACACGACTGCGACTACCGCGAGTAGCGCAGAGACACGATCTGGAACGGACGAAAATGCACGCGGGCTGCGGTGGCATCGGCCCACGTCTGGCCGATGTCCAGCGGACGCTCCAGCAGGTCGACGCTGTGAACCGACCGCGCCGGGAACCCGGCACGCACAGTGGTACAGGCTCGGCCACCAGACGCGGCGTAGAGCCGCACGACCACGTCACCGCTCCGGTCCTCGGCAAGCTTGACCGCCTCGACGACGACATCTGGTGAGTCGACCGTGATGAGCGGCGCCACGGCGGTGTCGCCGGCAACCGGTCGCAGCGGCAGGTTGATCGCATAGCCCTCGCGCACCGCATCGAGGATGTCGGCGCCAGGCACCACGGCGTAACGAAGGTGATGGCGTCCCTGGTCGGTCTCCGGATCCGGCCACAGGGGCGCCCGCAGCAACGACAACCGCACAGTCGTCGTGGTGCCTCCATCGGTCCGCATGTCGCGCGTGACGTCGTGGCCGTAGGTCGAGTCATTCACCAGCGCCACGCCGTAGCCGGGCTCGGCAACGTGGATGAAGCGGTGCGCGCAGATTTCGAACTTTGCCGCGTCCCAACTGGTGTTCTGGTGTGTCGGCCGCTTCACGTGGCCGAACTGGGTTTCCGAGCTCGACACTTCAGCCCGTACATCGAAATCGAACGAAGCCTTGAGAAACGTCTCCCGCTCCTGCCAATCGACGTCCAGCTGGATGTCCAGGACCTTCGATTCCGGTGCGAGCGGAGACGAGCTGTTCGAAGCTCGACCGGCCGTGACGGCGCACTGTACGGATCCCGACCACTCCCCCGTCGAGCTCGACGAGCTCCGTCGAGTCGGCCCGGGCCAGGTCCGTGCGCGTCGCACGGTAGAAGGATCGACGTCCCAGGCGTCCCAGTCGTTGGGTACGTCCGGATGGATCTGGAGCAGGTTCCCGTATCCGCCAGGAGCGATCGCTTCCCGCCCCGTCGTGCTGTCGATCACTGACGTGATCAATCCGGCCAGGTCGAGCCTGGCCCGCACGAGGCCGTTGCTCAGCACGAATCCGTCGGCGACCTGCTCGCCGACGCCACCGGCCCCGCAGGCCGAGGAGTGGCGGCGCCGAGAGCCGGCACTCCGGCGCGGGGGTACGGTGTCGGCGTTGAAGATCATCATGGGGCCCTCATCGGCATCGTCGGGTCCGCGCCCTCGATGACCTGGAGCGAGCCGGTCGATCAGCTGGTTCAGCTCAGCCGCAACCGCCTCGTAGGTCGCGCGCGCCTCACGATTGACCCAGGCGATCGACGAGCCGGGCAAGATGTCGTGGAACTGGTGCAGCAACACCGTCTTCCACAGCCGGTCCAGCGTCGCATATGGGTACGCGGCGCCGGTCCGCACCGTGGCGGTTGTCGCCCACAGCTCTGCTTCCCGGAGCAGGTGCTCGCTACGCCGGTTGCCCTGTTTGATCCGGGCTTGCGACGTATAGGTGCCGCGGTGCAGCTCCAGGTACAGCTCACCCCACCACACCGGCGGATCGGCGTAGTCGGCTTCGGCTCGACGCGAAGAATTCGGCCGGCGGCTCGATCCGTACCTGGGGGGAGCCCTCGAGGTCTGCGGTGCGCCTGGCGCGCTCCAGCATCTCCCGCGTCGGACCGCCACCGCCGTCGCCCCAGCCGAACGGCACCAGAGAGTGGTTGGCCCGGGCTTGGTCGGCGAACTGCCGGCTTGCCAGGGCTAGCTCGGCGCCGGACAGGTCCGAGTTGTAGGTTGCGACCGGCGGAAAGTGAGTGAAGACGCGGGTGCCGTCGAGTCCTTCCCACAAGAACGTGTGGTGCGGGAACCGGTTGATCTTGTTCCAGGAAATCTTCTGCGTCAGGAAGTATCGCGAGCCCGACAGCGCGATCAGCTGGGGAAGCGCCGCGGAGAAGCCGAACGAGTCCGGCAGCCATACCTCGGCGTTGTCGATGCCGAACTTCTCAATGAAGTAACGCTTGCCATAGAGGAACTGCCGGACCATCGCCTCCCCGCCGGGCATGTTGGTGTCCGCCTCCACCCACATGCCGCCCACCGGCACGAACTGCCCCGCCTCGATCCGTTCCCGCACCCGCGCAAAGACCGCCGGGTGCTGCTCTTCGATCCAGGCGAACTGCTGGGCCTGGGACATGGCGAAGATCAACTCGGGATAGCCGTCCATCAGCTGGGTAGCGCTGGAACAGGTCCGGGCAACCTTTCGTACGGTCTCGCGCAAGGGCCAGAGCCAGGCGGAATCAATATGCGCGTGGCCGACCGCGCTGATCTGGTGCGCGCTGGCATTCGCCGGTTTGGCGAGCAGCGGGGCCAGCACCTCGCGGGAGGCCGCCGCTGTGCCGTTGATGTCCGCGGGGCTGAGGATGTCCAGAGCATCCGAGATGCCGGCCCACAGCTGAGCACTTCGCGGATCACCCACCGGCAGCTGCGCCGCAAGCTGACCGAGCACCTCGAAGTCTCCGATCAGTTCGCGGACGTCGGGGTCGACGAGGGCGAGCCGGGCCTGCCCGAGGACATAGATCGGCTCCGACGAGGCCGTCGAGACGTCCCCAGCGACCGTGGGAACCAGTGCCTCAAAGGCCGGGTTCGCGGCCGCCTCGAGGAAAACCTGGACATCTGTCGCATCCGGCTCGACAGGGAACCAGCGGTTGAAGGGATGCAGGCCTTTGATCGGCGTGCCGTCTGCCCGGTACACCAGACCCTCGGCCGTGAAGCCCGGCGAAATGCCCGTGAAACCGAGGTCGACCACGCCTTCGACGAGCTTTCCGGCCCAGTCGGCGGGGACGGTGCCGGTCAGCTCGAACCAGGTGGTTCCCCACGCCGGCCCCCAGCGGTCGCCGACGTCAGCCTTGGTGTAGGGCGCAAGCAACGCATCCGCCACCGCGACCGGTTCGCCGGGAACGTCCCACCGGCGGATCGTGAGCGGTACTGCCGCCGAGTAGACGGCGGGCATCAGGCGCTCGTTCAACATCCGTAAGAGTCGCCGATGGATCTCCGTACGGGCGCTCTCGATGCGGTCACCTAGGACTAGATCCCACTGCACTGGCCGAACCTACGCCCTCTTCGCCGGCTAAGGGCGCCCGGCAATGGCGCGGGACCGTCCAGCGACCGGCATCATACGCGGCCATCACGTAACGCTGCCGAATGCTGCTCCTCCGACGAAAGCTTCCGTTTACATCTAGGAAAGCATTTTTGTTTGCCTTAGGGTCAATTTATGGATCATCGTCGATCATTTGGATTGTTGACCACCGCGTTGGCGGTCTCCTTGGCCCTGGCCGCCTGCGGAGGTGCCGACAATCAGAACGGCGGTGGCGCCGCCTCTGACCAACCCTCCAAGGGTCCCGTCACACTCACCTTGATCGAATACCAGAAGGTGAGAGCCGATGCGGTGCAGAAGCTGTTGCCGGAGTTCGAGGCGGAGATGACCAAGCAGGGTCGCGACATCAAGGTCAAGCTGATCCGCGACATCCTGCCCGATGATCAGTTCAAGACCAAGATCACCCAGCAGTACAACGCGGGAGAGGCTCCCGACGTCACGGACTACGGCGCCAGCTTCGTGCCCGGGTTCGCGGGCGCCGGCTATCTGCTCGACCTCACGCCGTATCTGGAGAAGTGGCCGGAGTGGCAGTCGTTCTACCCCGACGTCCGCAACCAGATCGTGCAGCCGGACGGGAAGACGTACGCGATACCGCATGAGGCGAACACCCAGAGCCTCTTCTACCGCAAGGACGTCCTCACCAAGCTGGGCGTGGACACCGCGCAGCCGACGACATGGCCGGACATGGTGGCCAAGCTGAAGCAAATTCACGACAAGACCGGCAAGCCGGCGATCGTCCTCCCCGCCGGAACATCGTGGGGCGGCGGAACGTTCGGCGAAGGTTTCCTGAACGTCATGTTGGGCAGCGGCAGCAAGATGTACAACGACGAGACGAAGAAGTGGGTCGTGAAGAGCCCGGGCCTCACGCAGACGTTCACCCTGTACGACGAGCTCACCAAAGCCAAGCTCTTGCCGGTGGAGGCCTTGTTGAACCCCGAGCCTTGGCAGCCCACGAAGTACAAGGACTTCCCGGCCGGGAACCTGCCGGTCGCCGCTCAGGGAACCTGGGGCTGGCGCTACGACTGGGGACCTGACGGGTGCTGCGCCGATCAAGGACTTGACGGACAAGGTTGCGACATGGCTGTACCCGTCCGGTGGGGGCGGCCAGCCGTACGCGGTCGGCGGTGTCGCGTTCTCGTACGAGGTGTCCGCCACGACGAAGAATCCTGATGAGGCCGTCGAGCTGGCGAAGTGGCTGAGCACCGGCAAGGCGATGGCTGAGCAGCTCGTTGCGGTCGGCGCAGCCGCGCCCCGCTCCGGGAATCGACTCGCTGGAGCCGTACAGCGGTCAGCCGACGCTACTCGAGGCCGGTAAGCAGCTCACGACCAGCGTCAGCTTCCCCACGCGACCGGGACAGGACGAGATATCCCAGGCCGTTGCCGAGGCGACCGAGGCCATCCTGACGGGGAAGATGGACGGTCCGGCTGCGGCCGAAGACTTCGCCAAGAAGGCCACCGAGCTTCTCGGCGAAGATCAGGTCGAAACGTCCTGACTTGTCCGCCCCGAGATCGGACCCCCAGACTCGGCCGTCGCGGGCAAACGGCGGACGTGGGGTAACGGTGCCGAACGGCGCGGCAACGCGCCGTCGGCGCCGCGGTTCGACGATCATCGTGTCGGCCCTCCTCGGACCGTCGATGGTGCTCATCGGTCTCTTCGTCTTAGCGCCGGTCGTTTACGCGGTCTGGCTGAGCATGACCAACAAGCGGCTGACCGGGTTCGGAGCGAGGACGCCGAAGTTCATCGGAGCCGAGAATTACACGCGGCTGCTCACGTCTGCGGACTTCATCAACTCCATGGGCCGGACTGCCCAATTCATCTTCTTCTCGGCCATCGTCGGCCAGTTCCTGCTCGGCATGCTGGCCGCGGTCCTGCTGACGAAGTCCAGCGTCCGCGGGAAGGGGCTGATCGGAGGGGCCATCCTGCTGCCGATGGTGGTCCCGGAGGTTGTGGCCTCGCTCGCTTGGGCCAGCATGTTGGCGCCGGGGGAGCTGGGAACGGTCAACCGCGGGCTGGCGACCGTCGGCTTCGCCCCGGTGTCGTGGCTACAGGAGTATCCGATGGCGTCGATCATCGTGGTCAACACCTGGCGAGGCATCGCTTTCGCCATGATCATGTTCCAGGCCGCCATCGAGGGGGTCTCCGACGACCTGATCGAGGCGGCCCGCATCGACGGCGCCGGGGCGTGGAAGGTCTTCCGCTACATCACACTGCCTCTGATCCGAGGTCCGGTCTTCCTGTTCCTGCTGCTGACCACGATCACCACCGCCAGCGTGTTCGGGCTGGTGTACTTCCTGACCCGAGGCGGCCCGGGACAGGCAACTGAGCTGGTCTCGATCTTCATCTATGAGCGGTCGTTCGCCTTCTTCCAGCTGGGCCTGGGCAGCGCAGCTTCGGTGATCATGCTCGTGGTGGTCCTCATCCTCGGGCTCACCTACGTCCGGCTGGCGAAAGTCGAGGTCTGACATGGCTATCGCGGCGCCCGGTACGGCCGCTGACCAGCGAAACTCAGGTCACCCGCCGGCCGCAGCGCAGCGCCTGGACCCTGCTGAAGCAGGTCGCCGTCTACCTGATCATCACGCTGCTGGCGCTGTCCTGCGTCATCCCGTTCGCCTGGGTGCTGCTGACCTCGGTCGACGCGAACGCGGGGCTCTACCTTCAGCTGCCGACCCTGACGCTCGACAACTTCGTCGAGTTCTTCACCGAGGAAGGGACACCTCGGCTGCTGGCGAACAGCATCTGGATCGCGACCGCCTCGACCGCACTGACCCTCGCCTTCGGGATCTTCGGCGCCTACGCACTCTCCCGTTACCGGTTTTTTGCCCGTCGCACCCTGATGTTCGGGATCCTGCTGATCAGGGTGGTTCCGCCTACCGCCACGATCGTGCCGCTCTACATGATCATGATCAACTTGGGCCTCAACGACACGTACACCGGGCTCATCCTGGTTGAGGCGGCCTACCAGCTCCCGCTCGCACTGTGGCTGCTGAAGGGATTCATCGACTCCATCCCGATGGAACTGGAAGAGGCCGCCTGGATCGACGGGTGCTCCCGGCTCAGGGGCGCCTGGCGGGTCGTGTTTCCGCTGGCTCGACCCGGCATAGGCGCCTGCGCGCTCTTCAGCTTCATCAACGTTTGGGGTGACTTCCTCACCCCGCTCGTGCTGCTCCAGTCGCCGGAAAAGTACCCCATCTCCATCGGCATGTTCCGCGCGTTCTCGGGCAGGAATCAGGTGGATTGGGGCCTGCTCACCGCGACGGCGGTCCTCTACATGGTGCCGACGGTGCTCCTCTACCTCTTCGTACGGCGCTACTTGTTGCGGGCCACCGTGTCTGGAGCGCTGAAGGGCTAAGAGCCGGGTGGTACGGGCTACGTACCAAGGCCACCGGCCGGATCGTGATCAGCGGCGCTTGGACCGCGCGGGTTGCCCAACGCTCGACGCCAGAGCAGGGCTGCTCCACGGGCGAGCCGGCCGGCAGCAACCGAGCGGTGTCCGACGCCAACACGGACCTTCCCTCATAACCGAAGAGGTCAGGATGGCGACGCGCTTGTCGCCTCAGCCGGGAGGTTCTCGGGAAAGTGGCACGCGACATGATGCCCGGAAACCAGCTCTGCCAACGGCGGCTCCTGGGTACGGCAGATCTCTTGTGCCTTCCAGCACCGCGTGTGGAACCGGCAAGCGGGCGGCGGGTTGATCGGGCTGGGTACATCACCGCTCAACCGGATCCGTTCGCGCTCGTTGCGGCGCCGGGTATCTGCCACCGGCACCGCGGACATCAGCGCGACGGTGTAGGGGTGCATGGGAGCGCTGTACAGAGCGTCGGCATCAGCCAGCTCGACGATCTTGCCCAGGTACATCACGGCCACCCGATCCGAGACGTAGCGCACCACCGACAGGTCGTGGGCGATGATCACGTACGTCAGGTCGAACTCTTCCTGCAGGTCCTCCAGCAGGTTGATGACCTGCGCTTGGATCGAGACATCGAGGGCCGAGACGGGCTCGTCGGCCACAATCAGCCGAGGCCGCAGTGCGAGGGTCCGGGCAATCCCGATTCGCTGTCGTTGACCGCCGGAGAACTCGTGAGGGTAGCGGTTGTAGTGCTCCGGGTTGAGCCCGACGGCTTCCAGCAGTTCCTGCACCGATTTCTTGACCCCGCCGGGCGGGGAGACGCGTT
Source organism: uncultured Actinomycetota bacterium (assembly GCA_963808495.1). Lineage (GTDB taxonomy): Bacteria > Actinomycetota > Actinomycetes > Propionibacteriales > Propionibacteriaceae > Microlunatus. The sequence goes on from CAWEGC010000007.1 coordinate 199,057, forward strand.
GCAGCCGGAACGGGGCACCGACGATCTTGCCGACCGTGTGCCGCGGATTGAGCGAGGAGTACGGATCCTGGAAGATCATCTGCATCTCCCGCCGCAGCGGGCGCAGCGCCGCATCCTTCATGTGGGTGATGTCACGTCCCTCGAGCGTGATCTTGCCCTCCGTCGGCTCCAGCAAGCGGGTCACAAGGCGCGCGGTCGTGCTCTTGCCGCACCCGGATTCACCGACGATCGAGAATGTCTCTTTCTGTCGCACGGTGAAGCTGACTCCGTCGACTGCTTGGACGGCGCCGACCTGCCGCCGGAAAAGCCCGGCGCGGATCGGGAAGTGCTTGACCAGCCCTTCGACGGTGACCAGGTTGGTGTCCTGCTCAGCGCCATCCGACGCAGGCTCACGCAGCGGCGCGGTCACAGTCGCGGCGCAATCTCATCGGCCCAGATCTGCGCACGATCGGTTGGGGACAGGTGGCAGGCCACGAAGTGGCCGGGTTCGATGGGCGTCAACTCTGGACGTGACTCCTCGCTCCGACCGCCGTTCCGAGCGGCGTAACCACAGCGGGGATGGAAAGGGCAGCCCGGGGGCACATGAATCAGGCTAGGCGGCGATCCCGGGATCGCGAGCAACCGCTCGTCCTGCGGCCGGTCGAAACGTGGTACGGAGCCAAGCAAGCCCCAGGTATAAGGGTGCGCGGGCTGGTTGAAGAGCTGGTCGGCGCTGCCGTACTCCGCCGCCCGCCCGGCATACATCACGAGCACGTCGTCGGCGAGCTCTGCCACCACACCGAGGTCGTGCGTAATGAGAATGACTGAGGAGTTGAACTCCTGCTGCAGATCCCGGATCAGGTCGAGGATCTGCGCTTGGACGGTGACGTCGAGGGCGGTGGTCGGCTCGTCCGCGATCAGCAGCTCGGGATCACACGACAGGGCCATCGCGATCATCGCCCGCTGCCGCATACCGCCCGAGAATTGGTGGGGATAGGAATCGACTCGGTGGCTGGGCTCCGGGATTCCCACTCGTCCCAGCAAGTCGATGGCGTGCTTCCGCGCCACCTTGGTGTTCACCTCGTTGTGGATCTGGTACGCCTCGATGATCTGGCGACCCACCGTGTAGTACGGATTCATCGCTGAGAGTGGGTCCTGGAAGATCATGGCGATCCGCTTTCCGCGCAGGCTGCGGACGTACTCCGGAGTCTTGCTCAGCAGGTCCTCTCCATCGAGGAAAATCTCGCCGCTCAATCTGGCGCCCGGACGGGATCGCTCCGACGCCCGCCGGTTGTGCAGGCCCATGATCGCGAGACTCGTCACGCTCTTGCCGGATCCGGACTCGCCCACGATGCCGAGGGTGCGGCCGCGCTCAACGCTGAAGCTCAACCCGTCGACGGACTTCACCAATCCGTCGTCGGTCGGGAAGTGGACGTGGAGGTCCAGGACCTCGAGGAATGGTGGCCACCCCCTGGCCACGATGGCGGCGGGTGACGTCGCGCAGAGCTGTCGACGTCATCCCAGACGCACCCGCGGGTCGATGGCTCCATACAACAGGTCGACGATCAGGTTCGCCATGATCACGAAGAAGCCGGCGACCAGGGTGACCCCCAGGATCTTGGGCAAGTCGCCCGTGATGATGGCGTCGTAGCGTACTTTCCCAGACCGTTGAGGGAGAACGTCTTCTCGGTGAGCACCGCGCCGCCCAGCAGCAGGCCGACGTCGAGGCCGAAGATGGTGAGGACCGGTGTCAGCGCCCCCCGCAGGCCGTGCTTGAGCACGACGGTCCGCTCCGGAAGCCCCTTCGCCCGAGCCGTGCGGATGTAGTCCTCGGTCATGGTCTCCAGCATCCCCGCTCGGGTGAGCCTGGCGTACTGGGCGGAGAACAAGAATGCGAGGGTGATCCAGGGAAGCAGCAACGAGTACGCCCACATCGCGGGGTTCTCGCTGAACGGTACGAATTGACCGCCCGGCGCGGTGATATCGAGCCGGTAGCTGAAGAATGACAGCGACACGAGCCCGGTGAAGAAGATCGGCAGCGACACCCCGGCCAGCGCGACGCCCATCGCTCCGCGATCGAACACAGTGCCCCGCCGCAATGCCGAGAGGACACCGACGGTCACACCAGCGACCAGCCAGATCAGCGACGCCCCGATCACCAACGAGACGGTGACCGGAGAGCGGTCCAGCAACTCAGGCCACACCGGCTGCCGGGTGATGAAGGAGTACCCGAGGCAGGGGGCAGGACACTGTTCCACGCCAGAGCCGTAGTCGTATTCGGCGCCGACGAAGATGCCCTTGACCCAGTTCCAGTACTGAACGACAACCGGGTCGTAGAACCCGAGCCGTTCTGCAGCCAGCTGAACGGTCTCCTCGGTGGCGGACCTGCCCACGTACCGAGTGGCCAGTGTTTCCGGGGTTGCTCCTGCCCATCGTGGCACGAGGTAGAAGATCGAGAAGGTGACGACGCTGAGCAGGAACAGCAAGATCACGGCCCAGAGGAGCCGCCGCACGATGTAGGCGAACACATTCCTCCTTGGCAATCGTCAGGCTCCGACCCGGCCACCCCGTCCGCTGGCCTTTGGCGAGGCCAGCGGCGGGACCGGGCCGGAGCTGGTGATCTTGCTCCAGCAGTCCTACTTCTGGGCACCCAACCCGAGGTAGTCGTACATGCCCCAGGCGTCGCTGACGAAGATGTTGGTCGCATTCTTCGACCGCACCAGCAGGGCCTTGGAGTAAACGCCGGGGTAGATGACGGCCTCCTCCATCACCCGCTTGTCGATCTCGCCCCACGATCTGATTGCGCTTGTCAGTGTCGAGCTCCTGCAGAGCACTGTCGAGCATCTGGTCGACCTCGGGGATGCGGACGCTGGTGTTGGATGAGCCGCCGGTTTCGCGGATGACCCGGGAGTCGACGATCTGGGACAGGAAGCCGAAGCCATCGGGCCAGTCGGCCGCCCACCCGTTGAGCACCAGGCCCAGCTTGTTCTTCACCACGTACGGCGGGTTGCCGGCGTAGCTGGAGAAGTAGTCGCCCTGCCGGGTACGGCTTCAGGGTGAGCTTGATGCCGACTCGGGACAGCGCCTGCTGGAACGCCTCCGCTGTCGCCTTCTCCTTGGGCCGCTCGGCGCGATACGCGATGTTGGTCGCGAAGCCGTTCGGCTGGCCGCACGCTTCCAGCGACTTCTTGGCCGCGTCGACGTCACCCTTGTGATCTTGACCATTGGGATACAAGATCGAAGGCCTGGTAGCCCGGAATCAGTGGCGGCAGGACCGTTGTCGCCAGCTCTCCACCGGCGAACTGGCCGCCGTACGCCGTCTGGTAGCCGGTCCTGGTCCATCGCGTACATGGATCGCCTTGCGGCACTCGATGTTGTCGAACGGAGCCACCGTGGGGTTGATCGAGGTGTACCAGAGCCGCGCACGCAGCGGGTTGTCCGCATTCTCCTTGATGTTCGGGATCCTGCAGCACCCGGCTCTGTGCGGCCGGCTGAACTCCGGTCCCGGCGACGTCGATATCAAGGTCACCGCTGAGCACCCGGTTGTCGATGTCATCGGCGTTGACGTTGAGGGCGACCTCGATCCGATCCGGCAGCGCCTTGCGGTTGGGGTCCGTCGCCGGGTCCCACTGATCGTTGCGGACGAGGTTGAAGCTCTTGCCCGGTTGGAGGTCTTCGAACTTGTACGGGCCGCTGGAGACGATCGAGTTGCGGTACTTGGCGCCGGTGTCCTTGTCCTTGGGGACCGGCATCGTGTTCGGCTGCCTGGCGAGGTAATCGAAGGCCGCGAACGGCGCCTTGGTGTGGAAGACGATCGTGTAGTCGTCGGGCGTTTCGATCGCGGAGTCTGTGTTGGCATCCTTCGACTTGTACGGACCCTTGTAGCCCTCCGGCAGGTCGAGAACCGCCTCCCAGTACGCCGGACCGTTGGGGAAGGTCTCTTTGTCAGTAGAACGCAGCACGCGTACTTCACATCGGCCGAAGTGACCTCTGTGCCGTCGTCGAATTTGACGCCCTGTGCGCAACTTGTAAGTCCAGGTCTTCCCACCATCGCTCGCCTGGCCTGCGCTCTCAGCGAGATCCGGCACCAGTGTGTTGCCCTCTTTGCCCGGCGCCGATTTGAACATCATCAACGAGCGACCGTACAGCCGCGCGAAGTTCCACGAGTACGCGTAGTAGGTCTCGCCGGGGTCAAGGGTGTCCCAGTCTCCCGAGTTGGCGAACTTCAAGGTGCCGCCTTTGGTCTCGGAGGGATTGACGACCGCTGTGCGAAGCGGCATCGAACCCGCGGCCACCGGTTTGCGTACCTGACCCTTGGTGTGCTGGTGCCTCCGCCGCCCCCGCATGCGGAGACCACCAGGGCGGCGGTTACGCCGACGGCGGCGAAGCCTCTCGTTCGACGTGATGTCGAATGGGTCATTCGTTATTCCCTTTCTGTTGTCGGGGGTTCGCCCCGAATGTGATTCCTATCGATTGGCTCGTGGGTCGAGGGCATCGCGCAATCCGTCGCCGAACAGGTTGAAGGCCAGCACGGTGATGAAGATCGCCATGCCTGGCCAGAACATGAAGTGCGGCTGGGTGTAATACGCAACGGCGTCCGAGAGCATCCCACCCCAGCTCGGGGTGGGCGGCCGGATCCCTACGCCGAGGAAGGACAGCGCCGCCTCGAAAAGGATGTTCGTCGGGATCAACAGCGTCGAGTAGACCAAGATCGGGCCGATCAAGTTCGGCAGCATCTCGGCGCGCAGAATGTATCCGCGGCGAGCACCGAGGCTGTGGGCCGCCTCGACATACTCACGTTCCCGTAGCGACAGGGTTTGTCCGCGAATGATCCGCCCGATGTAGGGCCAGTTGAAGAAGCCGATGATGAAGATCAACAGGGCGATCCGCAGCTGGTTTCCCTCGAGCCCGAACGCCTGGTCAGGGAACACGCCGGCCAGGGCGATGGCGAAGACCAGGAGTGGGAACGCCAGGAAGATGTCCATCAGCCGGCTGATCGAGGTGTCGACGAAGCCGCCGAAGAAGCCGGCCACGATCCCCAGGGTGGTCCCGATGAATACCGACAGCATGGTGGCGAGAAAGGCGATCAGCAGCGAGATCCGGCTCCCGTACACGACCCGACTGAAGATGTCACGGCCGTTCACCGGCTCGATACCCATCAGGTGGTCCCAGCTCATGCCCCCCAACGGGCCGATCGGCGCCAGCGTGCCACCGGCGGTGTCGATCAGGTCCTGGTGGAACTCGTTCGGCGGATGTCCGAGCACCGAGACGATCAGCGGCGCAAAGACGGCCACGAGAATGAGGAAGATCAGGACGCCGAGGCCGGCGAGGGCAACTCGGTCCTTGCGCAGCCGCATCCAGGCGATCTGCCCGAGGGAGCGCCCCTCGGTACGTCCCACACCTCCAGCCAGGATGGCATCGGGAATGACGGCCGTGGCCTCCGCACCCACCTCCGGCGGTAGCGTCAATTCCCAGTCCCCTCTCGACCTTTCCTCAATCGGGCGGTCCCCCCGGAATCGGCCGCCGAGCCGCTGCCCGCGTGGGGCCATTCCGCGGCCCGCGAGCGGGACAGCCTTCGCCGACGATATCTCCCAGGCTCGACCTATGGTGCCGATTGCGCCATGGTTGTGATCCGACCGAAACGCGCGTGTCGCCGCGGTTTTCCGGACGTACGTACCGCGATGCCGGCGGATATGTGAGCTTGGCGAATGTCCCGCCCGGTACCGGTACAGCGCACCGAATCCTGACAGGTTCATCTCGGTTAGCGTGTTCCGGAGCCTCGACCGCGAATCGGTCGGGGCTCTTGTCGTGTCGGTGTCAGCGGAAGAGACCCAGCCCACATGGCCGGTGGTAACGCTGCCTTGACCGCGGAGAAAAGGGACGAGGACACTGGCGCTGAACAGACGAATGATCAATTCAACGGCGAGGAGTGTGCGATGAGTGAGATGTCGAGTGGGTCGGCGGCGAACTCGACCAGCCGCCCCGACGCGGCTGCAGGTGACATGCCGGCAGAGTCGGATCTGCCCGCCATGCAAGGCCTCGAGTCGGGAGTGAGCAGCGGCACGATCGAGAACCCGGACGCGACTGGTGCCGACCTGGCCGACGATGCCGGCAGCGTCAGCGAAACCAGCACCGAGGGGAGCGACACTGGTCCCTCAGATCCGATGCCGGACATCGCCGGCACCGGCGGCGGCTGAGCTGGCTGGGGTGGTCGGCACCCGTCATCGGCAAGCCGACCCGTCCGGTCAGACCTCGTCGTCGACGTAGGCGACGATCTCCTGCTCAGCAAGATCAGCTTCGTTGGCCTCACGGGTGCCACGTGCGAGTTGTGCCGGGAGCTCACCAGGTGATCCGCCGACCTCGGCCAACGGATCGGCATCGGTGTTCTGCTCGGCCCAATCCGACTCGGGCACTTCGTCCCCGGGCGAGTCTTCGGGTGGATTGGTCATGACAGCAGTAAATCAGTTGCGCGGTCGCTAAGCGCCGGCACTCCGGCGTTTCCACGATCGGTCACCGCCGACGGCGCGCCGTGCCGAAGGTGCTCCGCACCCGCCTCGAGGTCACCGGCGCCGGCGCCCCATCACGGATGCATCACGGTGACGACAGCCTCGCCGACTCCCGGCCGCCGAAAATGCCTCCAGCAGGTCGTAGCCGGACTTTTGGGAACGTGGCCACCGTCTGCTTCAGCGCCTTGGGCATCATTCGGGGTTGTGCCCGCAATTTGAGCTGCACCCGTGAACCGAGCTGTCCGAGCACCTCAACACGATGCCATCTCGGCGGATTGCTGCGCCTGCGAGAGGGGTAGAGGGTCGTTGCCGACCGGCGAAATCATGGCCAAATCGTAACGAGAAGGTGTTCGCCGACCCGTTCCAAACCTGATTAGAGTGATCCAGTGATTTTCAAGCGCGTCGGGGACCAGCGCCCGTATCCGGACCATGGCTATGTGCAGAAGCAGTGGGCGGCTATCGCGCCCCATCAGGTGCGCCTTGATCAGTTGGTGACAACCAAGCGAACTCTCGACCTCGAGGCGCTACTCGAGGAGGATTCCACCTTCTACGGCGATCTGTTTGCGCACGTCGTTTCCTGGCGGGGAGAGCTGTACTTGGAGGACGGGTTGCATCGCGCACTTCGCGCCGCGCTGCAGCAACGCCAGACGATGCATGCGAGGGTTCTTGATCTGAAGTAGCCGTCGGGGCGGGATAGGCTGCGCCGAAGGCAGCGGCGAGGAGTGTCAACGGTGATCGGTCGGATCTTCCGCATCGTGCGGACCCCGATCACCCTCTTGGTCTTGCTCGGCGTGCTCTGCTACGCCGCCTGGTGGGGCTATACCAACGTGTTGCGGCCTATCCCACCGGCGCCAGCTCAGCCCTGCGTTGATCAAAGCCTCAGCAAAGGGCAACTGAAATCCAGCCAGGTGACCGTCAAGGTGTACAACGGCGGAAACAAGCGCGGATTGGCCGGCGACGTGGGACGCTCGTTGCGCGACCGTGGTTTCAATGTCATTCGCACCACGAATACCGCCGAAAAGATATCCAGAACCGTGATTGTCGGGGTGAATCCCAAAAGCCCCGAGGTGCTTCTCGTTAAAGGCTTTTTCAAGGACGCAGTGGTCAAGGGCGACAAACGGGTGGACCATACTGTCGATGTCTTGGTCGGCAACAAATACGCAGGCTTCAACAAGAGCGCTAAACGGACCTACACCGTGAACGCCGACACCCTGTGTCTACCCTCCCAAGCCAGCACCACCTCGGCGCCCCTCGGCGGTTGATCACGGCCCTTACGGCTCCGGCTCGTGTGGGAAGCGCCAGCGAGCAAGCCGCCCGCCACGGCTCACCTCCCGAAGACGGGCTTCGGTGCGCTCCCGCTGCGTCGACGGGGTGACGATCAGCAGCTCGTCACCAGCCTTGATGCGCTCCCGCGGCGAAGGGTAGAACGGGCGTTCATCCCGGATGATCAACGACACCACCGTGTGTCGAGGCAGCCGTAACTCGCTGACTTCGACGCCGGCGATCCGGGAGTCCGCCGGCACTCGGACCTGCAAGAGATCCGCGGAGATCATGTCCAGTGGCGCCGCCTCGACCTCCACGTCGCGAGCGGACTCGTCGTCGAGGAGTCCCAACCGGCGGGCAACAAAGGGCAAGGTGGGCGCCTGCAGCGATGTGAAGATGACGACAAAGACGAGGACCACGTCGAACAGGAACTCCCCGCCTGCAACGGCCTCCGACAGGGGGATGGTGGCCAGCACGATCGGCACCGCGCCGCGAAGGCCGGCCCACGAGAGGAAGGCTTGCTCGCGTGGGGAAATGCGAAAGCCCGAAGCACAAAGCAGAACCGACAGCGGGCGGGCGACGAAGGTGAGGAAGACGCCCGCAGCCAGCGCGACCACGACGGCCTGCAGGTTCACCCGGCCCGGCGAGGCGAGCAGGCCGAGCATGACGAAGAGGCCGATCTGAGCTATCCAGCCGACGCCCTCGACAAAGGATCGGGTAGCAGCGCGGTGTGGGAGTTGCGCGTTGCCCAGCATCAGTGCGCATGCGTAAACGGCGGCGAAGCCGCTCGTGTGGAGCATCGCGGCAGCGCTGTAAGCGAACACGGCCCATACCAGGGCGGCTAGCGGATACAGTCCCGAGGACGGCAGCGCAACCCGACGCAAAAGCCACACGCCGACCCAGCCAAGACCGATGCCGATCCCGAGCCCGGCGAGCAGTTCGACCAGGATCAACCCAATCACTCCCAGCACGCCACCCGTCGTTTCCTGACCGACGGCGATCGAGCTGGCCAGGCTGACCAAGAGCACGGTGGGAGCGTCATTCAATCCGGATTCGGCTTCCAGTGCTCCCCTCAGCCGATGCGGAATGGGTACATGGCGGAGCACGGAAAAGACCGCCGCGGCGTCCGTTGGCGAGGTCACCGCTCCGAGCAGGACCGCGATCCAGAGGTCCAGGCCAAGAACGTAATGGCCGAACAACGTCATCAGGCCGACGCTGACTCCGACGCCGACGGTAGCCAGTACGCTCGCGAGTCCTACGGACGGCCGGATGTCCCGCCACCTGGTCGTCAGACCGCCTTCGGCCAAGATCACAACAAGAGCGGCGAAGCCCAGCGCTTGCGCAAGATCAGCATCTTCGAACTGGATACCGAGGCCCGACTCGCCGAGCAGCATGCCAAGGCCGAGAAAGAGCAGCAGAGAGGGCAGGCCCACCCGGGCCCCGATCCGAGCGGCGATGATTGCGGCGATCACCACGACGGCGCTACCCAGAAGGATGGCGTCGATGTGGATCATGGGCACATCCTCCCGGAATGACGATGCCCCGTCCGAATCGAACGGGACATCGTTAGCGGTGGCGGCGGGATTTGACCCGCGGGGGCTTCACCTCACGCGTTACTAGACGACCGACGAGCCGCAGCGCAGTTCTGTCAGTTGCAACTCATAAAGTCACCGCATGACGGTAGTGCTGCGGATGCTCCAAGATGCCGATCTTGATCAGCTCTTCGAGTGGGAGCGAGATCCAGACGCTGTCGCAATGGCAGCCTTCACCCGGGCCGATCCCTCTGATCGTGCGGGTTTCGACGCGCATCACCAGCGCGTCCGGAGTGATCCCGCCAATCTGTTGCGCGCGATCGATGACGGAGCCGGCCTGGTCGGGACGATCGGGAGTTTCACCATGGAGGGTGAGCGGGAGGTTACCTACTGGATCGACCCATCTCGATGGGGTCGAGGGCTTGCGTCTGCGGCTCTCAGCGCGTTCCTTCGTCTAGAGGTGACGAGGCCGCTGTTCGCACGCGTTGCCGAACACAACATCGCCTCGGCCACGGTGCTCACCCGGGCAGGGTTCGTGCGAGTCGACTCGGAGACGTCATATGCCGCCGGCGTCGGTCGGGACGTCGTCGAGCACATCTACCGTCTCGCCTCGTGACTGCGGCGTTCCCGACGATGGTCCCGCACCCCACCTCCAAGGCGTGCCTTCAGTGAGCATTCCAAGGCTTCGAGAAGGATCGAACCCGCAGTCAACCCAACGCCGAGGGCCCATGCTTAAGGCTTGAGGTTCCACGCGCCATAGGCAAAGACGAGAAAGACCACCGCGATAGCTAGCCAACAACGCCGGTCCACGCTCAACGGCGAGGACCGGCGTTTGCCCTACTCGGAGTGGCGGTGGCGGCGGGATTTGAACCCGCGGAGGGTTGCCCCTCACGCGCTTTCGAGTTCTGCGGCTGGTGGTTCAAACCGGTTCCGTTGGTCCGGTCCCGCCTGAGCCGAGGCTCGACAGCCCAGTGCGGACGGCCCTGAACCTACCCGAATGAGACCACAAGTGAGACCAAGAGAAGTCAGAATGCAGCCCGCAGTCTTGATCGGCCCAGAACAACCAACCAGCCCGCTCCTCGGCGTGTCGCCCGGTGAGCTGCGCATTACGAGCGCATTCGGAAGCGATGCTGACTGGGCTCAACTAGCGCGCGACCAGGCAAGATGCCCTCGTTGTTCTCAGCGTTGTGTCCCCTGCTTCCGACGTCTTGCGGACCTTGGGCGGACTGATGCTGGGATTCTCGACCGTGGCGACGAGCCCTAATGGAAGCCCCGGACGCGGCCGGTCGGTGAGCCCATCTGGGCGCTCCCGATCTGTCGGTCAATTGAGCGAGACTGCAGGCATGCGGTGCTGGATCAACATCCTTAGCCCCGGCGACTTCAATAGCCGGTTGGCCGACGCCCTTGATCAACATGTCATTCGGCGGCAGCGCACTCGCCGGTCCAACGTGTCTAGTCAGCTTCGTTCTCTACTGGTGGGGAGCGTTGCCATTGCGTCGAGGCATCGGGAAACATCAGTCGCCCATACCAGGTGAGGTGTTGTCTGCCGCTGTGGCCTATCGTCAGCTGCGACGTGCCCTTAACCGCCGGCAATGAGGAGTCGTGTAGATGAGTCCCCGGAGGTGCTCCCCTGCTGATCCGGCTACGGGTTCGACGTACTGAGCAGAAGATTCCAGATGACCACCGAGACGACTACCCGAACGAGCGGAGTCCTGGCTGCGACCTGCTTATCAACTCTTGTCGTCAATGCCAACACCTCTGCTGTCAGCATTTTGCTTCCGGCGATCAGCGAAGACACAGGAATGTCGGTCGATACCTTGCAATGGGCGGTCACCGGTTATTCGCTGGTCGGAGCTGCAGTAATCGTGACATCCGGCTCCCTCGGCGACGTTTTCGGTCGGAAAAGGATCTTCCAGCTGGGCTTGGCACTGTTCGTCGTCTCTTGCGTGCTGATCGCGCTTGCCAATAACGGCGGAATGGTGATCGCCGGCCGTATGATTCAGGGCGCAGCCGGCGCGACGATTCTCGCCTGCGGGCTCAGCCTGCTCTCGGTGGCCAATACCGGCCAGGAGCAATTGCGAGCGGTGTCGCTCTGGGGCGCCGCGGCGGCCGTAGGGGCGGCGGCGGGACCGCTAATTGGTGGCGTCTTAGTCGACATCACCGGATGGCAAGGCCTCTTCTGGATCGACGCAGGGGTCGCTGTGCTCTGTATGGTGCTGACCTTCTTCACAGTGACAGAGTCGCGCGACCCGAACCGTCCGCGATCAATTGACTACGCGGGCACGGTGCTGGTGGCGCTTACGCTTGCGCCTTTCATACTGGCCGTCAGTAAAGGGGGTGACTGGGGCTGGTTCTCGGTTGCCACGCTTGCTTGCTTTGCGGTGGCCGTCGCCTCGGGCTTCGCGTTCGTGGCAGTGGAACGGCGGATCCGTGTCCCAATGCTTGACCTGGCGGTACTGCGCAACCGAGTCCTTGTCGGTGCGACGATTGCCATCCTCATCGGTGCCGGCACCATCAACGGACTCATGTATCTGCTCAGCCTCTACTTCCAGGACCCGAGCACGCTCGGGTTTTCGCCACTGGAAGCCGGCTTGGCGACACTTCCCGCGACTGTTGGTCTGGTTGTGATTGCGCCACTCGTGCCCAAGCTCGCCGCCCGGTTCGGTGGCCGCCAGGTGATTGGTGTGGGATTCGCCGTCACGACCGCCGGATTCGCAGTGATTGGTTTCGTCCAGCCTTCCTGGCGCTATCTGGCCTTCCTATTGCCCCTGATCGCGATCGCGGTGGGGATGGGACTCTCCAATGGGCCCGCCTCATCGGCGGCAACAGCGGCCGTTTCTGCAGATCAAGTTGGTGAAGCGTCCGGGGTGTCGAACATGGCACGGTACGTTGGCGCGGCGGTGGCGACCGCACTGGCAGCGACGATTTACGCCACGGTGACCGCAGGCCGGACCGCGGCCGGCAAGACGCCTGCCGAGGCACTGTCATCGGGCCTGGCAGTGGCGTCGTGGCTCATGGCGGCATTCAGCTTCGTCGGTGTTCTCATGGCCTTCGTGATGGCACGCCACCGTGCGGCAAAGGGAACCCTGCAAGACTCCGCCGCAGCCGCAGCGGCCCATACCCACACGTTGCCGACATCCGCAACACCCGCACCCGCGCAGGCCGTCGCGAACGAATAGCGATCAGCTAGCGGCCGCGCGCGGTTGCGTAGCGTTGCATGAAGATCGCCTCGGCGAGGGCCATTGACTCTATTTCGCTGGGAGCGACACTCTCATTCGGGGCATGGATGAGCGCTGTCGGCTCTTCAACACCCATCATGATCAACTCGGCGCCGGGGTAGGTCTCGGCGAACACGTTGCACAGCGGGATCGATCCGCCTTGTCCCAACGTGGTCATCGGCTTCCCAAAAGCGTCATTCATGGCGCTGGAAATGGCATCGTACGCGGGCCCGTCCACGATCGCCCTGAACGGCGCCCCCTCCGCCTCGAGATCCACCGTGACGTGGACTCCCCAGGGCGCCACCGCTTGGAGATGATCAACGAGGACCTGGTGGGCCTGATCGGGAGCCGTTCCCGGTGGAATGCGCAGGTTTAGCCGGGCGGCTGTCCGCGGCACGATGGCTGCTGTCGAACCGAGTACCGGCGGACAGTCGATGCCGAGGATGGTTATCGCCGGACGCGCCCAAAGCATGTCACTGACACTGCCGTCTCCGACAAGCGACACCCCATCGAGTACGCCGGCGTCGCCTCGGAATTGCTCGGGCGGGTAGAGCTCACCATTCCATGTCTGGGTGTTGTCGAGACCTCTGATCGTGGTGTTGCCGCGGTTGTCCCGGAGGGTTGCCAACATCGCGACTAGAGCAGCGAGCGCGTCAGGTGCGGGGCCACCAAACATTCCAGAGTGCACTTCAGACTCGAGCGCCTGAACCGTCACGACGACGTTGATCAGGCCCCGCAGGCTCACGGTCGCGGCCGGCTGACCGACGGCTGCGTTGCCGGTGTCGCAGACCAGGATCACATCGGCGCGTAACAGCTCGGCGTTCTTCGGTACGAAGTCCTCCAGTCCACCGGTCCCCTGCTCTTCTGACCCCTCGACGACAATTTTCAAGTTGACCGGTACGTCGTCACCTAGTGCGCGCAGGGCCGTTAAGTGCGTGACGATATTGCCCTTACAGTCGGCTGCGCCGCGGCCGTACCAGCGGCCGTCGACCTCCGTGAGCTGGAATGGCGGGGTTCGCCACGCGGCCTCGTTGAGAGGCGGCTGGACGTCGTAGTGCGCGTACAGCAGCACGGTTGGGGCATCAGCGTTCGAGGTGCTCCGCGAACCGACAACAGCCTGACTTCCATCGGCGGTTTCGGCAAGGCGTACGTCTTCGAAGCCGAGCTCAGCGAACTTGCCACGAACCCACTGGGCGGCAGCGGCGCACTCCTCAGGAGGGAATTGCCGGGGGTCAGCCACCGACCGGATTGCGACGAGCTCGCCAAGCTCGGTTCGGGCCTGCTGCATCAGCCCGGCAATGCGCTCTCGCAGGTCCATGTCCCGCTAGCCGCCCGCTACTGGGGCCGTCTTGAGCTTCTCGACCATTTGTTGGAATCTGGGTAGTTGGTCGGGGCAGTAGATCTGTATCGCAGCCAGCTGTCCCTTGAAAACCCTGCTGTCTACGATGACCGGACGAATTCCAGGCCCGGCCGCCCCGTTGGTGAGCTGGCTGAACAAGATCGACTTACGCAGCGCGTTAGCCGGGTCTTTGCAGAGTGCTCCCCCGTCATCACCAAGCACGCTGACAATCTGCTCTTGCGATGGGACGACGCGTACCCCAGCCTTTTGAAGCGCCGCAATCAGCTGGTTGGCTTTTTCTTGGGCCTGCTGGTTTGACTGTGCCGAGCGATAGAAGACAAGGCAAATGATCAGTAGCAGAGTCAGCGCGAGCGTGATCACGATATAGACGACCCTGCGGTCCTTTTGGGTCGATGTCTCCTCGACCGTGCTCATGACGGGCTCACCTCCGCCTGCTCCGGCTGCTTCCACGACGACTTGCGGAACCTGTAGAACAGGAAGGGCACAAGAAGTCCGAGTCCAAGCGCGCCGCCCGCCACAATGACGACGTATACACCGCCGGTACCCGACTCGAATTGCGAAGGCGGAATGAAGCCGATGAGCAACGCAGCCAACGATGCAGCGAATCCGACACCGCAAAGAGCCCCTAAGATCGGCGCCCGGTATCCGCGCGGATGGTCGGGCTCCTTGCGACGTAGCCGGACAGCCGCCACAAACATCAGCAGATACATGATCAGATAGACCTGGGTGGTGATCACCGAGAAGATCCAGTACGCGCTCGAGACGGTCGGGACGAGCGCGTATCCCAATCCGATCAGGGTCGTAATCACGCCTTGGGCGACCAGGATGTTCTGCTGGACGCCGTTCTTGTTCATCTTCTGTAGGAACGGTGGCAGGTATCCCTCCTGCCGCGAGATGAGCAGCAGGCCTTTTGACGGCCCGGCCAGCCAGGTCAACATCCCGCCCAGCGAGGCGGTCACTATCATGATGCCGAAGATCGGGGTCAGCCACTGAATACCGAAGTTCGCGAAGATGGCCTCGAAGGCTTGCATGATCCCGGCGGTGAGGGAGAGCTGCTCGGCCGGCACCACCCAGCTGATCGCCAGGGCGGGCAGGATGAAGATCAACATCACCAGTCCCGAGGCGAAGAAGATCGCCTTTGGGAACTCCTTACCTGGTTCGCGGAGCGAAGAGACGTGCACCGCGTTCATCTCCATGCCCGAGTAGGACAAGAAGTTATTGACGATGAGCACCAGGCTCGCCAGCCCGGCCCATGCCGGCAGCAGGTTGCTTGCCGTCATCGGCGCCGCCGAGGGGTTGCCCTGCCCGAGGAAGACAACCCCAAGGATGACCAGCACCGCACCAGGGATCAGGGTCCCGATGATCAAACCACCGCTGGCTAGTCCGGCGACGCCTTTGGTCCCCCGCGAAGAGACCCAGACCCCAGTCCAGTACACGACCACGATGACGATCGCGGTCCACACACCACTGGAGGCAAGCTCGGGATTGATGACGTAGGCCAGGGTGCTCGCAACGAACCCAAGCAGCGTCGGGTAGTAAAAGATGGTCATCGCGAACTGGCACCAGACCGCCAAGAAGCCCATCGGCTTGGAGATGCCGCGCGCCACCCAGTTGTACACGCCGCCCTCATAACCCGAAGCCAGCTCTGCGGAGACCAAGGATGTAGGCACCAGGAAAATGATGGCCGGGACGAGGTACAAGAAGATGCAGGCCAGACCGTAGACGGCCATGGTTGGTGCCGGACGCAGGCTCGCCACCGACGAGGTAGTCATCAAGGCCAGGGCTACCCAGGAGATGTAGGTCACCGCTTTGCGACGAGCCACTGCCTTCTCAGCAGCCTTGTCAGAAGCCCCTTCTGCCGGAACGTCCATGGCCGTCATGACGCCCACCTCCACGAGAAAGCTTTGGGAGGATCGTCCTCAGGAATCAACTGCCGCGTGCGACGCGCCATCATCATCGGCCTCTCTAACTAAAGAGCTACCCCGGGACGCCACGAGCGTGCACCGCGTTCGACTGCCGCGCCTCACCCTCCTGGGGTGAACTCTGACGGAGTGTGACGTCACTTGAAATCTATTCGGCCTTCCGCCTGAACTACTCGACGACGCGCAGTCCATGGTCGGTGTTGTTCAGCCGTCGCCCGCCATCTGCGGTGACCGTGACGATGTCCTCGATCCGGACCCCGAACCTGCCCGCGAGATAAATTCCCGGTTCGACGGAAAAGCACATGCCCGGTACGAGCGGCTGCTCTTCACCCTCGACCATGTACGGCGGCTCATGAGTAGTGACTCCGATCCCATGGCCTGTGCGATGGATGAATTGATCACCATATCCCGCATCCGTGATGACTTTCCTCGCTGCCCGGTCAATCTCTTGGCAACTCACACCCGGCCGTACCGCATCCACACCTGCCTGCTGGGCCAGCCGGACGACATCGTGCACCTCTCGAATCTCCGAGGTAGGTTCCCCGACGCAGACCGTACGAGTGGTGTCTGAGCCGTAGCCGTACCGTAGGCCTCCGAAGTCCAAGACGACCGCGTCACCAGGCTCGATCAGCCGGTCCCCCGCCTCGTGATGCGGGTTGGCCCCGTTGGGACCAGACCCGACGACGGTGAAGTCGACCTGTTCATGGCCGAATTCCCGAAGCAGATCAGCAAGATCGGCTGCGACCTCGGTCTCGCGCCGACCGGCGAAACGCCGGTGCACGATCTCGCCATAGGTCGAGTCCGCTGCAGCCCCGGCGGCGGCGAGCCGCATGAGTTCGTTGTTGTCCTTGACCGCACGCATCATCGGGAGAATCTCGGTAACCGATCGGTAGCTCAACTTCGGTAGCACTCGTTGCAGGCCGAGCAAATGCATCGCCCAGGCAGAGTCAGAGATGCCGAATTCCCCCTCTGGTCGGAGTAATGGTCTGGCGACCTCGTAGGGGTCGGTGCCGTCTTCCCAAGTCACGAGCGAGGCGCTGCCCGCGCCCTCGGCAGCCTCGGCGTCCGGCCGCTCGAGGACTGGAACAAGGAGGGTCGGCTCTTTGTCCGGTGAGAGCACGAGCATCGTCAGCCGCTCAGTGATCGCGGTCGGACGGTACCCAGTGAGCCAGACCAAGTCCGGACCGGGCGTAACAATGACTCCGGCGAGGCCCTCCTCCGCAGCGGAGCTCGCGACGCGACTCATTCTCGCAGCGAAGTCATCGTTGGTGAACGCTGCTGGCGTTGGGGGATTAGTCGTTGTCATCGCAGCCTCCCCTCTGACCCCACGCTAAGCACCACAGCCGTGGCGGCATCACCCGGCGCGGGTGAAACCCCCGCGCGGGACAGGCGGGCAGGGGCGACGCGAGGGCCAGATGCTGAGCCTCTCTGACTTGCGAAGAGCGCCACGGCCGCCCGACGCTCGGTCTCGAGCGGTTTACGCGTTGAGTGGGCACGATCGATCTGCGGGTTCCCGTCCACGCCCAGTACGACCGCCCCAGCCAGAATCCGACGACGGGGACGATCACAACGGTACCCAGCAGACCGGCCCAACCCTGTACGTCCACAGTTGCAAGGTTCGGGTAGCTGCCCGGCGCCCACACAGGCCGAGTTGCGGCTTGGCCGGCGTGACCTCGGACCTGGTTGGCGAGGCCGGTGACTAGTTGGGACCGCTTCGCCAGATATTGACCCCACACGGGATGATCATGAAGCGCCTCCGGAATACCGGGGAGCCAGGGCAGCGGCCCTGTGTCGGTGGGTGCGAGTTCTGAGAGGCGCCAATCCAGCACGGCAGCCATGTCTGCTGCGGTGTGGAGTTCGCGACCGGCGGCCACCGTCGCCAGGTGGAGGAGCGGGTGCTCACCGGTCTCCGCCGCCAAACCGAGCAGACGTGCCCGCAGGGTCGGCCACGACGGCTCGCCGGTTCAGGGCCGATCTGGTCGGCTTGGCCGTCGAGCATCTGCACGATCTGGGGTCCAATGAGCTGCATGGCCGCCACATGAACGCCATCGGTGTAACGCTGGACGGCATCAAACAGCCGGGCAGCCGGGTCGCTTCGTTCTCCCAGCACGGTGGTGGCCGAGGCGGGCGTATCGTCGCGGGCAAGGATTAGCTGCAGGGTCTCGGTCGGCGTGCGCGGTGCCACCGTGTCGGGTCGAATGACGCTGTGCGGGTCGCCGACGCCGACGACCTGTAAGTAGAGCTGGTTGGCGGCCCGTCCCCGGGTGAGCATCTTGTAGAGCTGGTCACTGGACCACGGCGACCTGCCCGACTGTGCGGCCTCGATCGGGCCGACGACCTTGTTGATCATCGACGAAGCCGGCATGGCAGACACCCTCTCCCTCGACAGCGCCGTCCAGTTCACTGGTCGAGCCCAAACAGCGCAAACGAACGAAATCTAGCCAGATGAGACCAAAGGTGAGACCAAGACCTCGAACGCCGGCATCCACCTTGTGGCGGGCCGGCGTCTGGCCTGGTCAGGCTGGCGGTGGCGGCGGGATTTGAACCCGCGGAGGCTTTCACCTCACGCGCTTTCGAGGCGCGCTCTTTAGGCCGCTCAGACACGCCACCGCCGGTGAGATTACCTGCCGCCGCAGGCATGGGCGAATCGGTTCACCCAGGAGAACTCTCTGTCCCTTCGTGCGCCTGACCTGGACTCCGCACGATCTCTGAGTGGTGCGGGGTCCGGGCTAATGCTGGGCACCGGCCGAACACGTCAATGAGCCAGGCGCCATAACTGGCCGGAGTCCCTCAGCGGGCAGCGAAGAAGTCGCGGAGCAACGCGCCGCACTCGGCTTCGAGAACACCCCCGCGAACCTCGACGCGATGGTTGAGGCGGGGATCGCGTACGACGTCCCAGAGTGAGGCAACCGCTCCTGCCTTGGCGTCGTAGGCGCCGAAAATCAGCCGGCTAACTCGCGCGAGCACCAGTGCCCCGGCGCACATGGTGCACGGTTCGAGCGTCACCACCAAGGTGTGATCAGTCAAACGCCACGAGCCCTGAGTTTCCGCAGCTCGGCGGAGGGCGAGCAACTCCGCATGCGCCGTGGGATCTTGGGAGAGTTGCCGTTCGTTACCCGCGGCCGCAACCGTGGCTCCGGAAGGATCCAGCAGAACGGCGCCCACCGGTACATCGTCGTGGTGTGCAGCAGCCCGGGCTTCGTTGAGGGCGAGCCGCATTGCGGCTTCCCAGGGATTCGGCATGCCAGCTCAGGCTGGGAAGGCAGATTCGGCTGCCTTACGAAACTGCGGCCCTATCTTGATCTTCTCCGCGATCTCGATCAACATCTGGTCGCTGCTCAGGTCGAGGTTGTCGATGGTCGTGCCCATGTCGAAGTCGCTGACGCCGAGGTCGGCGAGGATGCCAAGATCACCCATCGGTTCAGCCTCTTCGTCGTCAGGGTCGGGGATCTCTTCGCCAAGCATGTCGGCGACATCACGGGCTATCGGCCATTCGGTGGCCGCGCCGCCATCGGAGAGCAGCAGTTGGACGTGCTGGCCACGAACCCGCGCGATCACGAACACCTCCTCGACCAGGCTCACGAAGCCCACGGCACCCGCATCGCCGGGCAGCCGGCGCAGCTGAACGATGAGCTCCTCAAGATCATTGGCCAGGTCGGCCGCCAGGGCCTGCACCATCGGCTGCCCGTCCTCGCGGTAGGCGGCGAGGACGAAGTCGATCTCGTCCGGCGCGGCGTCGTCAAGATCGTCATCCTCGGGGCCATCTAGATCGACGGCATCAGCCACGGCGTCGGAGTCGTCGCCAGACTCTTCCAGGTCGAACGACTCGTACTCGTCGTCATCGAAGTCCGGCATCATCCCTCCTCACGAGGTCCCGCAAAATGCGCCCATCTATCGTGTCAGAAGTCGGCATGGCGCACGACGTGGGATACCGAAGTCGCTGATTGGATCGCTACGGTGCTGGCGTGGAACTGACTGTCGTGGACCATCCCCTGGTGGCACACAAGCTGACCGCGCTACGCGACACGACCACCGACTCACCCACCTTTCGCCGACTGACCGAAGAACTGGTCACGCTGCTGGCATACGAGGCGACGCGCCATGTGCGCGTCATCCCGGTGACCGTGCAAACGCCGGTGGCGCCCGCGCTCGGCGTCAAACTGTCGTCGCCCCGTCCACTCGTCGTTCCCATCTTGCGCGCGGGACTCGGGATGCTCGAAGGGATGACCCGGTTGATGCCGACCGCTGAGGTGGGGTTCGTCGGCCTGGTGCGCGACGAGGTCACGCTGCATGCCTCGACGTACGCCGAGCGCCTGCCGTCCGACCTCTCGGGGCGGCAGTGCTATGTGCTCGATCCCATGCTGGCCACGGGCGGCACGTTGTCGGCAGCTGTCAAGTATCTCGTTCGACGCGGTGCTGACCACATCACCTGTATCTGTTTGATAGCTGCTCCGGAGGGCATCGCACGGATGACGGAGCTGCTCGACGATCTTCACGTGACGTGCACCGTGGTGCTCGCGGGTCTCGACCAGCGGCTCAACCAGGTCGGCTACATCGTGCCCGGCTTGGGGGACGCTGGTGATCGGCTCTACGGTCTCGCGCACTGACGGCCGTCTATGCCGGCCCTCACCAATGGGATCACCCGGCGCAACCACGCGCTGATTGGAGCGCGCGCTCGGACGCTTGTCGAGGCCGCAAAAGGTCAGTAGTAGTACGGAAAACGGGTCCAGTCCGGCAGGCGTTTCTCGAGGAAGGCGTCGCGGCCCTCGACCGCTTCATCGGTCATGTACGCCAGCCGGGTGGCTTCGCCGGCGAAGACCTGCTGGCCGATCAAGCCATCGTCGATCGCATTGAAGGCGAACTTCAGCATCCGCTGCGCCGTCGGGCTCTTCCGACAAATGATCTTGGCCCACTCAAGTCCGGTGGTCTCGAGCTCGTCATGCGGCACGACGGCATTGACCATGCCCATTCGATAGGCATCCTGTGCGTCGTAGGTGCGGCCGAGGAAGAAGATCTCCCGGGCGAACTTCTGCCCGACCTGCCTGGCGAGGTACGCCGAGCCGAACCCGCCGTCGAATGAGCCGACGTCCGCGTCGGTCTGCTTGAAGCGAGCATGCTCCGAGCTGGCCAAGCTCAAGTCACACACCACATGCAGGCTGTGGCCCCCGCCCGCAGCCCAGCCATTCACCAAAGCGATCACCACCTTGGGCATGAAGCGGATGAGCCGCTGGACCTCCAGAATGTGCAGCCGACCCATCGCTGCGGCACCTACGCCGTCTGGCTTGTCGCTCTCCGCGTACGCATAACCGCTGCGACCCCTGATCCGTTGATCACCGCCGCTGCAGAATGCCCAGCCACCGTCCTTTGGCGACGGCCCGTTGCCGGTCAACAGCACAGCGCCTACGTCGGCAGAGCTCCGCGCGTGATCAAGTGCCGCGTAGAGTTCGTCGACGGTATGCGGCCGGAAGGCGTTTCGCACCTCGGGTCGGTTGAACGCCACCCGCACCACCGGCAGGCCGACCGCGCGATGGTAAGTGATGTCGCTGAATTCGAAGCCGGTCACTGCTTCCCACAGCGCAGGCTGAAACGGTCCGGTCACCTCAGCCCCGCCCGACGTACGGCATCTTGGTGGCCATCACGGTCATCGTGGCCACATTGGCGTCAAGTGGAAGACCGGCCATATAGACCACGGCTTTGGCCACGTCGGCCAGCTGCATCCGGGGCTCCGGACGGACGCTGCCGTCGGCCTGCAGCACGCCGATGGCCATCTGGTCTGTCATCTCTGAGTCGGCATTACCGATGTCGATCTGCCCGCACGCGATGTCATGTGGGCGACCGTCGAGGGCCGTGGCCTTGGTCAGTCCACTGATCGCGTGCTTGGTCGCCGTGTACGCGATCGAATGCGGTCTGGGGACGTGAGCTGAGATCGACCCATTGTTGATGATCCGTCCACCGCCCGGCGTCTGCCGTCGCATCTGTCCGAACGCCTCCCGGGTGCAGAGGAAAGCGCCGGTGAGGTTGACCGCGAGGCAGGCCTGCCAATCCGCCAAGCTGATCATGTCGAGGTCGCCCTTGGGGCCGCCGGTGCCTGCATTGTTGAAGAGCAGGTCGAGCCGTCCATGCCGCTCAACGGTGGTGCGGAACAACGCCCGCACCGACTCCTCGTCGGTCACGTCCGTCGGCACCGCGTCAAGGTGGAGCTCGGGATGGTCGTCGGCCAGCTCATCAAGTGGATCGCGTCGCCGTCCGGCGACCACAACTTGCCAGCCGTCGGCCGCCAAGGCCGTGGCCGCTGCGGCACCAATCCCACTCCCCGCTCCGGTGACGATGGCAATCCCCTTCTGTGGCGCCATAGTCCTCCCTTCTGCCGTCGCACCAGTCTGACAGGATCGACGTGTGCGCATCGCGGTGATCGGAACAGGCACAGTTGGCCGAACGCTGGGTGAGGGTCTGGCCAAAGTCGGGCACGACATCGTGCTGGGCACCCGCGATCCAGCACGCACTCGGGCCAGAGACGAGTGGCAGGCGACATCGCTGTCACTGGGCAGCTACGGCGAAGTCGGTACGGGTGCGGAGCTATTCGTCAACGCCACCAGCGGAGAAGCATCCCTCGATGCCTTGCGGGCGGTTGGAGATGACGCGCTGGCCGGGAAGGTGTTGATCGACGTCTCGAACGCCTTGGACCACTCCGGAGGGTTCCCGCCGACGCTTTTCGTCTCGAACACCGACTCGCTGGCCGAGCAGTTGCAACGCGCCTTCCCCCGCACGAAGGTAGTGAAGGCCTTCAACACCATGACGGCTGCCGTCATGGTCAATCCCGGCGACCTCGGCGAAGGAGACAGCACGATCTTCGTGGCGGGCAATGACGCCGATGCCCGTGCGACCGTGGCCGGCGTCGCGGCAGATCTGGGCTGGACCGATGTGATGGATCTTGGCGACCTGACCGCCGCCAGGGGCATGGAGATGTGGTTGCCGTTATGGCTGCGGCTGCTCATGGCGCTCGGCGGCGCGAAGTTCAACATCAAGGTCGTGCGCTGAATCGGGAGCGGCAACCGACTCCGTCGGTCCGACGGCGGGCTTGGGATTTCTGAGGAACAGAGCCAGCACGAGTGCGACGACGGCCAGACCTGCCACGACAGCGAAGGATGTCTGTAAACCAATCGTCAGTGCAGTGGTGGCGGGCTGCCCGCTCGAGATCAGGCTCGCCGTACGAGTCGACATGATCGTCACCAAGAAGGCCGTCGCTGCGGCGCCGGCCACCTGCTGCAGCGTGGCCATGACCGCGCTGCCGTGGGAGTAGAGCGAGGGTGGTAACGGATTGAGGCCGGTGGTGAACGTCGGCGTAAAGAGGCACGCAAGGCCGAGCGCCAAGATCATGTGAGTTCCGATCAGCAACCACACTGGCGTGTTCTGATCGACGCGCGTCAGCACGAGCATCGTCGCCGCAATCAGCGCTGCACCTGGCGGAACCAGTACCTTCGGGCCGTGCCGGTCGAAGATCTTGCCGACGACCGGTGCCAGCAAGCCCATCAGCAAGCCGCCCGGTAGCAACAGCAGACCGGTCGCCAACGAGCTCAAGCCGCGGACGCTCTGCAGATAGATCGGCAGCAGGATGAAGGCCCCCAGCATCGCGCCCATCGCCAGGCAGAGGATGAACAGGCTGAGCCTGTACATGGCGATCTTGAAGACCCGAAGATCCAGCAAGGGGTCCGCGTCCCGCTGCAGCCGGACCTGGCGCCAGCCGAACGCGAGCAGGCACACGAACCCGATGGTCAATGCGACTGCGGCCGGTCCGATCCCACCGCCGGAACTGGTGCCGATCTTGCTGAGTCCGTACACAATGCCACCGAACGCGGGAATGGACAGCAGCACCGACAGGATGTCCAACCGCTGGTTGCCCCGTTCACCGACGTTCACCAGGGTGCGAGCGCCGATGATCAAGGATGCGAGCGCGACCGGCAACACCAGCAGGAAGAGATAGCGCCACGGTAGGAACTGCAAAATCAGCCCGGACAGCGTCGGCCCGATCGCCGGGGCCACCGAGATGGCGATGCTGACATTGCCCATGACGGCCCCGCGCCGCTGGATCGGCGTCAGAGTGAGAATCGACGTCATCAGCAGCGGCACCATGATCGCTGTGCCTGAGGCCTGGATGATGCGGGCGATCAGCAGCAGCCAGAAGCCCGGCGCCAGGCCCGCCACCAACGTGCCGAGCGAAAACAGTGACATCGCAAGCAGGAAGACCGTTCGGGTGGCGATGCGTTCGAGCAGGAAGCCGGTCGTCGGGATCACCACGGCCATCGTCAGCAGGAACGCGCTCGTCAACCATTGGACAGTGCTGGCCGAGATGCCGAGGTCGACCATCAGCCGCGGCAGGGCGACGGCCATGATCGTCTCGTTGAGAATCACGACGAAGGCGGCAACCAGCAGAGTGGCGATGACGGTGCGTGCGTGAGCTGGCAGCGTCGGCTTTGCGGTCCCTTCGACGGTGGTCAACATCTCTTCCTATTCCTCGACGCGGATTTTCAACGGTAGACCTTCGCACCGACAAGAAGTCATCGATTTCTCGGCGAGCGGACGTCCGGCTACCCGCACCGGTGAGCCACGTGGTGATCGATTAGCGTCAGGGCCATGGCGAAGGGCAACGACGGCAAAGCCGACCAGAAGGGCAAGAAGGACACCGCCAAGCGGCCGAAGGTGTCCGCCAAGGTCTACGAAGCCGAGCTCTTCCGGCTGCAGACCGAGCTGGTGAAGATGCAGGAATGGACCAAAACCACCGGTGCCCGGATCGTCGTCATTTTCGAAGGCCGTGATGCCGCCGGCAAGGGTGGCACGATCAAGCTGATCAGCGAGTATCTGAATCCGCGGGTAGCCCGGATCTCCGCTCTGCCGACCCCGACGGAGCGCGAGAAAGGCCAGTGGTACTACCAGCGCTACATCGCCCAGCTGCCAGCCAAAGGCGAGATCGCGCTCTTCGACCGTTCCTGGTACAACCGGGCCGGTGTGGAAAAGGTGATGGGTTTCTGCACGCGGCAGGAGTACGTGCGATTCATGCACCAGACGCCGATCTTCGAACAGATGTTGATCGACGACGGCATCCTGCTGCGCAAGTACTGGTTTTCGGTGTCCGATGCTGAGCAGCTGAAGCGTTTTCGGTCCCGTCACGAGGATCCCGTTGCGGCGGTGGAAGCTGAGCCCCATGGACCTGGAGTCCATCAACCGCTGGGAGGAATACTCGCGCGCCAAGGACGAGATGATGGTCCACACCGACACCAAGGTGAGCCCTTGGTTCGTGGTGGAATCCGACATCAAGAAACATGCGCGGCTCAATATGATCAGTCACCTGCTGTCGACGATCCCGTACGAGGAGGTGCCGGCACCAGACGTCGAACTGCCACAGCGACTGACCTCGACCAGCAACTACCAGCGCCCCCCACGCGAGCAGTCCACGTACGTGCCCGACCACGCGGGCACCCTCCTCGGCGACAGTGCCACCGATGGTGCCTGACGGCAACGAACGTTCACGTTCGTTGCATGCGCTCTGCATCCGTAGCAACCGGCGTAGCGCGTGAGGAACGAACGTGAACGTTCGTTCCGACCATCGGGGCTTGAGCCCAGCTGAGCAAGGCCCGCGGCTGAGCAGATTCGATCGGTTGATGTCTCACGGCCCGCCGACGCATACCACGCACATCCCGAATCTAGCAGCTGGCCCGGGCGACGGAGTGCACCCAATCCCTAGCCGCGGGGGTTTTGGGCCGTGCCACGATGGAAGCGGCACCGATGCCGAGCCAGGAGGTCGCATGTCCAACGAAACCTACGATCCCAATCCAGCCGGCGAGAACCAGACCGGCGACATGAACGACCCGGAGGAGTACGGCGGCCTCTCCGTGGAGGATGACCCTCAGGGCACCGTCGATCCGGCTGACGTCGCAGGGACGGCCGACGAATCGGACGAGGACGTCAGCTGACCGTTCAGTCTTCGAGTAACCCCAGCACCGCAGACGCTTGACGCAGAGCGCGCTGAGGCGCGCGCTCGACTGGCGAAGCCAACCATCCCCCGCTGCGCGCAAGGCCGGCAAGGCTGTCCAGGCCGGGAAGTTTGTCGGCAGAACCTACGCGCAACGCGTCCGAACCTTCTACTGGGCCCGGGTGCGGGGTGATCTCTTCAGCCAACTGATCTATCCGAAGCATTCACACCGACCCGTACCAGATTTACGAGCGCATGCGGGCGATCGGTCCGATGGTGTCCACGCCACTGGGCAACTACACCACCACCAGCTACCGGATCAGCCACGATGTGCTGCGCAGCCGCAGCTTCGGCGTCACGCCGGAGGACGACATCCTCGACATCGCGCACAACGAGGTATTGGATCTTTCCCTGCTGCAGCTCAATCCCCCGGACCACACCCGCCTGCGCCGGCTCGCCGCGCCCGCGTTCACCCCCCGACGGATGGAGTCCTACCGCGCGTTGGTCGAGTCTGCGGTCGGTCGCCTTCTTGACCGCGCGGAGACCCTGGGCGAATTCGATCTGATGGCCGCGCTATGCGGCGCCGCTGCCGATCGCGGTGATGACCCGCCTGCTCGGGCTGCCAGAGGATTCGGAGAAGTTCCGGCGGATTGGCTCGACGATTGCCCGCGCGTTGGACGGCGTGTGGTCGCTGGGCCAGGCCCGTAGCTTGGCCGTGGCCGACGCTGAGCTTCGCAAGACCTTCGACGAGCTGCTGGTGAGGCGCGCGGAGGAGCCAGGCGATGATCTCGTGTCCGCACTCCTGGCCGAGCAGGGGAACAAGATCACCGCCGCCGAACTCGGCCCCCTGGTACGCCTGCTGCTGGTCGCCGGCTTTGAGACGACGGTCAACGCCATAGGCAGCGGCGTGCGGTGGCTACTCGACGATCGGGAGCAGTGGGAGCTTCTGGTCAAGGAGCCCGACCGAGCAGCCGCGGTGGCCGAGGAGGTGCTGCGTTTCGATCCACCGGTTCAGCAGATCGTCCGTATCGCACATATCGACACCGAAGTCGGTGGCGTGCCGGTACGAAAGAACCAGTGGATCATTACGCTATTGGCCGCCGCCAACCGCGATCCCGAGGTTTACCCGGAACCCAACCGCTTCGATATCACGCGGAAGTCTCCGGCCGAACACCTGGCGTTCTCCGGCGGCATTCACTACTGCCTCGGCTCGCCGTTGGCCCGGATGGAGCTCGCGATGGCTCTCCGGGCGTTGGCGGAGCGATTCCCTGATCTCCGAGCGGCCGGGCCCTTGGAGATGCGGCCAGGCACGACCTTGCGGGGGCCGCTCCGCTTACCGGTGTCGATCAGCTAGCCCTTCGGAGCACCGCCAGCGATCAGGGGCGGTGACCTGCCGCTGGCGAGCTGCCGCCGCACCGCAGGTCACTTCTCGTTGGGCCAGTTGTTCGAGATCAGCGATCCGACTTTCTGGCGAACCGGGTGTGAATCGCTGCCTCGGTCGGCACGAATCCCAGACACTCGTAGCGGTCCGCCCCGTCGCCGGGTCGATCGAAGATTCGCTCACCCCCACCGAGCAGAATCGGCACATAGGCCAGATGCATCTGGTCGATCAGGCCGAGTCGCAGATACTGCCGGATCACCGACGCACCGCCCGCGATCAAGACGTCCTGATCACCCGCTGCTCGGAGCGCGCGGTCAAGTGCGCTTTCCACTCCGTCGGTGACGAAGTAGAACGTCGTACCTCCTTCCATGACCGCGGGGTCCCGCGGATGGTGGGTGAGCACGAAGACGTCGTTGTGGTACGGCGGGTTGTCACCCCACCAGCCGGTCCAGTCCTCGTCGGGCCACTCGCCACGAATCGGTCCGAACATGTTGCGGCCCATGATCGTCGCGCCGATCCCCGTCCGAAGTCCGGCGGCGAACTGGTCGTCGACCCCCTCACTCCCGCCGTCTTCGCCACTCATCTCGTGGAACATGCGAGTGGCGACGAGCCAATCGTGCAGTCGCTCGCCGCCGACGCCGAGCGGATTCTCGAGACTTTGATCAGGCCCAGCGGCGTAACCGTCGATGGAGATGCTGATGCCGTTTACGCGTACGGCCATGGTGGCCTTCCCTTCCGCTGACAGTCAGATGATCGTCGGTTCGGTTTTGCTGCGGATCTCGTCTTCGCTGACTCCGGGTGCCAATTCGATCAAGCGCAGCCCATCGGCGGTGACGTCCAGGACGCCGAGGTCGGTGATGATGCGCTGCACGACGCCGCGGCCGGTGTAGGGCAGGCTGCACTCGTGAACGATCTTGTACGAACCGTCCCTGGCCACGTGCTCCATGATGACGATCACCCGCTTGGCGCCATGCACAAGGTCCATGGCGCCACCCATGCCCTTGATCATCTTTCCGGGAATCGTCCAGTTGGCGATGTCGCCGTGCTCGGATACTTGCATGGCGCCCAGGATGGCGGCGTCGATCTTGCCCCCACGGATCATGCCGAAGGACGTCGGCCGAGTCGAAGACTGAGGCGCCACGGCGCAAGGTGACCGTCTCCTTGCCCGCGTTGATCAAGTCGGGGTCTTCCTCGCCCTCATACGGATACGGGCCGACTCCCAGCAGCCCGTTCTCGGATTGCAGGACGAGCTCCACGCCGTCGGCGACGTAGTTCGGCACCAGGGTCGGCAGTCCGATCCCGAGGTTGACGTAGCTGCCATCAGTGAGCTCCGCAGCAGCCCGCGCGGCCATCTCCTCCCTCGTCCAGCTCATGATCGCGCCCGCCCCTCGAGCGGCCCGGGGCCTGCAGCGACGGACACCGGACGCGGCCGGACGGTGCGGCGCTCGATCCGCTTGTCCGCTGCTTGTTCTGGGGTCAGGGCAAGGACCCGGTGCACATAGACCCCTGGAGTGTGGACCGAGTTCGGGTCAAGATCACCGGGGTCGACCAGCTCCTCCACTTCGGCGATCGTGATCTTGCCCGCCATGGCGGCCATCGGATTGAAGTTGCGTGCTGATGTCCGATAGATCAGGTTGCCGTGCCGGTCACCACGCCAGGCCCGGACCAGGCCGAAGTCGCAGACGATGGCGCGCTCCAGGACGAAGCTCTTCTCGCCGTCCAGCGTCGCAAACGTCCGGGTCTCCTTGGCTGGCGAGGCCAGCAGCACTGAGCCATCGTGGCCGTAGCGCCAGGGCAATCCGCCGTCGGCCACCTGGGTCCCTACTCCGGTAGCGGTGTAGAACGCCGGAATCCCGGAGCCGCCTGCCCGCAAGCGCTCGGCCAGAGTGCCTTGCGGCGTCAGCTCCACCTCGAGCTCGCCCGCCAGATACTGCCGGGCGAACTCCTTGTTCTCCCCGACGTAGGACGACACCATTCGCCGGATCTGGTGGGTCAGCAGCAACTGGCCCAGGCCCCACCCGTCGACGCCGCAGTTGTTCGACACCACCTCCAGCTCCCCGACGCCGGACTCCAAGAGCGCGCTGATCAACACGCTTGGTACCCCGCACAGACCAAACCCGCCGACCGCCAACGATGACCCAGATCCGATGTCGGCGACGGCGTCACGTGCACTCCCGACCACTTTGTCCATGCTTGTGTTCTACTCCTGCCATGACCGGTGCGTTACGGGTCGGCATCGTTGGCCTCGGCTGGATGGGCAACGCACACGCCCGCGCCTACGCCCGGCTACGCCACCATTACCTCGACTCAGCCCTCCAACCGGTCCTGGTGGCGGTCGCCGACACCGCTGCCGATGACCGGCTGATGCACGCGGTGGCGGCATTCGGCTTCACCGCCATTCACGACGACTGGCATGAGTTGATCGAGCGCGATGACCTTGACCTGGTCAGTATCACTGGCCCGAACTTCATCCACCGCGATGTCGCGGTCGCCGCGGCCGAAGCGGGAAAGCACATCTGGGTGGAGAAGCCGGCGGGCCGCCACGCAGGCGAAACGGCCGAGATCGCGGACGCCGTCCACGCTGCGGGCGTGCAGTCCGCGGCTGGGTTCAACTACCGGAATGCGCCCGCCGATCGAGCTGGCTCGTCAGCTGATCGCCGACGGCCGTCTCGGGGCTGTCACCTCCGTCAACACTCGGCTCCTGGCTGATTACGCCGCGCATCCGGAGGGGGCGCTGAGCTGGCGATTCCGGAACGACTGGGCCGGATCGGGCGTCCTCGGCGACCTGGTCAGTCATGGTGTTGATCTTGGTCGCTATGTCGTCGGCGAGATCACCGACGTGGTGTGCGACAGCGCGATCTTCATCCCGGAGCGACCGCAGGTCAGCGGTGCGGCGTCCCACTTCTCACGCGGCACGGGCGAGCAAGATGGGACGGGTCGAGAACGAGGATTACGTCTGTGCCCTGCTTCGGTTCGCCGGTGGCGCTCGCGGCACGCTGGAGTCGAGCCGAACGGCGGTCGGCGAGCAATGCACCTACGGCATCGAGATCCACGGGGAGCGGGGGGCGCTCGCCTGGGACTTCCGCCGGATGGGCGAGCTGCGGGTATGCCTTGACCAGGACTATCAGAACGCCTCCTACGCCACTCACTACGTGGCGCCGGGCGACGGTGGGTTCGGGCTCTTTCAGCCTGGCTCTGGCATTTCGATGAGTTATGACGATCTCAAGGTGATCGAGGCCCATCACCTCGTGGAATCGATCGTCACCGGAACACCCCGGGGAGCGACCATCGACGACGCCGTACGGGCTGCCCAGCTGGTCGACGCCCTGGCCGAGTCGGCCGAGAATCGGCGCTGGGTGAGCTGCGCTTGAGTCCGATGATCAACGGGCTGGGCCGGCCCGTCGGTGACCTGGGCGCCGCGCAAGTTCAGCCGCCGGCCTGAAACTCCCCCGCTACGTCCTGGCCTTTCCGGGTCTTCCACCCTCGCTTCGCCGCAAGGCTGCGCCGCCGACGCTCCTTGGCGGCCTCGATGGCCAGCCTTTCCAGCCTCCGCTGCTCCCGGCGCTGGGCGTTTTCCTGTTTACGCAGCTCACGCTCGATCACCACCGTGGAGCGGACCGGCCAGACATAGTCGAGGTCGTCGGGCACATCGGGGAACCGCTGTCGGTAATGCTCGGGATCCTTGCGCACAAGCGCGGACTGGTGACTGCGCAACAGTTCCGGATCGAACAGCCAACTCGGGAGAGCGCCTGCCGTGGCCAGCTCTCCGGCACTGCGGATGGAGTCGATGCCAAAGGTCCGCAGGTCCTGGATGATCGTGTTCGCGCAGGTGTCGCCGAACCCGCGCTCTGTCCAGACCTCGCACATCGTCAGGCCATAACGGCCGAGGGCTTCCTCGTACCCCTTCCACATCAGCACTGCGGGATGAGTCGCCCAGGCATACCCGGGTACGGTCAGGGCGCGGACGATCTGAATGACCTCGACCCGCTGTTTGCCCAGGCGCTTGGTGTCGAGGGCGCGTGCCGTCGCCTGGAAGTCGCTGTACGGCGTAAAGGTCTGCATCGGTCACCGCCGCCACAGTTGGTCGGCCGAGCTCGCCGTGAACACCGTGACGCTCGCTCCAAGCTTTCCCTGGCGACGACGCTGGCCGGTCCGATGCCTATTCATCGGACGGTTGGGCCGTACCGTCTCCTGGCCAGTGTTGCCCGTCGTCGGCTCCGTTGCTTGCCATCGAACGTGAGGCACGCCAGCGGGCGATGACCCGAGGCATCTCCTCGCCGAGGAACGCGAAGAAGTCCCGCATCTCGGCCATCCGTTCGGCAGCCTGGCTAGCTTCAGGCACCGCGGCCAAGCCATCGTCGAGGGCCGCTGCCAGAGCATCAATGATGTCTGTCCGGGTGCCGACGGCCTCGTACCAAGACTCACCACCCAACGTCCAATGATCCGTACGGTCCCCTGGTCGGCGGGCGCGGCGTGCCATCCGGGCGTTCTCGAGATATCGGACGGAACCGCTCACCGCGGCAGGACTGACCCGGAGCAATTCGGCGAACTCCCGCGCCGTCAGGCTGCCATCCTCCGAGACGAGCAGGGCGGCGAACGCTCGGGCAGGCATCCGCTGCATCCCGGCAGCGGCCAGCACCAGTGCAAATCGCTCGATGAACGACCGAATGGCAGCGTCGGCGAGCTGCTGATCGTCCGCTGCCACCATGTGACGCATCATACATATTCTGAAGCTTCTGACTATTCACAACTCCGTAAAAGCGGGGGTACCTTCCAAGTATGACCACCGTCATATCGGTGACCGGGCTGCACAAGTGGTTCGGCCAGACTCACGCCCTCGACGCGCTCGACCTGCAGGTCCAAGGCGGCGAGGTACACGGCTTCCTCGGGCCGAACGGTGCCGGGAAGTCCACCACCGTCCGGGTGCTGCTCGGCCTGTTGCGGGCCGACGGCGGCCAGGCCCGGCTGCTCAACGGCGATCCCTGGCGCGACACCGCCACGCTTCACCGCCGCATCGCCTACGTCCCGGGCGAGATCAACCTTTGGCCCAACCTGTCCGGCGGAGAGGTGATCGACCTGTTCGGCCGGCTGCGTGGCGATCTCAACAAGAGACGGCGTGACCAGCTGCTCGAGCGCTTCGAACTAGACCCCAGGAAGAAGGGCCGCAGCTACTCCAAGGGCAACCGACAGAAGGTTGCGATCGTGGCCGCCCTGGCCTCGGACGCGGAGTTGCTCATCCTCGACGAGCCCACCACCGGTCTGGACCCGGTGATGGAGGCCGAGTTCCAGCGGACCATCCACGAGATCAAGGCGGAGGGACGCACCGTTCTGCTGTCCAGCCACATCCTGTCGGAGGTCGAGGCACTGTGTGATCGGGTCACGATCATCCGCGCGGGCCGGGCGGTGGAGACGGGAACATTGGAGGACCTGCGGCACCTGACCCGCACCTCCGTGACCGCCGTCCTGAGCGGCTCCCCGGTTGACTTCCAGGTGGGGCCGGAAGTGCATGATCTGGTCGTCGACGGCAACAAGATCAGCTTCAGCGTCGAGACCGACGCGATGAACGGCGCACTCAAGGTGCTCACCGACTACGGGGTGGAATCGCTGAAAGCCGAACCGCCGACCCTGGAAGAACTGTTCCTGCGGCACTATGCGGACGAACTGCGATGAGCATCCCGAGGGCCGGCTCGCTGGCCGGCACCATCACACTCATGCGGCACGTCGTGCGCCGCGATCGCTTCCGTTTGTTGATCTGGATCGCGGTGGCGGTATTCATCAGCACCGCCACGTACGGCGCGTACGAAGGCCTGTACCCCACCATGGAGTCGCGGCAAGGCTTGCAATCGCAGCTTGGCGCCTCACCCTCCCTGGCGCTGATGTACGGGCCGGCCTTCGATCTGATGAACGCCGGTGGATTCATCGCATGGCGAGTCGGGCTCTATACGGCCCTGGTGCTGGCGATCTTCGCGATCTTGACTGTGGTCCGGCATACCCGAGCCGAGGAGGACTCCCAGACGAGCCGAGATGCTGGCCAGCGGCGTCGTCGGCCGCTATGCGATGCTCGCAGCCGCCCTCGGCGTGGTCGTCGGCACGATGATCGTCGCCGCCCTGCTGATCGTTGCGGTGTTGATCGGCTCCGGAGCCGATCGCATCGGGCTCTTTCGCTTTCGCCGGGAGCTGCCGCCGCCTACGGAGCGGTGTTCGCGGCCGTGGCGGCGGTCGCCGTCCAGCTGGGCTCCTACTCCCGGGCCTCTAATGGAATCGCATTCGCCGCGCTGGGTGTGGCCTACGTGCTGCGTGGCTGGGGCGACGCCACCGATCATCCGTGGGCATCGTGGCTGTCTCCGATGGGGTGGGTCAGCCAGGTCCGTGCCTTCGCCGGCAACCGCTGGGAGATCTTCGGGCTGTTCGCCGGTCTGTTCGTCCTACTGGTCGGCCTTGCGGCGGTGCTCGTCCGGCGTCGAGACGTGGGTATGGGATTGATCAAGCCGCGCGAAGGGCGCGCGAATGCACCCGCCACACTGCAAGGAGTCTTCGGGCTGGCGTGGCGGATGCAGCGTGGGCTGCTCCTCGGCTGGGCGGTGGCCTTCGTGGCGTTCGGGGTGATCCTCGGTTCACTCGCCACCGCGTTCGACGAGCTGATCGGCGACAACGAACAGGCAAGGCAGATCATCGAGCGGATGGGTGGTACGGGACAGCTGTCGGTCCTCTATGTTGCGGCCATCCTGCCGATCATCGGCGTGATCGCGGTGCTTTACGGCGTGGCCGCCATGCTGCGTACTCGCACCGAAGAGACAGAGGGTCGGCTCGAGCCGCTGCTGGCGACCCCGGTGAGCCGTTGGCGTTGGCTTGGCAGTCACCTGCTGATGGCGCTGGGCGGATCCGCGCTGCTGGTGATTTTGGGCGGCGGGACCATCGCCGCGGTTGCCTCAACGACGGTTCCCGACGGCGCGCTCAGCTTCTGGGAGGCGTTCCAGGGCGCCCTGATCCAGATACCGGCGACGTGGCTGATCATCGCCATCTCCGCCGCCCTGGTCGGCGTGGCGCCCCGATTCACCGGCTTCGGCTGGGCGGCGGCCGGCGTGGCCCTGGCTATCACCTGGTTGGGTCCAGCTCTGGGTCTCCCGGACGCCGCGCTGAAGATCTCGCCGTTCGAGAACCTGCCAAGGCTGCCGGGCCAGGAGATGACCGCCACGCCCTTGTTGATCATCGGCGCACTGGTCGTCGGCCTGCTCGCGGTAGCGGGAGCAGGGCTGCGGCGCCGCGACATCGGCACCTGACCTTCAGTCAATCGATCGATCACCGACCACTGACCTGTATCACCCACCCGAACGCCAATCAGTCAAGGCGATCGTCGAAGAAGGCCACCGTGCGCTCGATGGAGCGGCGCCACTGCTGATCGAAGGTGTGCCCCTCCCCGCGGTACTTCACGAAGGTGACGTCCTTGCCCGCTGCCCGGAGAGCCTTCACGGTTGACTCGGACCACCGAATCGGGCAGGTGTCGTCCGCGGTGCCGTGATGGACCAGCAGCGGCTCGGTCACCCGATCGAAGTACGGCCGTGGTGATGCAGCGCGCCAGAACTCAGGCGAGTCGTTCGGCAGGCCGTAGGTCCGCTTGATTCGTCCGTTGACGCGTGCCCGGTCCTCCGACGGCTGGTAGAACTGCTTCCAGTTGTCAGCGACCAGCGAGCTGGTCGACGCGTAGATGACCGCGGCATCGACCAGGCCCGGCTGCGCAACCAGCGCCGTGAGTGTCACGTTGCCGCCCATGGAGCGACCCAGCCAGCCGACCCTTTCCTGGTCGAGGTAGGGCAGCTTGGACGACTTCACCGCTTTCACCGCATTGATGGTGTCCACGGCGTAGGGCAGTCGCAGCTCGTAGTCCACGTCCTTGTCGTCGTCTGACGACGCATGTCCTCGGTAATCGGTGTGCACCACCACGTAGCCGTGGCGAGCCAGGTAGTCGTGCTCGCGCGGCATGCCCTGGCCGGGGAAATAGGTGTCCGGATCGATGTAACCGTGGTTGAGGACCAGAACGGGAAATGGGCCCTTCCCGTCCGGGACGTTCATCACTCCGGAGATCACCAGACCATCACCGCGATAGGTGATCAGGTATCGCTTGTAGGCCCCGAAGTCGGCCAACAGCCGGCCGCGCTTGAGGTCGTGGCCGTCGTACGACTTGTTGATCAAGGCCTGAATCGATATGGGGTGGGGCGGCTTCGTCGCCTTTCTTGCCCGCTGCGAAGGGGTTTGGCTGGGGCCCGCCGCGCTCTGCGAAGCCGACGGGGTCGACGCGCTCGTCGGGACCGACGAGGGCGCGTTCGTCGTTTCCGAGCTGGTGGGCGACCCGACGCTGCAGGAAACCATGATCAGCAGCATCAGCATCACCCATGGCGCCTTCACCCAGCCAGTATCCATCGGAGGTCTGCCTCGATCGATTCGTCCGCCAGGCCCCCAGGAGACCCGTCGCACCGGCGGCTGGGTCAGGTGACAGGCATACCGCCGGTCACCGCCAGCATCTCTGCGGTGATGTAGCTGGACTCCTGGGAAGCGAAGAACACGTACGCCGGCGCCACTTCGGCGGGCTGGCCGGCCCGGCCGAGCGGTGCCTTTTCACCGTGGCTTTCGGCGCGTTCCGGCGGCATGGTGGCGGGAATCAACGGCGTCCAGATCGGGCCCGGTGCTACCGCGTTCACGCGGATGCCCTTCTCCGCCAGCTCCTGCCCCAGAGCCTTGGTGAAGTTATGGATT
Source organism: uncultured Actinomycetota bacterium (assembly GCA_963808495.1). Lineage (GTDB taxonomy): Bacteria > Actinomycetota > Actinomycetes > Propionibacteriales > Propionibacteriaceae > Microlunatus. Next base: position 234,936 of record CAWEGC010000007.1, read on the forward strand.
CCCGCCTTCGTGGTGGCGTAGTCGAGGAGTTCCGGCGAGGGCTGAACGGCTTGCACCGATGAGGTGTTGATGATCGTGGAGCCCGGCCTCAGGTGCGGAATCGCGGCCTTGCACAGCCAGAACATGGCGTAAAGGTTGGTCTTCATCACGCGGTCGAACTGCTGGGTCGTGATCTCAGCTATGCCGCCCATCTGCGCCATCTGGTAAGCGGCGTTGTTGACCAAGATGTCGATTCCCCCCAACTCAGAGACGGCGGTGTCGATGATCTTTCGACATGTGCTCTCACTGGTGATGTCGCCTGGGCAGCGGACGGCCCTGCGCCCGGCATCTTCAACGAGCCGTACTGTCTCGTCGGCATCGCGTTCTTCAGACTCCAAGTAGCTGATCAACACGTCCGCTCCCTCGCGGGCGAAGGCCAACGCGACCGCGCGGCCGATGCCGGAGTCACCGCCGGTGATCACCGCGCGCTTGCCAGTCAGCCGATCGGCGCCCCGGTAGGTCTCTTCGCCGTGATCTGGCTTGTCCTGCATGGTTTTCGAAAGTCCAGGATGGGGTTGTTGCTCGTCGGTGCTCTCGGGCTGCTCATATTGGGTGGTTGGGTCGGCCTGCTGAGTCTGATCTGCCATGACCGGGCAACTACCCGCGCCCTGCTGCTCCAAAACGCAGGAGGCGACATCGGCGAAGTGCGTATCGCTTGCAGCCCATCCGGCTCTACGTTGGGAGAAGGCCCCTACTTTCGCGGAAAGGCTTGCACATGAGTAACGCGATCATCAAGCAGCAAGGAGACTCCTCACTCGTCGCCGATAACATCTGGGAGTTCCGGCTTGGCGCGGGCTCTTTCATTCTGGGTGCCCTGGTCGGGACGCTGGTGACGGCCGCGGTGGGAATGCTCGCGACCAGGAATCGCGTCGTCAAGCCGCCCACGCCGAGCGGCTGGCCGATCAACTTCGCGCACCGTGGCGGGGCAAAAGTCGTACCCGAGAACACCATCGAGGGTTTCCGTGAAGGCTTCGCCATGGGCGGCGGGGTCGTCGAATGCGATGTCCATGCGTCGGCCGACGGGGTGATCGTGGTCATCCATGATGACGTGGTGGATCGGATCACCGATGGCACGGGCCCTGTCGTGGAGAAGACATTGGCCGAACTACAAAGCCTCGACGCCGGCTACCGGTTCACGACCGACGGCCGCGACTTTCCCTGGCGGGGGAAAGGACTCAAGATTCCGACATTGGAGGCGCTCTACGCGGCGTTCCCCGAGGCGCCGTTCAACATTGAGATCAAGGGCGAGCGGGCGGGTGTCGAGGAATCCGTCTGGCAACAGATCTCGGCCGCCGATGCGGCCGAGCGAACCCTCGTGGTGTCGGACAATCTGGGCACCATCAGGCGCTTTCGTCGGGCCAGCCAGGGGAAGGTAGCCACCGCTGCTTCGACCGTTGAACTCGTGATCTTCTGGCTGCTCCATCTCCTGCGTATCGACAAGCTGTACGACCCGCCATTCCAGGCACTTCAGCCACCCGAGAAGTACAAGGGAGTGCTGCGCGTGGTTACTCCGCGCTTCGTACGTGAAGCCCACTCACGTGGGCTGCGAGTGGACGTCTGGACTATCGATGACGAGCCGGCGATGCGACGCTTGTTGGGGTTCGGAGTCGACGGAATCATGACCGACCGGCCAGACGTCCTTGCGCGCGTGTTGGGAACCGCGTCGCGCGGCTGAGGTCATCACCCCCGCGTCGCGCGGCTGAACGTCACGGACGACCGGCCGGCAACAGCGGTCGGGATTTGGGGTTTGACACCGGCCGGAGACGGTCAGAGGGTTAGTGAAAGGAATCGATCCAAAGGGGGATGTCATGGGCGGCAAAGTGGTCCACTTCGAGATTCCGGCAGAAGACCTAGATCGGGCCAAGAACTTCTATGGCTCAGTCTTCGGCTGGCAACTGCAAACCACACCGATGCCGGGCGGCGAGTACACGACCGTGATGACGACGCCGGTGGACACGCAGACGCAGTTGCCTACCGAACCGGGCGCGATCAACGGCGGCCTGATGGAGCGCACGGAAAGCACACCTTCGCCGGTGATCACGATCGACGTGGACGCTATCGATGACGCGCTGAAGCAGGTGGAAGCCGAGGGCGGTACGACTGTCACCCCGAGGACGGCGATCCCGGGCATGGGGGCGTTCGCCTACTTCAAGGATCCGGAGGGCAACGTGCTGGGCTTGTGGGAGACACCCTCCTCCTAGGCCTCAACGCCTCGAACTAGACGAGCACTTGCCGGTCCAGATCGCGCTGTTTGGCACCATTCGCACCGATCAGACCTGGAGTGGCACGAGCACCGCCACCGGGATGGTCCGACCTGCCTTGCGGGCGTACCTCGCGACTTGCGGAGCTCGGGCGAGCACCAGGTCACGCCAGATCGCGTCACGCTCGGCAGCCACCAGCTCACGGGGCCGGCACTGCAGGCGCCGAGCACCGACCTGTACGTCGGCCACCGTCGCCTTGCGCAGGTTACGGAACCAGTCGGGATCCTGTCTCGAACCGGAGCCGGTACCCCAGACAACGAAGCCCTCGGCGCTCTGGAAATAGCGGACGCAGGTGGAGCGCGGGCTGCCCGTTCGCCGACCTGGCGTCGTGATCATCAGCACCTTCGTGCTGCCGCTCGACAGCCGTCCATCCGAAACTCCGTACAGCCAGGCACCGATCCGGTTGCCGGTTCGCAGCATGCTGCGCTTGAGAGATGACACCGGTACCTCCGTTCGGGTTCATTCTGGATCAGGTGAGCGTGTGGTCTCCCTGCTCGGTGCAGGGACATGGATGGGACAGACCCCCGGGCCGTAGCCATCAAAGGCCGGGCGGTTGTCCCAGACCGAGCACCGAGCACCGACGACGACCACACCAGCTTCTTGTCGGCACCGCTCGTTCCGGGGGTGACGCACGATGAACCGGGCTAGGCTCAAGCCATGAAACCCATCGCCGTGGCGATTCTCGTGATCTGGGCCGTCCTGGCGATCCTGGGCTTCTTGGTCAAAGGGCTGCTGTGGCTGGCCGTCGTTGCCATTGTCCTGTTCGTTGCGACCGCCATCTGGGCATTGACTCGGGGCCGGACGACCTGAGTCGACCACTGAGGCGCAGGCTGTTCCACTGGTGAACGCCATATGGCGTTGGCTGCCTGCCTTGCCCTGATGCCGCTACAGTTCACGCCGTGACTGCGATCCGGGTGGCTGTCGTCGGTGTTGGCAACTGTGCGTCGTCCCTCATCCAAGGTGTCCACTACTACCGCGACGCCTCTCCTGAGGACGACGTGCCGGGACTGATGCATGTGCAGTTCGGCGACTACCACATCAGTGACATCGCGTTCGTGGCGGCATTCGACGTCGACACCAAGAAGGTGGGGCTCGACCTGGCTGACGCGATCAACGCGAGCGAGAACAACACCATCACCATCGCCGAAGTGCCACGCACCGATGTCGTCGTGCAGCGTGGACCTACCCTCGACGGACTCGGCGAGTACTACCGGCAGACGATCACCGAGTCTGATGCGGCGCCTGTCGATGTGGTCGGTGCCCTTCGAGAGGCTCAGGTTGACGTCCTCGTCTCTTACCTGCCAGTGGGTTCAGAGCAGGCCGATGCGTACTACGCGCAATGCGCGATAGACGCCGGCGTTGGTTTCGTCAATGCGCTTCCGGTCTTCATCGCCTCCGACCCTGCCTGGGCCGCGAAGTTCGAGGCAGCGGGAGTGCCGATCGTCGGCGACGACATCAAGAGCCAGGTTGGCGCGACGATCACCCATCGGGTCCTGGCGAAGCTGTTCGAAGATCGTGGAGTTCGGCTGGAGCGTACGTACCAACTCAACTTCGGCGGCAACATGGATTTCCAGAACATGCTGGAGCGGTCGCGATTGCACTCGAAGAAGATCAGCAAGACCCAGGCGGTGACCTCGCAGGTTCCGCATGAGATGCGAGATGCCGATGTGCACATCGGTCCCAGCGACTACGTCCCGTTCCTGGCCGACCGCAAGCATGCCCTCGTACGCCTGGAAGGACGAGGCTTCGGCGACGTGCCCGTGCAGCTGGAGTACAAACTCGAGGTCTGGGATTCGCCCAACTCGGCGGGGATCATCATCGACGCCATCCGGGCGTGCAAGATCGCGATGGATCGCGGCATCGGGGGCCCGGTGTTGAGCGCGAGCTCCTACTTCATGAAGAGTCCGCCGGTACAGTACGACGACTCCACAGCACGGGAACTCGTCGAGGATTTCATTCGGGGCTGACCCCCTCGTTCAGATTGGCTAACCGGCCGCGATCTGCACGATGCAGACGTCGGGGTAGAGATACACCAAAGGGCTGCCTTCAGGACGCAGGGTCACGGTGTCCCTGTCCTTGGTCAGCGTGCCAATGTCAATGGTGTTCCCTGTCGCGACACCGCGAAGCGTCAGCTCGCAACGGGAGTTTCCACGAAAGTCCCTCGCTGTCCCGACGATGGAGGCGGGGTCTCGAAGGCGTCCGAGTCGCCGGCCAACTCCACAATGACAGTAAGGGAGAGACATCTAGGTCAGGTTATGGCGGCGGATTGGGTTCGGAGCTTTGGATGATCACGACTGGGCCTTGACCAACCCTCACTGGGCAATGCGCTCTGGGCTCGGCCGGGCGAGTTGCACGGCCCGCGCCTTGAGCACCAGCAAGGTGAGCGTTCCGGCGACAGCGATGGCGGACAAGTTGATCACCAGCTGAATGGCCGAACCGATTGCCTCGCTCGGTACCCAATAGGCGATCGCCACCGCCGCGTTGGCTGCTGCTGGGATTGTCGTCACCGAGATCAGGACGCCCACCAAGGCACCGGACTTGGCGGAGGTGAGCGCGAGCATTCCGGCGATACCGGCGAGGAAACCAACAATCCAGGAGAGTGCGTCAGGCTGCCAGATGAAGCTCGTCAACGGCCGCTCAGCTATCAGCATGGTCTCGTTGAGTAGTCCGATGGCGGTCAGGATCCAGGTGAAGATCACTGTTGCCGCCATTCCGACGGCAAAGCCTAGGACGAGGGTGCCCAACGCGCGGGTGGCGGGCTGCCGGCGACGGGTCACGATGCCGATACAAAGGGCAACGAGCGGTCCGAACTCCGGGCCGACGACCATGGCTCCGACAATGAGGATCGGCTGATCGAGCATTACTCCGATGCCGGCGATCATGGTCGCCACGATCATGAAACTGAGGTAGGTGAGGGAAAGCCGGGTTTCCTCGCCTGCGCTCTGCTCCAGCTGTTCCCAGACCACCGCATCCGCCGGTTCGCCAGGGGTCTCTTGTTCAGCTTTGATCGCAGATTCGGAGATGCTGAGGTCCAAGTTTTCCACCACAATTGCGCCCGTATGCTCCAAACCGAAGCCTCTTAACGCCTCCAGAATGCTGGTCGCACCTTCCCGGGCGACGTCAAAACTGACGACATCTCCCGGTGGCTTGCGCGCCGACTGCTCATTTACCCAGAGGTGCGTCACAGCCGGGCTGGTCTCAAGGAGTTGCAGCACCTGTGGAGTTGACTCCGGTGGGGTGATGAGGCGTACGTGGAGCATCAGCCAGCTCCGCCGGGCATCAGGTTGTTCATGCTGGAAAGTATCGGCGTTGCTAGTGACGTCAAACGGCAGTGATCACACACTCGTCAGGGCGTGACCTGGAGCCGCTTGACGAGCAGGAGGAGGTCGATGATCATCGGCTGTGACTGGTCCGGGGCTGAGCATCGGGCAGCCTCGTCGAGCAGCTGCATGCCCGCGCCCACCGCAGGCGTGACCGTCAGCGCCGACGAGACGATTTCCCGAACACCCGAAAACCCACATGAAGGGCGTCAGAATCTCGTCAGGGTTTCATGAGGATGAGCCTTCAACCGACTCCGCACGCGAATCATGGAGTCATGCCTGCCGATCGCTTCTTTCAGCGCCACCGGATCGCCGTGCTCCTGGGCTCCGTCTTGGCGCCGCTGATCGCCTGCGCCTTGCTTTCTCTGGTGCGCGACGCCATCGATAACACCAATGCAGCGCTGATACTCGTCCTGCTAGTCGTCGCTGCGGCTTCGACGGGGCTGCGGCTGGCGGGACTGCTCGCCGCCGCCTCCAGTGCGGCCTGGTTCGACTTCTTTCTCACCGCTCCGTACGGCCGGTTCACCATCAGCGACCGTGCCGACATCGAGACCACCGTCCTGTTGATACTTGTTGGCGTAGCGGTCACCGAGATCTGCTTGTGGGGCCGTCGTCAGCAGGCAAAGGCCAGCCGTGAATCGGGCTATCTGTCTGGTGTACTGAGCGCCGCAGAGCAGATCGGTGCCGGTTCGGCCCCCGCGGCCGCCGCGATCGAGCACGTCCAACGACTGCTGGTCGAAGTGCTGGATGTCGACGCCGCGCGCTTCCAGGAAGCGACGAGCCAACCACTGCCCACTCTCGAGCTCGACGGAGAGGTGACCCTCGGTGCGCACAAGATTGACGTCGATCGTCAAGGTCTGCCCACTAATTCCGAGCTGCGTTTGGTGGTTCGTAATGCTGGCGTCACGCATGGTGAGTTTCGGCTCACTGCCTCGTCACACGTCGCGCGACCGACGATCGAGCAGCGCAGGGTAGCCTGCCTGCTGGCCGACCAGGTGGGCGCGGCTCTGGCGCTTGAAGGCCGATGATCAACTTTCGGAGGGCCGCTCTCCGTCATCGATGTGCAGCCGATAGCCCATGCCGGGTTCGGTCAGCAAATGACGTGGGTGCGAAGGGTCGTCCTCGAGCTTGCGGCGCAGCTGCGCCATGTACTGGCGCAGATAGTTGGTCTCGCTGCCGTACTGCGGTCCCCACACTTCGTGCAACAGCTGGCGTTGGCTGACTAGCTTGCCCGGGTTCTGGACCAGGATCTCCAGCAGCTTCCACTCGGTGGGAGTGAGCCGCACTTGCTCGGTGCCTTCGGTGCTGCAGGCCACCCGGTCGGCGATCTGGATCTGCCACCGGCCGATCGTCACGGTTGCTCGCGCCGCTGGGCTGCCCGGCTGCCCGCCGGGTGACCGCGCGGATTCGGGCAAGCAGCTCGTCTACGCCGAACGGTTTAGTGACGTAGTCGTCGGCGCCGGCGTCGAGGGCAGCGACCTTGTCGCTGCTGCCCGACCTGCCGGAGAGCACGATGATGGGCACGGCGGTCCAGCCGCGCAGACCGTGGATGACGTCGAGCCCGTCTAGGTCGGGCAGGCCGAGGTCGAGAACGACGAGTTCCGGTTGGTGGGTGGCCGCGACGCGCAGCGCCTCGGCCCCGCAGCCGGCGACCGCGACGTCGTATCCGCGAGCGCGCAAGTTGATCCGGAGTGCACGTAGGATCTGCGGCTCATCGTCGACCACCAGGACCTTGATCATTTGGCATCCCGCCTGCTGGGCGGGGGGCGGGCCACCCTGGCGCCGCTGGCAACCTCGCTCAGCGAAGCTGATGGCTCTTCACGGGCCACCTCTGCCGTCTCTGAGGCTGGCAGTGCCAGAACGATGGTCAGTCCGCCTTCCGGGGTCGAGTCGGGTCTGAGGCTGCCTCCCATTGCGTCGGTCAAGCCGCGAGACAGCGCCAGCCCGAGTCCGACTCCCGTTTTGTTGTCACGGTCGCCAAGGCGCTGGAAGGGCAGAAAGACCTTCTCCCGGTCGAGCTCCGGAATGCCCGGACCGTGGTCGATGACGCGCAGCTCGACCATCCCGTCGTGTTCGCTGGCCGTGACCGTGGGCGGCTGCCCGGGAGGGCTGAAACGGAGCGCATTGCCAATGACGTTGACCAGAACCCGCTCCAGCAACGCAGGGTCTGCCCGCACTGTCGGCAGGTCGTCAGGGAATCGCAGGCGTACGGCGCGGCCCGCTTCGCCGAGTTCGTCGAGCGCCCGCGGCGCCGCTTCCTCGATGCCAACGTCGACCTCGGTCAGACCCAGGACTCCAGCCTGCAGCCGGCTCATGTCGAGAAGGTTCGCCACCAGGCGGGTGAGGGTGTCCAGGGACTCGTCGGCCGTGGCGAGCAGTTCATCGCGATCGTCTTCGGAGAAGGCCACGTCAGGGTCGCGCAAGCTGGTCACCGCGGCCTTCGCGGAGGCGAGTGGGGTGCGCAGGTCGTGACTGACCGCGGCCAGCAACGCCGTACGCATGCGATCCGCTTCCGCGAGGGGGCGCGCTGCGGCGGCTTCCTCGGCGAGCCTCTCTTGCCGCAGCGCGAGCGCGGCCTGTGCAGCGAACGCCTCGACAATGCGCCGGTCCCCGGCTTCGAGGGGGTGGCCGCGCAGCACTAAGGCCAGCTCACCACCGTTGCCCGGGTCATCCGCTCCCGCGACGGGAACCTCGACGTCACCCTCGCCGGGGAACGCACAAGGTGGGCCACCCACGCACGCTGCTACCTGCCACGCCGCTGGCTCGTGCTGGAGCTCCGGGCCGCCAGGCACCTCGGTCCGACGCTCCAACAGCGTGACCGATTCCAGGCCGAAGGTCTCCCGGAGCCGCTCCAGCAGCGCAGTAATCGGACGGTCACCACGCAACACGCTGCCCGCGACCGCGGCCAAGGTCGAGGCCTCGGTGCTGGCCTGGGCAGCCTGGCGGGTTCGCCGCGCGGCCACGTCGACCACGGCGCTGACCGCCGCGGCTACCGCGACGAAAACGATCAGTGCGAGGATGTTTTCTCGTTCGGCGATGGTGAAAGTGAACAGCGGCGGGGTGAAGAAGTAGTTCAGCAGCAACGAAGCAGCGACGGCGGCGAACAGCGCTGGCCAAAGCCCGCCCACAACCGCCGCAAGGACAACCGCCGCCAAGAAAAGCAGCATCACGCTGGCCAAGGAGAGCTCGGCACGCATCAGGTGAAGGACCAGGGTGAGGAGTGGCAGGCCGATCGCGGCACCGAGGAAGCCCGCCACTCGGCGTCGGGCCGATAAGGCGGTGCCGCTGATCAATGGGCGCCGACGACCCTGGCCGATCTTTTCGTGGGTGATCAGGTGTACGTCGATGGCGCCCGAGTGAGCCACCGTGGTTACACCCACCCCGGGCGCGACAATCTGCGCGAGACGGCCGCGGCGGCTGGCCCCGAGCACGAGCTGGGTGGCGTTCACGCCGCGGGCGAACTCGAGCAACGCGGTAGGGATGTCTGCCCCGACCACCTCGTGGTAGGTGCCGCCGAGGCTCTCGACCAAGAGCCGCTGTCGAGCAAGATCGTCTGGATTGGCACCCGCGAGCCCATCCGAGCGCACCACGTGCACGGCCAGCAGATCAGCGCCCTTGGTGCGTGCGGCGATACGGGCCGCCCGCCGAATCAGCGTTTCTCCCTCTGGGCCGCCGGTCAGCGCGAGGACGACCCGTTCCCGAGCCTCCCAGGTCTCGCCGATCCCGTGTTCGTTTCGGTACCGGTCCAGCTGTTCATCGACCTTGTCGGCCAGCCAGAGGAGCGCCAGTTCACGCAGCGCGGTGAGGTTGCCGACCCGGAAGTAGTTGCCCAGTGCGGCCTCGACCTTGTCCGCTTGATAGATGTTGCCGTGCGCCATTCGGCGCCGCAGCGCCTCGGGAGTCATGTCGGCCAGTTCGACTTGGTCGGCCTGCCGGACCACCTCGTCCGGCACGGTCTCCCGTTGGGTGATGCCAGTGATCTGGTACACCACGTCGTTGAGCGACTCCAGATGCTGGATGTTCACCGTGGAAAGCACGGTGATGCCGGCCTCGAGCAGCTCCTGAATGTCCTGCCAGCGCTTGGCGTTGCGAGACCCTGGGACGTTGGTGTGGGCCAACTCGTCGACGAGAGCGACCTGCGGCCGCCGAACCAGGACGGCATCGACGTCCATCTCGGTGAACGTGGCGCCTCGGTACTCCAGTGTCTTGCGGGGCACCACCTCCAAATCCCCGATCAGCTCCTCGGTGTGCTGGCGACCGTGAGTCTCGACGAAGCCGATCACCACGTCCGTGCCACGGCTGTGGCGCCGGTGCGCCTCCTCGAGCATGGTGAACGTCTTGCCCACGCCAGGGGCGGCCCCAAGGTAGATCCGAAGCTGTCCACGTGCCACAAACAGATCCTCCTCTCCTTTGATACATCGGCGTGGGCGGTCGATCAGCGCGCTGGGAACTCCCGATCCAGGGCGAGGTTGAGCTCGAGAACGTTGACGCCGGGCTCCCCAAGAAAACCGAGCGTCCGACCCGTGGTGTGCTCCTCCACCAACCGGCGTACGCGCGCAGGATCCACGCGTCGCTCCCCGGCCACCCGAGCGATCTGCAGCTCGGCGTACGCGGGGCTGATATGCGGATCAAGTCCGGAGCCACTCGCGGTGACGCCGTCGGCTGGCACCGGTGGCGGGCCAGGCGCGTCGCCCCGGACGGGCGTAAGCCCCCCGCCGCTGTAGTCCTCACCCGGCTGGGCGCACTCGACTGTTACGCCCTGATACGAGGTGATGAAGGGGGTGGCCGGGCACGCTTGGTTCACCGAGACGGCTCGCGTGACCGTTCCGGTCAGGCCCTCGCTGCGGAACACCCGCAGCACTGCCCCGACGCCGTCGGTGGTGCAGAAGGAGCGGCGACCGTCGACGCCCTCCAGCTCACCGACCGCGAGGCTGCGCGCGCAAACCTGGGTGAGCAGGCTCCGGCTTCCCTCGTCCGGGGCGCCTTCCTCATCTACCGCACCGGGAACCGGCAAGGTGTCCTCGACGCTCTCAGGACCGAGATTGCTCGCCGACGTTGACGTTGGGTCATACCCGTCCCCGGCGACGGATGGGCGGCTCTGGATGTACTGCGGGAGCGGATTGCCGTCAGGGTCTACGAACAACTGGCCGATGATCTTGCTGCCAACCGGGTTGCCGTCCGCACCGGTCACCAGCGACCCTTGGGCCTTTTCGGCGAGGCCGGGCAGTCGAGCCACTGCGACCAGAGCTGAGCGGGTAGGCCAGTCCGAGTAGGACGGTGAAAACGAGCAACGCGCGCAGCGCGGCCAGGTGCTGGGCGATCCAACTGGGCAGACGCATCTCTCACAACCCGGGGATGAACTGGACGACCAGATCGATCAACTTGATGCCGACAAACGGCGCAATAACCCCGCCCAGGCCGTAGATGAGCAAATTGCGGGAGAGCAGCTTGGACGCGCTGCTCGGCCGGTAGCGCACTCCCCGCAGCGCGAGCGGGATTAGGGCGACGATGATCAACGCGTTGAAGATTATCGCCGACATGATCGCCGACGCCGGTGAGTGGAGCCGCATCACATTGAGCGCGGCCAGGCTCGGATAGACCGCCACGAAGATCGCGGGGATGATCGCGAAGTACTTCGCGACGTCATTGGCGATCGAGAAGGTCGTCAGTGCACCGCGCGTGATCAACAGCTGCTTGCCGATCTCCACGATCTCGATCAGCTTGGTTGGGTCGGAGTCGAGATCGACCATGTTCCCGGCTTCTTTCGCCGCGGACGTGCCGGTGTTCATCGATACCCCGACGTCCGCCTGTGCCAGAGCGGGCGCATCGTTCGTGCCGTCGCCGGTCATCGCGACCAGCCGTCCGCCCTGCTGCTCAGTGCGGATGAGGGTCATCTTGTCCTCTGGCGTGGCTTCAGCGAGGAAGTCGTCCACGCCCGCCTCCCGAGCGATCGCCCGGGCGGTCCACGGGTTGTCGCCGGTGATCATCACCGTGCGGATGCCCATCCGGCGCATCTCGTCGAAGCGCTCGCGAATCCCGGTCTTCACCACATCCTTCAGGTGGACCACGCCCAGTGCCCGGGCCGGCTGACCGTTGACGCGCTCGGCCACCACCAGCGGTGTGCCACCGGAGGCGCTGATCCCGTCGACCGCTGGTCCCACCCCGCCGGTGGGATGCCCTCCGCTATCACGCACCCACTTCATGACGGCGGCGGCTGCACCTTTGCGGATGTAGCGGGTACCGGCACCGTCGACGGTCAGATCCACCCCCGACATACGTGTCTCCGCGCTGAAAGGCACGAAGTGGGCATGCGGCATGACGCCCTCGTCTCGCTGCCGCATCCCGTACGCATTCTTGGCCAGCACGACGATCGAGCGACCCTCCGGCGTCTCGTCGGCCAGGCTGGCTAGCTGGGAGGCGTCGGCCAAATCCTCGATGGACATGCCGTCGGCCGGCAGAAAGTCGGTGGCCTGACGGTTCCCGAGGGTGATCGTGCCGGTCTTGTCGAGCAAGAGGGTGTCCACATCCCCGGCCGCTTCCACGGCACGGCCCGACATCGCGAGCACATTGCGTTGCACCAGCCGATCCATGCCGGCGATGCCGATCGCGGACAGCAGAGCTCCGATGGTTGTGGGGATCAAAGCGACGAGCAGGGCCACCAACACGACACCGGAGACACCCTCCCCAGTAAGCGTGACCGTATCGGGTGACGCTGCTTGCCACTGTTTGGCGAAGATAGCCATCGGCTGCATGGTCGCCACCGCGAGCAGGAAGATGATCGTCAGCGCCGCGAGCAAGATGTTGAGCGCGATCTCATTCGGGGTCTTCTGCCGGTTGGCGCCTTCGACCAAAGCGATCATCCGGTCGATGAAGCTCTCGCCGGGCCGCTGAGTGATCTTGACCACGATGCGGTCGGACAGCACGCGGGTTCCGCCGGTCACCGCCGAGCGGTCGCCACCCGATTCCCGGATGACCGGGGCTGACTCTCCGGTGATCGCGGACTCGTCGACACTGGCGATCCCCTCGACGACGTCACCATCCCCCGGAATGATCTGCCCGGCCTCGACAACCACGATGTCGCCTTGCTGCAGCGCGACGGCGTCGACCGCCTCTTCCCGGTACGTCCCTGAGGCGGCGCCCGCAGTCCATCCGACCAGGCGTCGCGCGATCGTGTCCCGCTTGGCCCGTCGCAAAGTAGCGGCCTGCGCCTTACCGCGGTCCTCGGCCACTGACTCGGCGAGGTTGGCGAACAGCACTGTGAGCCACAGGCAGGCGGTGATCAACCATGCGAACACGGACGGGTCGATGATCGCCAGCACCGTTGTGAACGCGGCGCCTACCTCGACGATGAACATCACCGGGTTCCGCCACAAGGTGGCCGGATTCAGCTTGCGAAAGACATCCGGCAGTGCCGTCAAGAGCTGCCTCGGCTCGAACAGCCCGCCGGCGATTCGGCGCGTGGGTACCACCTCGTTGTGGAAGGCGGTCGACGTGACTGACATCTCCTCTTCCTTCACGTGACGTCACAGACCTTCGGCCAGCGGGCCCAGGGCGAGGGCGGGCAGGAAGCTCAGGGCCACCAAGATCACCACGACGCCGACCACCATGCCGATGAACAGCGGCCGATGGGTCGGTAGCGTGCCGGCGCCAGCCGATACTGGCTGCTGCCGAGCTAGGGAACCAGCCAGGCCGAGCACCAGGACGATCGGCAGGAATCGCCCGAGCACCATGGCTGTACCGAGGGCGGTGTTCCACCAAGGCGTGTTGACCGTGATTCCGGCAAATGCGGAGCCGTTGTTGTTCGAAGCTGAGGTGAACGCGTAGAGCACCTCGGAGAAGCCGTGCGGGCCGACATTCAACGCGGTCCTGCTGTTGCCAGTGGCCAGCGCTGCCGCGGTGCCGATCAGCACCAGGGCCGGCGTCGTCAGGAAGTACAGCGACGCGAACTTGATCTCACGGGCACGGATCTTCTTGCCCAGGTACTCCGGCGTACGGCCAACCATCAGTCCCGCCACGAAGACGGTAAGGACCGCCACCACGAGCATGCCGTACAGACCCGAACCGACGCCGCCCGGCGCGATCTCGCCGATCATCATGCTGACCAGCAGCATCATCCCGCCGAGCGCCGTATAGGAGTCATGGAACGAGTTCACCGCCCCGGTCGAGGTCAGGGTCGTCGAAGCGGCCCAGGTAGCCGAGTTCGAGACGCCGAAGCGTATGTCTTTGCCTTCCATCGCCGCCCCGACAGCCTGCGGAACGGTCCCATTCCCCGTCAGCTCGAATGCGTTGGTGATTGCCACACTGGCGACGGCCAGTACGACCATGACAGCCAGAATGGCGTAGCCCTGACGATTGTCGCCGACCATCCGGCCGAAAAGCCGGGGCATGCTGAATGGGATCACCAGCAGCAGGAAGTTTTCGATCCAGTTGGTCCAGTTCGTCGGATTCTCGAACGGGTGCGCTGAATTGACGTTGTAAAACCCACCGCCGTTGGTACCAAGCTCCTTGATCGCCTCCTGGCTGGCGACCGGACCACCCGTTACGGTCTGGGAGCCGCCGGCCAGCGTGGTCACTTCCGTTCCAGCAGACAGGTTCTGCACCGCCCCGCCAATGATGAGCACCACAGCGACCAGCACGCAGATCGGCAGCAGGACACGCAGGGTGATCCTGGTCAGGTCCACCCAGAAGTTGCCCAGTTGGTCGGAGCGGTGTCGGGCGAAGCCGCGGATCAGGGCCACCGCGACCGCAATGCCGACCGCGGCCGAAACGAAATTCTGGACCGCCAGCCCGGCCATCTGCACCAGATGGCCCATCGTCGACTCCCCAGAGTAAGACTGCCAGTTGGTGTTGGTCACGAAGCTGACCGCGGTGTTCCAGGCCGTGGAGGACGGGACCGCATCGAACCCTAGGGACAACCAGAACTTGTCCTGAAGGCGCTGAATCGCGTACAAGAACAAGATCGACACCGCGGAGAAAGCAAGGACGCTGCGCGCGTACACTCCCCACGTCTGCTCGGCCGTCGGGTTCACCCCGACCACGCGGTACACACCGCGCTCGAAGCGTGACTGCTTCGTACCGTTGACGACGAGGTAGAGATAGTCGCCCAACGGGCGGTGGGCCGCCGCGAGGGCGGCCGCCAGGATCAACACGAAGAGAAATCCGGCGGTGCCCGTGCTCATCAGAAGCGCTCAGGGAAGAGCAGGGCCGCAATCAGGAAGATCATCAAGGCGACAGCGGCGATGAGACCGACGAGATTCTCCCCACTCACAGCCGCTCCCCTCCTCGGACCACTAACGCAAGGACGAGGAACAAGACCGCCGTCAACAACACAAACTGCAAGTCCGGCACCAGACCATCCCACTGCGGGCATCCCCGGTTTCAACTGAGCCTTGACGCGATGCATACGCCGACCGTGCGATTCTTGACGCCATCCCGATACGAACCCGCCGGGGAGCGCGCCGAGACTTGGGGGACCCTCCGGCACCAGCGCACTCGTAGACGGCGTCGAGGAGATCCTCGCTGCACTCGGAAATCTCGCTCGGCGTCCGCTGGCCGTGACTGATGGCTTATGAGTCGAGCTGATAGCACGAGGAGTTGGGAACTGGCCGCACAGATCGCGAAAGATTCGCCGCCGCGGACATAGACAGTTGCCGGTTACGACCTGACATCTACTGGCTGGCATGCGACGTGACAATGCAACTCGGTTAAAGCCACTACAGTGACGGAGGCGGGTCGTTCTCGGAGGATGAACACCACGCCCTGGCCAGCGGGCCGTGCATGAACGCGCAGCCGGCGACCGTATGCGGGCGCAACTGGTCGTGACTTGGCTGTGCCGACGAACACCGGCTAGCGGGTCGCTTGCAGCTCGTGGCGTTCTCGGCGAGTCATTTCAGGGCAGGCCGGCGCGATCGAACTCCTGCTGGAGGCGTGGCCGACGGCGGTGCGTCTCGCGGAGTTCGGCGATGAGCTGGTCAACTCCGGCCGCCTCGGCCGACCCGCTGGCCAGCTTGCGCATCTTTGCCAACCGACGAGCGGCGATCCGGTAATGCTGCGCGCCGGCCTCGGTCAGTTCGTTGTCGACGAGCCGGGCGAGGACCGGCAGCACGGCGAGTGGGTCGACTTTCTCATACGCTGTGGCCAGCCGCTCCCAGACATCGTCGCTGTCGAGGCCGAGTGAGTACCCCAGGTTCCAAGCGGCCTGGACGTCCTTGAGGGTGAGCAGCGCGAAGAGCACAGCCTCACGCGGGCTCGCGGCTAGGGCGGCGACCACCTCGTCGCGGTAGCTCGGCCACGACGGCCCAGCATTGTGGTAAAGGTGAGCGGCCGTGCTCGAGGACGGCCAACGCCGGAACACCTGCCGGCGGGCCGAGAGCAGCTCGGCGGGCCGATGCTCGGCCAACAGCTCGCACCAGTATCGGGCCGCTTTGAGCGACTGGTGCCCGCGGTCGAAGTCGGTCGCCTGCTTCGCCCAGCCGATGGCCAGGTCGATCTCGCCGATCTCCTCCAAGGCCCGGGCAGTGTCCTCCAGCCACGCGGCGACCTTCCGGTCGCGGGCGTGGGTGTGAATGATGGCGTCGATGTCGCGGTCCAGGACAGCCAGCCGCCGAGCGTTCCACTCGATCACAAACCACGCGTGCGAATGTCGCGACGTCCAGAGGTCCTCCGCAGCGGGCCGTGGCCCAAGGCCGGCCTCAATATTTGATAGTCGTGCTCGATAGGTCGCCATCCCGGACGTGCCCAGTGCCGGTGCATAGGCGACCGGGTCGAGCTCGAAGTAGTCGACGTCGCCGTCGAACTGGAACCTCACCATCCAGTCGGCCAGACTGCCGGCCGGCACCTGTGCGGCCGCAGCGACTGAGGGGTGGAGCTCAAGCAGGCGACGGCACGCATCACCGATGATCCCGCTGGAGTCGTCGGCCCTGGCGATGACCTTGATCGCGCTGGCCAGCGCCTTGTGGGTGACGGCGTACACCTCAGCTGGATCAGTCGTCGGGACCGCCGCCTCCAGGTTGTCGACGGCCTCATGCATCTGCCGACCGTGCGCATTCGACGCACTCCACCCAGAGAGGTCCGCTCGAGTACGGATCAGCGGAAGGACAGCGTCGCCGAGCGTGGTCACAGCACAGATTCTGCAAGTCGCTAACTGATACGAATCCTCCCCCCATGCCCGACGGGTCACACCCGGGTCGGCTTGCGCACGCCCGTAGACCGACCCCCTCTACCGGTGGTCCGTACGAAGAATGCTCGCTGGCACGTGCGGCAGCTGATCGTGGAGTCCACGCTGGTGAGAGACGTGCAGCAGCCGGATGGCCAGGGCGATACGTGCCGGAAAAAGCAATACGAGCACGATGAAGCGCTGAGCGAGACCGGCCCAGTCGTGCAAGGGAGCGTCGTCGGGCATCACCAGTGCTCCCATCAGCGGGAATGACAGCGCAGCCAGCACTCCAGCGCCTAGCGTCCAGCCGGCGATGTTGCGCCAGCGCGGGTCGGCAGCGCATCGACGCGACAGCGCGATCAAAGCGATGAAGCTCGACGCAAAGAAGAGCGTGCCGGCGACCTGGTGCCCGCCCGGGTCATAGGTTGCGCCCACGGCGTCCTCCCGCAACGGGAAGATCGCACCAAGCACGTTCGCGGCACCGCTGACGAACAGCGCGACAGGCCCGACAATCCCCGCGCGGCTGGGGGCCAGCCCGCGGTGCAGGCCAACCGCGAAGATCATGGTCAGTACGCCCAAGACGACGAAGTTGACCTGCTGAATCCAGCCGTGGGTACCCGCCTCGAGGGCGCTGACGACCTCGCTGACTGGGTCGTACTCGCCCCGCCTGAGTTGCTCCTGTGCCACAATCCCGAGCATGAAGAGGACCGGACCGGCGATGCCCGCCAGCGCCGCCCAACGCATCAGGTCCCACCTGGTCGACGGGACGACCCGACTGTCCTTGACTTCGTTCATGACCGCCTCCTGATGCCCCCGGCGGGGGCTGCGTCTTAGACGCTAGGAGTCCAGTCGTTCGCCCGCGATCGGGCGTTCGCCCCATCCCGTCAGGCCGTGCTGCATCGCGAAGACGGCAGCGGCGGCCCGGGTCGAGACGCCGATCTTGGGGTAGATGTTCTGCACGTGCCGACTGGCTGTCTTCGTGGAGATTCCGAGCCTCCGGCCAATCTGCTTGATTTGGAACCCGTGAGCGAGCAGACCGAGCACCTTCACCTCGCGCTCCGTCAGGGCCGCCGGGTACACGCGGCGACGTGCCGCCTGGCCAGATGCGTCGAGCACCGCACGGACCGCCTCGGCGTCCAGCCGTCCATCGCGGCTGTGGGCGGCCAGGGCCGCCGCCGCGTCGAGAGCTGACAGCGCGGGCCGATGAGGCCGGGGCTCGGTCACTGTGTGGTAGACGTCCGCGGCGGCCAGCAGCCGGGCCGCCGGTGACAATGCCGCGGCACCGACGCCACGGTGGTAGCCGGTTCCGTCGCAGCGTTCGTGGTGCGCGGACGCGGTCTCCGCTAGCCCGGCGAGGAACGGGGAGGATGCCAGCAGTCGCTCCGTGTGATAGGCGTGCAGGCGTATCTGCTCTCGTTCGTCGGTGGTGAGTGTGCCCGACTTCTCCCACACCGCCGGCGACACCGCGACCCGGCCGAGATCGTGCACGCGAGCCGCTCGGGTCACGTCACGCTGATCCGCTGCATTGAAGTCCATCCGTTTCGCTGCCTCCTGGGTCAGCCGCGCCACGCCGTCTGAATGGCCGGTCAGGCAGGGTGCCGCAAGGTCCGCGAAGTCACCCATGGCCGCGAGCGCCTCGTCTATGGCCGCGCCGCTAAGAGTCAGAGGGTCGCCCGGCTCGCAGGAAAGGACAGCGTCCCAGAGGGACTCCTCGTCGCCGGGCACCAGCTCGTCGGCGTGGGCGCAGAACTGCTCGGCGACCTGGGGATCGTGTCCCCCTCCGGCGCGCCTCCGGATAACGTCGGCGGCGTACTCAAGACCGCCAACCCACTTCTGCATCGACACGTCCCGGGCGACAGAAACGATGCGCAGCGCCAGCGGGATAGCGTCGCCCTTCAGGCCGCTCGGTCCGCCCTTGCCGTCCCAGCGCTCGGTGAGCTGGCCGAACAGGCGGTAGATCGACGCGGGAAGCCCGACGCGCTCTCCCAGCATCTGGGCGACCTCGCACATCGCGGTCATATGTGCGCGATGTCCGTGCATCGCCCGTGGCAGCGTGCGGGCAACCTGGAGCGCCCGGGTGAGCCGGTCCGCCTCCGGGTCCGGGATCGACCGCACTATGCCACGAATGACCTCGCCGGGACTGCCGTAGATTGCCGGGTTGAAGTTCTCCAGCATGGTGCCCCAGGGAAACAGCTCCGCCGAGATCTCCGCGTCTGCCGTGCAGCCGATGTAGTAAAGCAGACTGCCGTAATACGCCTGGGAGGCGGTCTCGTCGTCCACGCCCAGGCCGCGTGCGAGTCGGGCGCCGATGATTGTGCTCTCCAGCCCGTGCTCGCGCGGCAGCCCCATTGCCAGGTCGGTAGCGAGCGACAGGGTGGCAACAAGCTCCGCGGTGCGGACGTCTTGGACGACCACGAGCGCAGAGTACTGCGGCCAACGCGCGGCGAGGGCTGAATCGACGCGATCCAGCGGCATGGCTCCGTGACAAACTGCGATTGGGTGAGATCGCGGGAGCGGTGGCGGACGGCTATGGGAGTTATCGCGACGTCAGTCGCCGAACCGGGTCGGATCACGAATGCCCTCCAATTCAGCACAACCACGGGCTCGTCGCCGACGACCCAGGTTCCGGTGTTCAGCGGAACCTTCCCGCGACATGCCCTTAACCCGGCGCCCGCGATCGCCACGCTCGCAACCAACCTCCGAGCCGCCTCCAAGCGGTCTATCACCACCCACCACCCCTCGACAATCGTGGTGCCCCTGCTACAGGCGCCGTCGCTTCTACGCCGAAGCTAAGGCGGCGGGCATTCTCCGAAAGGGTGGCGAGGCGCTAACACGCTTCTCGTTCTCGCAACCGATCATGGCGGCGACGACGTCGTGGCCAGCACAACGCCGTGTCAAGGCGACGGCTGTACGGGTCCGCAGGTGGGGTGGAACCAGCAGCGGGATAAGTCAACGAAGGTCTGCCCTCGGTGCAGTCGGACCGTCGGCGGCTCCCGGCGGATGCCAGCCGTCGGGAACCTCTACGCTCAGCACCTGCTTGTCGACGACGGTGAATCCCCGTTTCACGTAGTTCGGCAACGCGCTCGGGTGGTCGAAGTTGTTGGTGTGCAGCCAAACTCGAGTCGCTCCGCCTGCGCAGGCCGTCCAGGCGAGGTCGACCGCCAGCGTCAACGCCGCCCCGCCGAGCCCTTGTCCCTGACGGTCGGGCACGAGACCGAAGCTGACCACCTCGACATCACCGGTTCGGTTCGTGAGCAGCGTCAGCAGGCCGGCGGGCTCGGTATCGACGTCAATCAACCACTGCCGCTTGGCCGGCGGCGAGCCCCAGCTGGCCCAGCTCTCCGCTGACCAGAGATGCCGGTCGCCGACCTCGTGAAAGATGCGCACGAGCACCGCGTCGTCGGCCGGGACCGCGCGAAGAGTGATCCGCGGGTTGAGGCGCGCTCGGACCAGTTGATCGGGCGAACGCATCTCCAGCGTCAGCCGTGTCTTGACAGCGCTGGCCACATCACCAGTCTGACAATCCTTTAGGCTGCCGTTGCGATAGATGCGTGCGGTTTCCTCATCAGTCGGCGGATAACACGGAGTCGATCGGTCTCTCCGCTAGCGGACCCCTGACCGGGCTGCCGGTCGATAGTGGTTCGGTGGCATGGTGAGCGTCGATCCTTGGTTTGCCCAGCCCGACGACCCGCTCGGCACCGCAATCCTGCTTCCAGGCCGGATGTTCGGCATGGCTACTCCCGTGATGCACTGGCCGGCGGTGTTGCTGACTCAGATCGGCTGGTCAGTACTCGGCGTCACTTGGGATGAGGATCGGTTGTCGCGGGAGGGAGCGTTGCATGTGCGCCGCTGGGCCGATACCGCGCTCGACCAAGCGCCGGATGATCAGCCTGTACTGGTCGTTGCCAAGTCCTTGGGCACGCTAGCCCTGCCCTGGGCGGTGGAGAGGGGCTTGCCAGGTGTCTGGCTGACTCCGCTACTCCAAGAAGCAGCGGTCGTGACCGCAGTCGGCGAAGCGCGCCAGCCCACGCTGCTCGTTGGCGGAACCGCCGATACGCACTGGCAACCACCCGAGGTCGCCGGTCCTGGCGTCACGCTCATGGAGTTGCCCGGTGCCGACCACGGCCTGCAGCAGCCCGGCGACTGGCGCCGTTCCGTACTCGACCAGGTCGAGGTCTTCGACCTGGTGAACCAACTGGCCAGCCAGCTCCTCGCACCCCTCTAGCCAGAGTGGCCGCCTCGAGGCACCGGTCAGGATGTATGTAAGCCGGAACCGGAGTGCGCACTGCCCTCAGAGGACCGTCAACTGGGACGGCCCGGTCCGGCGCCTTGCGCCCGGCCGCGGTGTTCGGCGCCATCGGCGGGATGGAAGCCTACGGCTCCAGGGTGAACCCTGCCCCGATGTGAGTGCCCGGCGGGGCTCGGGTCTAGCCCGTCTGCTCCGATCCTGCCGTCATAGCTGGCCTGGACAAGCTGGAAGGAGGGTCCTCAGCAAGGGCGGGCGCCGGCTCGCTGGACCTCCGCCCGCGGCGACACGGATCCCTAGACGGTGATGACGACCTTCCCTCGAACCTGCCCGGTCTCCAGGTAGCGGATCGCCTCCCGAACGTCGCTGAGGGGGTACGTCTTGTCGATGACTGGTGTGATCTTTCTGGCTTCGATGAGCTCCTTCAATACGACCAATCGATCTCCGGGGTCCTTCATGCCTCGGAAGGGATGCAGGTAGCTCACGAAGGGTGACACCACGATCAGTTTGGCGAAGCGACCCAGGCTTCCGAACCAACGATGACCCGAACTGCCGAACTGGTCGTATCCGCTGAGCACGTACGTCCCATCGGGTGTGAGCGCAGGCTTGCATTCGGACCACGCGCGGTTCCCCGCCAGGTCCAGGATGAAGTCGTAGCGCTCGCCACCGCGCGTGAAGTCCTCCTGCGTGTAGTCGATGACGCGGTCCGCGCCGATCGAGCGCAGCATGTCGAGCTTCCCGGGAGCATCCACACCGGTCACTTCCGCTCCGAACGCCTTGGCGAGCTGAACTGCGAACGTCCCCACGGCGCCACCCGCGCCGTTGATGAGGACCTTCTGTCCCGGCTGGGTCCGGCCCTCGTCGCGGACACCCTGCACTGCGAGCGAGCCGGAGGTGGGTACGGCCGCGGCCTGTTCGAACGTGATCCCGGCCGGCTTCGGTTCGAGCCTGTATTCCGGGATGGCTGCGAACTCGGCGAAGGCGCCGCCGTGGCGCCACAGGTTCCCGACGAAGCTCTGACCGAAGACCTCATCCCCCGGCCGGAAGCGGGTCACCTTCGTTCCGACCGACTCGACATGGCCGGCCACATCAGTTCCGGGGACGCGGTTCTTGGGCTTGCGGAGCCCGGAACCGAGGATGCGCAGCACGTACGGCTGACCTGTCATGGCATGCCAGACATCGGCGTGGACCGACGCCGCGCGAACCCGGACCAGCACCTCGTCGTCCCCGGTGGCCGGGGGATCGATCTCGGTGAGCTCGAGGGCGTCGGGTGACCCGTAACGATCCTGGATGATCGCCTTCATCGCACCTCAGATCTCGATCACGACCTTGCCTCGACCATGACCCTCTCCCAGCCGCCGGATCGCGTCGGAGACCTCGCTGAGGGGATAGGTGCTCCCGATGACCGGCGTGACCTTGCCGGCCTCGACGAGCTCGGTCAGGACGAGCAGGTCATCGCGGTTCGGCTTCGCGATGAAGGTGCCCAGTCTCTGGCGCACGAACGGTGACAGCATGGAGGCCCGGATCTGGCGACCGACTCCGAACCAACGTCCGCCCCCTTCGCCTCCACCGATCACCAGCCTCCCCCGGGGGGCGAGGGCTCGCCGGAGGTGTGACACTGAGCGGTTGCCTGCGGTGTCGAAGATGACGTCATAGCGTTGACCCATGTCCGCGAAGTCGTCACGCGTGTAGTCGATGACATCGTCTGCGCCAATCGACCGGACGAGGTCCACCTTCGTCGGGCTACACACGCCGGTGACGTGTGCCCCGAACGCCTTGGCGATCTGCACGGCGAACGACCCCACGCCTCCCGCCGCACCGATGATCAGCACCCTCTCCCCAGGCTGAACCCTTCCCACGTCGCGAAGACCCTGGAGCGCGGTCGAGCCGGTGGTGGGAACGGTCGCGGATCGCTGGAAGTCAAGGTTTGCAGGCTTGGGCGCGATCTTGTCCGGCTCGGTACGCGCCATCTCCGCGAAGGATCCCATGCAGGTCCCGAAGACTTCGTCACCCGGATGCAAGCCGGTCACGTTGGCGCCCACCGACTCGACCCGACCCGCGAAGTCCTGCCCGCGCACCCGGTTCTTCGGCGCACGGAGCCCGGAGACCGCCCGGATCGCGTACGGGAGGCCCGTCGCGACATGCCAGTCGCCGATGAAGGCCGATGCGGCGAGCACGCGCACCAGCACCTCGTCGGCGCGAGCGACCGGCACTGCGATGTCCTCGAGGTGCAGAACGTCAGGAGGGCCGTACCGGTCTTGCACGATCGCCTTCATCCTTGTGTCCCCATAGATGCCGCTCTCGATCTGGTACGCCGCTATCAATGACGCGCTAGATATGCATTCTCCTCCGAGCCGAAGTGCAGGCGGTCGGCCCCGTCGGGCGTGGCGAGGTCGCCTCGCTGCGCGGAACTGTTCCTAAAGGACAACTTGGTCTCTTCTTCAGCGATGCGGACGGGTTGTTCGGCCGCCCCGTGCGCGACTCGCACTAACGGTACGCGAACCTCGGATCTGCGGCGTATCGACGTCCCAAGGCAGGCCGGAGGCCGCATTGGTGCAGTACGGATACTGCTCGCCGGTGTCCCGCCGCCGGGCTTATTCCACCGCTTGACCTTCTCGTCTCAGGTCACGAGGGCCAAACCGAAGCCTGGTGACCGAACTCATCGCGCAAGGGCTTCGAGGGCTCCGTCCGTTGCCGCATCCGGCCACCCTTGATGACCATGTCGGGCTGGCTGCATACAGGACCGAGAGAGCAAACGCCTTACGCCCAAGATCGGGCCGCCGCGGCTCGGTTGCTCAAGACACCGCGTCCTTACTGAGGCTGCGACGCCGTCGTCTCAGGCTCGCTGGCGTCTACCGCCTTGTCGATCACCTGCCAGACCTCCTTGTCGAACTGGTTCTCCTTCCAAATGCCATATGCGGTGCCTAGCAACACGGGCGGTACCGCCACCAGCCCGATCGCCCCGCTCACTGCCGCGTCGACCCACTCGTGGCCGCCGAGGCTGATGCTCAGCTGACCCTCTGCGGGGGCGAAGACCACCGTTATCGCGTAGGTGACCCCCAGCAGCTGGCGCCACAGGCTTTCCTTGCGCGCCTGCATCACCGTGCGGTCTCCACTGGTGCTGTAAACCTGTGCCTCAAACTCCTGCGCGCGGAAGTGATCCGCCAGCGTCTTGGCGAGCTCATCCGCCGGGACGGTGGTTTGGTAGATCCGCTCGATGTTCAGCGCCCCCGTGCTCCTGCCCTGCACTTCGGTCATTTCGTTCCCTCCGCTCTCGCTCCGGGCCATCCATAGAGGCTATCGAGCGCAGGCTCTGGAAAGCCAGAGCCGCACCTGCCACACCGCCCTCCGGGGCCACTATCCGCAGGGACGCGCCGCGGAACCCAGGACGTCGCTGCGGTCGCCTTCCTTTGCTGTCCGCAATGCTGCCTGGATCACCGCACAGACACGCTCCCTCGTCGACGAATTCATCACAGGTGCACGAACCATCTGGACAGGCCCTGGGCCCACGACCAACTCTCTAGCGGCAGGATGGGTCATCTGCGGGTCCGGGAGAAGCTCGCCGTGACGCGTCGAAACTCACCAGATCTGAATCGCAAGCCGACCCGCAACTGCACATAAGGGACTCAACCGCTGGCTGGCTGACCTACCTCCCGTGCACGCCCGCTGCGTCGCCGTCCACCCAATCGGAACCAGCCTCCGACTGACCGTCCATACGGTCCAACCTGCCCAGTCGTTGTGATCACCGTCGTCGAGCATGACGCCGGCACGGCGCCCGCAGGGGGAACGGTTAGCGGCGACCGGCCAGGCAAGTTCGGCCCTCCACTGGGCGGTGGCCGCGGATCGTCGCAAGCGGATCCTGAGCGGCCGTTCCGAGCGGAGATCGGCGGGACCGATGAGATCGTCTGCGGCCGCTGGTCTGAGTTCTCGTACCGAGTCGTGGGATAAGGGGGACGCATGGGGAAGATCGTCGTGCACATGATGCTGTCGCTGGACGGCTACTTCGAGGGACCAGACCACGACCTCAGTTGGCACCTCGTCGACGAAGAGCTCCACGCGCACTTCAACGAACGGCTCGCGACCATGAGCGCCTTCGTGGAGGGCCGAATCACCTACCAGCTCATGGAAGCGTTCTGGCCGACCGCCGACCAGAACCCGGACTACCCGCCGACCATGCGCGAGTTCGCCGCAATTTGGCGGGCGGTACCAAAGATCGTGTTCTCCCGCACGCTGCAGGAGGTCGGCCCTAACGCATCGCTGCGGGCAGAGGTAGACCCGGACGAGATCAACGCGCTCAAGCAGCAGCCTGGCGAGGGCATGACGCTCGGCGGCGTCGACCTGGTCGAGACCTTCCGCCGACTGGACCTGGTCGACGAGTACCGGCTCTATGTCAACCCGGTCGTGATCGGCCGCGGTCGACGGCTGTTCGAGACAGCCGACGAACCGACCAACCTGGAACTGGTGGAGAACCGGCGGTTCAGCAACGGTGTCGTTCTTCTCCGCTACGCCGTCCGCCAGCCGTAGGACTGACAATGACGAGCCCTGGGCCTGCCCGTTTCGGTATGCCGTCCCGCGAGGCGAAGGCCTTGCGGTCCTGACCGGGACAGTTGCGGCGTAGTCAGCGTTCGGTAGCAGGCGAGTTCCAAAGCCGAGCAGCGCGACCCCCGTCATGGCGTCGAGCAGCCGGCGGACGCGCCGTCTGGACGGCAGCCGCCGCGCCCGGGACATGCCGACAACGAGCAATGTGAGGTACGCCAGCGACAGGGCGGCGTGGCTGAGCGCGTAGGCCAGCAAGACTGGCAGTCCTGCATCTGCGCCCAGGAACTGGGGAAGCACGGCCAGGTAGCCCACGGGCACCTTGGGATTGGTGATGTTGGACAGGAACCCTGCCGCCACCTGGTCAGCGCGACGCCGGGCTGACGCTGAGGGCCCCTCGTCGAGGGGTTCGTACTGCCGCGGCCGCGGTACCTTGCACTGCGTTCGAACTCTTGACACCAACCGCGCTCCAGCACCCGTGCCGGCGACCTCCTGCAAGGGTGTTCCGTGTGACGAGAGCGAAGTCGGGTCCCGGTAGAGCACGAGGACCATGACGAGGACAAGGAAGGTCCCGGAGCTGGCCAACATCATGACGAGTGGGGCTAGACGGCGCCGGTACGTCGCCCTTATTCGTCCCGCGAGCCGATCGAGCACCGGAATGGGCGGCACCGCAGGGGAGGTTTAGCGACATCTTGATGCGGGACTACTGGTGTCGCCAGGATGGGAGTTGTGCTCGATGTCTCGCTTCCTGGTGCCCCAGGGCCGGAGCTGACCCGATCGTTCGCGGCGTGTATCGCGTCGGTGGTCGAGGTGCCCGTCGCGGAGTTCCCGTTGCATCCACTGGAGCTGTCCTCGGCGATTGGGAGGTGGCGGAGCTGGTTGGCGGGGCGTGGTTTGGGCTTGGTGTCACTGGCGAGCCCTGACAAGTTCAACTGGCCGGGGTACTGGATTGCCGTTCTTGGAGAACAGGATCGTCGTTGGTACGACGGCCCGGAGGGTCAAGCCGCGGTGCTGATGTTCGGCACACCGTCAGGGGTGGTGCTGAGTCCCCAGGCTGCTGGCCTGCTGGGCCGAGCCGCCGCCGATCTACCCGTGCAGCAGGGCTATGTGCTGGCCAATTTCGACCCCGCCCTGCCCGCAAGGGTCGGTCTTCCACGACTGAAGGGGCGCGTCGAGGCACTGGCGCTGGCTGAGGTAGCCACCGGGCCAATGCACCTGGTGGAGACGGCGCAGGCCCTCGCCGGCCGCGGGCTCGCCGGTGACCGCTACGCCGCCAAGGCGGGAACCTTCACCCCGGCCGACGGTACCGGCGTGGGCTACGACCTCACACTCGTCCAGGCAGAGGTCCTCGACGACCTGCTGCTGGACGAGGATCGCCGCCTTGGGTACGCGGAGGCGCGCCGGAACGTCGTTACTCGTGGCATTGACCTCAACGCGTTGGTGGGACGCCGCTTCCGTGTTGCGGATGTGGAATGCCTCGGGCAGCGGCTGTGCGAACCGTGTTCTCACCTGGAACGGCTCACCACCAACGGCGTCCTCCGTGGCCTGATCCACCGTGGCGGTCTGCGCGCCGACGTAGTCACCGGCGGCTCCATCGGCGTTGGAGCCACAATCGAGACCCTCGACTGACTCGTGCACATTTGAGTGAGGCGATCTCCGTCTGGCACAGCCGTTGAGTGTGACGGAAGGGATCGCCTGGCGGGACGGTCGGGCACCGCAAGCGGACAACTCGGCTAGGCACCGATCAGCAGTGAGGTGGCGAGGACGAGCATCACCCCAGCGATGCCGCCGTCCAGCACGCGCCAGGCGTTGCGGCGGCGAAATACGGGGGTCAGTGCGCGGGCGCCGAATCCGAGCGCGGTGAACCAGCTGATGCTGGCAGCGCCGGCGCCGGCGGCGAACCACCATCGGCCGGGAGCCCCATGAGTGCTGGCGATTGAACCCACCAGCAGCACGGTGTCGAGGTAGACGTGCGGGTTGAGCCAGGTGAACGCCGACGCGGTGGCGAGAACAGCCGGCGCGCTGAGCTGTCGGTCGGCGGCAGCTTCGAGGTGTCCACCGTGGATGGCGCGTCGGGCCGCGAGGAGTCCGTAGCCGAGGAGGAAAGCGGCACCGAACCAGCGGACCACGACGAGCACGGTGGGCGCTTGCTCGACGATCGTTCCGATTCCGGCGACCCCTGCCAGGATCAAGGCCAGGTCGGAGCAAGCGCACACCGCAACGACCAGCAGCACATGGTGACGACGCAGACCTTGGCGCAGCACGAACGCGTTCTGGGCGCCGATCGCTACTATCAGCGACAGTCCGGTCACGAATCCAGACAAGGCAGGAGCAAGCACCACACGACGGTAGGTTCCCGAACACCATCAGGCCAGTTCAAGTTCGTGATGCACCTTAAGATCAGCTCATGGTGACGGTGCAGCCTGAACAGGCACTGACGCTGGCGGCGATCATCACCGAGGGCACCTTCGACGGCGCCGCGCAGCGGCTGCACCTGACCCCGTCCGCAGTGAGCCAACGGGTCCGCGCGCTCGAGATTGCCATAGGTCGTCCGGTCCTGCGGCGGGTTCGACCGGTGGAAATGACGCCAGCAGGGGAAGCTGTGGTGCGGTTCGCCCGGCAACTGGAGTTGCTGTCGGTTGACCTGTCGGACCAGCTCGAACCTAGCGCCGACGGCTCCACGCCTCGGATCACGCTCGTGGTCAACGCCGACTCCCTGCACACCTGGGCCCTACCCGGGCTCGTCGAGGTGGCCGAGCATGTTCAGCTCACGATCCTGCGGGAGGACCAGGACCACTCATTGGACCTCGTGCGTCGTGGCGCGGCGCACGGGGCGGTCACCGCGACCGCGGCTCCCGTGCCGGGCTGCATCTCCCGACCGCTGGGCGTGATGCGCTACCGACCGGTCTGCACGCCGGCTTTCGCCGCCCGGTGGTTCGCCGACGGCGTCACCAGCACGACACTCTCCACCGCCCCGGTCGTGATCTATGACGACAAGGACGACCTGCAGGACCGCTACCTCACGCGCCAACGCCGCACGGCGCTGCAGCCACCCAGGCACTACGTGCCGGCTACCCACGAATTCGGCCAAGCCATTCAGCTTGGACTCGGTTGGGGAATGCTGCCCGAACTGCAGCTCGCACAACTGGAGTCCCGAATGCTCAGACCACTCGCATCGTCAGTCACCTCGACGTGCCCCTGTACTGGCAGCAGTGGCGCCTCACCTCAACCGCGCTGAACTACGTCGCCTCCGCAATCACCGACGCCGCACAAGTTCTCCAGCGCCACCAAGCGGGTGCCCGCCGGCACCAGCATCAATTGTGATCGCCGTTCCGCAAGCCGACCGTTATGCGAGGCACTGCACTCACCTTGACAGTCTCTAGGCGATCGACCGTAAGAACCTAACCAGCTCAGGCACGATGGCCTCAGGTGTGGGCCCGTGGTCTTGGCCAGAGAGGACGTGCCGCTGGGCGTTAGGCAGTGCGGCTGCGACGGCGTCGGCGGCTTCGGGCAGTCCGGGGAAGGTCTGGTCTCCGGAGTAGACGACGGTGGGAACAGTTACAGCGGCCCAGCGGCTGCGCCAGTTGGGATCGGTCTCGATGTCGTGCGAGGCCTTGTGGTCGTAGACCAGGGTGGGGCCAACCGCTACCAGGCCAGGCCACCATGGTGCCCGCGCCATATCCTCGACTGCCTCAGCGGGCAGCCCGATGATTGCCGTCATGTTGTAGCGGGTCGCTTCGTCGAGCTGACCGGCGTTGAGCATTCGCTCGAGCGTGGTGATGTGCTCGGTGCCGTCGGATCCGGCGAAGTAGGGCGGCTCGTATAGAGCAAGCGCCGACACGTCCAGCCCCTCTGTCACCGCGCCGAGTGCGATTCCGGCACCCGAGGAGCTTGTGTAGAGGGCGGCGGGCGCTCCGGTAGCTTCAATCAGGGCAGCGACGTCCTCGACCTCGCGGCCCAGCGACCAGGGCGGTGTGTCGCCGGATCGGTCGCGACCGCGCCGGTCGTAATCGACGGCCGTGAAGCCTTCCGCTGCTACCTGCTTGGCGATCTCAGTCGTCCGCTGATCAATGGCGCGGTGCTGACTTGCACCGCCGATGAAGATGACTGTCGGTCCATTGCCGTAGGCGTCGTAGTCGATGGTGGTGCCATCGGCCGAGGTCACAGTGCTCATGGGTTCCACCTTTCTCGCGGTTGTGCTCAGACAGACTCAAGATATTGGAGAAACTGAGCGGCAGCTGGGGCTCGCACGGACGGCGGCATTCGCACACTTCGAGGTGTGCGTCGAGTCACCCGGCGCCAGTTTCCACTTCAACAAACTGACGGCCCCGGTGTCGGAAGGCGTGCCCAAAACTGTCGGTACGACGGGACTGTGAGACGTGCCCCAAGCCGACCGCTGAGCGGCACATCGCGAGTGCCGTTTGCGGAACGGCTTCCGACACGAGGTCAAGAAGCGGCAAAGTCTGGGCGCACAGAACACACTCACTCACCCAGGGTTTGAGCCGGACTAGAGCTCGCTCGTGCACGTGAACACATTGATGTGCCCGCTCCTCAGCGGCCGGATCGGCCGCGAGCAGGGCAGCAGATACACGGTGCCGTTGGCTTCGGTCACGTCGTCGACGACATCGCCCCTCTCGCCCATTCCCGCCGCCTGGCAGCGATGCCGCGGGCGTGTGAACGCTTCCCTGGGTCGTCGGACGAGGCTGGTGGTACCGTCAGCTCGAGCCAGAAAGGCCAGGGGAATGACCGAGGGATCCCCCGCCGAACGATTTGACAACGCGCCGCCCGCCGCCACGCGACCTGCCGGATCGGATACACCCGAGCAACACTCGATCGGCCGTTCGGTCGTGCTCCATCTGCTGCCGGGCGCGCTGATCACGCTCTTCTTCGCGCTCACTGCGCCGGTGGCCCGCGGCCTGGGTTTTCCTTCTCTGTTCGCAATCTTCCTCGCGATCCCCTTAGTGCTCATCCCCTTCGAGCTCGGCTACCTGCTGCGCGAGGGCAGGCGACGCAACGGCCGGATATCGCTGGGTGGCGTCGTCGTGTACCGCGAGCCGATTCCGTTGTGGCAGTTCGTCCTCTTGGTCATCGGGCTGTTTCTCTGGTCGGGCGTCGCCTTCGGCCTGATCGGGTTGCTGGACCCGCTGTTGGTCGAGGCGTTGTTTCGATGGCTGCCCGACTGGTTCTTCTTAAACGAGGACCTGTCGGGCTACCCCAGGCCCGTGCTGCTCGGGACATGGGCCTTGGGGCTCGTCGGCAATGGCATTGCGGCGCCGGTGGTTGAGGAGCTCTATTTTCGAGGCCATCTGCTCCCACGCATCTCGCGGTTCGGCGGGTGGGCACCCTTCATCAACACGGTGCTCTTCTCGCTGTACCACTTCTTCACGCCCTGGCAGCTTCTGGGGCGGATCCTCGCGCTCTTGCCGATGGTGTACGCCGTTTGGTGGCGGCGCAACATCTACATCGGGATAGCGGTCCACTGTCTGGGCAACACGGTCACAATGATCGCTCTCCTGCTGACAATCCTGGGCTGACAGGCCGGCGATCCTTCGAACTGAACCGGTTGGGCGGACAGATTCGTGGGTTGGGGGAGTCGCTCGGATATGGCGGCGCAGGGCCGGAGTAACGGTCGCGACGACATTCGGTGCGAGCAGTACACCGAGGCTCAACAGCGCGGCTCACCGCGATCAGACGGAATACGAGTTGGGGAGCGGGGTCGACCTCTACGACCTCCGTGTGAAGGCAACTGGAGCCGCTTTGTACGTGCGCGATGCGGAACGTGTCTCACAAGCAGAACGGCTTGCGGCACGACCGCCTTGGTGTTGTTTGAGCGATCCAGTGCCGCGGCGACGGCCGCGACGAGGGCCGCGAGACGGTCAGTAGCGCTCGCGCCGGGCGATGGCGCGGACGGCATTCGCTGTCGGCTGGCTGGGTGTGATCGTGTCGACGTAGACGATGGCGTCGTACTTGTCCGGCACGATGGATTTGCCGTCGTCGACTGCCCAGTCGGCGGAGGTCCAGCCGATGGCATGTTCGGTCTGCGGCTGCCGCAGCCAGGCCTCGGCCGCGTGTTCGTGGGTCCGGCGGCGTAGATCGACGGCCAGCGCTTGCTGTCCGGTGGACGCCAGACACCAGGGAAGGGAACCCACCGGTGACGGCCCTGCGGGATGGACGACAAGATTGCCTGAAGTCAGATCCGGGTCGAGCGCACGCTGGTGGCAGGTACCCTCACCGAACTCGAGGGACACGGCCACGTACGCGTCACCGTAGCGCTCGGTGAGGATGTCACCGAAGTTGAGCTCGGGGTGGTCGGTGCCGCGACCGATGTGGGCGTTGTGGGCCCAGACCACGACCTTGGCGTCTGTCGGTGCCTGGTCGAGGAGTTCGAGCAAAGTCTCACCCATAAGGCGGCTCCGGTCGTTACGTTCAGGTCCGGTCCATCGCCACATCTGTCGCACGAAGCGGGCGACTGGTTCCGCTTCCCCGTCATACCGCGGGCGGCGTCGAGCGTCCGCTCCAGCGTCCGGACCTTCTCGTAGGCGGCCGACAGGAACTCTGATTCGGAGGCGGTGTCGCTCAACGCAAAGGGCCAGCGAGCTTCGAGCTCGTTTAACGCGTCGAAAGTGGAGCCGCGATCCGGCATCAGCTCAGGATTCCTACGGCGAAGGTAACGCATGACGTGCCCGCGACCTACCGCGTTGTATCCACTGTCCAGTCCCCAGAACTCGACTCGATGGTCCTCGGGTTCCTGGTCGTTATGGCCGCGGAGCCAGCGGAGCAGGGCGGCGACTTCCGCGGTATCCCAGGCGGTGTACCCCTGACCGGTCAATGCGCTGGCGGCGTCTCCTCGGCCGTACCGTACGAACTCATCGATAGGTACGCATCCGGAGTAACTCGCTTCGAACGCGACCGCGGTGAACCCGAGTCTGGAGACCAGGAACTCGATCAGGCGATGCTTCATCGCGAACAGCTGATGCGCGCCGTGGGTGCTCTCACCGAGTCCTACGACCTTGGCGTCGGCGAAGAAGTCGACCAGCTGCTCCAAGTCCGATGTAGTCCCATCTGGTTCCGGCGTGGTCAGCGGCACAGCTGAGTCCCGCCACCACGCGACCACCGGAGCGAGCGCTGCCACGGAATCGACGACTCCCGTAGGGTCGGCGCTCGAAGAGATCATCTCCTCATGGTCGGACCTCCGAGTGGCCCGGTCAACGCCGAACTCGCTCGAACTGCGCAGCAGGAAGGTCCGAGGATCTGCTGCCCGGGGCGCGAGACCTCGCAACCGCGAGTTGGCATGGCTGTGGAGTCTCAAGCGCGCCAAGAGCTAGTGCCTCGGCGTTTGAGCACGGCTTGTGAGCCAGGCTGGCGGACCGTCAGCCTCGGCCAGCGCGCGGCTGATTGACGTCCGGATCACGGTGCGACATGTCGCACGGCGTCCGTGCTGGGTGATGAGTGAACAGGAGTGGTCCGCAAGCGGTCCCTCCAGAGACGCACTCGGCAGGGGTCAGGAGCGGCAGGCCCGGGCTTGACCGGTCCGAATGTGTCTGCCAGAGCGGGACGATGAACCAACTCTTGGTGGGCTACGCGCGGGTGTCCACCGAACATCAGGATCTGACCGCGCAGCGCAACAACCTCGCCGCTCTCGGCGTCGGCGATGACCGCATCTACGTCGACCACGGCCTGACCGGCACCAACCGGGACCGACCCGGTCTGCGGCTGGCTCTGGCGGCCTGCCACAGCGGTGACACGTTGGTGGTGACCAAGCTCGATCGGCTGGCCCGGTCGTTGCCCGACGCCCGCGACATCCTCGACGAGTTCACCCGCCGCAACGTCCGATTCAGCTTGGGCGGCTCGATGCACGATCCGACCGATCCGATCGGTCGGTTGCTGTTCAACGTGTTGGCGATGGTCGCAGAGTTCGAGGCGGACCTGATCCGCATGCGCACCCGGGAGGGCATGAAGGTCGCCAAGGCCAAGGGACGGCTGCGCGGCAAGCAGCCGAAGCTGACCGTCAACCAGGCCCGGCACCTGCTCGAGCTCAGCGACGCCGGGCACCTACAGCACGGCCGAGACTGGCCGAGCTGTTCAGCGTCGGCCGTTCCACGGTGTACCGGACCATCCACCGCTTGCGGCCAGCCCCGATTGAGCCCGAGCGACCGTTCGCTCATATCGCCACAACGACGATGCACCTCAGCACCAAGCCGTGACGATGATCTCGTGCGGCGGGACTACCGCCGCACGACGTCGCAAACCGACCCTCAAGCGGGACGGTCAACGGTGAGGCAGGACAGCGGGTAGTGAACGAACCAAGATCAAGTTGGCGCTGGACGGGCTTGCAGGCTGTCTGCTGCCCGCGAGCCATCGACTTTTTGGCGCAGGCGGCGGACCGTCGCCACGTGCCTGCCGCCCGCCGGCTCGTTTGTCGCGGGTGCCGTGCTCCTTCGACTGCCTGTGGGGGAATCGAGAGGCACTGGCGAGGGTGAAGGGAGTCTGCTCGAGGATGCAGATGTGCAGGTGATCACGCCAAAATCTGCCCCCCACCGCACGCCGACAGCCGGCCTTGGCGAGGATGCCGACGAAGTGCGCCACGCCATACGCGGGCGCATGACCTGATGAGTGATGAAGACCGAGGCTAGCTGCGATAGACACTCTTAACAGGGATACCTTGCTGACCCTGACCGTTGACGATCAGCGTGCCGGGGAGCAGCCCAGACACGCGCTGGGCTCGATTTTGTGCCCCCCAGCGCGGTATCGGGTTGGCGGATCGCCCGTGTTCCCAGTGCGGCTAGTAGCAGGATTCCGACGGCATACGTCCCAGTCAGCAGCAAACTGCCGGGAAAAGGGACTAGGGCGCCTAGCAGCACGATCGGGATGGCGGCGACCGGCCAGGGCCATATCGTGCGCATAGTCTCGGTGCTGCCGCTGATCACCAGCGCCACCCCCGCGACGAACAGGACGAGTCCGCAGGCGAACACCCAGCCGGCCGCGGAAGGACCAGCCTCGTCCTGGATGCACGACCAGCTCCTCCAAACCCACCCCGGCCAGTACGATGCCAAAGGTCAGCGGGAGGTGACCGTAGACGAAAAAGTCGTAGCGTGCGTCAGAGACCGGTCCGCTGGAGTCGGGCGCGTCTGCGCTTGACTGCGAGCCCTCCCCGCCCGCTTCTACTTCGCGCAGCTTTGGGGCACTGATCGCAGTTGTAATGTCAAAGTAGATCCACCACATGCCGGCGGCGATGGCAAACGCAAGCCCGCCGACTGCAATGGCAATCGGGGCCCAGGATGCGTCGTGCACGCCTCTGGCGGCGCCGCCCACTGCTTCGCCGAGGACGAGGATCACCAGCAAGGCGAACCGCTCCGGAAGGTGCTCCACGTGCAGCGGAGCCGTGTCCGACCGCAAGGTGGCCAACACCGGCCCCGCGGCGGACACCAGAACCGCGATAGCCCACACTACGTAGCGGATGGGGTCCGGCACGACCAGCGACAATGCCCATAGCGCAGCGCTTGAACCCACGATGATCAGGTACACCACAATCGTGGGCCTCGCCTCGCGAACGTGTCGCCACGCCCGGACGTACAAGGCCAGCAGCACCAGCAGGTTGCCGAGATAGCAGGCGGCGAAGGGCACAGCTAATTTGCCGATGGCGTCGGAGGCGCTCGCTGCGCAGCCAGCGATCGTACCTGTGGCAGCCAGCTTGGCGATCCTGAAGACTATGTCGTCGGTGTCGAACCGGTTGGCGTAAAGGGTGAATCCCACCCAGGAGAACCACATGGCCACGAACACGCCCGTCATGACTGCGAATCCGTGCCAGGTCAAATCTTCATAGAAGGCCTTGGCCAACTCCATCACAACCAGCACGTAGGCAAGGTCGAAGAACAGTTCGAGTCGACTGGCCGTGCCCTCGCGCCCAAGGTGCAGTCGAGGCGGGCGTAACAGAGAGGATTCGCGTCGGGACGGCTGACCAGCCTCGTTCACAGCGAAGGTGTACCCCATCGCGCACCTAGAACACAGGCGCAATGCTCGGGGCGTCATCCGCTTCTAAGTTCGAACGTAAAAGGCTCATGTGATCTGACTCCCGCGGCGGCGCCCGAGAGTTGTTCGGTGGATTTTGTCGTTAGCCGACCCTTCAGCGGTGCAGGGGGCGGATGCCCGATGAGGAACCCTCAGCGGGCGGTGTCTGCAGGGGCACGACAATGGGAAGGAATGTAGCCGTTACGCCGCTGACCGTCGGCCTGCGATGGTCAGGACGGTGCCCCAGCCGCGGCGCACACGTCCGTCCGGTCGCTCCGCCAGCCGCCGACGGATCTGGGTGAACAATCGCTCGCGCCTCTCGGGCGCCATCGCGATGTGGCCGGAGAAGGTGCGCAGCAGGCGGATGTAGCCCTCGGCGTCGTAGGCCACCGTCCAGTCAAAGTGGTCGACCGTGACGACCTCGAACAGCCCGGAGGCCTCGATATCCTCGCGCTCGTCCGGCAGCTGCCCTGGCGCCGGACGTGGCGCCCCCGCTGGCAGCCCCTCGCCGATGGCGTCGTACACCTCCTGGATCTCGTCGAAGAAGGTGTCACCGCCGGGCGGAAAGACGTGCGTGGCGGCCCAGGTAGCCAGGTGCCCGCCTGGTCGCAGCGCACGGGCGGCTGCGATGTAGCGGACCTCGGGGTTGACCCAGTGCCAGGAGGTTGCGGCGACCACGGCGGCGTACGTGGCTAGCTCGCCGTCCCAATCCTCGAAGCGAGCCTCGACGACCTCGACCGGGTAGCCCGCGAGGTTCTTCCGCGCGTGAGCGGCAAGCGCCGGCCCGGGCTCGAGGGCGGTGACCCGCATGCCGCGCCGGGCCAGCGGCAGTGTGGCCTTACCCGAGCCCGCGCCGACCTCAAGGATGCGGTCGCCTGACTGCAAGCCGGTAACCGCGACCAGCCGATCGAACAGCCGCTCTGGGTAGTCCGGACGGGCCTCCTGGTACAAGTCGGCAGCACGGTTGAATGTCGCCGCCAATTCCGTGCGCCGGTCAGCCACACCTCAACCTTTCCCGTGCAGCACAGTCACCACAAGCACCACTAATGAGATCCTGAGCTTTCCCGAAAGCCCGACCCTCATCCGGCGTCTGCTCCCAGATGTTGCAGGGCCCACAGGACGAACCTCCACCGCCACACGAACGGCGCTGAGAGCCGTCGCCGGCCAACTCGATGACGGCATGTCTCGCAAGACCCGCCCGGTGCCACGTCCCGGTGATCGGGCCTTCAATGGGACGCTACGTCACCTGTCGAGGCAAGGCCTGGCGCGGCGTTCGATCGTCGAGAGCTTGGTGTGGCCGGATGCGGATGTAGATGTCGGGAAAAGCGGCCGGTCTCCATCGCTAGCGCGCCGCCATCGTGGATCGGGGTGCGGTAAAGGCTCTCGTACTTCAACGTGCCGAAGAATCGCTCGATGACGCCGTTCGTCTGCGGGCTCCGGACGCGGGTCCGGAGGTAGATGCGGCGCGACACGGCGGAATCTCCGCTGAATAGTAGGTCTTCGATTCGTCGATGTCGTCCTCCAACCCTGTTACGACAGGGCTGTACTCGTCGACCATCTGGTTCCAAGATGGCGTGCTGGGCGGGTTCTGCGTCTGCCGATCGTCGTTGATGTGATGGGAGCGCTGGCACTGTACTGCCCTCAGAAGGGGGAAAGGGGCCGAATCCTTTTCAGTACGCGGCGCGGGCGAGAGTCAAGGGGAGTGGCGACGGTGGGCAGCGTGCCGGAGGATGGAGTGCCATGGAGTTGCGTTGGCTGGACGGTGCCGGCGTGCGGGATTGCGATCTCGGGGAGTTGAAGGCGCTGCGGCAGCGTACCGACGGCTTTGTCTGGCTGGACATCCCAGTCTGGAATGACGCGGCCGAGCAGATGCTCTCCGAGGAGTTCCGTTTTCACCCGATGGCGATCGCAGCGTGTCGGGAGCGCAACCACACGCCGCGCGTCCACAGCTATCAAGATCACCTCTTTGTGGTGATTCATGCGCCGGAGATCGGCAGCGGCGGACACGTGCATTACCTCGAGCTCGACCAGTTCGTCGGTGAGCATTTTCTTGTTACTGTGCACGGCCCGCTGAGCCCACGGGTTCCGTTGGAGAAGGCGATGCAGGAGACCAGGGCGGTGTTCCAGCGTTTGGAGGCTGGTCGGCTGCGTCCCGCATCCCCGTTTGCGTTGATGTATGCGATCGTGTCGGCGATCCTTCGCAGGATGGAGAGCCTGGTCGGCGACCTCGCTCGGCAAGTGGGGCTGCTTGAACAGCGGGTGATGGCCGATTCGGAGGCGCAGCGGGTGATCGCGGCCGCGGAGGAGGAGCCGGAGGGGTTTCTGACCGCTCTGTTCACGGCGCGACATGAGCTGTTGACCATCCGCACCATGGCGGCACAAGGCGGCGAGATCTTCGGTCGAGCGATCACGTTGAGCACCTTCGCGCCGAAGGAAGGGCTCAAACAGATGAAGGACCTGCTCGATCAATACATGCGGCTATCGCGGATCAGCCAGAGTCAGTTGGACTTCCTGATGGGGGTGACGGAGTTCTACCGCGCCCGCACTGAAACCAAGATGACCATCGCTGCCGAGCGACTTGCCGTGATCGCGGTGATGACTCTCCCAGTGACGGCGCTGTCGTCTGTCGTAGGCATGAACGTCATCGTCAATGAGCGGACGCTCTGGCTGCCGTTGATCATCCTGCTCGCCATCATGCTGTCACTGTCGCTGATTCTCCTGCGATGGGCGAAGCGACAGGGATGGTGGTGAGCTGGCGGGAACGACGACGCGGAGATGGTCAACCAAGGTGACTAGACGACCAACCTTGGTAGGTGCCGAACCCGTCTTTTCTCGGTCTCAATGCCGAACGGCGTGGCTTTTGCTGTAGTGCTCGCAATGTCACAGCTTCGAACTACCGGCGTCGCGGCCACCGTTGGCGCGGACCCTGCGCCATTGGGCCATGTCGGAGGCGGTGGTGCCGACGCCATCGGACCAGGCTTCTCGCAGCTGCGCCCTCTGCGGGCGATCCAGACGCAGCTGATCCGATGCGGAGGCAGCGTCAGAAGTCTGTGTTGCTATCTACCGGTACTTAGTGCTACTGTCTACTCGTAGGTAGCAACACAGAGTAGATCGAGGGTGATCACGTGGGCAGTCAGATGACGGAGATGCTAAAGGGCACCCTTGAGGGCATCGTGCTGGCGATCTTGGCCGTGCGACCGGCGTATGGCTATGAGATCACGGCCCGCCTGCGGGAAGAAGGATTCTCCGACCTCGTCGAAGGCACCGTGTACGCCCTGCTCGTCCGGATCGAGCAGAGGGGCTTCGTGGACGTGGAGAAGGTCCCGTCCGAGAAGGGCCCACCACGCAAGGTGTACTCGCTCAACACACATGGTCGAGAACAGCTCGAAGTGTTCTGGAGGACGTGGAGCTTCCTCGCGGAACGGATTGAACGGCTCCACAGCGCACACGCAGAAGGAGAGAACTGAAGTGGCCGCCAAATGGATCGAGACCCTCACCGGGTCGCTCGAGCAGAAGAAACAGTACAAGCAGTACAAGGCCCGCATCGAGGCGCTTCCCGAGCCCTACGGCACGGCAGCGAAGGCGATCCAGCGGTATCTCATGTACTGCGGGGTCGTCTCCGATGGCGACACCCTCATCACGATGTTCGGCGACTTCGCCGACCTCTGGGAACGCGCCGCCGCCGACCGGACGCCGGTGCGCGCGATCGTCGGCGACGACCCGGTCGAGTTCGCCGAGACCTTCGCGCAGGCCTACACCGGCAAGCATTGGATCGACAAGGAACGCGCCCGCCTGACCAAGGCGATCGAGGACGCGGAGCGGCAGGAGCACAAATGACCACCCAACCGGCCATCCGAGTGCAGGGCATCGAGAAGTCGTTCAAGGACCTCCATGTGCTGCGTGGCGTCGACTTCGACGTGCCATCGGGAAGCATCTTCGCGCTCCTCGGGTCCAACGGCGCCGGCAAAACCACAATCGTGCGCATCCTGTCAACGTTGCTGAAGGCGGACGCGGGCGCCGCCACAGTCCAAGGCTTCGACGTCGCCGGCAAGCCCGGGGATGTGCGCGAGTCGATCAGCCTGACCGGCCAATTCGCGGCGGTCGACGAGGTACTCACCGGACGGGAGAACCTCGTACTGGTCGCAAAGCTGCGCCACCTGGACAACCCGGCCGTGATCGCGGACGACCTTCTCGCCCGCTTCTCGCTCACCGACGCGGGCCACCGGAGAGCATCGACCTACTCGGGCGGCATGCGACGCCGGCTGGACATCGCGATGAGCTTGATCGGAAGCCCGCCGATCATCTTCCTCGACGAACCCACAACGGGCCTGGACCCCCAGGCGAGGATCGAGGTATGGCAGACCGTCAAGGAACTCGCCAAGGGCGGCACAACCGTGCTGCTGACCACTCAATACCTCGACGAGGCTGAACAGCTCGCCGACCGCATCGCAATCCTGCACAAGGGCACGATCATCCAGAACGGCACCCTCACCGAACTCAAGCAACTCCTCCCACCCGCCAAGGTCGAATACATCGAAAAGCAACCCTCCCTCGAGGACGTCTTCCTGGCCCTCGTCGGTGACACCGGAGAGACCGACACCGGAGAGACCGGCACCGGGGGGATCAACAGCGGGGGGATCAACACCTCTCAGAACGAGCGCACCGTTTCGGCACGAAAGGAACCGCGATGACCACCCACGTGCTCGGCGACACCGCCGTTCTCACCCATCGCTCGCTGCGCCACATCCTCCGCAGCCCCGACACGATCATCACCACCGCGGTCACCCCGGTCGCGCTGATGCTGCTGTTCACATACGTGTTTGGCGGCGCGATCAACACCGGATCCGGCGAGTCCTACGTCAACTACATGCTCCCCGGCATCCTGCTGATCACGATCGCGTCCGGCGTCGCCTACACCGCGTACCGCCTGTTCCTCGACATGCAGGGCGGCATCTTCGAACGCTTCCAGTCCATGCCGATCGCGAGGTCGAGCGTCCTCTGGGCGCATGTGCTCACCTCGCTAACTGCGAACCTGGTCTCGGTCGCGATCGTCATCGCGGTCGCACTGATCATGGGATTCCGCACCGGCGCATCCGTGGCCGCGTGGCTCGCCGTCGCCGGCATCTTGATCCTGTTCACCCTCGCACTGACTTGGATCGCCGTGATCGCCGGGCTCTCGGCCAAGACCGTCGACGGCGCCAGCGCGTTCAGCTACCCGCTGATCTTCCTGCCGTTCATCAGCTCGGCGTTCGTGCCCACAGACTCGATGCCCGGCCCGGTCGCCTGGTTCGCAGAAAATCAGCCCGTGACCTCCATCGTGGACAGCCTCCGAGCCCTGCTCGCGCAGGAACCCGTCGGCAACGACATCTGGATCGCACTCGCCTGGCTCGTCGCCATCCTCATCGTCGCCTACGCCGTCTCGATCGCCATCTACCGCCGCAAGATCAGCTGAGACCGGGTGGGCGCTCGGTGCGGAGCGGGCGCCCACACACCAGCGGTCGCCCACACCAGCAGTCGCTTGTCGTGCTCAACACGAGTCACAGTCAAGACGCCCACCGGCCAGCAAAGCCCGGCCTTAACGCGATCTCGACGACCCGGCCGGGATCCTGACGCCACGATTCGCTTTCTTGACCGGAACCTCTTTGCCCGAGCCGGTCAAGCGTCACGCGCTGGTCAGTCGAAGGCCCGGTCCGGCGTTCTCCTAGCCAACATGCACGTAGGGTCGCTTCGATCGGTCCGGCTCGGCCCGACGAAGGACTTCACGGGTGACGGGCGCCACCTCGCCTACCCCAAGGGCGAGGAAGCGCAACAAGTTCACCGCCGGGTGGCCTTCAGTCCACTCAAAGTAGATGTGAGGCTGCCTTCCGGTGTCGTCCCGCAGATGCAGCAGCAACGCTGCTAGCGCATTCGGAACGGTCGCGCTTTCGATCTTCAGCACGCGATGGCGCTGGTGGGCAACGTGGCCTTCGACGTCGAGGACCGTCGCGAATTCTGATGGGTCTTTTACGATGATCTCGACGAAGATGAAGTCTTGGGCTTCGGTGAGGTCGTGGTCATTCATGACCTGCGAGCGTTTCTCTCTGTATTCAGCGGCATCGAGGAGATCAGGTTCATTGGCGACCAGTCGTATCGTCCGCCGGGCGCAGTCGCGAATGAAGAGTTTCGCGGTGTCGTCGAGTCGAACGTCAGTCACTCGAAGTTCGAAGGCGCGCGTGAGTCTGGAAATCAGAGAAATCGCGATGATGCCGATGATGAACAGGGTCGATATGACAATGCCATCCGGTTTTTCAATCACATTGGCCCCGAGGGCGTAGAGCAGGATGAGGGTCAGCACGGTGAATCCGATGGTGGCCGCTCGCTGTCGGCTTCGGACCGCGCTGATGGCGACTGCCACCGCGCCCGACACCATCATGGCGAGGATGCCGGTGGCGTAGGCGCCAGCTTGGGCATTGACGTCGGCCTGGAAGGCGATGGTGATGGCTATGCTGACCGCGGTGTAGACCAGAACGACCGGACGCACTGCGCGAGCCCATTCCGGTGCCATGCCGTAGCCCGGCAGGTAACGGGGCACGATGTTGATCAAGCCCGCCATTGCCGAGGCACCCGCGAACCACAGGATCAGGATGCTGCTGACGTCGTACACGGTCCCGAACGCCTCACCCAGCATCTCATGTCCCAGGTAGGCCAGGGCGCGGCCGCTGGCCTCACCACCTTCGACAAATTCCTCAGGGGGGATCAGCACCGTAGTGATGAAGCTGGTCGTGATGAGGTAGGCCGACATGATCAGCGCAGCCACGGTCAGCAGCTTGCGGGTGTTTCTGATCCGGCTCGCCAACCGTTCCGCGGGACTAGCGCCCTCCGCCGCAACCAGCGGCATCATGCTCACGCCCGTCTCGAAGCCGGACAACCCCAAGACCAACAGGGGGAAAGCGATCAGGGCCGGACCAACGATGTCCACGAACCCGGTTCCATTCGCTGTCAACGCGTGCATCCAGTTGTCGAGCACGCCCGGGCTGGCGACCACCTCCCTGAGGCCGACGACGACGATGACGGCGTTTAGCAGGAGGAAAACGGCCACGAGCGGAATGGCGACCACCACCGCTTCGCTGAACCCGAGGAGGAAGACAACTCCGAGGATCAACAACAGCATCACCGTGACCGGTACGGCATGGCCATGCAGGAACGCCGGCAGATACGGGTTTTCGAGCATATGCACGGTGGCATCGGCAGATGACAAGGTGATGGTGATAATCCACGACGTCGCAACGAAGCCCAGCAGTATCAAAACGAACGTCTTGCCTCGCCAGAACGGCAGCAACCGTTCCAGCATGGCCACTGAGCCCTGGCCGTGTGGGCTCTCGGCCGCCACCCGGCGATACATCGGGAGCATTCCGAGCAGGGTCAGCGCAACGATCAGCAACGTCGCAAGCGGCGACACGGCACCGGCCACCAACGCCGCAATTGCGGGCAGGTAAGACAGGGTCGAAAAGTAGTCCACGCCGGTAAGGCACATCACCTTCCACCAGGCCTGAGGCGCCGCATGCTCCTCATCAGCCTCCGGCCCGACAACCGGCTGCACCCGGTTCGCCATCAACCAACGACGCATGCCACCTAACGCCAAAACAGCATGCGGGAAAGAATTGGCTCCGCTCGACACGCGAAGGTTAGGTTCGCCGCTCATGGACGCACACCGTTCTGAGCCGCCGCCCTCGCTCGTCAAGGCGGCCTTTTCTAATCGTGGCATGCCCGCGTGCCAGCCTCGTTCCTGGGAGGCCGCGGTTGGGAAACTGCCAGCCGGCTGAAG
Organism: uncultured Actinomycetota bacterium; assembly: GCA_963808495.1. Taxonomy (GTDB): domain Bacteria; phylum Actinomycetota; class Actinomycetes; order Propionibacteriales; family Propionibacteriaceae; genus Microlunatus. The sequence continues at coordinate 278,305 of CAWEGC010000007.1, forward strand.
CGCCAGTCCGATGATAAGAGCAGCCAGCTGGGCTTCCTCAGAGACGCGATCCATCAGAAGAACGGGAAGCGCCGTCGTGTCCCAACTGTCACTTGCGCCAATCTGATTACGCTGCTGCTGTGCCGCACCAGGGAGCCGCCCCGTGACCGCACAGTCGATCGCGACAGACGGTCCACCGATCGTGATGGACTGGCACTGCTCCGATCGTCATCTGCCTGCCGCCGATGGCAGCGTGTCCCGCTTCGCCGGACGCCCCGACAACTTCAGCCGCCTGGGTCCGGCAACGCGGCCCCCGCGTCCGCTCAGTCCGGTCTGGAAACGAATTGTCACCGGGCAATTTATCGGTTGGCGGTATCGGCGGACGCGCAACCGGATCCGGGCCCGCAGCCGTCGCCTCACCCTCGCGGCTCTGCGAAGGGTGCGAACCGGGTTCGCCCTGCGTCACGGACACAAGCACACTTTCCGGCTGGAACGCCATTCCTTCGGCTCGAGACGGCAACGCGCACGCCCTCTCGCTCCCGAGCTAAGGGTTCCGGTCGAGGTTCGGGCCATCGCCGTCGACCGCATGCAGCCCACACCTGCCCTCGGCCCGTTTGCGACCGCGACTCGGACCGCCTCCGGCATCGTACGAATCGAACTCGCTGCTGGCTCCGAGCTCACGATCGCCAGTGGGTCTCCGCTGTCGTACCACCATGACACTGGCAACGGACGCCGCTGGTTGGCCGCGCACCTGCCCCACGTGCACCCTCCGACCGGATTCTCTGCACGTGGAATGGCGGCGACGAAGCGCCTCGATTGCCTCGCATCCACCGCTGCCAGCCGACGGCGACTCCAGCGGCTCATCGCCGACGCCCGTCAGTATCGGGCGGTCGACTGTTCGTCGACGTCGCTCGACGCCGCGACCACGGCGCGCCTGATCGTCGACCTGGCCGGCGCCGGTGCACCGCTCGTGGCGACGGCGGTACCCGACGAGGTCGCCGGACTCCTCGGCCCAGACCTCGTTGCCGCGATCGAGGGCTGCGCGGTCGAAGGGCTCGCTGACCCGTGGTTGCGGGAGCGCCACTCGGTCACGCTGCGCCGACTCGTGCATCGCCACCATTCGGTGTACGAGAATCTGGCCGCGCTCGCAGCCGCGCAGGGCCACGCGGTATCGGCGTCGCCGAGCGTGTCGATCCTCATGGCGACCAACCGGCCGGAGATGGTGACGTTCGCGATCAAGCAAATGGCCGCGCAACAGTATCCCAACGTCGAAATCTTGTGCGGACTCCACGGCTTTTCACTGCCGGCTGAGACCCGGGAACGAATCGCCGGGATCGCGCCGCACGCCCAGCTGATCGATGTAAGCACGGATCACGATCTGGGCCAGGTCCTGGCGCTGTTGGCGGAGCGGGCCTCCGGCGACCTCGTGACAAAGTGGGACGACGACGACTGGTACACGACCGAGCACCTGCTCGACCTGGTGGCCGCAATGCGCTATTCGCGAGCAAGTGTCGTAGCCAAGGCGGCCGAGTACGTCTATTTGTCCTCTCTGAATATCACGCTGCGGCGGTTCCCGACGGGCGCCGAAACCTTCTCCACCACGATCGCCGGTGGCACGCTGATGCTGACGCGCTCAACGCTGCAGTCAATCGGCGGCTGGCCCGCTGGCCCGCGTCGAGTCGATCGTCTGCTCATCGAGACGATTGAGGCAACGGGCGGCACGGTCTACCGCTTGCACGGCGTCGGGTACCTACTCAGGCGCGACTCCTACGCCGTGAACCACACGTGGAAGGTCGAGGACGACTACTTCCTCGGCCAGGCCGTCGACCAGCGGCCGGGCCTCGACCTCGATTTCGCCGGCGTCGTCGCATGAACTCGATCCACGGCAACAATTGGTCGGCGCTGGTGCCACCGGCGGGTGCGATGTGGATGCCCACCCGCCGCGTCTCGATCTGCATCCCCGCCTACAACCCGGCCAACCTCCCGCGCGTGCTCGAAGCGATTGAGCTCCAGACCTATCCAAGCTCCCTGATCGAGGTCGTCATCGCCGACGACGGCTCAGACCCGCCCATCACGGTGTCCGACCGCTACCCATTCCCGGTCTCGGTCGTGCGCCTCGAGCGGAGGCTGGTATTCGGTGCTGGCCGCGGCCGAAACGCGGCCGCTCGTGAAGCGAGCGGCGACCTGCTCGTGTTCCTCGATGCCGACATCGTCCCGGAACGTCAGGTCGTTGCGTCGTACGCACGGTGGTTCGTCGATCGCACCGACGTCCTGGCGATGGGTTTGTGCCGGTTCGCCGAGATGGAAGAGCTGACCGACGAGGACCTTCGTCGCCTGATCGCCGAGGACGGCCTCGGAGCCTATTTCGCGGGCAAGGATGTCGATGACCATGACTGGCGCGAGAAAACGTTCCGCCGCACCAACGATCTCCGGCTCGAGGCAGTCGACGCGTTCCGCATCGTGATCGGCGCGACGTTCGCGGTATCGGCCGACCAGTATTGGGCGGCAGGTGGGTTCCGTGAGCTCGGCATCCGCGGCATCGAGGACACCGAATTCGGCTACCGCGTCCATGCCAATGGGGCCATCATGGTGCTCGACCGCGACGCCATTCACTGGCACCAGGGTCGTCGCAACATGAGCCTCGACCGCAAGAAACAGATCCGTATGGAACGCGAGCCGTACGTCGAGCGGCTTCTGCCGGTGCGGGGTTTCCGCAGGGGCGCCCCAGATCCCCTCGATCGCCCGGTGGTCACGGTTCCGCGCGCGGTCGTCCACGTCATGGGCGACGCCGGGCGGCTGGAGTACGTACGCGACCGCGTTGACCCCGATCACGTCGTCGTGGGAGCCAATGAGCTCGCCCAGTCGCCCGATGGCATGCCTTTCGTGGCGTCATTCTGCGACGTCTGGCTCCCCGCCGAAGCCGCTATCTCGGAACGCTCGATTCGACTCATCACACGTGAGCTTGGACGCCGGGGCGTCGGCGTGATCCTCATCCATGCGCTTTCTGGCGGCGTGCTTGTGGCCATGCGCACTAGGGTGCACCGGCGCATCTGTAAGGATGCCGGACTGAAGCCGGACGTGGGCATCAACCGGGAACTGATGGACGCAGCAGCAGCGAGCTTCGGAGTTTGGCACATGGCAGCCAGCGGGGCCGAGATCACCTGGAACGGCGCTTACGAGGTTGGGGACTTCGCAGGTCACGACCAAAAACGTCAAACCCTGGGTTTTCGCTGAAGGTTGATCACCGTTGATGAGCCGGTGAATGGCAGTTCGGCCCGTTCAAATCACGTGCAACGCGACCTGAGTGCTGAGGCTTCGACGCGACACGACGAAAGAATCGGACATTGATGCACGATTTTCGTCACTACTGGTTCTAGCGTTGGCCGCGGTGGTCCCGCCGCGCTAGAAACGGCTTCGGCAAGATCACCGCCGTGCCATTTCACCTCTGTGCGCGCTTCTGATGAAACGCGAACTTCCCCCGTAGGAGTTGAAGGCAATGGATCGTACTGTCGACGCTGTCATCATCGGCATGGGCTATGTGGGGCTTCCGCTCGCTCGCGAAGCCACCGCAGCGGGCCTGAGCGTCATCGGCTTGGACATCAGCCTAGAAGTCGTCGACGGGCTGAATGCCGGACGATCGCACGTCGATGATCTTGAGGACTTCGACGTCAATGCAATGTTGCGGAAGGGTTTCTCCGCCACCACCGACCCTCGCGTGCTGCAACGTGCTCGCACCATCGTGATCTGCGTGCCGACACCTCTGTCGAGCGACGGAGCTCCCGATCTGGGTCCGGTCCTGAGCGCCGTCCGCTCGGTGGCGGACCATCTTCAGCCCGGCACACTTGTGATCTTGGAGTCCACGACCTATCCCGGAACCACTGACGAGGAGATCCGACCGATCCTCGAAGCGTCTGGGATGGTTGCCGGGCAGGACTTCTGCCTAGCCTTCTCACCGGAACGAATCGATCCCGGCAACCAGCAGTTCGGTCCCAGGAACACGCCAAAGGTGGTCGGCGGCCATACTGCCGCCTGCACGGACGCCGCCGAGGCGTTCTACTCACGATTCGTCGATACCGTGGTCCGGACCAAGGGCACTCGGGAAGCTGAGATGGCCAAGCTTCTCGAGAACACTTACCGGCATATCAATATTGCCCTGGTTAACGAGATGGCCCGTTTCTGCCACGACCTCAACGTGGACCTGTGGGACGTGATCGACGCAGCCAGCACCAAGCCGTTCGGGTTCCAGGCCTTTCGGCCGGGGCCAGGTGTCGGCGGCCACTGCATTCCGATTGATCCGAACTACCTGTCACACCGGGTTCGAGCCCGGCTGGGCTATCCGTTCCGGTTCGTCGAGCTGGCTCAGGAGATCAACGCGACGATGCCCAGCTACATCGCCCGCCGGATCCAAGATCAGCTCAATCTCGACGGCGTCCCCCTGCGCGGCGCATCGGTCCTGCTCCTCGGGGTGACCTACAAGGCGAACATCGCTGACACCCGCGAGTCGCCGGCCGTGCCGTTGGCCAAGACGCTGCTCGCCCAGGGCGCAGTGCTGCGCTTCCACGATCCCCTGGTCAAGCAGTTTTTGGTCTCTGGTCACGATGTGCCGCGAGTTGACGATCTCTACGAGTCACTGCGCGACGCGGACATCTGCGTTCTGCTGCAGAATCACGACGAGTACGACGTCGACGCAATGGCTGCGTTCTCCACTCGATTCCTCGACACCCGCGGCGTGGCGCGTCGGGCGGATCACGTCCAGCTTCTGTGATGTCCGCGCTCGCGGTCACACCGCCGAGATCACAAGCGGCCAGCTCCCGTGCTCCGATGGCTCTCGTCATCACTGTCGTGCACAACCCCGAGGACGCTCGGATTCGCCAACGCCAGATCGCTGCCTTGATAGCCGCCGGCTGGCAGATCACCTACGCCGCGCCCTTCCGAGCGTTCGGCCTGAACTTGCCGTGCGGGTCAGGCGAGGCGGGAACCGGCGCACTGCGCTGCATTGATCTGCCACGCGCGGAGGGCCGGGATCGGGTGCCGGCTTGGCGTGCTGCCCGAGCCGTCCTGCGCTGGTTGGCCCGTGATCATGATCTGGTCGTGGTTCATGATCCCGAACTGGTTGTGGCAGCGGTGGGGATGGGGCTGAACAATCTGGTGTGGGATGTTCACGAGGATCCGGCCGCTGCCCTTCACGTGAAGTCCTGGATGCCAGTGACGCTCCGCCGTCCGGGGGGCGCTGTGTGGCGGCGCCTCGAGCGTGTCGCGGAGCAGCGGCATCGGCTCTTCCTCGCCGAGTATGCCTACCAGGAAAGGTTTCGTCGCTTGCACCCGGTCGTGACGAACACCGTCAGGGTTCCCGAAAGTGTCGCGCCAGCCGGCGATGATCGGGTCAGTTACCTCGGCTCGGTCACGATGTCCCGAGGCTGCGACACCATGATCACGGTTGGTAGGGAGCTCCGACGGCGGACTGGCGGTGCGATCCGGCTGGAAGTGATCGGCGAGGCCGCGGACGGCGAGGCCAGGCGGGCGCTGGAACGCGCAGCGGCGGCAGGCGATCTGACGTGGCCGGGCTTTCTCCGTAGCGACCGCGCCCTGGCTCGGGTCAGCGGTTCGCTGGCCGGCCTCTGCCTGCTGAACGATCTGCCGAACTTCCGGCACAGCCTGCCGACCAAGGTCATCGAGTACGCGGCGCTCGGTGTGCCGGTGATCACCACACCGCTGCCATTGGCCGTGAAGCTCGTAGCTGATGATCATATCGGCCTCGTGGTGCCATGGCAGGACCCAGATGCGGTCGTTGATGCCGTTTTGAGGCTGCGGAACGACCGCGGGCTGCGGCTTGAATTGGGCGCGAACGGTCACCGGGCCGCCCTCCGGGATCACGACTGGAACCGCCTGTCAGCCCATTTTGTCGACCTCATGGCCAGCTTTGCTGATCAGATGCGTACCCGTGTCCCGGAGGCCGCTCGGATATCGGCGCGACCACCAGCGCACTCCTTCGCAGCTGGCCGAACCGCGAACGCGGAAGCAGGCGGAAGCACAAGCCGAAGTGATCTTGGCTCATTTCGGAAGCAGGTGGTCAGGTGAACCGGCGGTCGAGCGCCATATGCTTCGACCGTGCCCGGTATGCGGCTGACCAAGCGGCGCGACCGGCTCACGCCACTCTCGCTGTTGCTTGATCTGGCCCTGGCGGCCGTCGCCATTTACGCTGCCTGCTTGCTGACCGCGGAGGTACTGACGAGCGACGGATCGGGAGCGTCTGCCGCCGCCTACACCACGGCAGTCGTGCATGGCGCGACCGTTGCGATCCGCCGACTGGCACCACGCGCCGCGGTCGTCGTGCTCCTGATCACTGCCGCGGTCTACGGGATTGGTCTCGGTTTGCCGGTGTACATGTTGGGCCCGGCGGTGCTTTTTGTGGCGTACGCGGTTGGGGGTCAGTTCTCCGGAGGGCCTGCCGCCATCTGGCTGGCGGTGATCGAGGTGTTTCTGGTCTTGCTCCTGCGGCTGGGATCATCGTTTCCGGGCTGGGATTCGGTTGTGCTCTTCGGGGGCGTGGTAGCGGGGGCTTGGCTGCTCGGCTTCCTTGCCCGCCGATGGCAGACGATGGCCGCCGAGAACGCGCAACGGGCGACCGAACTCGAAGGGGCACGCGTCGAGCTGGCGCGATCGGCGGTGGCGGCGGAGAGGGTGCGGATCGCCCGAGAGCTGCATGACGTGGTTGCGCACAGCATGAGCGTGATCGCTATGCACGCTGGTGTGGCCCGGCTTGCGGTCGGCACTGATCCCGCATCTGAGCGGGCCGCCCTCGATGTGATCGAACGTTCAAGCCGCGGCGCACTGGGAGAGATGCGCCGGCTGGTGACCCTTCTCCGCGACGAGGACGCGGCGGAGCTTGGGCGGAGTCCCGCACCGCGCCTGACTGAACTGCACACGCTCGTTGCCGGTGTGGTCGCTGGTGGGGTGACGGTCGATGTTCGAACAGACGGGAATCTGAATACGGTGCCCGCCGGTGTGTCGCTTGCGGCCTACCGGATTATTCAGGAGGCGCTCACCAACATCGTCCGCCACGCCGGCCCGACGCGAGCGAACCTGCTGGTGAAGGCCGGCACTGACGAGCTCACTATTCGCGTCGTGAACGCGCCGCCTTCGACCTCCTCAGCACCCGCACCCTCGGCGGGTGGGCGGCACGGGTCGATCGGGATGCGCGAGCGAGTCGCCCTATACGGCGGAACACTCAGCGCCGGACCCACGGCGGACGGCAGCTGGCTCGTGGAAGCGCAGCTGCCCTATGTAGTGGAGGAACCATGATCAGAGCCGTGATCGCCGACGATCAGCCGCTCGTCCGCGCCGGCCTTCGATCGATCTTCAAGCACGCCGACGACATCACCGTGGTGGCCGAGGCCAAAGATGGTCGAGCGGCGGTGCAGGCGGTACACGAGCTGCATCCCGATGTGATCTTGATGGACATCCGAATGCCGATCATGGACGGCATCGAGGCGACACGGTTGATCACCGGTGATTCGCAGCTGGGTGGCGTACGGGTCCTCATCCTCACCACATTTGATCTTGATGAGTATGTGTACGCGGCACTTCAGGCCGGGGCCAGCGGCTTTCTGCTGAAAGACGCGCCGCCAGAGCGGATGTTCGACGCCGTCCGAGTCATCGCCGCGGGTGACGCGCTTCTTGATCCGGCTGCCACTCGCCGATTGATCGAATCCGTTCTTGATCGTCGAACCGCTTGCGCAACCGAGTGTGGTCAGGCGATTGGAAGCGTTGACCCACCGCGAGCGGGAAGTTCTGACACTGGTCGGACGTGGGTTGTCGAACGCTGAGATCTCCGCAGGAACTCGTTGTCAGCGAAGCGACAACCAAGACGCACATATCGCGCGCGATGGCCAAGCTCGAGGCTCGGGATCGAGCCCAGCTCGTCGTTCTCGCCTACGAAGGAGGCCTCGTCCACCCCGGAGGTGGTTGAGGTCATCCGTGGGTACGACACACGTACCGAGGAGGGATGACACCAGGTCCAATCCCCCGACTGACGACATTGAGAAGGCTGGTTCCTACCGTCGATAGCAGCTAAACCGTTGCAACGAAGGGACAACACATGGCCGCCATCTCAGTTCGCGGGCTGACGAAGCGCTTCGGCGGCGTGACCGCCGTGAACGACCTCAGTTTCGATGTGGAATCAGGAACGATCACCGGCTTTCTCGGCCCCAACGGAGCTGGAAAGACAACCACGTTGCGAATGATTTTGGGCTTGGTGCATCCCACCGCCGGTAGCGCACTGGTCGACGGCGCCCCGTACGGACAGCTCGACCGGCCCGCTTTCACGGTTGGCGCTGCACTCGAGGCCACGGGCTTCCATCCCGGACGGACCGCGCGTAACCACCTGCGGATTCTCGCCCACCCGAACCAGATCCCCACCCGTCGGGTCGACGAAGTGCTCGAGGAGGTCGACCTCGCGAGCGCCGCTCGTCGCCGGGTCGGCGGATTCTCGCTCGGCATGCGTCAGCGGCTCATGTTGGCCGGCGCCTTGCTCGGTGATCCAGGAATTCTCGTTCTCGATGAGCCGACGAACGGCCTCGACCCGGCCGGTGTGCATTGGCTGCGGGAATTCCTGGGCGCCCGGGTCGATGGCGGCGGCACTGTCCTGGTCTCCAGTCACCTGCTGGCCGAGCTGGCCATGTCTGCCGACGCTGTCGTGATCATCAAGGAGGGCCGGCTGGTCACGCGAGGGCACCGTTGCCGAACTTGTCGGTCATACCGGATCCTGGGTGCGGGTGCGGACGCCGCAGGCGCAGCGAGCTGCACTCCATGCTTACCTCGCGCGGCATCAGCGCTGAGCTCAGCGCGGCCGGCGAGGTCGTCGCGCGCGACGTCAGTACCCAGCAGGTCGGCGAGGCGGTCGCAGCTGCGGGCCTAGTCGTCTACGAGATGAAAGCGGAGCAGCAGAGCCTCGAGGACACGTTTCTCGACCTCACCGCAACCGAGAGGAACCGATCATGATCGCCCTGGTTCGGAGCGAACTACTCAAGCTGTACTGGACCCGAGCGACCTGGTTCTTCATGGCAGGCGCGGTGCTGCTCGCCGCGTTCCGGGTGGAACTGGTGCTGGCCAGCGTAGGCAAGGTTGGCAGTCCATTGCGTGGCAGCCCGGAGCTGACGCTGGCGGTGCTGGGGGTGAGCGGGACGGGAAGTCTTGTCGTCGCGCTGCTCGCTGTGGTCCTTGTCACCCGCGAATTCCACTACGCGACGTGGACCTCGACACTGCTGATCACACCCAGTCGCCGGCGGGTCCTCGCGGCGAAGTTCGTCGCTGCGGGTGTTCTCGGCGCTGTGGGCGCGGCCGTCCTGTTTGCCGTTGCTGCGGTCCTGGGTCTCATCTCAGGTGATGTGAGGCTCGGGCTGGACGCGCGGCTGGTCCAGCTACTGATTGCTGGCCTGGTCGCAGGGGCGTTTTGGGCATGGCTGTGCGCGGCATTGGCCGCGCTGATTCGCAACCAGACCATCGCCTTGTTGGTGCCGCCGGTGTTGATGATCGCGGTGGGGGCGCTACTCCCTGCGTACCGGCTGAACAGCCTCGTGCCGTGGACGCCGGATGGTGCTGTCGCGGCGCTCGCCGGGGCCGAATTCGCCGGATCGCTTCCGGTCTGGGCAGCGCTGGCTGTCCTGGTCAGCTACGGACTGGCTGCGTCGCTGGCGGGCCTGCGGCGAGTGCAGCGCTCAGACGTCTGCTGAATTGAGAAGAGAGCATGTGATTGCGATGCGCACCCTGGTACGGACCGAGCTTCTGAAGCTCATCACGATCCGAGGCCCGTTGATCTTGGCAGTGGTCACGCTGGCGCTCACGGCTCTGCTGAGCGTGCAACCGGTACTGAAAGCAGGCCGGAATGGTCTTCCATCCATCGGTACGGTCGGCGCCGAGCTTGCCGTGCTCGACGTGATGGGGCGCGGCGGCGTCGCCGCTCTGGCGATCGGTGTGTTGATCATGACATCGGAGTTTCGGCATCAGACCTTGACCGCATCTCTGCTGGCGTCTCCGCGACGAGCGGAGCTGATCGCTGCGAAGGGTGCGACCGCGGCATTGGCCGGGCTGTCACTTGGTGCGGCAGCCATGGTCATCGTCGTGTTCATCGGCACGATCGGCGGCGCGATGCAGATCGACTTGATCAACGGCGACGTCGCTCTGCGAGGCGTCGGGCTTGTGCTCACGTATCCGCTCTACGCCCTGATCGGTGTCGGCATCGGAGCCCTACTCGGCCGTAATCAGCCGCTGGCGGTGCTATTGCCTGTCCTGTGGTTGACCTGGCTGGAATCGTTTGCCCTCTCCTCGCTCGGGCACCGGCTGCCGCTCTGGTCCATCGGCGGGACCGCCGCGGCGATGCAGAATGCCGGCAACCTTTCCCACGTGCTGCCCGTCTGGTTGGGAGCGGGCCTTGCTGCTCGGGTACGCCTTGATCTTTCTGATCAGCGGAGCCGCCCGGGTATTCCGGGCCGACATCTCTTGAAGCCGAGATCTCTCGAACAAAAGGTCACCCAAGATGATCAAGATCAGAATTCTTCTCGCAGCCGTCACCCTCGCTCTGCTGATGCTCTCGGTCGGCTGCAGCGCGCTTCGCACGCCAGACCCCGGAAGTCCGTCAGCGCAGACGTTGCAGTCCACCCTTGACAGCTGGCGGTCGAGAGCGGGCATGCCGGCCACGGTGCTCGGCGTCTCCACCTCGGACGGCATCTGGTTAGGCGCGAGCGGAACGCGAGAGCTTGGCGGCACCGTCGGCGTCACCACCAACGCACGCTTCCGGGTCGCGAGCATCACCAAGATTTTCGTCGCGGTGACGGTGTTGCAATTGGTCGAAGAACGCCGGCTCGGGCTGGACGACGTGGTCGCTCAGTACCTGCCCGACGGTGGGGTTGGTTCAGTCACGATTCGGCAGCTGCTCAATCACACAAGCGGCATTCCCGACTACTCCATGTCTGACGACTTCAACGCCGGACTGCTCAACCATCGCGAACGCCGGTGGACGGCGGCCGAACTCATAGCGCTGGTGAAGGACAAGGAACCGAATTTCGCCCCAGGCACCGACTACGCATACTCGAACACTGACTACATCGTGCTCGGCGAAGTCATCAAGAAGGTCTCAGGTCGTACCTGGGCGGAGGAAGTCAGGCGCCGAATCCTGGACCCGTTGAACCTCGACTCCACATATATCGCGGGCGCCGAGCCGGCTCGGGAGGCAGTCGTGCCTGGCTATTTCGATAGCGACAATGACGGCGATGTGGAAAACGTCGAGACCGGTGGACCGTGGCCGGCGTTGGAGAGCTCGGAAGGGCCTGCGGGCGCGATAGTGTCCACCGCTTCGGACCTGGTGACATTCGGAGAGGCCTTGTTCCGGGGACGCCTCGTGCAGGACTCGACGCTTCATGGCCATGGTGACTGAGGGGCCGCTACCATCCGCGCTTTTCGAACTACGGTCTCGGACTGGAGATCATGCGTCCCGACTACCGCACGACGATCTGGGGCCATGGCGGGTTCCTTCCTGGCTTCAAGTCAGCTCTGTGGTACGTACCCGTCGCGCGACGCGGTGATCGTCGTGCTGGCCAACGACGCACGAGCCAATCCAGCGGACCTCGCCGAGCTGGCGATGCGGATGTTGCCCACTCAACGCGGCGCATCTTGACTCCCCGCTCGGGAGTGCTGCGCTCGTGGCGTTCGCGCTCCGCTGTCTCGCGAAGCGCCGGTACCACCTCACCGCCCCAGCGTTGAATCGTACGCGGGTCATCTGTCGCCAGGATGAAGGTGCTGATGCCGTGCTCTAGCACGAAGGGCAGAAGTTCCTCGACCCACTGGTCGGGGGCACCGTGGAGGAAGCCGTGGCTGTCCGAGGTGAAGGTGCCGTGGATGTTCAGCAGGCGCCTGATCTGGCGGGGATCGCGTCCGGCCGCGACCGCGGCGTCGTCGATGACCTGGTTGCCACGTTCGAGGTCACCTTCTTGCAGACGGGGCAGGCTCGGTAGCCAGCCGTCAGCCTTCTCGCCAATGAGCCGGAGCATCCGTGGCCTGAGGGCACCGACCCAGACCGAAATATCATGCGCCGGCTCCGGGCCTCGCTTGGCGCCCGTGACCCGGTAGTGGTCACCGGCGAGACGGACGCCACCGCGTGTCGACGTGTCCCACACCTCATGAAAGAGGTCGATGGCCTCGCTGAGGGCCTGAACCGCTTCCTTCGGCGTGCGTCGGGGACCGCCGACCGCCTCGATTGCGTCCCAGAACGCCCCGGCACCGATAGCCATCTCGTACCTACCGCCGGAGAGCAGATCCAGGCTCGCCGCGGCGCGCGCGAGAACGACGGGCGGGCGGAGCGGGAGGTTGACGACGTTGCCCGACACCCGGAGCGTTGTGGTCTGAGCGGCCACCCACGACAGCAGCGTCCACGTGTCGAGGAACGCCGGCTGGTACGGGTGGTCCTGAAAGGTGGCGAGGTCGAGACCTGCCTGCTCCGTCATTTGAGCCAGCGCGACGACCTCGTGCGGTCGTTGGCTGCTCGGCGTGATGAACGTGCCAAAAGTCAGGTCGTGTCCATAGTCGCCCATTCTCGGAGCCTCTCCTGGGTGTCGCGCTGCTGCCGCCGCGCCCCTAAGCCCTGACGAGCAGGCAGCTCCTGGCGGACACTGTCAGTATGCGTCCGATCCTGGTGCGGACTTTGACGATGCTTGCCGGTGCAGTCGCGCCGCAGGACTTGGGCGTGCACGCTCGGTCAGACGGAGCTCCGCTACGCATGCTCTACCGGCAGCGCTCCATGAGCGGTACGCCAGCCGGACCCGAAGAACCCTGATCGTGGTTCAGGCGGCACAGGCGAAGCGTCGTTTGCCCACTGGCATCGTCACGTTCGTCATGACGGACATCGAGGGCTCGACTCGGCTCTTCCGGGAGCGAGGGGATGAGTACGTCGCTCTGCTCGAAACACACCACAATCTGCTGACCCAAGCATTTCAAAACTACCGAGGCGTTGAGGTCGCCACGGAAGGTGACGCGCTGGTGGTGGTCTTCGACGATGGGGCCAATGCGGTCCAGGCATGTCTGGCCGGTCAGCTCGCACTCAGGTCTTATCCATGGCCACCGGGAGCCGATATCCGGGTGCGGATGGGTCTGCACAACGCCGAGGCCGCCCCGGCGGGCAACAACTACGTGTCTCTTGGCCTGCATCAGGCCGCACGGATTTGTGCCGGGGCGCACGGCGGCCAGATTGTGCTTTCCGAGGCGACCGCATCAGACGTGAGGGCCCGGCTCCCATCGGACGTGAGCCTGTCCCTGCTTGGCTCCTTCCAGCTGCGGGGGTTTCCCGCGCCCGCCCGCCTCTTCCAGGTACACCACCCGCAGCTTCCAGCAGACTTCCCACCGCTTCGAGCTCAAGGGGTGGTCCACCACAACATGCCGTTCCACCGGGCCGGCTTCGTCGGCCGTACCGAGGAGCGGGTCACGCTGGCCAGGCTGATCCGACGGACCGGACTCGTCACCGTCGTCGGCGTCGGAGGGGTTGGCAAAACGCGGCTCGCGGTTCAGGTCGCCTTTGACGTCATGGACGACTTCGCCGACGGCGCCTGGCTGGTCGAACTGGCTTCCGCCAGAGACCGGCAGGGTATTGCGAGTGCTGTCGCAGCGGTGCTGCACCTGGCGGAGGTGCGCGGAGGCAGCCTCGAGGAGGTGGTGCTCGACCACCTCTCGGACAAGGCCGCACTGATCGTGTTGGACAACTGCGAACAAGTGCTCGAAGCGGCGGCCGAGTTCACCGAGCAGCTGACGCGGCGCAGCCCAAATGTCATCGTCATCGCCACTAGCCGGGAACCGCTCGCCATCGATGGCGAGGTGGTTTGGCGGCTGGAGCCGTTGCCAGTGATTGAGCCAGGCAGCGTCACGGGGCCGCGGGACGTCGTGGGTGACGCACTCGTGCTCTTCGAGCAGCGGGCGGCCATGGTTCGCCCCGACTTCCGAATCTCGGACGACAACGCCACCGATGTCGCCAGGATCGTGCATCAGTTAGAAGGCATTCCGCTGGCCATCGAACTTGCCGCCGCGGCGTTAGCCGACAGGTCGGTCACCGGGGTGCTCGAAGGCCTATCAGACCGGTTTTCTCTGCTCACGTACGGGCGGCGGACCGCGCCTGCACGTCACCAGACATTGCGGGCCGCCCTCGAGTGGAGCCTGGACCTCCTCGGGCCCGACGAGCGCTTGCTCTTCGGCCGACTGGCCATCTTTGCCAGAACCGGCAGCATCGACGCGGCCCGGAACATTTGTGGCACGGCGCCCTTGAGCGAGTCATCCGTCCCGGGATTGGTCAGACGGCTGCTTCGCGCGTCGCTGCTGTCCGCTCGGGAGAATCTCGAACAGTGGACGATGCTCGACTCCGTCCAAGAGCTGGCGCGCCAGGAGCTGGCGAGGACTGGCGAGGCGGATATCCTGGCTCAGCGGCACCGCGACTGGTTCACCCATCGCGCCGAGTCCCTTGGTCCACACGTTGGCCTCCGGGATCGGAGCGAAGCCGGATCCGGGTTGCTTGCGGACCTCGACAACATCCGGCTCGCCCTCGTAACCGGCCTGGCCGATGGCGATGGCGACCGTGTGCTGCGGACCGCCACTGCCATGGCGCCGTTCTGGATTTCGCACGGCGACTGGAGTGCGGGTATCGGGCACCTCCAGGACGCCCTCGCTCTATCGGACGGTCCGGGTCCGGCCTCGTCCGTGGACGGGCACTCGCCGCCCTTGGCAACCTCTTGCTCCTGCGAGGTGAGACGGCCAACGCGGAAGCGCGCTTCCTCGAGGCGAACGAGATCGCCGCTGCGGACCGGGACGAGATCACCCTGGCCCGATCCCAATCCGGCCTCGGATATGTTGCCTTCCGCGGCTCGAACCTCGAGCAGGCCGAGACGCGCTGGAGGGACGCGTTGGAACACGCTGAGCGAGCAGGCGACGAGCGGGTGGCCGCCGGGATCCTGCGAAGCCTCGCCATCGCAGCCGGCAGCCGCGGCGACCAGCTCGCGGCTGGCCGCATGCTCGATCGAGCCATCCACTCCGCAGAGGAGGTCGGCGGACGACCAGCTGCTCCGGCTGCTGCTCGGCTCACGGGCGGAAATCGACCTGTGGCTCGGCCGATACGGGGAGGCGGGGAACCTCTACGGCCAGGCGCTTCGCCTGGCCTCGACGATCGGTGATCTCTCCGCGCGCCCGCTGCTGCTATCCGAGCTCGGGTGGGTGGCTTTGCTTACCGGCGACGTGGTCACGTCGCATCGGCTGGCATCGGAGGCAGCCGAGCTTGCCGAGGAATTGGGCAATCGGAGGACCCTGGCCAGCTCGTTGCGCCTGAGAGCCGAGGGGCTGGTGCGTCAGAGTCGCTTTCCGGAGGCCGCGGCCGACCTCGATCGCGCGCTTGCTGTGGCCCAGGGTCTGGACGCTCCTGCCGAGATCGCCGGCGTGATCTGCACCCAGGCTTACGCCGCTGTGGAACAGCTGCACCTCAGCGATGCCACTCGGTTGGCCGAATCCGCCCTCGCCACTATGTCCTTGGGCCACGCCATGCGGTCGACCTTCCCAGCGTGGGTTCTCGGCGTGGTCGCCCTGGCCCGAGGGGATCTGGACACCGCCACCGAACAGTTCCGGGCCGGCGTCGAAGGTAATGCCGCGGAGGCGGCTCCCCGCCACCAGGCCAACAGCTGCTGGGGACTGGCCTGCGTCAACAGGACTGCCGGGCTGATCCCGAACGCGGCCCGGCTGCACCGCGAGGCGCTCGCCCTGAGGCACAGCATTGGCGACCGCCTGGGCGTCGCGGAGTCGCTCATCGGAACGGCGGCGGTGGTCGCGAGCGCCGATCGCGCCACAGCGGTTGCCCTGATCGGCGCCGCCGAGAGGCTGCGGACCGAGCTGGGCGCCGTGGTGACACCACGCCAGGCGGACGACGTCGCCGCCGCCCGCGCGATGCTGGGCGGGCACAAAAGGTCCCCGGCAGATCCGGGGCCTTATGACGAAGCAGCCGAGATGGCCCGTGCAATGCGTGCACTCGAGGAGATCGAACGCTCGGGCGACAGATCGACCTGCTGAGGAGAAAGGACTGAGAGATGGGCTGGCTGGAGGGTGACGTGGCGCTGATCTCGGGCGCGGGTTCTGGGCTGGGTCGAGCCCTTGTCGACCGGTTCGTGGCCGAGGGCGCCCGAGTGGTTGCATTCGACCGAAGCCCGGAACGGGTGGCCGCCGTCGAGGGCTCGCACGCCGGGACAGTGGTAGGCGTCGTCGGGGACGTCACCGTTGCCGGGGACAACGAGCGGGCCGTCGCGCGAGCGCTGTCCGCCTTCGGCCGACTCGACACGTTCGTCGGCAACGCCGGCATGTTCGACTACGGAGCGCGCTTGGTGGACACGCCGATGGAGGCACTTGACCGCGGCTTCGACGAGCTCTTCGCGGTCAACGTCAAGGGGTATCTACTTGGCGTCAAAGCGGCGGTGAAAGCCCTGACCGAAGCCACCGGCAACGTGGTGCTGACAGCCTCATTGTCGTCGCGTAACGCTGGTGTCGGTGGAGCGGTTTACACCGCCTCGAAGCACGCCGTCGTGGGGCTGGTCGAGCAGCTCGCCTTCGAGCTTGCACCAGACGTGCGCGTCAACGCCGTCGCCCCGGGTTTCATGCGCACAGACATCCGCGGCCCGCGCGCTCTCGGTCTGGCCGACACGACCCTGGACTCCATGCCCGACCTCGACGAACTGGCTCGCGCGCTGCTCCCAATGCGGTTCCTGCCGGACCCAGCCGACTACACCGGCCATTACGTCCAGCTCGCCTCGCGAGCGAATGCCGCCGCGACTACCGGTGTTGTGATCGAGTGTGACGGTGGCTTCTCAGTGCGTGGAATGCCGTCGGCGCCGGGCGCTTAAGCCCGGATTTGGACAGCAGATCAGGGGTCAGCGAGTGCGCCTTCAAACAAGTGTCGTGAGATCTGGCGTCACCGGGACTGCTGCCGCCACGCGTGGGATCCTGCCGACATGGCGACCTTGAACTGCTCCATGCGCCTTCGGGCGATCTCGCTTGGAGACTCCTCCCAATGCGCGATCCAGTTCCTGGTCGCGCGCCCGAGCGCGGTGGCCGACACCACGGCTCCGATCAGCCACATCACGCCACCAACACACAGAAGGACCAGGCCGCCGCGCAGAAGCGCCGGTGTCCAGCTTCGAATGCCGGTCGAGGTGTGGAGTTGCTCATCGTCGTCCCCTTCACGTCAGAACGGGTCGCGAACGCCGCGATCGGCGGGCGCGATGGTTCCCACCATGCTCTCATCCGCTCTGTAGGGGCGTCACTCCGTCTGCCTGAATTGCTGTCGGAGGGGGCCGCGTGTCGCGATCATGAGCAGGCGAGCGGTTCATCTCGGTTGCCCCGCTGGTCCAAGGCGTCGATCGACCGATCCGGACGGAGTCGAATACGCAGAACGGTGGCAAGTCAGCGCACCTGATAGGCCCGCGATGACTTCGCCGACATGTGCAGACGGCTCGTCGCAATCGTGGCCGGCCTCCTGCTCGGGACTGCCGCGGTGCCGGGATCGCGCGGGGCTGGCACGCCGTGAGCGGGACGGTGACATGGTGGGGACACAGCGCTATCACCGGCCAGGATGGCGGCACAACCTTCCTGTTCGACCCCGTGCTGACCACCCGGGTCGGTCATCTTCGTCGAGTCCGGGGTCAGACTCCGCCCCGGCACGCCGCCCAGGCGGACATCATCATGCTCTCCCACCTGCACAGTGACCACACCCACCTTCCCTCGCTGCGGCTGGTCCCAACATCGGCGGCCGTCATCGCTCCAGCAGGCTCAGGCCGGCTGCTGGAGCAAGTGACCGGCCGCAGGCTGAGGCTCCGGGAGGTTACACCCGGCGACCTCGTCAAGCTTGGCGGCCTGGAGATCCGTGTCCTGGCCGCTGACCACGACGGTCGGCGGCACTTTGCAAGCCCTCATCGCGGACCCGCGCTCGGCTTTCTTGTCGAGGGTTCGCGTCGATGGTGGTACCCGGGGGACACAGGTCCGCAGTTTCAGTCGGATGAGGTGTCGCACGTCGACATAGCCCTGGTGCCGGTCGGTGGCTGGGGACCTCCGATCATTCCGGGCCATCGTCATGGGCATCTGGACGCTATGCAGGCGGCACAAGCGGTCAGTCGAATCCAGCCCGAACATGCCGTTCCGGTGCATTGGGGAACCTGGTGGCCCATCGGTCTACCTCAGCGCCGCGATCTCATCGATCTGCCGGCGGAAGCATTCGCAGACCACGTCGCTCACCTGGCACCGACCACCAGCGTCCACATTCTTCGACACGGCGAATCGATGACGCTGTAACAGTGAGCCCTCGGCCGTACAGACGCACGCGGCGATGCGCGTCAGCCACCGCGGCTCCGCAGTGTTTCACATTCCCAAGGGCCTCGTCAGCTGCCGCTGCCGTACGGGCGGGTGATGATCTCGAGGACATGCCCGCTGGGATCCTCCCAGTACACCCCGCGGCCTCCGTCGTTCGTGTTGAACTCGCCGGGCCGGCGTTTGAACGGGTCAGCCCAGTACGGCAGGCCGCGGCCTCGGATCCGACCGAAGACCTCGTCGAATTCGGACTCGCTGACCAGAAAGGCATAGTGCTGCGGATTCGGGGCGCCGTGGTCGTCGGCGAAGTCGAGCGAAACCTCATTGGCCACCTGGACAACCATGAAAGGACCAAAGGGCGTCGGGTCGGGCAGCCCGAGGATCTCGGCCAAGAAGCTTGCTGACTCCTCCTTGTTCCGAACTCGGACAATGGTGTGGTTCAACTGCACCGTCACAGCATCGACGCTACAAGCTGCGGCACAGCCCATGTGTCTGTGCGTCTCGATTCATCCCGCGCTGCTGGGCCGGCGGGCGCGCTGAGCCGCCACATTGACATCAACGGCCCACAGCCGCCGGTCGCGAGACCGAACGTGGTGTGGACAGGCAGATGCCCGCATGCGATCGGCTACGTGCAGGATGCCGGGAAAGGCATCGTGCGACCGACAGGACCGCGGTTGCGGCAGAATAGCAATCCCTGCCGGTGCAAGTCGTAGATGATGCCCGAGATCGCATTGGGATAGTTCGTGTTCAGGTGCCCAAGAATCACCCCGCTCGATTTAGCGGACCATGGCGAGTTTCGGACGATATAGCGGATGCTGGAGGTGCTGCGTCGGCTGCCGTTGACGTACTGCCAGTCCCGGGTATCGATGGTCCAGGTACAGATGCGATAGCCCAGGCTGCCCGCGATACTTGAGACCCGAGAGTTGTAAGCGCCGCACGGTGGCCGCAATCGATTGCTGTAGATGCCGTTGCGTATTTGCCAGCTCACGCTGGAGTCCGACAGCTGAGTCAGGTTCGGATGGGAGTACGTGTGGTTGAGCACCCAGTGGCCCTGCTGCCTAAGCGTTGAGACGATGCCGGGATAGTTCTTGGCGTACTGGTTGATGAGAAAGAAGGCCGCACGGATATTGCGTGACTGTAAATAGGCTCCCGTGCGGGTTGCTCGGTACGGATCCCCGTAGGCCCAATCGTCGAATGTCAGCAGCACCCGACCAGAGGTGTTCCCGCAGCGCGAGTTGTAGTAAGTGGCGGCCTCGGCCGGCTCGGCCCGCGTAGTCAGCAGACCGAGAAACACCACCGCCAAGGCGGCGGCGCAGACGAGTCTTCGCCACATGTGGCCTCCCCATGGCCGCAAAGATGGCGGACCGTGGCCGCCACGAAGTGAGCATAGAGCGGCGTCTGTCTGGTGTCCGGTGAACTCAGATACTTCCTGCGGAGGACCGGACGTAAGCGTGACCACCGATCCGGTGGTGAGGATTCGTCCGAGGCTTCCGGCGACCGGCGCAGAATGGATCCCCCACAATCCTCATCGACTCGTGGTTCCAGGCGGCCACCAAACTATCGGCATCGGACGTCACCATGACCCAAGAGCATTCAGCTCACAAGCAGGCCAAGGACCGGTATACCGAACGCGGCAAGACATTGAGCTCATCAGTGCAGCGGCTCCGCGGGTGGGTGGGTTCGGACCCCTCGCGGGCCCCTGAGCTGGCCGACACTCTTGTCCTGCTCACCTCTCATCACCTGCTGGGGCACGCCTATACTGCGGCAGCAGCGGACGCCCAGGAGGCGCTACGCCGTGCCGCGGACCTGTTGACCGCCAATGGTCCGATCGGGCCGTACACATCGATCACCGACGCCACTCGCTATGTCACCGCGGTTGTGCATCTGGGCGTCGTCCAGGCGGGCTTAGGACTGCCGGAGGCCGCCGGACAGACGATCGAATCGCTGCAGGAGATGCGCCAGCTTGGAGAGCTCCGGCTGGAAGAGAGACTTCAGCCGCAGACAGCGATCTGGGCGTCTTTGTGCACCGCCCGCGCCGCACTGGCGTCCCGGGACGTGGCGGCGGCGAACGCTTATGCCGACGCTGCCCTGGCCCGGCTGGCGGAGTCTGGTTTGCGCAGCGAACCGGACTCTGCCTATATCGCAATTGACGTCGACCGGCTCGCCTCGGACTGCCGGTGGGCGGCTGGAAGCGCTGAGGAGGCGCTCAGCCATCTGTACGCCGCCCGAGTCCGCTACCAGGATGTGGTTGGCATACGCCTTGATGAGCCGGGGCGGCACAGTCCGGCTCTCGTGGAACGTTTGGCCGAACCGCTCTTCGGCCTGTATCGGGACATGGCCGATCGGTTGTCGGCCAGCGGCGAGGTCGACCTGGGCTTGGTCACCCGGCGGGCGCTCGATCGAACGGCTGCGTGGACTCACCGGTCCCCTGGGGGATCCAACCCGTGTCCGGCTCGCCTCGGCGCTCACCGATCTTGCCGGCGACCTGCTGGACGTGGACCGTGTCGACGAGGCGGACGCCGCAGCCGCCGAGGCTGGTTCGACAGTTGATCGGTCCGACGCGAGATCGACCCTGCAGCTTCTCAATGCCGTCCGTGCCGGCGTGCTGACCCGCAGGGGTCGCAGCGGCGAAGCCGTGACGATACTCCGTCAAACCCGGCCCTCGGAGATGCCTGGGTCAGGGTCGGCCGCAGACGCCGTGATCCTCCTCGCTCTCGCGGAGGCGCTGCGCGCAAATGGCGATCTGGACGCTGCTGAGTCGACCGAGCAGGCCTTCATCGACCTCGCTCGGCATTTGGTGAGCCCGGACATCGAGGTGACGGCGCAGGCGGCTGTGGCGGTCAGAGATCTGGCCCGCGGGGTGGTGAGCCGCGGTACGCAGCAGTTGACCTGGGCGCCCGTACCGCCGAGCGCTTCGTATGCGGCGACAATCGCCTCCGCCAGAAGCAGCAACGTGGTCGATGTCAGTGCACTCGAAGCTGAAAGGCGGCGGGAGCTGATGGCTTGGCTCGAGGCTGAGCGCTCGACGGCGCACCGGCTGGAGCTGGACCGTCGGAACCGGGCGCGAGCCGAGGCCGAGCGCCGAGAAGCTGAACGAGTCGAATCCGAACGTGCAGCCGCGGAACAGCGTGCCAGCGAACGTGCCCAAGCCGAAGAAGCGGTGCGGATCGAGGCCGAGCGGAGGGCAGCCGCTGAGGAGGCGGAGCGTCTTGCGCGGAAGCGGCGACGCGAGGAACGCCTTGAGGCACACCGGCGTGAGGTCGAGCGTCGGGAGGCCGAACAGCGGGAAGCGGAGCGGATCCGAGCCGAGCGCCAGCTCGCTGATCGCTCGGCTGCGGATCCCGCCGAGGTCGAACGGCTGGAACTCGAGCGGCTACAAGCGGAGCTGGACGAGCTCGAACGAGAGGAGGAGCGCCCGAATTGATCCACGCTGGGCGGCCAGGGCAGCCGTCGAGGCCGAGACTTCCCCGGGCCTATCGGACGGGCGTCGCGATGGTCACGACGTTGGACCGCCACGCAGTGCCGTCCCAATCCTCGCAGCTGATAACGACCAGCCGGCCAGCCCGGTCTGGGCGAAGATCTTCTCGGCACGACGCGCGAGTTCGTCCTTCGACAACACGTCGACGGACTGCACACGATAAGTCAACGCCGAATCCGCTCCTTCGACCTCGATGGCATTGCCGCGGCGTAAATCCCCGAGGTCGTCGAAGACGCCGCCCCCATCGTTACGCACGCTGTGGCCCACCACGAGCACCGATCCTCGCGGTTCGCCAGGAGCAGCGCCGTCGCTCCACCATCCTGCGATCCTGGGATCTCCTGGAGGTTCGAGGACCCGGTCCGCATTGCTCTGGATGGGCACCACTCGGGTGTCCACGCCGATCCGCGGGATGCGCAACGTATACGGGCCCTCGATACGGCCCGCCGGAATAGCAGTCGGCTCGCGGGACGCCTTGCTCGCCTTGGGCGACGCCGACGTCGGCTTGCGGGACACCTCCGGCGACGCCGTCGTCGCCGGCGAGCTAGGCGCGGGCGACCCGACCGGCGTGACATCACCGCTGGCGCCGCAGGCAGCGGTGACGGCCACGAGGGCCAGCCCGGCTACGTACCGGGCCAGCCCTCGTGATGCCCAGCAAGCCGGGCGTGACGTCGTCGGATCAGGAGTCATGCAGGAAGCGGCGGCGGGCAATTGCCGCGGTTCCGGCCACTGCGCCACCGGCGAGAACCAGACCGAGGAGCCCGGCCCCGGAACCTCCGCCGGCGCCATTCGCCCCTCCGGGCACCGCAGTCGGCACCGGCGCGGGCGTCTCAGCAGTCGCCTTGGTCGGGGTCGGCGTGGGCTCCGGTGTGTGCGTGGGGGTGAGGTGTCGGTGTGGGCTTGGCGGTTGGCGTCGGCTGTCGGTGTCGGCGTCGGCGTCGGCGTTGGGTGCCGCGCAATCCTTAACCCAGAACACTTTGAACTTGCTGTAGGCGGCACCCTGCGAACCCGTCGGGACATCGACCGTCAGCTTTGATGTGATAACCCTGCTCCGGGTGTGGAGCGCCCAGATCATCGATCACTGAGGACAGGTCGTAGGTGGCCTCGACGCGTCAAGATCAGTGCCGCCCCCGCCGGGGTCATCCTCCAGCGTCACCGTGATCGTCGACAGCAGGTGGGACGTCCTTGCCGGTTGGGGCTTGGCCGGTGAAGTTCACGCTGGCGTAGAGGCCGCCAGCGTCGAATCCGTAGAAGTCGATTTGGAAGGTGCAGTCCACATGCGGCTCGTTGGCGGGTGTGTCGTCAAAGTCAACGGCATCGACCTTGATCGTCCCATTGTTGCCCGGCGGGTCTTGGGCGAAGGCTGGCGTCGCCAAGCCGGCGAGCGCCACGCATCCGGCGATAGCTGCCGCCCGGCCGGTCCAGCGTGCGAGTCCAGCAATATGCATCAATTCCCCCGAGAATGTCCCTGTCAAAGACCACCTGTTGGCCCTTGAGGCCGCAGCAACGTACCAACTCCGAGGTAGGTCACCGCAAGGCCCGCTCCGGAGGCGATGGACTTCGGCATGCAACAGTTATGAGCCGTTAACCCGTTCGACTTCCGGCAGGCGTCCGTTATCTTTCTGTGACCATCCGCGCCGCCTGCGGAGCCCGTCAGGGGCCTTGTCATCGACCTGTTTGCGATGTTCGAGCACCACAGCTCGCTCCGGGTGGGTCATGATTGCCGCATCCACGAGCACGTGCGGAGGTGATGATGGCGGAGGAGCAGGCCGGCTCGCTGGTGGAGCACGATCATGCTCCGACCGCGCCGGAAGGTTCGACGGAGGACGCAGGCGATTCGCCAGAGCGATCCTCACTCCGGTCCACGGGAGACGATCGCCCTCATCCTTCTCTCGGTGACAGCCATCCTGACCGCATGGTGCGGATTCGAAGCCTCGAAGTGGGGCGGGGAGATGTCGATCGCTTTCAGCCAGGCATCCAGCGCCCGAATCGAGGCGGCCCGACAACAGGGGATCGCCAACAACGCCCGACAGGCCGATCTGACCATCTACGCCGTCTACGTCCAGGCCCAGGCCACCAATAACGCGCGGTTGGCCACCTACGTCGAGAACAGATTCAGCACCGAGTTCAAGGTGGCCTTCGACGCCTGGGTGGCCGCTGGCATGCCGACCAAGTCACCGTTCGCGATGCCCGCGTACGTTCCCCCCGGCACCACAGAAGCGGACGCAGCCGATCAACGAGCCGATTCGATGTTCACCGAGGCGTTGGTGAACAACCAGCGTGCCGACAACTACACCTTGCTGACCGTGCTCGCCGCACTCGTGCTGTTCTTCGCCGCCGTCGCGGGCCGGCTCAACAACAGGCGCACGCAGTGGGTAGCGCTGACCATCGGTGCCGTTTTGTTCGTCGTCGCTGGAGTCGTTGCGGCGACGTTCCCGGTGATCATCTAGCGTCCTGCCGCTCAATCACCCGCCAGGGCCCTCTGCGATGCAGAAGCGAAAGTGCGTTACGGGTTGGCGGCGGTGTCACTGTCACGGACCGCTGGACGGGTCACCAAGATCACGACACTCAACAGGAGAACCCAGCCGGGAAACACCAGCTGCGTCCACTTGTGCTCGCCGGCCGCCACCAGCAGTACAAGGGCGACCGCGTACCCGAGGAAGGAAACCCAGCGAGGTATCGCGGAGGTGCGGAGCCCGAGCGTGCTCACCGAGAGCGTGAAGACGGCCGCCATCCGCATGGCGTAGACGGAAATGAGTACCTGCGTGGAGCTGCGACCGTACGCCCAGATGTCGATGTTCGGGGTCCGCCCGGCCAGCATCTCCAGCAGGCTGGTCGAGGTGACCGTGCCCGAGAACATCATGGCCAGAAAGAGCAGGCCGCTCCCGAGGAACACGGTGGAGAAGAGCCGGTCCTCGACCACGCCGATCTGCTCCCGGATGACCCCGATGAACCAGAGGAAGGCGATACCGGCGAACGGGACCAAATTGAGGCTGAAGCGGATCAGTCTTCGCCGACCAGCATCGCTTTGTAGCGACTGCAGGCTGTCTACCTCCAGCGCAATCCGCGCCATGACCATCGCAGTGATGAGCAGAACGCCGAAGACGATCCCCGCGAGAGCAGCAGCTCGCCGGGTTCTCCAGAAGCGGGCCGTCAGCATCGCGCCGCTTCGCCCTGGAAGGCCGTGCACTCCACGTCGCAGAGCAGGTGTGTGGCTCGATCACCCGACGCCTTCGAGGTGCGACACGGTTCCTCTTGGTGCTCGGTGAACTTCCACTCCACGTCGCCGTTTCCATACCAGTCGAACAGCGGGCCGACATTGCCGTTGGTGTCCGCGATGTAGCCGTCAAGTGAGACGACCGCTCCCATGATCGTGTTTCCCATGGCGTCCTTTCGTTCTCGGGTTCCCGATGATGCCGCGCTCGTCTTCCCGGCTGTCTGCGGCTCCGGCCCCGATGCGGGCGTTGAACCGGGGTTCGCCCAGTCCGCCGTTCCGACAGTGGCCGCTGCTCGCCGAGCATGCAGCGATCGTCCCATCTACCGGGATGCGGCGGGCACGGGCGTGAAGTAACGGAAGCCCGGGACGTTCAGGGGCACACCCTTTGGGAGTTCGCGGCGGCTCTCAGGCCGCGGACGTCAATGGGCCCCAGCCTTTGCAGCTGGGGCCCATTGACTGGCTACGACACGCTCAGTGCCCGTCGAGGGTCAACGGCGGTTGCGACGGCCAGATGCATCCTCTTCGACGTCGACCCGCTCTTTGCGGACCTGCTCGTCAACGGTGTGCTGGTCGGTGACGGTTTCGCTGTCGAGCCGTACCCGCTCCACAGGAACGGTCTCCTTCTGGACCACCGGCTTCTCTTCGTGCAGGATCACCTCGTGCTCGTCCTCCGAGATGTCCGGGCCGGAGAAGGCGGCGCCGCGGTTGGCGTCGGTGATCGGCTCCCGCTCCACCCGTAGCTCCTCCCGTTGCACCGGCACCGTCTGAGTGACGTTTTCGGTGACCACGTACTTACGCAGCCGCGCTCGACCGGCCTCGCGACGCTGCGTGCCGACGTTGACGCGCTCCTCGGAGACCGTCATGGCGTCGTCCGTGGTACGACGCGATGCGTCGTCGCCGCGCCGGGTGTCGTCATAGGTGCGTCCGGTCTGGTAGTCAGCTCGGCCGGTGTCGTAATCGGTGCGGCCGTAGTAGGCGTACAGTTCCCGCTCTTGATCAGGCGAGAGGTGGCCGTCCTCGTCGATGTTGGGTGCATCTTTGACGAAGGCCTTGGTGTAGGGAACCGTGATCCGGTTGGCCGACACTTCGGCGTCGGCCAGCGGGAGGAAGGTCTCCTTCAGTACAAGTAGCCCAGTGCGCACCGTCAGCCATTCCGGTTTGCCGGTCTGATCATCCGCGTAGACCTGGCGGGCGGTGCCAATCTTCTCACCGTCCGAGCCGTACACATCCTGGCCCTGTATGCGGTCGATTTGATCTTGGCCCAGCATTTGGATCAACTCCTTCAGTCTGATGCCGCAGCGCCCGGATGGCCCCGCGAACAACGTTGGAAGCCCGCCTTTGTCTGCCGGCTTTCGAGACTGAAGACACCGATGGCAGTGCGTGATGACGGCGCGGCCAGCGCCATCGATGCGAAGCCCTAGGCGTGGCTGAGCCCAACGTTCGCGCGCCAACTTGGTGGATCTCGCGTCATCTCGAGGATGCTGGGTCGTCCGAGCAGCCACCCGAAACGGAGCTACAGCTGCGGAGCGGTTGGCAGTCCGGAGAGCCGGGGTCTCTCGAGGGGATACCACCTGCCCCGTCAGAACATCGTGTTGTCGTTCGCCGCCTGTTCGGGGATGGGTTGTTGCACGTCCCAATGCTCGACGATCTTGCCGTTCTCGACTCGAAAGAGGTCCACTACGGCAGTCCCGCGATCCTCCGGAGAGTGCTTGATATGGCTGTGCGTCACGACCAGATCGCCCTCAGCGATCATCCGTTTTATGTCCAGGTGTAGTCCGGGGAACT
This sequence comes from uncultured Actinomycetota bacterium, assembly GCA_963808495.1. Lineage (GTDB taxonomy): Bacteria > Actinomycetota > Actinomycetes > Propionibacteriales > Propionibacteriaceae > Microlunatus. Next base: position 305,127 of record CAWEGC010000007.1, read on the forward strand.
CCCCTCGGATCCAGTTGACGAATCCGATAAAGGCTTCGGGCCCGTCGGCCGCCTGCGGATTGTGCTGAACGTACCGGTTGCCGAGGTACCGCTTGACCGCGCCCTCTGGGTCACCGCCGTTGAAGGCCTCCTCGTAAAACGACCGCACCACCCGCTTGTTGTCGTCTAGGTCCGTCATGCCGCCTCCGATCAATGTCGTGATTTGCCGGAGCACCACGGTATGACCCTGCCGTACCTGCCGGGTGCCAGTGCTCCTCATCAGTTCTGGGACGCCGCTGTGCCGACCTCTCCCGCTTCCAGGAACTGACACCCCAACTGGTTACCGGCCAAACCGTGGGCGCTGGGCACTTCATTACCATTGATCGTTCCAGAGCAGGTCAACGCGATGATTGAGCGTTTCCTCGCCGTGTCGCTGTCCCCGGCCTAAGCCCAACGGCGACGCGCCGTCCTCAGCTCAACAACGTCTCGGCCGGACTGGTATTGATCACGCGGTCTTCGGTGACACCACACTCAGCGGCACGGTCACAGCCGATGTACTGCCACTCGAGCTGACCCGGTGCGTGCGCATCGGTATCAATTGAGAACCGGCAGCCGAGATCGACGGCCAGCTTGAGCAGATTGCGCGGCGGATCTTTGCGCTCCGGTCGGGAGTTGATCTCGACCGCGACGTCGTTGTCTCGGCACGCGGCAAAGACGGCTGCATGGTCGAACTCGGACTGCGGACGTCCACGGCCGACAACGATGCGGCCGGTGCAATGTCCCAGGATGTCCATGTTCGGGTCTTCGATGGCCGCGAGCATGCGCTTCGTCATCACGTCCCTGGGTGAACGCAATTTGGAGTGCACGCTCGCGACGACGATGTCGAGTGCCACTAGCACATCCGGCGTCTGATCGAGACTTCCATCCTCGTTGATGTCAACCTCGATGCCGCTGAGCACGCGAAATGGTGGCGCTCCGGCCTCTGCTTCAGCGGCAAGTTGACAGTTGACGCTCTCGATTTCGTCGAGTTGGCGCAGAAGGCGCTCAGTCGAGAGTCCGTTCGCAATGGTGAGGTTGGGGGAGTGATCGGTCATGGCGATGTATTCGTGCCCCAACGAACGCGCCGCGTGCGCCATCTCGATGATCGGACTGCCGCCGTCGGACCAGAGCGAGTGCGTGTGACAGTCACCTCGTAATGCGTGTCGCAACGCATCGCCGGCAACGGCAAACGGTTGCGGCTCCGCTTCCAACTTCGCGAGATAGCCGGGGACTTTGCTCCCGAGTGCTTCCAGGATCACGGCCTCGGTGGCTTCACCGATTCCCGTCAGGGAGCGAAGCCCCTTGTCGGTGGCCAGGCGTTCCAATTCGCCGGGCTCTAGCGTGGAGATTGTCTCCGCGGCGCGACGGAATGCAGCGACGCGATACGTCGGCGCCTGTGATCGCTCCAACAGGAACGCGATCCGCTTCAGGGCCTCCACCGGGTCCATGAGGCCCGAGCCTAGGGGGACTTTGTGCGGATGTGCTGACAGATAGCGGGCTCGGGCAGCTGTGGTGGGTGGCCTCCGTCGGTGGTCCCCTATCGGACGGGATTCATCCTGCGGACCCGCCAGATCTCCTCCGCAGGCCACTTCCTCGCCCAATCGGGGTCCACAAGTCCGTCGCTCAGCAGCTCGGCCAGATCATCAGGAGCCCGGATCTCGATCAGGTCGAGCACTTCGAAGCCACTCACTCGCAGCAGCCGGATCCAATCGCCGTACCCGAGGTGGAACTCGACCCCCGACTGGCCGGCCCAGTCGAACCGATGCATCCCGAAGTACGGGCGCAGCAGCCGATCGGCTGCCGGCCCCTCGTCGTTCGTCTCAGGCACCGTCAGCACCCACAACGTGCCGTTGCCGAGGAAGACGAGTTCGCCACCAGGCCGCAAGATGCGCGCCGCCTCGGGAATCCAACGGCCCGGATCGGCCCAGATGGCGGCGCCGTACTCGCTGACGGCCAGGTCGAAGGAGGCGTCGGGCAGGCCGGTGTCCTCGGCGTTGCCGTGGATCAGCGGGAAGTGGAGATCATGCTCGTCCTGGAGGCGTCGCGCCGTCTTCAGCTGCTCGGCGGAATTGTCGATCCCGGTGACGCGGGCACCGCGCCGGGCCAGCCAGGCACCGAAGTAGGCGGTTCCGCAACCGAGCTCCACGACATCCATGCCCGCCACATCGGCCGGGAGCGCGTGCAGCTCCTCCTCCGGGATACCGAAGATGCCCCACGTGATCTCTTCGCGCGCCCACGCCCGTGCACCAGGGGCGGCGTACAGCGGTGCATTGACCTCGTCCCAGTAGACCCGGTTGCGGGCGACGTGCTCGGGCAGCTCAGGTTCGGTCACCGGCGGATATTAGCGTCGCGGGTCGCTCGCCAGGGTGGATCCGACGCGGCCGCCGTCGGCGGGAGCGGTTTCGATGTCACAGGCTGGCGGGCTGTCTCGTCTTACCAGGCCGGACGCCATCGTGCACGAGATGACGGCGCTTTCCGTGGCACACAACGGCAAGCCCAACTTCAGGCACCCCGAGCGGCTCGCCGCCACCACGAACCGGTTGCGCACCGATGGAACGGACTACCTGCTGGCCGCCGCCGAGGCGACCGGCGTATCCCACGTCGTCGCGCAGAGCGTCGCCACCTGGACCGAAATCGGCGATGGCGGACCGGTGAGCGAGGAGGACCCGCTGCCGCCGGAGAAGGTAGGGCCGAAGATGCGCCCGATGGCCGAGGCACTCCGCCACGTCGAGGACGTTGTCGTCAAGGCTGGCGGCACAGCCCTGCGGTACGGCGCGTTCTACGGGTCGGGCGCCAACGACGACTTGGTCGAGCTCGTGCGGAAGCGGCGGTTCCCGCTTGTCGGGGGCGGCACCGGCTACTTCAATTGGGTGCATCTCGACGACGCGGCGAGCGCCACCGTCCTAGCGGTGGAGCAAAAGGCGAAGGGCGTGTTCAACATCGTCGACGACGAGCCTGCCCAGGTTCGGGAGTGGCTGCCGTATGTCGCCCGAAGTGCTGGGGTGAGGCGGCCGATGCGGCTGCCCAAGTGGCTTGCTCAGCTGCTGGCCGGGGAAATGGTGAAGATGGTGACCGAAGGGCGCGCCTTTTCCAACGCCAAGGCCAAGTGGGAGCTCGGCTGGGAACTGCGCTATCCGTCGTGGCGCCAGGGCTTCAGGGAAGAATTTGCGTGACCCGGACCGAAGAGTTCGAGAAACTGCGGCCACTGCTGTTCGCGATCGCCTACCGAATCCTCGGCAGCGTCGCGCAGGCCGAAGACGCGGTCCAGGAGAGCTGGCTGCGCTACGACGCCTCCCCGACACAGGCCTGTCGACCAAGGCCTTCCTCTCCGCCGTGGTCACCCGGATCTCGATCGACATGCTGCGCTCGGCCCGCGTCCGGCGGGAGACGTACGTCGGGCAGTGGTTCCCGGAGCCGCTTGTCACCGACCCCTACGAGGACCCGGAGCGGACGGCAGAGCTGGCGGACTCGGTGTCGATGGCGGCCCTGTTGCTGCTCGAGCGGCTGACGCCGCTGGAGCGGGCGGTCTTCGTGCTCCGGGAGGTGTTCGGATTCGGCTTCCCCGAGGTCGCGTCTGCCGTAGGCAGCTCGGAGGCGGCGTGCCGTCAGCTCGCGGCCCGGGCGCGACGCCACATGGATGTCGGGCGCCCTCGCTTCGAGGCGAGACCGGCAGGGAACGCCAGGAGCTGGCTGCGCGGTTTTTCAGTGCCCTCCGGGATGGCGACATCGAGGGACTGACGGAACTGCTCGCTGCCGACGTCCAACTGGTCGCCGATGGCGGAGGCAAGGCGCCTGCGCTTGCCAGGAGCGTGATCGGTGCCGACAACGTGGCCCGCGTACTCGCCTCGAACTTCCCGGTGCTCGCCCGGATCGACGCGAGAGTGGAGCCGCGCGCGGTGAACGGCCAGCCTGGCGCCATCCTGCGCGATCGGAACGACAAGGTCGTCGGCACGTTGACGCTCGACGTGCTCGGCGGGCGGATCCAGACGATCCGGTCGGTGATCAACCCGGACAAGCTCGGGCACGTGGGTCCCGATGGCGGACGCCTGGGCGATCGCCGCGAGGCGAAGCAGGTTCGCCGGCCCAGGGACTGACCCTGACGACGCGGCACGCACGCAACTGGTGAATATCGCCATTCGCTACGACTCTTGCCACTGCCGATCTAGTCGTTCAGGATCCGGCGGGCCATCCGATGTCAAGACGCTTGAGGCTGAGCTATGGAGAACGCCCGGTACGCGGTCACATCGATAACGCGGTCGCCAGGTCGAACGATCTCCACCATGCCTCCAGCGGCCGCGGCATTCTGATTGACTTGCCGATGATATGGATGCAGCAGAAGCGATCGCGTTCGCCCGCACGAACCCACATGCCGTTCTTGCCACCATGAAACGCGACGGCACTCCCCAGTTGTCACCGGTACTGGTCGGCGTCGACTCGCAGGGTCGACTGGTTGTCAGTACCCGCGAAACCGCAATGAAGACCTTGAACGTGCGCCGCGACCCCCGCGCCTGGTTGTGTGTGCTCAATGACGGGTTCTTCGGCGACTGGGCACAGCTCAGTGGCGACGCCGAGGTCGTCAGCCTGCCCGAGGCGATGGAATCGCTGGTTGAGTACTACCGCTCCATCTCCGGGGAGCATCCGGACTGGGACGATTACCGGACCGCCATGATCAAACAGCGCCGCTGCCTGATCCGGATCACGCCGACGAAAGCCGGTCCGAGCGTCGTCGGCTGACAACTTCGGCGCCCCGGCGTGGGTACTTCACCTCACATGCCGAACGCACATCGAGACTGAAGGAGAGGCCCGAAGCCACCGTGGAGCGCGTTGGCTGTCGGTAAGAAGACGATCACCGACCACGAGCTCTGAGCGGGCCGAAAACGGAGGGCTCGACGGATCAGTGAATCAGGCCGGCGATGAGATTGACAGAGCCGCCTACGATCGCCACGCCGAATATGTACGACAGCAGAGCGTGGGAGAGCACCCACCGTGCGCCGGATCCGGCGATCGCGGACTGTGGTATCGGAGACTTGGTAGCACATGCCGATCGTGAAGGCGACGTAGGCAAAGTCGCGGTACGTGGGTCCCTGTGATTCATCTGCTTCGCCGAAAACTATGGCCGCGTCCCCGATCCAAAGGTCAGGTCCGCGTAGCGCAGCGTGAATACCGTGTTGACCACCGTCCACGACACCACGACGGTCAACACAGCGACGCCGATGAGCAATACCTGAAGTGGACCGCTGTGCCGCCCCGCGAGGACGATGGCGAACCCGACCCCGAGGAGGCTGGCCACACTCGCGCCGACCAACAGCACGGTCGCCGAGCCGCGGCTCTCGTCCTCGCTTTTTGCCAGCTGCGCGGCACTCGAGCTGTCTGCGCGGATGATGATTGGCCAGACGCTCACGAGGAATGCGAGCGCGGCCACGTCCCAGCCACCCACTACGGCCATCCCCCACGGCATGAACCACAGGAGCACATCAGCGACGATCAGCCCGATGGCGCCCACAATCACGGTACGGCGCAACGCAGGGGCGTGCCAGCCTAACCATCGGTGGTAGGGCGTAGGTGGCGGAATGGAGGTCATCGCTCGAGTGTGGCCGATCGGCAGGGCTGGCGGCAGGCCAACCGGCAAGCGCATGGGCCTTGCTCGGCAATCACTAGCTTGCAAGGAGGCAGCCGGGCCGGTTTGATGCGCACCAGCTAGCGTCGTCTGCGTGGGCCCGTTGTCGGACTTGATCGAGCTGCCCGGTGGAGTCTTCGAAATGGGCTCGCAGCAGTTCTACCCAGACGAGGGACCAGTCCATGATCGGTATGTGGATCCCTTCGCGATCGAACAGCATCCGGTCACCAACGGGCAGTTCTCCCAGTTCGTTGCCGACACCGGGTATGTGACAGTGGCGGAGCGGCGGCTCGATCCGACGCTGTTTCCCGACTTGGCGGCCCAGGATCTCCAGCCTGGTGGTCTGGTGTTCGCCGCCACGTCCGGACCGGTCGATCTGAGCGATTGGCGGCAATGGTGGCGCTGGTCGGTCGGTGCCAATTGGCGACATCCGTTCGGGCCCGACTCCGATCTCAGCGACAAGGCCGACCACCCGGTGGCACAGGTCGCCTATCGCCGACGCTGAGGCGTATGCGAGATGGGCGGGTCGTCGCCTCCCGAACGAGGCCGAATGGGAGTACGCGGCGCGAGCCGGCAGCACCACGACGTACGCCTGGGGCGAGGAGGTCAACCCTGCCGGGCAGTTGATGGCGAACACCTGGCAGGGACGGTTCCCGTACCAGAACACCGGTGCCGACGGCTGGGTCGGCACCTCTCCGGTCGGATCGTTCCCCGCCAATGGCTTCGGGTTAGTCGACATGATCGGCAATGTGTGGGAGTGGACGACAACCACCTATCAGTCAAGGCACGCCGTGGCATCGCCGTGCTGTGGCCCGTCGCCGCGGGTCGCTGAACCACCCCCCGATCAGACGATCAGCAAGACACTGAAGGGCGGGTCCCATCTCTGTGCCCCCGAGTACTGCCTGCGATACCGACCGGCCGCGCGATCGCCCCAGTCGTTGGACACCTCAACGACCCACATCGGTTTTCGTTGTGTGGTGAGTTTGCGCAGTTGAGACCGTGTGGCCGGTGCTTCACCCGCTCGGGGTGATGACACCACCACTCAGCGGCGGTGATGGTTGACGGGTCCTGAGCGCCCGGGCTGAACAAGGGGTTCGGCGGTGATCGAGAGGCAACAGCCATGGCCAATCTGCTCACGTACAACGACGGGGAACCGTTTCCGGGAGTCGTCGGTCGTACGAGTGACGAGTCCAGCCCGGCTTGGCCGACACCACCGCAGGCACCCGACGGTGCCCCCAATGTCTTGATCTTCGTTCTCGACGATGTCGGGTTCGGGCAGCTGTCGTGCTTCGGGGGGCTGGTTGAGACGCCGGTCCTCGACCGCTTCGCAGCCAACGGGCTGCGCTATACCAACATGCACACGACCGCCCTGTGCTCGCCCTCGCGAGGGGCGATCCTGACCGGCCGCAACCATCACTCTCTCGGGCTGGCCACCATCGCCGAGACGTCGACCGGATATCCGGGCTACAACGCGATCTTGCCGTTCGAGAAGGGCATGCTCAGCGAGATGCTGCTGCCGCACGGCTACAACACCTTCTTGGTCGGCAAGTGGCATCTGTCGCCGCCCGAGCACGAGACGGCAGCCGGCCCGTACGACCGCTGGCCGCTCGGCCGCGGCTTCGAGCGGTTCTACGGCTTCCTCGGCGGCGACACCAACCAGTGGTTCCCCGAGCTCGTTTACGACAACCACTCGGTCGAGCAGCCGTCGCAGCCCGAGGACGGCTATCACCTGAGCGCCGACCTGGCCGACAAGGCGATCGAGTTCATCCAGGATGCGCACGTGAACGCACCCGACAAGCCGTTCTACCTGCACTACTGCACCGGCGCCGCCCACGCCCCGCACCACGTCCCCAAAGAGTGGGCCGACAAATACCAGGGCAAGTTCGACGACGGCTGGGATGAGTACCGCAAACTCGTCCACCAGCGGCAGCTCGAGATGGGCATCATCCCCGCCGGGACCGAGCTGTCGGCGCACGACCCTGACGTCCCCGTGTGGGAAACGTTGCCGGAGAGTGCCCGAAAGGTCTTTGCGCGGATGATGGAGGTGTACGCCGGGTTCGTGAGCTACACCGACCACCACTTCGGTCGGGTCGTCACGTTCCTCGAAGAGATCGGTGAGCTCGACAATACGTTGTTCCTGCTGATCTCCGACAACGGCGCAAGCTCTGAGGGCGGCCCGGTCGGATCGCTCAACGAGATGATGTTCTTCAACAACGTTCCGGAGTCGATCGAGGAGAACCTGGAACGGATCGACGAGCTCGGCGGCCCTGATGTCTTCAACCACTACGCCTGGGGCTGGACCAACGCGGGGAACACCCCGTTCCGTCGCTGGAAGCGGGAGACCTACCGCGGCGGTGTCTCCGACCCCTGCATCGTCAGCTGGCCCGACAAGATCACCGCCCACGGCGAGATCCGCACCCAGTACGGGCACATCATCGACCTGGTGCCGACGGTGCTGGACGCGCTCGGGCTCACGCCACCGGCCACGATCCGCGGTGTGACCCAGGCACCGATCGAGGGGGTCAGCTTCGCCCACACCTTCAACCAGGCCGACGTCGCAACCCGCCACCACACCCAGTACTACGAGATGTTCGGGCATCGGTCGATCTACCACGACGGCTGGCGCGCCGTCTGCCCGTGGCCCGGGCCGAACTTCACCGAGGCTGCCAAAAGGGTCGCCACTACGGCAGCCCGATCGACGCCACGGTGCTCGCCGACATCGAAGCCAACGACTGGGAGCTCTACGACATCACCACCGACTATGCAGAGACCAAGAATCTGGCGGCCGGGAACCGCGACAAGGTGATCGAGATGGTGGGTCGATGGTGGGCCGAGGCCGGCAAGTACAACGTGATGCCACTTGACGGGTCGATGCTTCAACGGATGAACGTCGAGCGGCCGACGATCGCTAAGCCTCGGGACCGCTTCGTCTACTATCCGGGCGGCTCGCCGGTGCCGTTCTCCGCGGCACCCAAGGTGTACAACCGGGCGTTCAGCATCACCGCTGACGTCCAGATCCCCGACGCGGGGGCTGAAGGTGTGTTGATCGCCCATGGTGGCCGAGTCGGTGGCTACTCCTTCTTCATCAAGGACAGCCGACTGCACTTCGTCTACAACTTCCTCGGACGCGACTTCTTCAAGGTGTCGTCCAATGCGGACGTGCCGACCGGTGAGGTGACCGTTCGCTATGAACTGGAGCCGACCGGAGAGGCTGACTTCGCGGCTGGAAAGGGTGTGCCGGCCCGCGGCGAGTTGTACATCGACCGCAAGCTGGTCGGTGCCGTCGATATGCCGCACACCGTGCCGAACATCTTCAGCTCCGAGGGGCTCACCTGCGGTCATGACGGGGGGAGCCGCGTCGCACCCGACGACTACACCGACGGCTTCCCCTTCACGCGGCACCATCGACCGCGTAACGATCGACGTCTCCGGTGACCTGATCCCCGACAACGAGACCGACATGAAGGTTGCGATGGCGCGTCAATGAACGGTCACGTTAGCGAGTCCTGAACGAGGCGGTCCTGCCAAGTTGGCGTGCCGGCGGGACGCGGCAGGCGATCGTTGACTTCGTCTCGCACACCTGCAGCGGGGACGGATCGGTCCTGAGTCGACTGCTCGCTTAGTTCGGCCATGTGTTACCGATCATTCCGAGGGAGGCACGATGGCCACATTCGTCCTGGTGCACGGCGCCTGGGCCGGCGCGTGGATCTGGAAGAAGGTCATCCCGTTGCTCCGGGCCGCCGGCCACGACCCATGCCACAACCGCAACCGGCCTCGGCGACCGCGTCCACCTCGCCGACCCGGCCATCGACCTCGACACCCACATCGCCGACGTCACCAACGTCCTCGCGTTCGAGGACCTGACTGACGTGACGCTGGTCGGTTGGAGCTACGGCGGGATGATCATCAGCGGGGTGGCCGAGCAGGCACCGGAGCGACTGGCGCGTTGGTCTACCTCGACGCCCTCGTGCCCACCGACGGCCAGAACAGTTACGACGCCGAGCTCTCGTCTGAGGAGGTCCGGGCCGCCGACCGCTCGTCGGCGGAGGCCGCCGGCATGCCAGGCTTCTTGGTTATCGACCCTTACGTGGAGTGGATCCGGTCGCTGACGCCGGATCCGGCCGACCAGGCGTGGATGTTCGCGAAGTTCCTGCCCCAGCCGCTCGCGAGCTACACCCAGCCGATCCGGCTTGGGAGCCCGGCGGCCGCAGCGGTCCCCCGCGCCTTCATTTTCTGCACCGAAGACAAGGGGGACGACGACCCCTTCATCCGCACCGCGACCCGAGTCCGGTCAGCTCAGGGCTGGCGCTATCTGGAGTTGGCAGACAATCACCTGGCGCCGGTCAACATCCCGCAGGCGACAGCTGAGGCGCTCTTGTCCCTGGTGTCATGACATGTCCGCGCCCTGAGTTCGGAGCGCGCTCTCAGGCCTCAGTGGATACACGCATCACGAGATAGCCCGGCGTTTGACGGTAGTCGATGCCTGGGGTCTGGTGAGGGCTGGGGTCTGCTCTACTGCGCGTGGCAAGCGACGGCTTATGCGGCCGGCGTTGGATAGTCGGGGACAGGCACGGCGGGGGCAGATGGCGCCCGCAGCGCGGGCGACACTCACTAGCCGGGCACGACTCCCAACCAAGAACAACTGCCACTTTCCCGGCCACCGGGCGCATTTCCCGATTGCAGCCGGCAGAGCCACTGCCCTTGCGCTGGAGGACGGTGCATCACCACACTTGCTCCTACAAGCAGCCCGCCAAACCGTCCAAGAAGGAGCTGTGACGACGATGTCCGCTGATAACCCGACGATCGTGTTCGTCCACGGCGGCTGGGCCGACGCCACCGGCTTCGACGGGTCGATGCGGGCCCTGCGCGACCGCGGGTTCGTCGTCATCGGCGCAGCCAACCCGCTGCGCCACCTGATCGGCGACGCCGCCGGCCTGGCGGCCCTGCTGGGGACCATCTCCGGCCCGATTGTCCTGGTCGGCCACTCCTACGGCGGCGCAGTTATCTCCAACGCCGCCACGGGGAACCAGCAGGTGCAGGCGCTCATCTTCATCGCTGGGTGGATGCCCGACGAAGGCGAGAGCATCCAGCAGCTCCTCGAGGTCGAGGCCTTCGCGGACAGTCTGGTACCGGCGGCGCTGCGACCGGTGCCGTTCACCAAGCCCGACGGCAGCGAGGAGGTGGACCTGTACCTGGACCGCGAGCTGTTCCCCGAAGCGTTCGCCGGCGACGTCGACCCCGAGACGGCCGCAGTGATGGCGGCGACCCAGCGACCCTGGAGCGGCGCCGCGGCGGCCACGCCCTCGGGCCCGGCCGGGTGGCGGTCCATCCCGTCGTGGTACCTGCTTGGCACCAAGGACCGAGCCATCCCGCCCGCGGGACAGCGCTTCATGGCCGAGCGTGGGAACGCGCGGATCGAGGAGGTGGCGGCCTCCCACGCGTCCATGGTGTCGCAGCCCGAGGCCGTGACGAGGCTGATCCTGAGCGCCGTCGAGGAGGTCAGCCGCAGCCAGCCGTGAGCGTGTTTCAGCCGTAGCTAGCGTGCTCCCGTGAGCCGAGCGAGCCTCGTCGTCGGGCGCGCGTGGCTCGGGTTGGGCCGCTACTGGGGCGTGGTAGTGGCGATCATGATCGCCATCGGTGCCATTCTCGGGGGTCCGAGCGCCGCTTTCTACGCCGCGATGACCGTGCTCGTGGTCGTCTGGTCGCTGGTCGCCGCGCCGAGCTGGTGCAGCGCCGTGAACCCGAGGTGCGGCGGGGAGATCGAGTACTGCCGCAACAACTCCTCCGGCCTGCTGCTCGGCTGCTGGATCCGCCAGCACAAGTACCAGAGGTTCACGCAGCCATGGTGGGGCACCGGCCCGCCCCCAGGCCCACCCAGTTGCGCACCCGGAGGGATTGGAACCCCCAACCTTCTGATCCGTAGCAATCACGGACTCTAGCGCTGTGCTGGCCACTAGTCACACGGCCAACGGCGAGCGCTGTGCGGCGAGTTAGAAGGTGTGAGTTGACGCCCTTCGCTTCATGATCATCGGGATAGTGCACACGGCATCAGGAGGCGTAGCGCTGGCGGGCAGCTTCGCCGCTGGTGCCGATGGCTTCTCCGAGCTCACGCCAGGACAGATGTGCCTCGCGGGCAGCGTGGATGGCCTCGGCGAGTTCCTTCTCCGCGGCAGCTCGCCGGAACGCGGCAATCTTGACCGCCATCAGCGGCGGAAGCGGCGCGTCGAATGCATCGGGCTTGGGGTCGTGATTCTCAAAGGCGTCGGCCAGGCGGTCGGCGTTGGCGATGAGGTCGGCAAGGGAGGGTCGCATCATGATCACCGTCGGTACTTGTCTCGGGCGGGCCGCATAGCGTGGGCGATGGCAAGCTCGCCACCCCACCAGATCACGACGCCGACCTCGACCAGCTCGTTGCCGCTGGCGTCGGGGCCGACGAACATGACCATGTCGTCGTCCTGTCGTACGTGGTGGATCGCGAACCGCAGAGCGTGCAGCATGTCCTCCTCGCTCACGCCGTGGCGGTGGGCCGACTCCAAGATGATCGGCTGCTCGATCTCCTCGGACTCGGCCGGCTCGTCCTCCACCATCGCAAGATTACTTGTCGCAAGGTTACTTGCCAACGGTTCGCGCGGGGAGGCTACGCCATCATCACCGGCCGGATGCCGAAGCTCACACCGATGCAAAACGATGTCCCGAAACACCGGGATAGCGCAGTGAAGTGGCGGACCCGGAGGGATTCCAAACCCACCTACAGATCCGTAGGAGTGCGAGGGCTGTCCATCGACGACTCCGTCCCATTACACCGCAGCGTTCAGTCGGGCTGGCCCGTTCATCACTGTCCAGGGTTGTGCATCGTCTGTGTTAGCAAGTCGTTGGCAGCAGACCGCTCTCAACTTGGTCGCGTTCGGGACAGGTGGAAGTCAGACGGACGTGATCGGCCAGTTGTCCGGGTAGTACGCGGCGACCTGCTCGTGGGTGCGGTAGAGCGCGCGCCGGCGTCGACTCGAAAGCCTGTCGCCGAAGACAACACCGTTGAGGTGGTCAGTCTCGTGCTGGAGGCACCGTGCTAGTTGGCCGGCGCCGTTCACCTCGATGTTCTCGCCGTACTGGTTCTGTCCGCTGCAGGTCGCTCGGTCAGGTCGAGCCAACTCAGCGTGGCCTCCGGGCAAGGGAGGGGCAGCCTTCGTCCCAGGTCGCTAACCGGCGCGCCGCTCCCTCAGGAAGCCTGACTGTCGGGTTGCAGATCACGCCTATCTGACGCTGTAGGTCGCCGTCGAGGCAGTCGTAGATGAAGGCGGAGAATCCGACCCCGACCTGGGGGCCGCCAGTCCAGCACCATTGGCGGCGCGGTTCGTGGCGAACATGTCAGCCAGAAGGTGCTGCAACTCATCACCGAAGTCCGTCACTGGTTGAGCCGGTCGATGCACGACGGGACTGCCCCATCTCACAATGGCCCGAACCTGTCCAACTCGGGTCAGCTGCTCGATCGGCATGCGCGGAACTCCTCCCCTTGGGCTAGGCGGAGCCTACGTGTGCAAGTCACCAGGCTTGATGCGGCCGCATGGTGCGTCGCCGGCCGCCTGACCTCCGCCCTATCAGGGATACCCCCGCCAACCCCGCCACCCTGCCGACGGGTCCGGACCGCGTGTCCTGTCGTGCTTCGTCGCACACGACCCTCAATTGCCACAGTGGCTGCAGCCGCGTGGCTGCAGCCGCGGGAATCTTGATTCGGGCCTTGACGAGTGCGCTCAGGTGCCGCTAAGCCCTTGGGTGACAACGCGAGGGCTGGCCACGATCCACTTGCAACGTTCCCATGGCCATCTCTGAGCCGAGGCCGGGGGTGAGGGGCGGAGCTCCTACTTGCAAAGGGGCGGCGTGATCGTCAGCGCCGAACGTCCTATGCCTTCCGGGCTCTCGCGGACGAGGGTGGACTCATTGGCGAGTGGCGCCGCTGCTGAGCCTGGCCCGCCTACGGGGGTAAGTGAGGATCACCTTGAGCTTTCCCGTCAACGACCCAATGACATCTCGACGCGCGCGGATCGCGCGGCTCCGCCAGGTGGCGGTGGCCGCGCTCGGCTCCTACGCGCTACCGGAGGGTCGGCTCACGTTCGTGTCGCATGGAGAGAACACCACGTTCCGGCACGACAGCGCGGCCGGGCGTCACCTCGTGCGTGTGCACCGGCACCAGCGGCACGGTCGCGACATCGACTCAGTGGCGGCGATCCGCTCGGAGCTCTGCTGGCTTCAGGCGATCAGGGCGGACACCGACCTGTTCGTCCCGGAGGCGCTCGCGGCCCGCGACGGCGCGACGACTGTCGAGGCATCTGCGTCCGGTGAGACCCGGGTCTGCTCGGTGCTGCGCTGGATGGACGGGCGCATCCTGGAGGGGTCTGCGCGCCCAGTCCATCTGCATCGGCTCGGCGCGGCGATGGCTCGCCTGCACGATCACGCCGACCGGTGGACGCCGCCGCCGGACTTCGTCCGGATCCGTTGGGACTACCAGACATTCTTCGAGGACGTGATGATCTACGGCGACACGTCTGCTGCCGACTGCTGGGCACTCCTGCCGGCGGAGGTACGCACCCGCTTCGAGTCGGTGGCGGTCCGGATGGCCACCTTGCTGCCGCGCGTCGGCGACAAGGGGCTCATCCATGCCGACCTCCACCTCGGCAACGCGCTGTTCCAGCACGGCGATGTCAAATTGATCGACTTCGACGACTGCGGCACCGGCCCGCGGCTGTACGAGGTCGCCGTCGCCCTGTGGGAGCTGCGCGACGGTCCGAATTATCTGGCGTTCCGGGACGCGCTGCTGGCCGGCTACCAGGCAGAGCGGGACGTCGATGTCACGCAGCTGGACGAGTTCATTGCCTTGCGGCAGATCGCCTTCGACCTCTGGTACACCGGCACGGCTCAGGTCAACCCAGCGTTCGCCGCGAAACTCGACGACGTCCACCGATGGTCGCTTGCGATGCTCGACCTGGTGGAGACTCGATTAACCGGAACGTGAACCCGAGACGTTTGGATCGACTGCGCGACAGGATCGCCCTGAGGCACTTGAGGCACTCACCGGGGTCGAGTCCACAGCGTCGGCTGGAGAGCAAACATTCAGTCAGCGTGCAGTCACGCTACATCGCGATCGGCGCGATCACGAGGACCTCCGGTGGGCACTTCATTGTGCGGACATCCGTTCCTTGGCCTTCGGATGCTTGCATGTCACCGCCCTACTCTTCGAACTGTCCTCGTCCCTGCTGTGTGCAACTATGCACGCAGCGTGAATAGCGGGACCGCCAAAATGAGCGGATCGAGGCCGGAACGGTGTGCCCTCTGCGAAGTGCTTTGACAAGAGCATGCGTGGTTTGGCCCTCGCTTCCGGGCGATCTGGCGGCCGCAACCGGGGCGTCCGGCTAACCATCTGGTCAGAGCCACTTTGCGCACCCGGAGGTGACTGGTTGCACGACATAGTTGGCACCTGTCTCGGGACATAGTTGACACCTCTTCTGCGGAGGTGCGACATGCCGTGGCCCAGTTGATCATCACTGCTGTCGTTGTCGAAGGCCGGTCCAAGAGCGAGGTGGCCCGGGACTACGGGGTTTCCCGGTTCTGGGTGCAGCAGCTGATCAAACGTTTCGACGCCGAGGGTGTTGCCGCCTTTCAGCCGCGGTCCCGCCGTCCGCATCCAGCCCGCATGCGGTCGATGCCGACACCGAGGAGATGATCATCCGGCTGCGTAAGGAGTTGTCCAAGCAGGGACTGGACGCCGGCGCGGAAACCATCGCCGCTCACCTGGCGCGCCGGGCCCCGGATGAAGGCGGCCGGCCTGCGATACCGGCCGTGTCGACGATCTGGCGGATCTTGAGCCGGCGGGGCTTCGTTCGGCCGCAACCCCAGAAACGGCCGCGATCCTGGTGGAAAACGTTTTGCGCCGATCAGCCCAACGAACGCTGGCAGACCGACATCACTCATTGGCAGCTCGCCGACGGCACCGAGATCTCGATCTTGAACATTCATTGACGACCACTCCCGACTCTGTCTGGGCAGCCAGGCCCGCCGCAACACCACCGGCCCCGAGGTGGTCGCCAGCTTCCGCAAAGCCTTTGCCCAATGGGGAATCCCCGCCGGCGTGCTCAGCGACAATGGGGCGGTCTTCACCGCCAAACAACGCGGCGACGGCCGGGTCGCCCTCGAGATCGAACTCGGCGTCCTCGGGGTGAAATTCGACCACTCCCGGCCCTACCACCCGCAAACCTGCGGCAAAGTGGAACGGTTCCACCAAACCCAAAAGAAGTGGCTGGCCGCCCAACCTGCCGCCGCCACCATCGCAGCGCTGCAACGCCAACTCGACCGGTTCACCGGCTACTACAACACCCAACGCCCCCACCGGGCACTCGACCGGCGAACCCCGATGGAGGCCTACCTCGCCCGACCCAAGGCCATCCCCACCGGCATCAAGATCCCCGCCCACTACCGGGTCCGCAACGACACCATCGACTCCGGCGGCACCGTCACCCTGCGCCACAACAGCCGGCTACACCACATCGGCGCTCGGCGCCAATCGCCGCGGAACCCGCGTCACCCTCCTGATCGACGACCTGCACATCCGCGTCATCGGCCGCGACACCGGCGAACTGATCCGCGAACTCACCCTCGACCCCAACCGGGACTACCAACCCCGCGGACTACCCCCCGGCCCACCCAAAAAGAAGCCCTGAATGCAACGATGTCCCAAGACACCTGCCAACGGTGTCCCGAGACATCACATGTGCGCACCCGGAGGGATTCGAACCCCCAACCTTCTGATCCGTAGTTGCGGCCCAGTCAGGTGCTGTCTGGACAGGATTGTCCCTAGTCCTAGTCAGAGCGTGTTTCGGGCTGACAGGCATGGCCAGGATTGTCCCCCGTGTCAGGGCTGGACTGTGATCCTGGGTAACGCGACGTGTAACGCTTCCCCGCTCAGCGGGAAGGACCTCGACCAGGACCGACCTGGCCGGGGCCAACGGAGCACACCCCACAGAAAGGACTACTCCCATGACCACCGTAACCACTCATCTGGACCGAGACCTGATCGACCTGGGCTCGATCCGTGACGCATTGAGGTCCTCCCTCGGCACCCGCACAGTCGTGGGAGCTCCCGATCCAAACGAGATGACCCCGAAGCCGGGGTCCCCGTCGGCATCGGCGGGGGGCGGATGCTTCGCGACGCGCCCGACGCCCCGACGGTCGACTCGACCGACGGCGAGGTCCACGTCCGCGGTCGCGACGGCCGACGTGACACGAGCGATGACACCTGGGCCTACTGATCTGCGCCGGACCGAGAGGGAGCGGACTCCTCACCGGCATGGGTGCGGCCGGGGTCGCACCGGGCCAGAATGTGCGCCATGAACAAGGTTGCGCAGGTCCTCGCCGCCCTCGAGGCGCTCACGCTCATCGCCGTCGGCGTGATGGAGGCGTTCTTCTACCGAAGCCCCGAGCTCTACGCCATCTTCCTCATCCAGCCTGGGGAGTACGACGCCGTGCGACTGTGGACGGTGAATGTCGGCTTCTACAACATCTTCATGGGCATCGGGCTTATCGTCGCGCTGGCGTTCGTGAACCGCGGTCGCGTCGTCGCGGGCCGCACGATCGTCCTCTACACGAGCGCGCTGCATGTGTTGCTCGGCATCACGCTCGTGATCAGCGAGCCGCAGCTGTGGGTGTCGGCGATCGGCGAAGCCGGGCTGGCGGCCGCCGTGATCGTCGCGGTGATCATCGGCGACCGCCGGGGGGAAAATTCGCGCTTTGGTTAGCATCACCGGAGATACCAGCGAACAGATAGCCCGGGCTCTTGAGGCCTATCCGACCCTAAGTGGGACTGCCGCGCTCATACAGGACTCCGGGAATGAGCGATACGCCGACGCGTCAGAACGCGTTCCCGCTACTACCGCTGCCGATGGCCAACGAGGCGCACTTGCCAAGGAGGCACCGGCGCAGATGAACATGGCGGAGCACTGGCTGCTCGAAGACTCCCTATATTCCCTCGTGGAAGTCAACGAACATTCTTTGACGCGAAGGGGTCCTAGTTTCGTTGGCTACGCGCTTCCAGCTCTCGCAGGCGGGCCATCGCCCCGGCCATTGTTGCTGTGGTGGGCGCTGCTGCTCGGGTTGTCCAGCCTCGCCCGATATGAACCCGCCGTGTGGACTACTGCAATTGACTTGGATGCGTCGCCGTTGGCGGCCCAGGGTCAGGGCCAGAAGTTCCGAATAGAGCGTGTCCGTGACCGGGCTCTCGGGCCGGACGTAGACGAACCCCGAGCGGATCAGATCGGGCCGAGACTCCAAGATCATTGCTGGAGTCGGCCCGTGGCCTCTGACCGGCTGGCCGCCGCGTGGATGCGCACCACGAACGGCCTACGGCGTGGTGAAGTGCTGGGGCTGTGCTGGGAGGACGTGGACCTGGAGCGGGGCGAGATCGTCATCCGACAGGCCCTGCTGGACGTGGCTGGAGAGGTCCAGCACGGCCCAACCAAGTCCGAGCGGGGACGACCGGACCCTCCCCCTGGACCGGTCCCTGGTGATGGCCTTGGCGGCCCTTCGGGACCGGCAACTCCTGGAGCAATGGACAGTGGCCGACTTGGGGGCCGACTACGCGGGACCATGCTCGGACTGCGGCGGCCCGTCATGTCGTGGTGGACGAGATCGGCCAGAACCCCCGCCCGGAGTGGTACTCCGACCAGTTCCGCCGATTGGTCAAGGCCAGCGGGCTCCCGGTCCACCGGCTCCACGATGCCCGCCATACGTCCGTTTCGATCATGCTCGGCCGGGGGGTCCCGCTGCACATCGTGGCGGCCTGGCACGGCCAGGACCCCCGGACCACGGCGGCCATCTATGCCCACGCTCAGGACGATGGGCTGAGGGCGGCCGGGGAGAGCCTGGCAGGGGCCTACGGGGAACTCGTGGTAACAATGTGTAACGCGGGCCTAGATCTTGATCTTGCTAGGGGCTGTGGGTCGGGGGCCGAACTGGCCCCTGACCGGGGCCTTTACCGTTGCGCACCCGGAGGTGACTGGTTGCACGACATAGTTGGCACCTGTCTCGGGACATAGTTGACACCTCTTCTGCGGAGGTGCGACATGGCCGATGGCTCAGTTGATCATTACTGCTGTCACTGTGGAAGGCCGGACCAAGAGCGAGGTGGCCCGGGACTACGGGGTCTCCCGGTACTGGGTGCAGCAGCTGATCAAACGCTTCGACGCCGAGGGTGTGGCCGCCTTTCAGCCGAGGTCCCGCCGGCCGCACTCCAGCCCGCATGCGGTCGATGCGGACACCGAGGATGATGATCATCCGGCTGCGTAAGGAGTTGTCCAAGCAGGGACTGGACGCCGGCGCGGAAACCATCGCCGCTCACCTGGCGCGCCGGGCCCCGGATGAAGGCGGCCGGCCTGCGATACCGGCCGTGTCGACGATCTGGCGGATCTTGAGCCGGCGTGGCTTCGTTCGGCCGCAACCCCAGAAACGGCCGCGATCCTCGTGGACGACGTTTTGCGCCGATCAGCCCAACGAACGTTGGCAGACCGACATCACTCATTGGCAGCTCGCCGACGGCACCGAAGTCGCGATCTTCAACATTCTCGATGACCACTCCCGGCTGCAGTCATGGGCAGCCACGCCCGCCGCAACACCACCGGCCTGGACGTGGTGGCCAGCTTCCGCAAAGCCTTTCCCCAGTGGGGAATCCCGGCCGGGGTGCTCAGCGACAATGGGGCGGTCTTCACCGCCAAACAACGCGGCGACGGCCGGGTCGCCCTGGAGATCGAACTCGGCGTCCTCGGGGTCAAATTCGACCACTCCCGGCCCTACCACCCGCAAACCTGCGGCAAAGTGGAACGGTTCCACCAAACCCTGAAGAAATGGCTGGCCGCCCAACCTGCCGCTGCCACCATCGCAGCGTTGCAACGCCAACTCGACCGGTTCACCGGCTACTACAACACCCTCCGGCCCCACCGGGCACTCGACCGACGCACCCCGATGCAGGCCTACCTCGCCCGACCCAAGGCCATCCCCACCGGCATCAAAATCCCCGCCCACTACCGGGTCCGCAACGACACCATCGACTCCGGCGGCACCGTCACCCTGCGCCACAACAGCCGACTACACCACATCGGGCTCGGCGCCGCACGCCGCGGAACCCGCGTCACCCTCCTGGTCGACGACCTGCACATCCGCGTGATCGGCCGCGACACCGGCCAGCTGATCCGCGAACTCACCCTCGACCCCAACCGGGACTACCAACCCCGCGGCCTACCCCCCGGCCCACCCAAAAAGAGCCCTGAAATGCAACGATGTCCCAAGACACCTGTCAACGGTGTCCCGAGACATCACATGTGCGCACCCGGAGGGATTCGAACCCCCAACCTTCTGATCCGTAGTCAGATGCTCTATCCGTTGAGCCACGGGTGCGGGTGCCTCGTACGGCTTGTTCAGCCGCCGAGCAACACCGTGAGAGTGTAGCGGTCGGCGCTGATCGGACCAACCGACAACAACCCTACTCAGGCCAGCGCCAGCCGGGCCGCCCGTACGGCACTGTTCAGGCTGACCTCGCTCAGCAACCCCGGCGCGGCGACGCGGTCACCAACGAGGTAAACGCCATCGCCCCGGTCAATCGCCGGGCGATCTCGCCATGATGTGCCGGGGAAGTCCACTGCCCCGGTGCGGGCGTTGGCCAAGGACTCGAGGTGATGGGTCGTACGCTCCCGCCAACCTGGCAGTGCCTGGTCGGCGATGAGCTCCAGGCGCGCAACGCCATCAGCCTTGGAGTCTTGTGAATCGATCGGCATCTGCATCTGCACAAGGTGTTCACCTGCTGGCGCGATCGTCGGATCGGGCATGGTGAAGTTTTCCATCCAGCCACAGGTGTCCAGATCACTCACCACGAAAAGATCATGTCGATCACGCCTCAGTCCAAGATCAAGAAGCGCGGTCCGCCCAGACGGCCAGTCCAAGGAGTCATCGCCCAGCAGCATCCGGGCCGACTCCAGCTCGGTGGCGACGATGGTGATCCCGGCGCCAATGGAACTCAGCCGGGAACCAAGCTCGATGGTCACACCCAGCCTCCGGGCGTACGCCGCGACCTCGTCGAACATGGCGCCCCAGCTGCCTGCGCGGTATGAGGCCGGGGGCGGCAGCGAATACACCCGGGACAGCCGCTCTGCGACGAAGGCTGCCGACAGGGAGCCAGGATCGTGGTGGAAGACTGCGACGCCCGCCGCCGAGGCGCCCATTTCAGCCGCCTCCTCGCCGATGAGCCTTGACGCCCAAGCGCGGAAGGATTGGTCAACCGGTACGCCCGCTCTGCCGGATACTCGCAGCGCCCGGAGGAACCCACTGGGAGGCACCCGCCGCATCCGTCCTTCATGCCAGAACCGAAAGCGCGTCACAGCGCTCACCGGCACCCGGCAGGTAACACCGAGCAGGCCACGTTCCTTCAACCACGCCCAAGTCGGCCCGTCGCGATAGATGACGTGCGGCCCCTCATGCGCTCGATACTGGCGCGAGGCCTCTGAGGGATTGGCATCAGCTTTCCTTCGCACTGGGGTCGAGCGCCACCGACCGCCGAGCGTTCGATGGGATTCGTGCAGCGTGACCGACGCGCCGCCCTCGGCGGCGGTGATGGCCGCCGCGAGCCCGCCCAAGCCACCTCCGATCACAGTCACATCCTTCATGTCTCCATACCATACCGTGTGGTACGGTCCGACTATGCTGAGGAAGTCCGATTGGATTCAGGTCGGCCTGGCAGCCGTTGCTGACGATGGCCCGAACGGCCTCCGCATCGATCGGCTCTGCCGCCGCCTGGGCGTCAGCAAGGGCTCGTTCCACCATCACTTCGCGGGATCAGCCGACTTCAAGCAGGCCGTCCTTGCCGCGTACGAGGCGCTCGTCGTAGAGGCGCTCGATCATGCAATCGACCAGACAGCAGGCGACAGCCCAAGGGCGGCGCTCAGCGGCCTCACGGCTGCCATCAGCGGCACAGAAAGCTTCTACCGGCCCGACCTGGAGGTGGCGATGCGCGCCTGGGCATTCTCAGACCCCGAAGTGCGTGCCGTCCAGGAGCGGGTTGATACACGGCGGCTTGAGTCACTGCAGCGCATCTGGTCCAGGATTCTCGACGATCCGGCGGCGGTGCACACCGCCGCCCTGCTTCCCTACCTTGTCGGCATTGGTGCGAGCCTGGTCCAGCCACCCACTTCGCGGGACCAACTGCGACGTGTTTACGAGCTGCTGCTTCGCCTCGTACCCGAAGAAGCTCAAGACCGCCCGCTCACGTCGAACCCTCTTCCTAACACTGCAGCTGGTTGAACTGCTGCGCGCGCCGCCGCGCTCGTACCGCCGACGAGCGGATGGCAATCGGACCGGCCTGGCCGGAACACGACTCTTGATCTTTCCGAGCTTCCGAGCGCCTCGGGAACGCCACTGGGTCGGGGGACCATACAGGCGTCGTTTCACAGGGAGCGGGCGAGGATTCCGGCCAGTTCGCCGTCGGTCAGAGCAATCGGGTTGGCCCGCATGCTGCTCGCTTTCCTGGCGGCCTCAACCAGAACCGGGATCTGCGAGTCGGTCATGCCGTAATGTGCCAGCCCGGGAACGCCCAGTGCCTTCGTCAGATCCATGAGCCATGCGACGGCTCCTGCTGGACTCGCCATCGGATCGCCGGTCAACAGTCTCGCCACCTCGTCCATCCGAGCCAGCGCCGGATGGTGCGGATCGCGATCGCGCAACGCCTCCCAGTTTGTTTCGAACGTTGTAGCAAGCAGGGCTCCGCAGACGGCACCGTGCGGTGCGTGCAGGCGCGCCCCGAGAGCGGCGGCAAAACCGTGAACGGCGCCCAAACCGGAGTTCGCGAGGCACAGCCCGCCGAAGAGGCTGACGAGCGCCAAATCCTCACGAACTGCTGCGTCGGAATCCATCCCGTCATTCCAGGCGCGGAGCAGCGACCGGGCCGAGCGCTTCATGCCGTCTCGGGCCAGCGCGTCGGTGAACGGGTTGGCTCGTGCCGAGAGAAACGGTTCCACAACCTGAGAGAGCGCGTCCAGACCGCCGGAGGCGATCGAAGACTGCGGCAGTCCCATGAGCAGATCCGGATCCACAATCGCCACTCGGGGCAGAAGCGATGGACTGCGCAGACTGGCTTTGGTCAGATCTGCGGAGAGGACGGCATTCCGGGTCACCTCCGAGCCGGTGCCCGCCGTCGTCGGCACCGCCACACATGGCAAGGCGGGCTGGGTGAGCGGTCGACCAGCGCCGACCACCTCCAAGTGGTCCAGCGGGTCGGTTCCCGATGCGGCCAGCGCGGCCACCGCTTTGGCTGCATCCAGAGCGCTGCCACCGCCGTAGCCCAGTACTCCGTCACAGCCGGCCCCGGTCAGAGCCGCCACGCCGGCGCGCACGACGTCAACCGAGGGTTCGCCCGCTACCGCGAACACCTCGCTCGCGATGGCGGCGTCGAGAAGTCCTGCCCGTACGTGGTCGGCCCGCTCTGGGGTGGCACCAGTGATGACAAGCGCCCGGTGCACTCCCAAGCCAGCGAGGACCTCCGGCACCTCGGCCGCTCTGTCGCGGCCGAAACGAATCTCGGCGGGCGTAGCGATCTCGAACCGCTCGGACAACGCTTTACCAGTCCGCGTCGTCGGGTGAGATGTTCACGAATTGCGTCGACTGGCGAGGACGCGCCATCATCGGCGCAACTGCACCGCGCCAGTCTGCATAGTGTGCGGTGGTCTTGTGCGCGGCGGCTGCTTCATCGTCCCGGTAGACCTCTGCCAGCACGACATGGCTGGTGTCGTCGCGATCACGCAAAACATCGAAGCGCAGGACTCCCGGCTCCAGCCGACTGGCGCGTGCGTTGATCTCCGTCGCGGCCACGAAGTCCTCAACACGATCTGGCAGGACCGAAACGTCAACATGGACGATGAGCAGGCTGTTCGACATGATCGGACTCTAGCCAGCCCGCCGCAGGAACCGGGCACCAGTGGGCTTGAGAGAGCCGCGGAACCGGCACGCGAGATGGCTCGTGATCTGGTCTCCTATTGTTCACTCAACGTTTATCGTTCTAGCGTCTGTAGTGCCCGGTGTTCACCAACACCTAAACGCGGTCCAGATGGGATCAGAAGTTGACAGAGCTGTTCGTGGTGATCGCCGTCATCCTGGTGGCTTTGATTTTCGACTTCACGAACGGCTTCCACGACAGTGCCAACGCGATGGCGGGTCCAATCGCCACGGGAGCGCTCAAGCCCCGTACTGCCGTCATTCTCGCGGCCGTCCTCAATCTCGTGGGTGCGTGTCTTTCGACTGAGGTTGCCAAGACCATCTCCGGCGGCTTCTTCGACGACGAACTGATCACGGCATCGATCATCCTGGCTGGCCTCGTCGGCGCGATCATCTGGAACCTGCTGACCTGGTTGCTTGGCCTGCCGTCCAGCTCCTCCCACGCCCTCTTCGGCGGCCTGATCGGTGCGGTGGTGGTAGGCGCCGGCTTCGCGTCCGTGCATGGCTGGGTCATCGTCTCCAAGTCCTCCGGCAGTCGTTGCGCCAGTGGTGGCCGGCATCGGCGCAGCACTCGCCACTGTGCTGGCCTATCGGATCACGAGGAAGACCCCAAGTGCGCACAGCAAAACCGGCTTCAAGTACGGCCAGGCGTTCACGGCCTGCCTTGTCGCGCTTGCCCACGGCACCTCCGACGGTCAGAAGACCATGGGCGTGATCACGCTCGTCTTGATAACGGCCAACCTGCAGGCCTCCGGGACTGGCCCGCAGCCGTGGGTGATCTTCGCCGCCGGCCTGGCTATCGGCCTGGGAACCTATTCGGGCGGCTGGCGCATCATGCGGACGCTCGGCAAGGGCGTGGTCGAGATCGAGACTCCGCAGGGGGCGGCGTCCGGTGCGGCGAGTACTGCCACCATCCTGGCGTCGGCGCATCTGGGCTTCGGCCTCTCCACGACGCACGTGGCCACGGGCAGCATCCTGGGATCTGGCGTGGGACGTCGTGGCGCCGAGGTGCGCTGGGGCGTTGCGCGCAAGATGGTCTTCGCCTGGCTTCTCACTCTGCCGGGGGCGGAAGTGGGCGGCGGCGTGGCCGCGATACTGGACAACTTGCGGAACGGTCGGAGTCGTGCGCTCTCCTCCTCCTACTAGCGGCGGCATGTTCAGCGATCTGGGCGCTCTCCCGGCACCACCGGGTCAGCCGTCACAACGTCACCGACAGCCGCGAGGTCCTGGTGCTAGCCTCCGCATCGCAACCACCTACGTCGAGGACCCGCGTCTGACCGCGAGCGGCCGAGCACACGCAGAAGCCCAAGAAGCCCAAAGCGAAGAGCGTGGCTTGATGAAAATCGATTGGACGGCCCTGGGCATGGTCAGCGTCGTGTCCATCAGCGCCAGCGTGCTGTTCATGATCTTGCTCGCGAGCAGCATCCGGCTGCTGTCGCCGCCAAAGTCAGGACGAATCAGGGTGGCTCCGGGACAGTGATGCTCTCCGCCGGCTACGCATTGCTGGCTCTGGCGGCCTTGTTGGTGCTGTTCTGCATCTATCTGATCGTGCCTCAGTTCCACTGACGCTTCGAGCAGGTTCTCCCGAGCCTGTCAGAGGACTAAGCGACAAGCGCCGCGTGATCCCACGGAACGGATCACAGCGCGTGATCGACTTGCCTTCTCCTGAGCGTGACGAAGGAGATCAGCGCGCCTCCATCACCACCAACCCTGCCGTTTGGCCCAGCGCAACAAGGTCAGGGAGATGATCAACATGATCAACAGCAAGAGGCTCAGCCATTCCCACTGCGTTTCCTCGTTGACGATGACGTTCATGCCGACCACGGACGACAGCGACGTTATTGGCAATGTGATGGCCGCGATCACCGCGAGGCGTTCAGCCGCGATGGTCATCTTGGTGTCCGTACGGGCTCGGTAGAACTCGGTGACGCCCATCAGGAACTCCAGCTGACTCTGACTGATGCTCGCCACCCGCTCGTACTGGTCGACCAGGTCCTTCATCTTCTTCAGCCCGTCGTTGCCGACGAACCTGGCGGACTTGATGGCACGCTGGTAGATCTGACCGCCCTGCGAGGTCATGGTCTTGATCGTCAAAAGTTCGTGCCGTGCGGTGAACAGCTCGTTGAGGAACGTCTGCGGCTCCTCATCGCTGGACAACATCACCCGTTGCTCGAGCAGACCGACCTCCCGAGCGATGTCGCCGACCAGAGCGGCATCGCGACGAACGATCGTCGAGACGATGGCGTACGTCAGCCCAAACGGCGAGCTGGGCCTCAGCCGGCCGGCCTCCATCCGGGTGATCACCTCCCGGGTCTCGCGGAGTGTGGTCTCCAGCGGCACCTTGGGATTGCGTGGGCCGTGGACGGTGACGAGGAAATGTTCGCCGATGAACTGGTCGAGCTCCAGGTAATGCACGTGACCGGCCGCTCCGATCTCCGGCGCGTGAATCACGATGAAGAGATGGTCCGCATAGATGTGGACCCGGGGAATGTGGTTGCGCTCCCTAGAACCCTCGATCGCGATCGCATGAAAGCCAAAATCGTCGGCGAGCGTCCGTTCGGCAGCCTCACTCCATTCCGGTATGTCGAGCCAGAGGAACCCGTCGGTCCGCGAGCGGAGTGCGCCGAGCTCACTCAGATCGCATTGGCGCGTCTCACTCTCGTCGATCCACCGCAGCTCCATTGCCGCCGCCATCGCCACCTCCGCGTCTCGCTTCTGTTCTGCCCGGTGGTCAAGCGGGGCGGTAGCGGCGACAGCAAGGCCCAGATCTCCAGTCGTTGCCGTCTGGCCGCCTGCGAAGCCTGGTCATAGTCGATCGTAACCAGCTAGCTCCTCGAGGATCGACACGCAATGCGCCAGCTCTGGCAGGGCCGCGACCTCGGCCGCTACGGCGCGAGCGCCTGCGGTGATCTCAGGGTCATCGAGCACACCCGTGATCGCCGCCGGAAGCTCCGAGAGGCCGGCCAGTCCCCCGAGCACCTGCACGCCGGCTCTTACCGCTGCCACTTGCTCGGCGTTCACGAATTGATCGAAGGCGAACAGCGGCACGACGACCTGAGGCACACCAGCGGCCAGGGCCGCCATGGTCGTCCCGAACCCACCATGGCCGATCATGGCCGCAGCCGATGGCATCACCTCCGCTTGCGGCCACCATTCCTCCACCCACGCGTTGGCCGGCGCCGGCTCCACGGTCGATCGATCGGCGCCCCGTCCAGTGGTCATCAGTACCCGGACCGGCAGCTCCGCCAAAACGCGCAGGGTCGCGGCGTACAGATCGCTCAGATGTGCTAGCCCGCCCGTGACGGAACCGTAGGTGACGTAGACCAGCGGGTCCTTGGGATTCCCCCACCGGCCAGGCAACCTGCCAGTCCCTTCATCGGTCGGCCAGCGGAACCGCCAGATCGGTCCCAACTCCGCAGCCGAGCCGGAGGGGGCGAGATCACCAAAGTCCAGGTCTGGGGCGTCGAGGACGGTGGGTACGGACGTGAACGTCGGAGACGTCACTGCCACGGTGGCACCACGATCGGAAGGGAGTCCCGCCAAGGTGCTCAGTTCGGCAAGCGGTTCGGCGACCATGTCGGCAAATCCGGAGCCGAACCGGTTCATGCCGATCGCCACGTGAACTTGTCTGATACCGGCCGAATCGGCGGCGACGAGGGAGGCGAATTCGTACGGTTCACGGACCACGATGTCGGGCTGCCAGCCGGCGACGATGTCGATCAGTTCTGGCAATGCGGCCTGAGCGTCGAGTCGGGCAAACACCTCCGCAGCGACCACCCGGTTTGCTTCCTTGTGCGGAAGCAGCGCGACCCTGTCGAACACTTCCCGCATCACCTCGGCCGGCACATCCGGGAACGGCAGATGCGTGAAGCCTGCGTTCTCGACCGTGCCGTGGAATGCCTGGGGTGCCGCCACGGCGATCTCGTGGCCCGCCGCTTCACATGCGCGAGCAACCGCGACCATGGGCCCGAAGTGCCCGGCACCGGCTGTCGTCGAGAACAGGAGCCGCACGAACGGATGCTGTCACAGATGCCGGTCGGCGGCAGCATCACTGCCGTGGCGCGATGGCGGGCAAGGGCGACGGTTCGCCCGTTTGACGGCCGGGTTCACGGCCCCGTCTGAAGAATTCGCGGTGCCTTCCTCGGGCTCCCGGTCGATCGCCAGGAGTGGTGCTGACCATCGCCGCCGGCTGCACGCGTGCTGTGCGGAGCCGGGACGTTCGCATAGTGAGAGGGCGGAGGCGGCGGGATTTGAACCCGCGATGGGCTTGAGACCCAAACCCGCTTAGCAGGCGGGCGCCATAGACCGGACTAGGCGACGCCTCCAATCACACGCTCCGCCAAAGCGGAACGCTGCGCAACACTACCGACCCTGAAAGTCGCAGGCAAAGCGTGATCTCCTGTGCGGGCCGCGATCCAACAGGTTCGCGGCGCTCGGCCAGTCCGGATCGCGCTGATACAGTCGTCGGAGGCGGTCGTTCGCGCCCAAACTCCATGAGCCAGCCCCAGCCCGGCTCGATTGCGGAGTCAAAGGGAGGCACATCTCTCGAGCGGTTCTCGTCATGGGCTACGTCGATGCGCCGGGCCTCGGACTGCTGGGGAGCGTCGATGACCGCCGCAGGAATCGACCGACCATGACCCAGCATGCTGATTTCAAACGCCTCGTCCGGGCGCGGATGGCCAAGACTGGCGAGTCGTACTCGGCAGCCCGAGCGCAACTGATCCGCGCCACCGAAAGCCCGCTGACCTCAGCGCTGCACGTCACGAACGGTGACAGCACGGTGGATGAGCTGCGCCGAACCGGTCTCGCCGAACGGATACTCGTCTGGCGGGACTCTTTGCACGAGGGCCCCGTACCGGACACGGATCGCGCCGATCTCCGCAGAGCGCGCGCGACGTTCTTGTCGACACCCGATCCGCATGTCGACGAGGATGCCGCCGCAGCTGAGCACGCCGACGCCCTGCAGCTGCTGACCACGCGTGACCAAACGCTGGAGGCCAACCGCACGGGGCGCTATGTGTTGTGGTTCGAAGCCGACCTCTACGACCAGCTCCAGCTGGCCGAGATCATCGCCAGACTGGCTGAGCTCGATGTGCCGGCGGAGCGCATCACGCTGATCTGCATCGGTGAGTATCCCGGCATCGCGCACTTCGGCGGCCTCGGTGAACTCGATGCGAACCAGCTACGGACGCTGCCTGCCGCCGCCGCGACCCGGCTGTCCAGCGAGGCGCTCGGGCTCGCGACGCAGGCCTGGGTCGCATTGCGTTCGCGCATTCCCGACAGGCTCGGCGTGATAGCCGCCAGCCTCTCCACAGAGCTGCGCTTCCTGCCCGAGGCGTTCGACCGACTCAGCCGGGAGTATCCCTCCACCCGGGATGGACTCTCACTCACCGAGCGGCGTGTCCTGGCCGCGGTCGCGGAGGGCGCGAACACCGCCGGGGACGCGTTTCTCGCCAGCAGTCGGCGCGAACCACGCCCGTTTCTGGGCGACCATTGGTGCTTCCGGCGCATCGCCGCCTTGGCCAACGCCCGAAGTCCATTGCTCTGGCTGGGTGATCCGGAAACTTCCCGTCCGCCGCGCGTCAAACCCAGCACCCGACTGGGCCTCACAGCAACGGGCCGCAGTGTCCTCGACGGTCAGGTGGATCATGTCGCGCTCAACGGCATCGACAGGTGGATCGGAGGCGTACACCTGACCGGACACCATGCTGCGTGGCGATGGGACGAGGGCACTGAACGCCTCGTCAACGGCGACCGGTAGCAGAAAGAGCCGGGCTCAACGATGATCGCTGGGCCACATCCGGGCGGCTCCTCGAGTCGATCACTGCATATTGTCAGAGCCTGACCGCCATTGACGGAACCTGCGCTGAGGTGGCGGACTCGAATGGGGCTGGTGGACCTTGAAGCAACTAATGTTGATCCGGTCCGGTGATTGCGCCAGTAGGGAGACGGGGTGTCGGGCCCTTCCAATCGATGGAGCTGGGAGCTGCCCAGCTCTGAGCCGAGTGACCCTGCGTGGTTCCGTCCGAGCACCTCTCATTGGCCTCGACAGCCTGGCCGACCTGCCTCCGCTCCTCCCGGCAATGGCCGATCGACTCCCCCGGCAAATGACTTTCGCCGTACGGTGGTCTACACGGTCGCCGGCACGGCCCTTCCCGGCCTGGGCCTGATCGCTGCGAAACGGCGCGTCGCCGGCTGGATCATTCTCGGCCTGTTTCTAGCGCTGGTCGCCACGCTCGCCGTCTGGGCGGCGCTCGACTTGCAGGGCTTGGTTTCAGCCGCCGTACGTCCCGCTGTGCTCCGAACGCTGACCGTTGCTCTGATCTTGCTTGCCCTGTTCTGGGTCGCTGTCGTGATCACCAGCCATCTGAGCCTGCGGACCCGTCCCACGCAAGCGCAGCGGATCACCGGAGGCGTCCTGGTCGGCGCCTTGGCGTTTGCGGTGACAGCGCCGATGGCGGTGGCATCTCGCTATAGCTACGACCAGGCGAATCTCGTGACGAAGGTCTTCGGCAGCGAGAAGGACACGAAGAGTGCGACCCGACCGACCCTGGGCGGACCAAGTCAGGGGGGCAGGGCCAGGCACAGGACCCCTGGGCCGCCAAGCCGCGGCTGAACATCCTGATGCTCGGCGGGGACGCCGGGGCCGACCGCATCGGCACCCGCACGGATACCGTGATCTTGGCCAGCATCGACACCAAGACGGGCAACACCACGCTGTTCAGCCTGCCGCGAAACACCGGGCGGATGCCATTCCCAGCCGATTCTCCGCTGCACACGTACTACCCGAATGGATTCACTTCCGGCGACGGCAACAATGCCGAGTACTTCCTCAATGCGATCTACGACAACGTGCCGACCACTGTGCCCAAGGACGTTCTCGGGCCGACAGACGATCTCGGCGCTGACGCACTCAAGTTGTCGGTCGGCCAGGCGCTCGGTCTGCCCGTCGACTACTACGTGCTGATCAACCTTCAGGGCTTCACAAAGCTGATCAACGCGTTGGGCGGTGTCACGCTCAACATCAACACCTACATCCCGATCGGCGGCAATACCGACCTGGGCATCCCGCCGGAGGATTATCTCGAGCCGGGGCCCGATCAACACCTGGATGGCGATGGCGCTCTGTGGTACGCGCGTGGACGTTATGGCTCCAACGATTACGCCCGAATGGACCGTCAGCGGTGCGTGATCAACGCCATCATCAAGCAGGCGAACCCGGCCACCATGTTGACCCGTTATGAAGACATCGCCAAGGCCGGCAAGGACATCGTCCGGACCGACATCCCGCGTGAGGTTCTGCCGATCATGGTCGACCTCAGCTGGCGGGTGAAGAATGGCAAGGTCCGGAGCATCGTCTTCAAGCACGGTGAGCACGGATTCATCAGCCCGAACCCGAATTTCAGCGTGATGCAAAAGCGGGTCAGGGTGGCACTCGGTGAGACGGAGTCACCGCCGACGCCAAGCCCGAGCAATCCGAGCCCCAGCAATACGAAGGCCAGCAAGCCGAAGGCCGAGAGTGAAGACGTCAACCAGACCTGCGCCTACAACGCCAAGCTGGCTGCCGAAGCCCAACGACCCCGGTGACACTTCTGACCACCCTCCATCGGCCCCGTGGGCAGTGCCGCGTCAGCGAGACCCGTAGCCGCGACTAGTGTCGAGTCGCTTCGAGATGGCACCGACGAGCGACATGAATCGTGGATCTGCCGGAGATCGTGGATTGATCACAATTGCGTCCTGTTGCGGCTCCTTGGCGTGAAGGGTGAGGCGGGATCCGTCCAGCGATACCCGCTCGATCTCGGTCCACCTCAAGCTCCGCACATGAGATCCTCGGCGGATCGTGATCTTCTCGGGGTCGAGGTCGAGGTGCACTCGAAGTCGCGCCGCGAACAGCAGGACGCTTGCGGCCAAACTCAGTCCGAAGAGCAGCAGGCCGATCCCGAGCACGAGGAAGGCTGCGCTACCACTGCCGCGGCTCCAGATGATCAGCGCCAGGCACCCCGCCATCGTTCCGACCGCCGCGGCGGCCAGTGTCGGCACGGCGGGTCTTGGCCTGAGGTCGTAGCTCGAGCCAGCCGTGCCGCCGACACCGACGTCACTCATCGCTGCACCATATCGGCAGCCGCGAGAGTGGGTGTTCAACTGACGAGGGGCCTCCGTCAGTTTTGACGGCGGCGAGGGTGGGATTCGAACCCACGGAACGGTCTCCCGCTCGGGCGCTTTCAAGGCGCCTGCACTAGTCCACTATGCGACCTCGCCCGGGTCGGCGTCGATGGATGCGGCCCGTCTTACGACCAAGTTCCATCCAAAGCTCGGCCAGGAGCAGGGGCGATCCTACCTGGGGGAGCGTTCCGGGCGCTGTGGCACGCTGAACCGGTGCGAGCGATCATCGCGACCGAGCCGGGTGGTCCGGAGGTCCTCACAATTCGGGAGACTGACACGCCAATTGCGAGCGCCGGAGAGATCCTGATCAGAGTCATCGCCGCCGGCGTGAACCGAGCGGATCTGTTGCAGCGGCAGGGTCGCTATCCGCCGCCCCCGGGTGCCAGCAACATTCTGGGTCTGGAGGTTTCCGGTGAGGTGGCCGCTCTGGGTGACGGCGTTGCGGGTTGGAGCGTGGGTGATCACTGTGTAGCGCTGCTCGCCGGGGGCGGCTACGCCCAGTTCGTCACCGCCCCAGCTGATCAGGTCCTTGTTCCGCCCACCGACATGGACATGGTGACGGCCGGAGGTGTGGTCGAAGCCGCCGCCACGGTCTACACGAATCTCGACCGCGTTGGGCTCCGAGCCGGCGAGCTGTTCCTGGTGCACGGCGGATCCGGCGGCATCGGTGCGTACGCCATCCAATATGCCAAGGCGCTCGGCGCCACAGTGATCACGACCGCTGGTCGACAGGACAAGATCGACTTTTGCCGATCGATCGGAGCTGATCATGCCCTGTCGTATCGGCAGGACTGGCCCGAAGCAGTCAAGGACATCACCGACGGCCGGGGAGTCGACGTGATCTTGGACAACATGGGCGCCAAGTACCTCGAAGACCACGTACGGCTGCTGGCCACTGGCGGACGGCTCGCGGTGATCGGGATGCAGGGCGGCACGAAGGGCACGTTGGATCTCGGGGCATTGTTCACTCGTCGCGCATCAGTCAGCGCGTCGTCGCTTCGCGCCCGGCCGGTTGCGGAGAAGGCTGAGATCTGCCGGAAGGTGGCCGAGCGCGTCTGGCCGTTGATCGAGAGTGGGTTGATCAAGCCGCCTCCACAGACGACTTCCCGCTGGAGGAGGCAGCCGCGGCACACGCTCGCCTTGAGTCAGGCGACAACATCGGCAAGATCATCCTCACCCTCTAGGCGGCCGAAGTCGAACTGCTCACTCCACCGGATTTACGCCCACCTGGTGAGCGCGCGGAACAGCCCGTGGTGAGCGCGGGACAGGCCCTATCGGGGGGAGGGCGGTCAACCAGTGCGAGCTTGATCTGGACACACTTGCCGTTGCCGGCCGCTACTCCGGCCTCGTGAGAGTCATTGTCCAGGGCGGGCGTCTGGCGCGCCCGTCGCGGTAGGTCGTCAAACCGCTCACCCTCGTCTGCGGGGGCTGCGGGATGATGGGTCGGTGTCGGACGCACGGTTGTTGGGCTACTGGTCTGACGATGTGCTCTACCAGGGCGACATGGAGGTTGCCGAGATCGCGTTTGCCCCCCATGAATCCACGGTGGTTCTACTGGGCGAGAGACGGCGGCGTCTTCACCGTCGATCGTTTTGTATGGCATACCACCGGTGGGCGGCTGCTCGAGTTGCGCACGCACCGCAGCCTGTCGGGCACATGGACAGTGCGAGAAGTACACGTGCATCACACGGTCGACCGACAGTCTCGTTGTAACGACGCTCTGTCTTTTGACTACACGATCGGTGTCGGGCGTGATGCCGTCGGAGGTCCGGTCACCGTGCTGGAGCTGGATCGGCCGGTGTCCGTCGGTGTCATTGGCGAACGCTTCGCCTTCAAGCACGGTGGCGTGCGAGAGAAGGATGACCCGACCCGTCGACAGAGGCGCGGAGGCCGACCATCCGGTACGTAACCCGACCCGACGGCATCATCGCCCAGGTGTTCTATGCCTGAAATAACGTGCCACAGCAATGTTGCACAATGTCCGCTCTGTCCGCTTGTGGCCAAGCTGCTCAGCGAGAATCGGCCCTATCAACCGACATTTGCTCTAGCCGCGGCAGCTTAGGACGACCAGGCCCGCCACAGGCTCGCGTACTCCCCACGGGCGTCCACCAGCTCCTCGTGGCTGCCCAGCTCGGCGATCCGGCCGTCGATCACGACAGCTATCCGGTCAGCATCATGAGCGGTATGCAGCCGGTGGGCGATCGCCACGACCGCACGACCCTCGAGCAGGGCAGCCATGGAGCCTTCCAGGTGACGCGCGGTCCGAGGGTCGATCAGCGAGGTCGCCTCGTCGAGGACCAGCGTGTGGGGGTCGGCCACGACCAGCCGGGCCAGCGCGATTTGCTGGGCCTGGGCCGGGGTCAGGGCAAGGTTTCCGGAGCCCAGTTTGGTGTCGAGCCGCTGTGGCAGCCGTTCCACCCAGTCCCACGCGTCGACCGTCCTCAGCGCCTCAGTGACGCGTTGGTCCGGTGAGTCCTCGCGGGCCAGAATGATGTTGTCACGGACGGTGCCGGCGAACACGTGGTGCTCCTGCGTGACGAGCGCAACCTCGGTGCGCAAGACCTCCAGTGGCAGCCTGATCGCCTCAACGCCACCCACAGTCACTGAACCGGTCCGCGGACCGTTGACGCCGGACAGCAGCCGGCCCAGCGTGGACTTGCCAGATCCGCTCGGCCCCACGATGGCCAGACGCTCGCCGGGACGAAGGTCGAGATCAACGCCGTGCAGCACGTCGCGGCCCTCGCGGTAAGCAAACCGAACGTCCCTGGCGGAGACGCGGGTGTCTGCCGGCAGCTGGTCTCCCGGTTCTCGATCTTGCGGCACGGCGGCGATACCCAGCAGCCGCGTGGTGGAGGCGATGCCGATCTGCAGCCGATCAAGGTTGCGAACGAGCCGCTCCAACGGATCGATCAGCGCCTCGAGATACAGCGTGGCAGCGGTGATCTGGCCGAGCGTGACCCAGCCGTTCACATAACCCCAACCACCGACTAACAGCAAGATCACCAGCGGTGTGTCGTATGCCAGCCCGAGAAGGCCGAACAACATGTTCCGGAGCGCCATCGTGTACCGCTCGGCTTGACTCGCCACGGCGACGTCGCCGTCACCGCGCTGGATCCGCTTGGTTTGCAACCCCAGCGCTTCGATGGTCCGGGCGCCCTCCACCGTCTCGGTGAGCGTGGAATTGATCTCCGAGTAGGTCCCGCCTTCGGTGATGTAACCCTTGGGCGCCCGGACGATGTAGCGGTACCCACCGATGATCACCAGCGGGGTCGTGAGTAGCAGCGGCACCGAGAGCAGCACGGAGTTGAGCAGCATCGCGACGATGGTCAGCAGAGCGGTCATGCCGGCAATCACGGCCTCTGGCAGGCCGTAGCGCACGCTCTCGCTCATGGTGCCGACATCGCGCGTCACGCGGGTTACCAGATCACCGGAGCTGGCGCTCTCCACCTTCCCGAGCGGCAGGCGCAGGACCGTACGCACGACGTACTCGCGCGCCTCGGCCAGTAGGGCCTGGCCGAAAACGACCGACGCCAGCAGGGCGAAAAAGGTGGCTGCGGCTTGGAAGATCACGACTCCTGCCACGGCCAGGGTGAGGCCGTTCAGGCTGGCGGCAAGCGTGGCGGGTTCGGCGGCCTCGTCGACGAGATAGCCAAGAATCCGGGGGACCGCCAGCCCCGCGAGTGCCGCCAGCGCGTGCAGGACCAGCAGGGTGGCTACCAACAATCGGCGCCGGCTCAACATCCCGCCGACAAAGCTGACCACAGCCGTTCGCTCGGCCACTGGGAGTCCACGTTCGGGGCGGCGGGAAGCGGCGAAAAAATCGGTTGCACGGCTTTCGCGAAGCAGATGACGGCGTCGCCACTCGGCCAGCCGCCGACCCACAGATCCTGCGCCGGACGGGTACAGCTGCTCGGGAACCCTTGGATTCGGCGGGCTTCGTCGCCACGTTTCGGCCGATCCCGGAAGCCCGACGTGGAGCTCAGACATCGATATTCTCCAAGGTCCGCGACACCACGGCCCGATAGTCCGAACTGGTCTCCAGCAACGACTGGTGGGTACCAATCTCGACGATCTTGCCGTTCTTGAGCAGCGCCACCTCGTCGGCATAGTGCAGCAGCAACGGCGAGGCAGACATGACGATCGTGGTCCGCCCGGCGCGGTGGGCGGCCAGCCGGCTGGCGATCAAGGCTTCGGTGTGCGCGTCCACGGCCGACGTCGGCTCGACCAAGATCAAAATTTCTGGATCCACCGCAAGCGCACGAGCCAGGACCAGCCGCTGCCGCTGGCCACCCGAGAGCCCTCTCGCCCGCTCCTCGAGCACACCTTGCCAGCCGCCGGGAAGCGCCTCGAAAACGTCCTCCGCCGCCGCGATGTGCAGCGCCGTTTCGGCCTCCGTCAAGCTGAGCCGGCCGTGCGGATCGATCACGTCCTGCAGCGTGCCGGCGAACAGCTGGCTCTTGGTGTCGACGACCAAGATCAGGTCGCGGACCTCGGCCAGCACAGCATCGGCAAGATCAACCGAGCCCAGGCTCACTCCCGAGCTGCGCTCAGCCATCTCCTTGGCCTTCACGGCCAGCTCTGCTCGGGCCCGCTGGCGGCGCTCTCTGATGCGGCGAGCAGCGCGGCCTTTGGCGCCGTCATCGATGTCGAGGCTGGGCGGCTCGGAGTCCTCCGGCAGATAACGGCCCAGGCGGTCAGCCAGGGCCGCCGCTTCGTCGGGCAGCCCGGATACCACCATGGTCAACCGCCCCGGCTGGCCGACGAAGCCGGATGCCGCATCCCGGATCGGGGCACCGGTCGGTAGCTGCAGGGCGGGCGCCGGCGCCGACCAGGGTGGCTGCTGGCCAAGGGCCGCGATCGTCTTCCGGGCGGCGACCACCGCGCGCACCCACTTCTGCGCCAGTTCGAAGAACGTCTGGATCGGCCAGATCATGAAGACCGCGTAGCCGAAGAAGCTGATCAGTTCACCGATGCTGAGGCGACCGGCGATCACCTCGCGAGCGCCGAGCCAGGTCAGGATGACCAGGAACAGCCCGGAAAACAACACACTGGCCGCATCAGTCGCGGCCTGCCACCGACCCGCCGCAACTCCAGCCGCTCGCGTCCGCTGCGACTGGTCTTCGTAGTTACGGGCGAACGTACGCTCGCCGCCGATTCCCCGAAGGATCCGCAGCCCGGCGACGATGTCGGTGGCCAGCGACGTGAGCTCGGACGACCGCGTTCGCTCCGTCTGCTGCCGACGCTCCAACGGCCGTAGCAGCGGCATCGCGGAGATCACCAGAAGCGGAGCGGCGAGCAGCACCACCAGGCCAAGCCGTGGGGAGGTCGACAGCACCAGACCTGCGATCACGAGGTAGCTCACCAGTGCGCCGACAGCTCGGGTCCCGATCTCAGTGAGCGCGCCCAGATGATCGGTGTCGTTGGAGGAGACACTGAGGACCTCGCCAGTCGGCACCCGTTGGGGCAGGACGTGGCCGAGCTGAGTGGCCTTACGGGTGACCAACATCATCACGCTGAACATCGTGATCAGCCAGGTGCGGACGATCAGCGTGTGCCGAGTGACTCCCGCGGCCACACCGGCAAGAGCGAGGGCCAGGAGCACCATGCTGAGCCAGAACACCGTCGACAGATCGCGCTGCGTGATGCCTTCATCGATCACCTTGCCGACCACATAGGGACCAACCGAGCCGGGCAGCCATTCGACGACGCCAACCACAGAGCTGACGATCAACAGCCCGGCCTGTTGCTCCATCAGCCAGGCGATGAAGCGGCCGGGGCTGCGGGTGTCCGGATCTTGAAAGCGCTCTCGGCGTCCCGCGGGCGCGCTCCAGCCCGCCTCGGTGCGCTCTCCGGAGCGGGCTGCGGGCGTACGGAATTCCGGAACTACCGGGGGAAAGTCCTGCATGACCGAACCACTGTATGGCGGTCGTCGGACAGCGCTCCAAGGGTTTTCCACGGCTGCACCGGGCGGCAGGGGTCGAGCGGGACTCAGCCTAAAATCGATTTCATGACCAGTGATCAGGGTGGCGCAAACGAGGCGCCCGAGCAGATGCAGGGTGTCGCCGGAGCAACTCCCGACGGTCGGGGGTATGTCGTCACACCTCAGGCCATGGCAGTCGAAGGCCCGCCCCAACCCGAGGTCGAGGAGGCGTCGGCCAAGTCGGTGACCGACATGGTGGAGGAGCCGGCCAAGGTGATGCGGATCGGCAACATGATCCGGCAGCTGCTGGAGGAGGTGAAGTCCGCACCACTGGACGACGCGAGTCGTCAGCGGCTGCGGAGAATCCACACCGCGTCCATCAAGGAACTCGAAGACGGGCTGGCCCCCGAGCTCATCGACGAGCTGGAGCGGATCACCCTGCCGTTCACAGACGAAGCGACGCCGACCGATGCCGAGCTGCGGATTGCGCAGGCGCAACTCGTCGGCTGGCTCGAGGGACTGTTCCACGGAATCCAGACCGCTCTCTTCGCCCAACAGATGGCGGCTCGCGCCCAGCTCGAGCAGATGAGGCGAGCGTTGCCGCCGGGATCGATGCCGGGGACGGCGGCTCAGCCGGAGCTGCCGAACCGGGACCGCAGCAGCGGAATGTACCTGTAGCTAGTCCGGTACAGCCGCCATCGTGCCTCGAATATCGTCGACAACTCGAATGTCGTCGATAAGCGGTGGAGAGGAGAAGCGTGCCGAAAGCGTCCTCCATCCGTCTGCCCGCGGAGTATGGGACGCCGGCGCAAACCCTGCCCTGGGAGGATGTACGTTCGCGGCTTGAGCAGGCGACCCAGTACTGGTTGGCGACGACCCGGCCCGACGGGCGACCTCACACCGTGCCGGTCGACGGGCTATGGGTCGATGATCTCTGGTACTTCGGCGGCTCGCCACAGGCCATCCACCAACGCAACCTGCGCACCAATAGCGAGATCGTCGTGCATCTGAGCGACGCTATGAAGGCCGTGATCGTGGAAGGTCTCGCCGGCTGGCGCGTGGTGGCGTCGTCCGCTGCGCGTCGTCTTGCGGCGGCGTCAAAAGCGAAGTACGGCTACGCGCCGCCGCTTCGCGCCTACACCTCGGGTACTTGGGTTCTTGAGCCTCGGCGTGTCCTGGCCTGGACCAACTTCCCGCAGGATGCGACGCGCTTCGACTTCGACCCCGCAGGTAGCCCTTGACCCGCGTTACGCGGTCGAGGTCTCTGACCAGGGGTTGGCGACCGGCCGGGTCGGACCGCACGGGTGCGGACTTGCGCTGGCCGGCCGCGTGCTCAGCCGAACCAGTGGAACAGCTCGGCCACCGGACCGCCGTCG
Source organism: uncultured Actinomycetota bacterium (assembly GCA_963808495.1). Classification (GTDB taxonomy): domain Bacteria; phylum Actinomycetota; class Actinomycetes; order Propionibacteriales; family Propionibacteriaceae; genus Microlunatus. Next base: position 344,236 of record CAWEGC010000007.1, read on the forward strand.
GCGAAGGTGTCGGTGACCACGTCGGCGGCCTGCTGCACGTCCTCGGGCGCGTCGCCGATCGCTACTCCGCGCCCGGCCCAGCGCAGCATCTCGATGTCGTTCCGGCCGTCGCCGAAGGCCAGCACGTCGACGGCATCGATGCCAAGATCATCCGCCACGTCCTGCAACGCGCTGGCCTTGTTCACACCCAGCGGAGCGATGTCCAGCCATGCACTCCAGCCGACGAAATAGGTCACGCCCTGCAGGCCCAGATGCCGGGCCAGACTGGTGAAATCCTCGTCGGATCTGTCGGGGTCACGCAGGATGATGCGGGTCACCGGTCGGGCACTGAGCTGCTCGATGCTCTCGATGATCATTTCGCCGGTCAGATCCCCGCCGGGAAAGTGACCATTGAGACGGTAACCGCGGCCGATCTCCTCGACGGCGATCAGGGTGCCCGGAGCGAACTGCACCACCTTCTTGATCACTTCCCGCGGGTCGAAGGTGACTGCCTTGCGGATCTCCTGGGGCGGGTAGGAGACGACAACCGCACCGTTCGAAGCTACCGAAGGTCCGGGAGGCAACCCCAGCTCGTCGAACACAGGTTGAGTGCCGTGCCAAGATCGCCCGGTCGCCAGGACCACCGGCACGTCGGCGTCCAGCACCCTGCCGACGGCCTTCCGGACGGCGTCGGGAAGCGCGCCGTCGTGATCGACGACGGTGCCGTCGATGTCGAGAGCGACCAGGCGGGGCCGCCAGCTCGTCGTACGGAGACTCATCGGCGGCGCGGTCAGGCTCCCCGGCCGACCGGCCGCAGATACTCGCGACCACCAAGGAAGGGGCGCAGCACCTCAGGAATGCGAACGCTGCCGTCCGCCTGTTGATGGTTTTCCAAGATCATCACGATCGTCCGGGCCATGGCGCAAAGCGTTCCGTTCAACGTAGCGACCGGCCCCGAGCCACCCGGAAAGCGGGCGCGAATGTTCAGCCGACGCGCCTGGAATTCGGTGCAGTTGGACGTTGACGTGATCTCCCGATACCGCTGCTGAGTCGGCAGCCAGCCGTAGCAGTCGTACTTCCGGGCTGCACTCAGACCAAGATCACCACTGGCCAGTTCGACGACCTGGAAGGGAATCTCCAGGGCGGTGATGAACTCCTTTTCCCACCCCAGGAGCCTTTGGTGCTCCGCATCGGCATCTTCCGGGGCGCAGAAGACGAACATCTCGACCTTGTCGAACCAGTGAACGCGAAAGATGCCCCTGGTGTCCTTGCCGTGCGAACCCGCCTCCCGCCGATAGCTCGGACTGTAACCGGCATATCGCAGTGGAAGGGAGGCGGGATCCAAGATCTCGTCCGCGTGGTATGCGGCCAGCGGCACCTCGGCCGTACCGACCAGATAAAGATCATCTTCGACGAGGTGGTAGACGTCCTGAGCCGCCTGACCCAAGAATCCGGTCCCTTCCATGGCACGCGGCTTGACCAGGGCCGGTGGCAGGATCGGCATGAAACCTTGCTGAAGCGCCATCTGCATCGCGAAGTTGATCAACGCCAGTTCGAGCTCGGCACCTTGACCGGTCAGGTAGTAGAAGCGGCTTCCGGACACCTTGGCACCCCGCTCGACGTCGATGGCGCCGAGGAGCTGACCCAGTTCCAGATGATCCTTCGGAACGAATCCCTCAGCATCGAAGTCCCGCGGCTGACCCTTCGTTTCCAGTAGCGCGTAGTCGTCCTCACCGCCCAGCGGAACGCCGTCCGCGACCAGGTTGCCGACCAGCTTGAGCATCTGATCGAACGCTGAAGCCACCTCCGCACGCCCGGCGTCAGCCTTCTTGACCAGATCGGCGAGCTCTTTCGTACGCTCGAGCAGCGACTGACGCTGTTCGCCACTGGCCTTGGCCACGTGCTTGCCGAGTTCCTTCTGCTCGGCCCGGAGCTCCTCGTAGCGGGCGATCGCGGTGCGGCGCGCCTCGTCCGCGGCGAGCAGGTCGTCCACCAGCGACACCGACTCACCACGTGCGCGCTGGGATGCTCGGACGCGGTCGGGGTCGCTTCGGAGAACCTTGACGTCGATCACCCAGTCAGCCTACCGAGCCGGCGAGCCCGTCAGCTGCAGATGAGGCGGTGCTGAGGAGCGGTGTCAACAGCCCATTTGATCATTCTCCCCGCGCTTGTTTTGAGCGAGCCAGACCGGTCATAAACCCGGTAGGCCGGCCGACGCGATGGAATGATTGGACACCATGGTCCGCAGGCCACCGGCTCGATCGACGATCGCGATCGTCATCGCGCTCTTCGTGGCATTTGTCGTCTGGACCTGGCTCAGCTTCTCATGGCCGGCGTTGGCCGAGTTGGACCAGCGCTCGCTTGCCCCCAGCCTCGACAGCACCTCACCGACCGCTGAAATCGTCAGTGCACTGGCCCTGCTGACCTGGCCAGGGGTGTTGTACCTAGCTCTGGCCGGCCTGGCGCTCTGGGCGTACCGGCACCGGTTCCGCCAGCTCGCCATAGCGCTGATCCTGATCATTCCGCTGGGCTGGGGTGGCGCAACGCTGCTCAAAGTCAGCCTGCAGCGGGAGCGGCCGGAGCAGGGGCTGGATCTGTTGACCTCGACCGGATACGCCTATCCTTCTGGCCACACGGTTGCCATCGTCGCCACCACCATTGCCGTCGGCGCCACCTTCGCGGTGACCCGGCAGAACGCGCTGAGACGGCTGCTATGGGGGCTGACCGGCGGCGCACTGGTCATCGCGGTCGCATTCGACCGCTGGTTGAGCGGTTCGCATTACGTGTCGGACATCGTCGGCGGCGCCCTGCTGGGCGCGCTCGTCGCGTCGTTGTCGCTGTTGGTGGCCGGGGTAAAAGTGCCGGTTCCCCATGAACTGGTCACCGACCTCGTACGCAGCAAGGCGCAGGTGGTGCCGCCGGCGCCGCAGAAACGCTGCGCCGTGATCGTCAACCCGGCAAGGGTCACCGACTGGACGACATTTCGGCGTCACGTCGAGTACCAAGTGAAGACCCGCGGCTGGCAGCAGCCACTGTGGCTCGAGACCACCGAGGAAGACCCGGGCCGGGCAATGGCGCGCCAGGCGGTCGAGGAGGGCGTTGACCTCGTGCTGGGCGCCGGCGGTGACGGCACCATCCGAGTCGTCTGCTCGGCCTTGGCCGGCACGGGAATCCCGTTCGGCTTGATCCCCGCCGGAACCGGCAACCTCCTGGCCCGGAACCTCGGCATACCTCTGGACGAGGGGGCCGCTCTTGATGTTGCCTTCAACGGACTGAACAAACCGATCGATCTCGTGAGAGTCACCTTCGATGATCAGGCGAGCGATCATTTCGCGGTGATGGCGGGAATCGGTCTGGATGCGATGATCATGCAGGGCACCAATCCCGAACTCAAGAAGGCGGTGGGATCGGCGGCGTACTTCTTTTCCGCCGCACAGCATGCTAAGCATCCAGCCCTGAACACCACCATCGAGATGGACGATGGGCCGCCGATGAAACGCCGGGCGCATGTCATCGTGATCGGCAATGTCGGCTATCTGCAGGCCAACATTCAGCTGATCCCCGACGCGAAAGCGGATGACGGTCTGCTGGACGTGGTGATCGCCTCGCCACGGGGTCTTCGCGACTGGGTGCGGCTGACGACCCAAGTGCTGATCCGGCGGCACCGGCCAGATGATCAACTGGATCGGCTCACCGGTCGGCGAGTCAAGATCACCGTCGATCATCCGGACCGCTATCAGATGGACGGTGACACAGTCGGCGAATGCACCTCGCTGGTGGCGGAGGTGGAGCCAGGCGCCCTGCTGCTCCGAGTCCCGAGGCTGCGCCGGGAGATCACCGCTGGATCGTCGGCCACTGTGGGCGATCCATCAACGAACGGTGCGTCGCCCTCCCCTACCGCGGCTCCTCCCGTGGAGGACGTGCCCCGTTCGGCGGTTCTGCCCTCTGAGGGGACGGCGAGCCCGACTCCTTCAGCAGCCCCAGTGCGACTTTGAGCCCGGCCAACACACGTTGAGCCCGGTATATCGGGGTCAAGGTGTGAGCGCGGGGCTCAAAGTCGGAAGGCGAACGTCGGAAGCGCGGGCTCAGTCGAGAAGGCGGTAACGGGAAGCGCGGGCTCAAAGTCCGACAAGGCGGTCAACGTACGGGAAGCGCGGGGCTCAAAGTCCGAGAAGGCGGGGGACGGTCAGCCCTGGAGGCGCTTGAGCCAGGCGGCGGCGGCGGCGTAGTCCGCGTTGGAGGTTCCGCGCGGGACCTTGGGTTCGGTACGGTCGGCGCGCGGATAGCTGCCGAGGAAGACGACATCGGCACAGATCCGGTGCAGTCCCATCAACGCCTCGGCCAGCCGCGCATCGGCGACATGTCCCTCGGCGTCCACCGAAAAGCAGTAGTCACCCAGCGTGCGCTTGGTCGGTCGCGACTCGATCCGGCAGAGGTTCACACCTCGGCTGGCGAACTGCTCGAGGATCTCCAGCAGCGCGCCAGGATGATCTTCGCGCATGAACAGAACCATCGTGGTCTTGTCGGCGCCCGTCGGAGGGCCCACCGTCCCGGGGCGGGAGACGAGGACGAACCGGGTCACTGCGTCAGGGTTGTCTGCGATTTCGGCGGCCAGCGCTTCCAGTCCGAACTGCTCGCCGGCGATCTTGGCGCAGATGGCTGCATCGAATCGGGAGTCCGAGTTGGCGACTTCCGCTGCCGCGCCGGCGGTTGACCCGGACTCGGTGACCAGCGCCTGCGGCAACTTGGCTGCCAGCCAATCCCGACATTGAGCGGCGGCGTGCGGATGGGTGAGCACGTTCCGTACTTCGTCCAGCCGAGTACCGGGCCGGCCGAAGAGGGTGAACTGGACGGGCAACAGCACCTCACGCGTGATCACCAACGGCTCGCCGTAGGTCAGGTTGTCCAACGTCGCGGTGACTCCGCCTTCGACGGAGTTCTCGATTGGAACAAGGGCCGCCGTGATCTCGCCGGCCCGGACCGCATCGAGCGCCTGGCCGACCGTGGCGTAGGGAATCGGCTCACCCGACAGTGCCGGCAGGCTCAGCAGGGCCTGGTGCGAGAAGGTCCCGGCTGGCCCAAAGTAGCCATAGGTGGCCGGCGCAGATGCGAGCACCGGGTCAGGCTATCTCCGACTCGGTCCGTCGGTCGGCGAATATCGCGAGCTACGCAGCGATCCGTTGAACGGCCCGATCGCTGCGCTTTCCGACCGGGACGAGGCTGGTTGCCGACCCCAGTCCGGACGGCGGCATGCCGACGTAGATCGACTCGGCTCGGGCGACCTGGAAGGTTTCGTGCCAGATTCCCACGGCACCCGGTGCCTTGCGGGCTCTGTTGTTGAAGGCGGTCCATGCTGGACGGTGCGTCGCGTCCCGGTTGCTGGCGTAGTCGTAAAGCCGATCCACTGAGTTCCAGTACTGGACGAGCCAGGGACCACGGGGATCGAAGATCAATCGCGAGCCCAGGAAGCCCGAATCCGGGTCTCGCGCCAGTTCGGTGAGCATCCCTGGCATGGCGCGGAACACCGGTAGCCAGAGGTCGGGCCGCCAGGGCTTGTTGATCCGCATGCCGATGAGAAACAACACCAGATCCCCGTCGTACTTGTGCGTCATCCGATATGGATTGACTGAGGGCATGAGACACTCCTTCAATATTGGAGATTGATACTATCCAATATTGGCTAGTGGCACTATCCATTGTCAAGGAGTTCGATGAGGGTTTCCGAGCTGGCCGCGCGGAGCGGGGTGCCGGTGGCGACCATCAAGTACTACCTGCGAGAGCGGTTGCTGCCACCGGGCTCCCTGACTTCGGCTACTCAGGCCACCTACGATGACGCCCACGTGGAGCGGCTCCGGTTGATCCGTGCGCTCGTCGACTCCGCGGGATTGTCCATCGCGCAAACTCGGCGGGTGCTGCAGAGCGTGGACTCCCCGCCCGAATCGGTGCACGACCTGCTGGCGGTGGCGGCGGAGGCCGTGAGCCGACCGGTCGCACCAGGGCATTCGCACGAACGGGTCCATGAGCTCATGGCGCGATGGGGCTGGCGGATCGATACCAAGGACTGCACCGCTCATGCGTCGTTGGCTGAGGCACTGAACGCGCTGGACTCGGCGGGGTTCGAGCTCCCCGAAGCCGCCCTGGAGGACTACCGCGCCCACATGGAACAGATCGCTGAACGCGAGGTGGCGAACGTACCGACAGACTCGCCGGAGTCGGCCGTCCAGTACGTCGCGCTGGGCACCGTGCTGATCGAGCCGGTGCTCCTCGCGCTTCGCCGAATGGCGCAACAGGAAGCCTCGTCCCGGCGCTTCGACACTCAACCATGAGCCGCCTCGATCTCGATTCGTTCATCGCGGGTCTGCCCAAGGCGGAACTGCATGTGCATCACGTGGGCTCAGCCTCGCCGCGCATCGTCGCCCAGCTCGCGGAGCGACACCCGGGGAAGGTGCCGAGCAACCCGGATGATCTTGCTCGGTTCTTTCGGTTCGACGACTTCGCGCACTTCATCACGATCTATCTGTCGGTGGTCGAGTTGATCAGGACAGCCGAAGACGTCCGGTTGCTGACCTATGAGGTGGGCGCCGACATGGCGACCCAGAACATCCGGTACGCGGAACTGACCGTGACCCCCTACATATCGGTGAGTGATCAATTGCCGGCCGAAGCATTCCTGGAAGCGATCGAGGACGCCCGTGTCGCGACTGCCCGCGATCATGGAGTGGAGTTGCGCTGGATCTTCGATATTCCGGCCGACTTTGGCATCCCGGCCGCCGAAATGACCGCCTCGATCGCATGTGATCATGACGTCCCCGGCCTGGTGGGGTTCGGGATCGGTGGCTCGGAGCGTGGATTTCCGCGGCCGATGTTTGCGCGCTATGTCGATCGCGCCCGAGCGACCGGTCTGCACAGCGTGCCGCACGCTGGCGAGACGACCGGTCCGCAGACCATCTGGGATGCCATCCGCGATCTCGGCGCAGAGCGGATCGAGCACGGCATCAGCGCGGTTCGTGATCAAACACTCCTTGATCATCTGGTCGAGCACGGCATCACCCTGGACGTCTGCCCGACCTCCAACGTGGCGCTCAAGGTTGTGCCTGACCTCGACTCCCACCCGATCCGGGATCTCGTCGCGGCCGGCGTGCGGGTCAGCGTCAATACCGACGACCCGCCGATGTTCGCCACGGACCTCAACACCGAGTACGGCATCGCCGCGCGATTGCTCGGACTCGATCAGCGCGGGATTGGCGACCTGGCACGCACGGCCGTCGAGTCGTCCTTCCGCGATGACGCCGGCAAGCGGGAGCTGCTCGCGGAGATCGACGCGTACACGGCTGATGCGGGCTGAACAGTCTGTACGTCATATGCCAAATCGGTTATATTTCGTCAGGTGACCGCTTTCGCCGCCTTGGCAGAACCTTCGCGCCGCCGGATCCTCGATCTGCTCCGGGAGGGCGAGCGCCCGGTAGGTGAACTCGTTGACCACCTCCGCATCTCCCAGCCTGCCGTCTCGAAGCAACTGCGGATTCTGAAGGACGCGGGGCTGGTCGGTGTGCGCCCCGCCGGTCGGCGCCGCCTCTATGCCCTGCGGGCTGCGCCACTGGCCGAGGTGGACGCCTGGCTGGACCCGTACCGGAGACATTGGACCGAGCGACTTGACGCTCTCGAACAGCACTTGGAGGACAACCCATGACCGAAGGCATTCTGATCGAGATCGATGGTCGGCCGGCGCTGCGCTTCACCCGCCGCCTCGGCCACCCGATCGAGCGCGTCTGGCGCGCCGTCAGCACGTACGACGAGCTGGCCGCCTGGTTCGTCGGGCCGGTGGACTTCAAGGAGGCCGGCCAGCGCTTCGAGGCCATGGAGCAGCCCGGCGAAGTACTGCGCTTCGAGGCTCCTCGCAGCTTGGCCTGGGAGTGGGGAGGCGAGCGATTCTCCTTCGACCTGGAGCCTGACGGCGACGGCACGGTGCTGACGTTCGTGCACGTGTTCGCCGACCGTGACCACGGCGCCGACTACGCATCGGGCTGGCACTTCCACTTCGATCGCCTGGAAGCTCATCTCGAAGGACGGCCCGTGCCGGAGGGCGAGCCAAGTCGGCTCGTTGCGCTGAACGATCACTACTCCGAGCGCTTCGGCCTGGACCGCGAGGTCGGCCGGCGAGCCATCGCTGAGTACTACGGCGCCACCGAGCCCACCGACTGACCGCGGGCCATCCCGGCGCACCGAGCTCGGACTTCGAGCCTCGGCGGCGCTCGTTGAGCCGTTTGCTTCGGGCTCAAGGAGTGCGGCCGGGGCTCGAAGTGGGCGATAGGGGGCCACCGAGCCGCCAGCAAGAGCGAGTCGCTCGAATCGGCGCGTAGCGTCGGTGCATGCCCGATCCCGCCGAGATCCGTGGCCGTAAACGGCGGTCAAACCGAAGCGTGCTGGGCGGAATCTGTCTGATGGCCCTCGCTCTGCTGGTCAGTTCATGGAAGCTTGCGCCGCCGATGGCCACCACTGTGGCGGCAATCGCGGGATTCTTGCTGTTGATGTACGGCGTGCACCTGGGCTGGCTGGTGTTCTACGACCGCGAATCCGACGGGCCCCCGAGCTGATCGCGAACCGGTCGACGGGTCAGTCGTGCCGCGTTTCGGCCGGAGCCGGTGGCGAGCAGCGGCGGAGGCGGGGTTGGCGCCTCGGGTTTGGCCCGCAGCGGGAAGAGCTCCTCTCGATCTGGCCTCTTCCACCACAGCACGACGGCCAGAAGTACGGCGAACTGGACGATTGGTGAGAAGGTGTCGCGAATCCGGTGGGCGGTGAAGTCAAGCGCAGGGCCCATCTCTACTGCCCTTCCGGGCACGTAGGCCAACGACAGTGGCGCCGCGCGCAGCAGCATGATCCGGTCGAGCTTGGAGGGCGCCATCAGCGCCAGCGGCATCCAGGCGATCAGGTCATACCAGGACAGGGTGTACATGGAGGTGATCAGCCACGCCACCGACAACACCACCGACGTGCGCAGCGCAATGGACAGCGGATCGGTCTGCGGATCCACACCCTTGAGCAGGCCCGGAGCGGCCGTCCAGGGCACCACACGCGAGAGCATCCAGGCGATCACGAACAGACCGGCGTAGGAAAGCACTCCTACGACCACCTTTGCCTGCGTAGATGTCAGGAACAGGTCGAAGAAGCGGAACACCGGGTTCGCCCACGAGCCCACGCTCACATAGCCCCCGTTGCGCAGTGCCTGGAAGAAGGCCGTCGGCTGCCACACCACATAGGCCAGGCCCATCGGTACCGCCGTGCCGGCGCAGAGCAGCAGCGCCTTCTTCGGTTCGCGCCGATAGGCCCACAGCATGGCCAACCCCCAAATGCCGATGCTGATCTTGGCGCAGCCTGCCAGTCCGATGCCGACGCCGGCGAGGAACGGGTTCTTGCGCACGAACAGCATCCCGGCCACCGCGAACATCACCGAGAGCGCCTCATTGTGCGCACCGGCGACCACCGCCCAGATCAGCAGGGGGTTCGCGACGGTGAGGAGCGCCGCGCGCGCCTGCCGCCGATGATCGCCGTGGGCCAGCAGCATGACACCGGCGGACGCGAGGATGAAGGGCACGACGGCGAAGACCTGGAGCCAGAACACGATGTCGTGCATGTTTTCCCCGCCCAGCACGTTCGCCAGCCACTGCGTGAAGGAGGTGATCGGGCCGTAAACGCTGGGGGTGTCCTGCCATGGCCGCTCGGTCCAACGCAGGACCGGGTCGAACTGGCCGCGAAAGATTTCGGCCGGCGTGATCTCGTACGGGTCGCGCCCGATGACCTGCAATCTGCCGTAGGCGGCATACATCAAGACGTCCGCCGAGGTCAGCGGTGGCACGGTGATCGTGATCAGACTCAGTACGGTGCCGAGGGCGAAGACCTTGCGTGGCTTGGGCGTCCAGCCGTCCGCCAGAGCGTTCATTCCGATCCACAGGCCGGCTGCGCCGATGATGATCGCCGCCCAGATCATGATCGAGACGATCCACTCGTTCGGCTGCACGATGCCGGTGGGCAGGTACCACGGCGGCAGATACGACCGGCGGGGACCGAGGGTCAAGGCCACGGCCGAGGGACCCAGCCAACCAGCGAGCACGGTGAGGGCGGTTGCGCCAACTATCCCGGCCAGAGCGTACCGGTGGTCCCGATGCCACAGACGGGGCCGATAGACGGTCGTGGGCGGCTTGGCGGGGTCTCCGGCGCGATGGCGCACCCCGGTGGTCATCGCTTCAGCCGCTTGAGCAGTCCCGGTACGCCACCGGCATTCTTGAGGTCCTTGATCCCCGACGACACCAAGCCGCGCGCGGTGAGCGCGCGGGTTACGTCTCTCAGCTGCTTGGCGCGGTGCAGTTGGGCACTGAGGTCGCTGCCAGTCGCGCGATGCTGAAGATCAATATCGATCTCACGCACCCGAAGACCGGCCCGCAACACGTCGATCGTCATACCCACTTCCATGCCCCACCCTGCGGCCAGCGGGCTGGCCAATTCGAACGCACGGCGGGTGATGCACCGCTGGCCCGACAGGGGTGCCCGCGGTGTCCAACCCGTGAGTTCCTCGATGCCCCGCGCTGCCGTGCTCATGACAAGTCCGAAGCCGCCCGGCGCACCTCCGTCGGCCATACGCTGCACCGGCAGCACGCCAATGGTCAAATCCGCCTGGTCGGAAACCACGGGCTCGATCAGTGGCCGGCAGTTGGCCGCCGAGTCGGCCAGGTCCGCGTCGAGCAAGAGCAGCGTCCCGGCTTCGGGCCTGCCGTCACGAGACTCGAGGACACCCAGAGCGTTGACGCTGGACTCCACGGCGGCCGCCTTGCCGCGGTTGCGGCTGTGCGAAACGACAATCGCGCCGGCGGCTGCGGCGCGGGAGGCGGTGTCGTCCTTGCTGCCGTCGTCACAGACGATCACCAGCGAGACCGCCGGAAGCCCGCTGGCCGCTGTCACGGTCGCCGCAATGCGGTCCTGTTCATCCTTCGCCGGGATGATACAGACCAGCCGCGACAGGGCTGAGCTCACACGGCAAGGGTAGCGACGGCGAGCTGGCCCCGTGGCCGCGTTACAGTGCGTCCCTTTCCGCTCGTCGACTCGCCGAGTGCGCGCACATTCGCGTGCCATCGACACTACGCTCGACCCTCGTGAACGGAGTGCGGAGCGAGGTCGGCCGGCTCCGTACCGTGCTGCTCCACAGGCCGGGCCACGAGCTGCGCCGCCTGACCCCGCGGAACAATGACGCCCTGCTCTTCGACGGGATCCCGTGGGTGGACCGAGCCCAGGAGGAGCACGACGGATTCGCCGAGGCGCTACGACGCCACGACGTCGAGGTGCTTTACCTCAATGAGCTGCTGGTCGACGCGCTGGCCGACGACGCGGCACGGCACCAGGCGATCGAGCAGACCACGGCCGACTCTGCGGCTCGGGGATCAGTTGCGCGAGCAGCTGCGTTCTCATCTGGCCGAGCTCAGCTCGGAGGATCTGGCGCTGGTCTTGATGGCGGGGCTCCGCAATGACGAGGTCCGGTTCTCCGGGTTGGTCACCGCGTTACGCGCTCCCGACGACTTCCTCATCGACCCGCTGCCCAACCTGCTCTTCACCCGCGACTCAAGTGTCTGGGTCGGTGATCGGGTGACCATCACCTCGCTCGCCATGCCGGCCAGACGCCGGGAGACCCAGCTGACGGAGTTGATCTATACCTTCCATCCTCGATTCATCGGCACTGAACGACTTCACGGTTGGAACTACGAGCATCTGGAGGGCGGCGACGTCTTGGCGTTAGCCGACGGCGTGCTTGCTATCGGGGTCGGTCAGCGGACCACCGCCGCGGGCGTCGAGCGGCTGGCTCGCACGGCGTTCGACCTCGGCTTGGCGCACAGCGTCCTGGCCGTGCCCATCGACCAGAACCGAGCCACGATGCATCTCGACACCATTTGCACCATGGTCGATCACGACGCCGTGGTGATGTATCCCAACATGGCCCACCGGCTGATGGCACTTCCGGTACGGCGAGGTCGCGATGGTGACCTGATCAGCGGTGAGGTTCGCCCGTTTCTCGAGGCCGCCGCAGACGCCATGGGCATCGAACGGCTGCAGGTGATCGACACCGGCCTGGATCCGGTGACCGCCGAACGTGAGCAGTGGGACGACGGCAACAACACCCTCGCCCTGGCGCCCAAGGTGGCCGTCGCGTACGAACGCAACACCGAGACCAACATGCGGCTGGAAGCAGCGGGCATCGAGGTCATTGCTATTGCTGGCTCCGAGCTCGGATCCGGCCGCGGCGGTCCGCGCTGTATGTCGTGCCCTATCGACCGTGATTGAAGCCGGACGTTCCCCTGCGGGACCCGACCAAATAGGTCATGCTGACTCAGGACAGCTGTCGGTTGAGGGAGAGCGAAGATCGGATGAGAAGCGTCTACCGGGTGCTCGCCTATCTCATTGCGGCCCTGGTCGTGGTGCAGGCGGGCGCCATCGCGTACGGGGTTTTCGGCCTGTTCAGCTGGGTGGAGGGCGGTGGCACGCTCGACCAGGCTGCCCTCGAGGCCGAGAATGCCGGCATCGGTGGAGGGTTCGGTTTCGGGCTGCACATCACGATCGGCTACTTCGTCATCCCCATTGCGGCATTGCTTTTGTTGATCATCTCCTTCTTCGCGAAGATTCCCGGCGGAATCCGTTGGGCTCTGTTCTTGTTCCTCACCGTCATCGTGCAGACGTTGCTTGCCGGGTTTGCGCATGCCGTGGCTGGGATCGGCTGGTTGCACGGGATGGTGGCGCTGGTGCTCTTCGGGCTGGCCGTCACCGCCGGGATCCGCGCCGGACGCCAGGCACCAGTCGCGGTGGAGGCCGCGGATACCTCGGTCGCCTGAATCCGGCCCACCGTTTGTTATCACCCCGTAAGGTGGCGTGACTTGCGGTTTCGCTCATTCGTAACCGCGGCGTATCAAAATCCGCCTGCAAACCTCTTTGCGATCAGTCATCCTGGTTGGGGCAGGAAACTTAGTTGAAAGGTACACAATGAAGCAGGCTTACCGAGTGCTCGCGTTCCTCGTCGCCGCCGGGGTGATGCTGCAGGCCGCATCAGTCGCGTACGGCATGTTCGGATTGCTCAAGTGGGTTGATGAAGGCGGAACCCTGGATAAGTCCACCGATGTAACCCCCGACTTGGGCGGATTCATCGGTTTCTCGGTGCACGCGATCGGGGGGATCTTCATCGTGCCGCTGATTGCGCTGCTCCTGTTGATCAGCTCGTTCTTCGCCAAGGTGCCGGGCGGCGTCAAATGGGCGCTGATCGTGTTCGGCCTGACGGTGCTCCAGGTGGCACTGGGCCTCTTCTCGCACGAGATCGCGGGGCTCGGCTGGCTGCACGGCCTCAACGCACTGCTGGTGTTCGGCACCGCCGTGACGGCCGCAATGCGGGTCACGCGTGCGGTGGCGACCAAGGACGTGGCAGATGAGCCGGTCCCTGCTGCCACTGTGTCCTGATCGGGGGTCGATCGCTCGGTGCACTTGAACGAAGGCACTCGCAAGCGACTCAAGATCCTGCTGCCGATCCTGGCGACGGTGGCGATTGTCGCCCCACTCGCCTGGTTGTGGCAGGCCAGTCTGTTGCCGCAGAGCTACTCGGTGATGGCCATGGGCTATTCCGACTTCGGGGGCGGTCCCGGTAACGAACCAGCAGCCAGTGGCGGCCACGACCACGCCTCGTCACCGGGGACGCGGAGCGTGGTGGATTTCACCGTCGACGCTGCTCGGCAGGCCGACGTGCGGGTGGATCTGGTCGCCGCGCAAGCGAACCTGGTGATCGGGGGCAAGTCAATTGCCGGCTACACACTGAACGGCACATCACCTGGGCCGACGGTCACGGCTCGACAAGGCCAGCTGGTTGAGGTTCACCTGCGCAACGCGTCGGTACCGGCGGGGATCACGCTGCACTGGCACGGCTACGACGTGCCAGCCGCCATGGACGGCGTGGCCGGGGTGACGCAGGATGAGGTCCCCGTCGGCGGTGAGTTCACCTACCGGTTCGTTGCCGACCGAACCGGAACGTACTGGTATCACTCGCATCAGGTCTCGAACGAGCAGGTGATGGGCGGGCTCTTCGGGGCGCTCATCGTGCTCCCCATGGACGCCGATCGCGCCGGTGACGACGTGATCGCCACGGCGCACACCTACGGTGGCAAGAAGACGATCAACGGGGCGGCGACGGATCTGCGGGTGCCCGCCAAGCCTGGGCAGCGGGTACGGGTACGGGTGATCAACACCGACAACGGATCGATCGAGGCTTGGGCCAGCGTGCCGTACAAGGTGCTGGCGGTTGACGGATACGAGGTCAACCAACCGGCAGATGTGCCGGACCGCTCCGTTACGCTGACCGGCGGGGCTCGCGCCGACCTCGAAGTGACGATGCCGAGCGACGGAACGCCCGTTCGGGTGCAGGTGTCGAAGGGCACGGCGGTGATCTTGGGCGATGGAGATCCGCCGCCGCCCCCGCAACCGGCCGCCGACCTGGATCTCCTGAGCTACGGGTCGCCCGAGCCGCTCGGCTTCGACCCCGCCAAAGCGAATCGGCACTTCGACTATTCGGTCGGCCGCCGTCCCGGCTTCGTCAAGGGCCGGCCCGGACTGTTGTGGTCGATCAACGGTCATCTCTACCCGAACGTGCCCATGTACGTGGTGCGCGAGGGCGACGTCGCGATCATGCGGATCGACAATCACAGTGGCGACGTGCACCCGATGCATCTCCATGGGCACCATGCGGTGGTGCTGGCGCGCAACGGCGTGGCCGCAACCGGAAGCCCGTGGTGGGTGGACTCACTCAATGTGCGGGACAAGGAGATCTTCGAGATCGCCTTCGTCGCGAACAATCCAGGGGTGTGGATGGATCACTGCCACAACCTGAAACACGCAGCCGACGGCATGGTGGCCCATCTGATGTACGAGGGCGTCTCCACCCCTTTCCGGATCGGCGGAGCCGCTGACAATCAGCCCGAGTGACCGCGGCTTGACACCGTGGAAGAGCGTCGTGCCGCCAACCGTCCGAAAATGATCATGGTCAGGCCGCCGACCATGATCGCGGCCACCGAGGACCCCAGCCAGGTCGGAGCGGTGAATCCGATCGACTGGTTCACCGAAGTCCAGAAGTCGGCCCAGCCGGGGACCGTACCGGGATAGACCATTTGATAGGCGGCGAACCCGCACGCCCAGGCGATCACCGGAGCGACGCGGAAGCGGGAGCTTGCCGAGACGTCCCAGCGCTGCGAACTCACGAAGAAGAAGTCGGCCGCTGCGACCGCGACGAGCGGCACGAACACCGAGCCGATCAAGAACAGGAACGACTGGTACTGGCTGAAGTCGAGCAGTCCAGCCAGCACGGTGGCCAGTGCGCCGACAGTCACCGCCACGATGCGGCGGTCGAGATGAGGCACCAGGTTCTGCACCGACATCGCGCTGGAGTAGACGTTGGCGAAGGCCTCGTCCACCTCGTCGACGAGCAGGATGGCCAAGGCGATGGCGCCGGCGGGCAGCGCAACCAGCGCCGTGATCACATCGCTCGCGCCCAGGTTGGCCACCGCGAAGACTCCCAGGGCGTAGTAGGCCACGGCGGCGAGCCCGTATCCGACTGAAGCGCCCCAGAAGGCCGCGGACCTGGTGCGGGAATGCCTGCTGTAGTCCGCTGCGAGCGGGGCGTAGGAGATGACGCCCGCCACCGCAAGATCAACAGCAGGCCAGAAGCCCAGGACAGCGTCTTGCGGGATCGTCTGCCGCGGTTCCATCAGAACCTGCACGAACAGGAACACCGAAGCCGCGAGGACGAGCCAGATCATGATCTTGCGCAGCAGCCGCACGCTGCCCAGGGGGCGGACCGCCATCAGAGTCGCCAGGGCACCGGCGAGCAGGACGAACGGCCAGCGCCAGGCGTCGCCGAGGATGGCGACCGCCGCGGTGGAAATGACCAAGATCTCCATGGTCGCCCACCCGACGTTCTGAGCGATGTTGAGCACGGTGGGGGCCACCGATCCCCGGCGACCGAGCAGCCCGCGAAACGCCACCATCGCCGGCGCGCCGGTGGCGGCGCCGAAGATCGCCGAGGCGCCGAGCAGGACCGCGCCCAGGATGCAGCCGACCACGATTGCGCCGATAGCTTGCCCGACCGAGCCGGCCGTCGTGGCGACGAGCGCGCCGGTGAGCGGCCCGAACAGGCTGATCCCGAGGTTTCCCCACAGCGCCAGTTGATCTGTGAACCGCAGTGGCCGAGGTGGCTCGGTCGTCAGGGTGAGTGGCGCCTCGCGGAATTCCGGCTCGGCCGGCGGCGTGGCAGGAACGTGGGTGGATGTGACGGACATGAAGCACTCCCTACGCCGGCATTACCCGGTCAGGTTCGGTCGGTCGGCGGACCCGCGCCCTGCCTCACGCCCGAGGCGCACTCCGCCCTCTCAGCCCACCGTGTGGTGTGAGCTCCCGAAGGTTGACGCCCTCACGCTAACACCGCACACCAACGCGCGGTGAGCCGATCAACAGACCCGTCAAGCGGGCCGCCTGGCCGTCGAGAGTCGCTCGTCAGGTGTCGGCGTTGCTGGGTCGTCGCCACGGGCCGGCAGCGAACTCGTGAACAGATCGACCAACAGGCGATGTGCCACGCCCCCTGAGGCGCGGTGTCCCCGAGAGCGTCGCTGTCTCAGACCGGATCAGGCGTCCAGAGCCGGACGAATGCGGCTCGGTTCGCTGCCTTGCGGCTCGTCGACGGGCTCGGACGGGCGTATGGGCTCCTCAGGCGTCGATTGGGAGACCGGACTCCGCCCATGCGTCGATGCCGCCCTCCAAATTCACCGCCTCACGGCCCTGCACGTTCAGATATTGGGCAACGCGGGCCGATCGGGCCCCGACAGCGCAGACGCAGACGACCTGGTCTCCGATCTCGTCGAGACGCGAGACGAGCTGGTCCATGGGAATGTGCACCGAGCCGGCGATTCGGCCGGTCCCCCACTCGTCCTCAGTGCGAACGTCGACCAGCATCCAGCCCTGGCTGATCTTGGTCGTCGCCTCCGTCGGAGACACGCCCGGAACATCGTCGAATAACACAGCCTCACGATAATCGCTGATCAACGACGCACGAACGAAAGTGCTTCGGCAACCAGCTGGTGACAGGTCCGGTCGTCGGCGAGCAGACCGACCCACTCCTTCATCGGCTTACCCTTTCCTGCGTCGAACGGCTCACCAACTCCGAGTCTGGATCAGCTCAGTCACCCGCGTTCGCGGCAGTTTCACCACCAGTCGGTCGCCGACCAGCATCGCGAAGATCGAATTATTGATCTTGAGCGCCGACGAGCCGAAGCCCGGTCGGCCGCTGCCCGGGACCGTCACGCCCGGCGTACCGGCGAATTCCTCACACAGCGCGGCGAAAAGCTCGGCCGCCGATCGGTCGTCGTCAGCCATCTACTTCAGCAACTTGGACAGTCGGCGGTCGGCCAACTTCTTGCCGCCGGTTTGGCAGGTCGGGCAGTACTGCAAGGAGGAGTCGGCGAACGAGACCTCTGCGATCGTGTCACCGCAGACATCGCACTTCTCGCCCTTGCGGCCATGCACACGTAATCCAGACTTCTTCTCGCTCTTCAGATCGGCCGCCGCGAGCCCTTCCGCTCGGGAGATCGCATCGGCAAGCTCGTCCTTCATGACCCGGTAGAGAACAGCGAGCTCGGTGTCGGTCAAGGAATTGGCCGGCTTGAAGGGACTCAGCTTCGCCGCGTGCAGAATCTCATCCGAGTACGCGTTGCCGATGCCGGCAATGGTGCGTTGATCTTTGAGTACGCCCTTCAGCTGGGCTCGGCCCGCGGCCTGCAACACCCCTGCCAGTGCCGTCTGATCGAACTCGTCGGACAGTGGATCGGGCCCCAATGTCGCGACCATCGGGATCGACATGGGGTCAGAAACGACATAGATCGCCAGTTTGCGTTGGGTACCGGCCTCCGTCAGGTCGAAACCCGATCCGTCGTCCAGGCGAAGCCGCAGCGCCAGCGGTCCCCGACCCGGCTTGGGCGGTGCATCGGGCAGCGAATCCTTCCATCGCAGCCACCCCGCTCGGGCGAGATGAAAAACCAGGTGCAGGCCCTGCGCCGAGATGTCGAGGAACTTCCCGTGCCGGCTCACGCCCTCGACCTCCAGACCGGTCAGGGCCGACAGAGGGGGCGAATACGTCTTGAGCGCGCTGAACGCGGCTAGATCGATGCGGGCGATGGCGTGGCCGACACACTTCTGAGTCAAGAAACGGGCTAGCGATTCCACCTCCGGCATCTCCGGCATACGCCCATTATCGACGCCGGATCGGCCCGGGCCACTCAGGCGCAGGCAGAAGCAGAGCTCGTCGCAATCGAGCCAGATATTCACGGCGCTCGATCTCGACGGCTCCCAGTGAGGCCAGATGTGGAGTCCGCCACTGCACATCCAACAGCCGGTCCGCTTCGCCCGCCGCGCACATATGGTCGACCAAAGCGACCAGCGTGACCTTGGAGGCGTCACGGCCGATATCGGGTCGATGGAACATCGACTCCCCGGCGAACAGCCCGCCGATACTCACCCCGTAGAGACCACCCGCCAATGCCTCGTCGGAGGTCCATGCCTCGACCGAGTGGGCCCAGCCGGCGCGGTGCAACTCCCGGTACACGCGGCGAATCCGATCATCGATCCATCCCCCCGCGCGCCGCGGATCAGCACAACCGTCGAGGACGGCGTCGAAATGGGTGTCCACGCGGATCTCGTACCGCGATTGCATCTTGCGCAGTGACCGGGAGACCCGCAGCGCGTCGAGTGGGATGACGCCCCGCTCCATCGGCGAGTACCAGCCCATCAGTCCACGCCGGACCGGCATCGGAAAGACTCCGTTGCGATAGGCGGCCAGCACCAGCTCGGCGGTGAACTCGCGGGAGACCGCGATCAGGTCGCCTCGCGGCCAGCGGGTCTCCTGGCCGAACGGCGAACCGAGCATGGCCACATCCTGTGCTCTGCGCCGCTTGCTGTCACCCCGCGCCGGTTGCACCGTGTGCAGAGCGACCGCAACGAACGTCAACGTACGATTCGGCGCCGGGCAGGGCTGGTCCTCGGGGCTCGGGGGCGAGGTCCGCGAGAGCGGCGCTCGGGCACGTGCCACGTACCCTTTCTGTGGAGGGTGCAGTTCCGCGCCCAACCGCGGCTCGCTGGCAACGGGCACTACTCGGTGGAGGGTGGATGGCGCGCGCAGAGGACGTCGGCAGGATTATCGCCCGCAATATCGGGCCGGTGGCCGCCCGGATGGCGCCACAAGCCGCGAGTGGTGCATTCCGCCGGATCCTCGAGATCGCGATCGACGGTCGAGGCGCGCTGCCCAGCGCCAAGAGCGCAGCCAGTCGTCACCTACAGCGCCACGGCGGTTCCGTCGACGACGCGATCCAGTCCCTCATCGACTCCCACATCCGGCTGGCCTCGGCTCAGGGATTCGTGACCAACCTCGGCGGTGTGGCCGCCCTGCCGGTAGCAATTCCGGCCAACATGGCCGGAGTGGCGACCGTGCAGATCAGGATGATCGCCGCGATCGCCCACTTGCGCGGTTACGATCTCGCCGATAATCGTGTCCGTACCGCATTGGTCATGTGCCTCATGGGCGGCGAGGAAGTCGCTAGGCACATCGCCCTGGGCAAGTTGCCGACCTCCCCGATGGCGGTGGCCACGGCCCCGGTCTTCGACCCGGCGCTCGATCGCGTGGTCGCGGAGAAGGTAGTCGCCGATCTGGCTAGCCGACTCGGCGGCAAGAACATGGCGTTGCTGTTCACCAAGCGGATCCCGCTCATCGGCGGTGGCATTGGGGCCATGGTCGACGCCGTCGCCACCCATCAAATCGGCCAGTACGCCAAGTCAGAGCTGGTGACACGCCGGTCGCTGCAGCTCCACTGAGCCTCACACGACACGATTTGGGCCGAAAGTCGGGCCCGCCCCGCGAGCGAGCCGACCTATTCAGATCGGGACGACGCCCTCTTCGGCATCACCGTCGGAAGAGGCCGTTTGCGTTCGACGCCGAAACCGTGCGGGACACGCCGCAGACCCTTGCCCACCCAAGGCGCGAAATAACGGACCGCCCAGTCGATGTCACCGGTGATCTGCGCGCGGACGCGGGGGCGCGTCGGCTCGGACGGAAGCGTATCCGCCCAGGACTCGTCGAAACCCTCGAGACCGAGCCGCCAGGCCAGAGCCGAAGCCATCAGCTGGTGTCCCAGCGGGTTCCCGTGCAGCCGGTCGTCGAACCACAGGCGCCGGTCCTCGGCGATGGGGTAGGACTCGAAGTCCACGACGAGCACGTCGAACCACGCAGCGATCTCGCGAATCATCTCGTTGAGGGCGAAGACTCGCCCGCGGAACCGCCGACCCAACGGGTTGATCTTGCTGGGATCCACCATGGTGAACGTCAGCACAGTGATGCCGCGCTCCCGCGCCTCGCTGAACATCGCGACGAGGTCCAACCGCATCGCGGCAAGATCGCAGCGGACCGATAGCGCGTCGTTGACGCCTCCGAAGATGGAGATCAGATCCGGCTCGAGCCCGAGAGCGGCGTCGAACTGGGTGCGCCGGATCTCGTGCAGGCGCAGACCTCGAATGGCCAGATTGGCGTACTCGAGGGGTGCCTCCTGAGCGTCGGCGATGTGTTCGGCAAGCCGGTCCGCCCAGCCGCGGTAGCTGCCTTGGCCGTCGGGGTCCTCGAGCCCTTCTGTGCTCGAGTCACCGATCGCCACATACCGGTGGAAGTCCTTCACGCACCGATTCTCTCTCCTGCTCAAGATCATTTCTCGCAAATGGCGTGCGAAAGCCGGCGTGTGATCGCAACCGGCAACCCGGTCCGCAACGAACTATCCTCACCGGGAGGAGCACCGATGCCCACGCGTACGGATGAGGTCAGCTTCGCGACGTTCGTCGCGACGCAACGCCCACTGCTGCAGCGCATCGCCTACCTGATGTACGGCGACGTCGGCCAAGGCACGAGCAGTTGTCGACGTGACGATGGCCAGGCTTTATGACAACTGGCCAGTCGAGGAGGACCCGCGGGATATCGCGCTGCGCCGGGTGCTCGACGCCCGTCCGAGCCAGTTCGACGTTCCCTGGGTCCGCCCGAGCCGAGTCGAGCTGGTGGACGCAGCGACACCTGGGCTGAACCCACCGATGGGCATCGTGGCGGACCTTGCCGCACTCGACGTCGACCAGCGTCGGGTCGTGATCCTTCAACACGTCGCCGGGGTACCGCTGCCACTTCATGCCGCCACTGGTCGACCGGACCCTTGACGAGGTGCGGGAGCTGGCGAGATCCGCGCGGGACCGGTTGCTCGCGGCCGACCCCGATCGAGCACGCGAAGCGGTCCTTTCCGCGCAATTGGCTGAATCCATCCCGTACGACTTGCGGGAGGGCTTCCCGGTCGAGGTTGACATCACCCACGGCAAGCAGCTCATCCGGCAGCGCATGCTTCGGAGATTGGCGGGCACGGTGGCGGCGATTCTGGTCCTCGTGGGTGTGGTCATCTGGGCGCCGCGCGAGCGACTCAGTGCGAGCACTTCTCCGCCGGCTCCATTGCCAGTCCCGGTGCAATCGCAGCCGGCGCCGCCTGTGCGGCGAGTCCGACACCAACTGCCAGGTCCAGATGCTCGGCACCTGGCGTGCCGAAATGGCGGACGTGGTGGGGCCATACCTGGATCCCGCGAGCAACTATTTCGACGGGGTCGGACACGGCAGTGAACCGATCTACGAGACGCCCAGCTTCTGGGACGGTCGCGGTGGTGCTCTCGGTTTCAACCTCTTCTCACGCACAGGCGGGACCGTGATCTACGTCCAAGTCGCCAGCAGCGGGAATGTGGCAATTCCGTGCGGTGAGATGACGGGCCAACGGTGCATTTCTCAGCGCTTTCTCGATGGCAATCGCTACCAGCTGACCGAGACGACCTACGCGACTGAGGGACTCGAGGTTCAGTACGCGCCGAATGGCACCGAGGTAGTGACAGTCGTGGCACGCGATACGACGATAGGTCGCAGCCTGGATATCACTCGCGGCCAGTTGATCAAGCTGGTGCAAGATTCCCGCTTGCGGCTGCCGCACCGTTAGGCCAGCGGCCGCGGCGCCTACAGTCGCTCCCGAGAAGGACCCGCAATAATGGAGTGCCTGAGGTCACGCCGGTGTGCCGTTCCAGACTGTGCCGTCGATGTTGAGGAGCCTGAATGACGCACCGCAGCCCGCTGGTCACCCTTGCTGGCTTGGTCGTCGCCTTCGCATATCTTCTTCGGGATCAATCTCGCCAACAGCGCACCACGCGGAGTTACCGGTCCCGGTTATTCGTCAGCTTCTCCGTCAGCGGGCTCGCCTGACCAAAGCAGCGAGACCCCAAGCCCGCCGGCCACCCAACAGGCGTCGCCAACTGCAAGTCCGGGTGAGACGGCGACTACTGAGCCAGAAGGTGACCAGTTCCCCGACAAGATCGTCTACGCCGGCCGGACCGACGACGACAGCGCCGCGATTGCTGTGGCCGTGCTCGGCGACCGGGCTGCCGCGTACGTGTGCGACGGTCGCAACGTTGAATCCTGGATGCGCGGCACCGCACGAGATGGCGAACTGAACCTTCGCGCCAAGAACGGCGACACCGCGGAAGCCAAGCTGGACGGCTCCACTATCGAGGGCAGGATCGAACTCGGTGACGAGAAGCTCGACTTCACAATCGATGAGGCGAAGCGGCCGGCCGGCCTCTATCGGGCGACCGGGTCCGCCTACACCATCGGATGGATCGTCTTGCCTGATGGGTCTCAGGTGGGCATCGAAACGCGTGACGACGGCACGTCGACAGCAGCACCGAAGCTCGACCCCGACCAGCCCGACGTCGACGTCAACGGCCAGAGCGTGACCGCCAAGCCGGTCGAGGGCGACGAGGACATCTGAACCAGCCGAGCAAGGTGCGAGTCGGCACGGCCCGGAGGAGGAAGGCGAGAACATGAGCGTGGTCCCGGCGTCGAACACCGAAGGCACCCCGGCCAGCATCCCGGAGACGCCGGCGCGCATGGGGCCCCTGCTCGTGGCTCTCGGCGTCGGCTCAGCCGTTGCGATCGGCTTGGGCGCATATGGCCGGCTGCACGATCCCACTGGACAGGCGCTGAATCTCGCCGGGTTCTCCAGCGGAATCGCGGCCAAGGCGTGGCTGACCACGGCGGCCTTCGTGTTCGCCCTGGTCCAGATTTTCACGGCGACGATCTTGTACGGCCGGATCAAGATCTCCGGAGCATGGGTGGCTCCGGTGCACCGCTGGTCGGGACGGATCGCCGTCGCATTGCTCGTGCCGGTGGCGGTGCACTGCTTGTACGCCTTGGGTTTCCAGGGCTACAGCGGTCGGGTGCTCGTGCATTCGATCTTGGGCTGCTTCTTCTTCGGCGCCTTCGTCGCCAAGATGCTGATCTTGACCCGGGACGACTCACCGGGCTGGGCGCTGCCGGCCCTCGGCGGGACCGTGTTCAGCGCGTTTGTCGCCCTATGGATGACCGCCGCCCTATGGTTTTTCACGACCTACGGCGTGACTACCTGAGCTCGATCTGGAGGAAGCATGAACCCGCTATTTGCCGATCAGGCCGGGGAGCTGTCCCGCCGAAGCTTGATCAGAAACACCGGCCTGTCCGCCCTGGCGATCGGTGCACTGTCAGCCTGTACCAACTACGGCGCCCAGCCGGCCGCGCCCGCAAGTTCGGCAGGTTCGGCTAGCGCCGAAGGCAGCGCCTCAGGCTCGGCCGGCGGCTCCACCATCGCCAAGGCCGACATCCCGATCGGTGGCGGCAAGATCTTCGCGGACCTGCAGGCGGTGGTGACTCAGCCCAAGTCCGGCGACTTCAAAGCGTTCACCTCGGTGTGCACGCACCAGGGGTGCACGGTCGCGGAAGTGGTCCAGACGATCAACTGCAACTGCCACGGCAGCAAGTTTTCGATCACCGATGGTTCGGTGGTCAACGGCCCCGCCACCGCGCCGCTCGCCGCCAAGCAGGTAACCGCGAACGGCAACAGCCTGACCGTCAGCTAGATCCCGTCGGCGGCACAACGCTGGGTGCCGCGGGCTCAGGAGCCGTGCTCGGCCGCCTCCGCCTCTGCCTTGGTGTGATGGATGACGCCGTCCGCATGTTCTGGCGGCGCATACAAGGAGTAGAGCCGCAGCGGCGTGTCGCCAGTATTGATGACGTTGTGCCAGGTGCCCCCGGGCACGATCACCGCCCAGTCGTCAGCCAGCTGGTGAGTCTCGTCGATCTTGTCCTGACTCGGGCCCAGCGTGACCGTCGCATTGCCGTCCTCGACCCGGATGAACTGGTCTCGATGATCATGCATCTCCAGCCCGATCTCCTCTCCAGGCTCAAGACTCATGACGGTGAGCTGGAGGTTCGAGCCGGTGAACAGGACGGTACGAAAGGTGGAGTTTCCAACGGTGATCGCCTCGATGTTGCCGGTCCAACCAGTCACAGCCGTTCGCCGTTTCGTTCGTCGCGGAATTGGATCCAGTCGCGCACCAGATCAAGATCGAATCCGGTGCGCCCGTCGGTGCTGATGGTGATCAGCCGCTCACCGAGCTCGTACAGTGAATCCCCGACACTGTCGGGGCCCTCTTTGGCTGCGGTGGACCGTTCGATCTCCCCCGGGTCGCGGCCGAGCTGTGTGCACCAGTCGTCCAACACCCGGTTCTTGTGCGCCAAGGTGTCCGCGTCGCCGAAGCCGTGCCAGATGGTGGCGTGCTCCGCGACGAGCCGGAGGGTCTTCTGCTCGCCCCCGCCGCCGATCAGGAGCGGGATTGGCCTCGTCGGCGGCGGATTGAGCTTGCCGAGCCGGGCGTGGATTCGAGGCAGCGCATCACCCAGCGCTGCGATCCGGCTGCCTGCGGTGCCGAACTCATAGCCGTATTCGTCGTAGTCCTTCTCGAACCACCCGGCTCCGATGCCGAGAATGAGCCGGCCACCGCTGATGTGGTCGATCGTTCTCGCCATGTCCGCCAGGAGCTCAGGATTGCGATAGGAGTTGCAGGTCACCAGGGCGCTGAGCTCGACACGATGGGTTTGCTCCGCCCAGGCAGCCAGCATCGTCCAGCACTCGAAGTGCTTGCCCTGCGGATCGCCTGTGAGCGGGAAGAAGTGATCCCAGGTGAAGATCACGTCCACGCCCGCACCCTCGGCTGCGTCGACCGCGCGCCGCAAGTCGGCATAGTCCGCGTGCTGGGGCTGGAGCTGGACGCCGATCCTCAGCGGCCGGTTGCCGTACGGCACATGGCTCATGCGGTGCTCCTCTCGTTGCCGCACTGGAGCGAGCGTAGACCGGTGCCGACATACTTCGGCATATGGACCGCCTCAGCGTCGCGATCGCCGCGCCAGTGCCGCCAGACGTGCCCGAGTTGCTCCGCGAGCGGGAACCGCGGATCGAGCTCCGCTACGACCCTGACGTCCTGCCGCCCATGCGGCACCCGGCCGACTTTGCCGGCGACCCTTCGTTCACCCGGACAAAGGAGCAGCAGCGGGAATACGAGGAGCTACTGGACGGAGCGGATGCCCTGTACGGCATCCCCGACGTGGATGGGGCCGCCTTGCATCGAGTGGTCGAGGCGAACGCCACACCTCCGCTGGGTGCACACGATGGCCGCGGGCGGGGGCGCCACCGTGAAGGCGGCCGGGCTCAGCGACGAGCAGTTGAACAAGATCATCTTCACGTCGTCGGCCGGCGTGCATTCGGGGCCGCTGGCCGAGTTCGCGATCTTCGGAGTCCTGGCGGGAGCCAAGGACCTTCCTCGACTGGCGAAACAACAGTCGGAGCGGTTGTGGAGCGGCCGCTGGATGATGGGCCAACTGGCTGAGCAAACGGTGCTTGTCGTCGGCCTTGGCGGCATCGGCCGCCGAGTCGTGGAGCTGCTGGCTCCCTTTGGCGGAACCGTTCTCGGCACCAGCCGGCGAGGGATCACCGTGGATGGGGTCGATGAGGTGATCCATCCCAACCAACTTGTGGAGGTGGCTGGCCGAGTCGATGCCGTGATCAGCACGCTGCCCGGCACCGACGCGACGGCGGGCCTGCTGGGCGGCGACTTCTTCGCGGCGCTCAAGCCAGGCGCCACGGTGGTCAACGTGGGGCGCGGCACGGTGATCGACGAGGCCGCACTGATCGACGCGCTGCACAGCGGCCGGGTCGGCTTCGCGGCGCTGGACGTGTTCGCCACCGAACCGCTGCCGAGTGAGAGCCCGCTGTGGTCGCTGCCCAACGTGCTGATCAGCCCGCATACCGCGGCGCTGAGCAAGAACGAGGACCGGCGGATCGCCGAGGTGTTCTGCGACAACGCCACCCGGTTGCTGGACGGGCGGACGCTGCGCAACATCATCAACACCGAAGAGTTCTACTAATTCGGCCTGTCACGTCACTTCTCGGCGATTTCGCACGGTTGACGTCCTCAGATCTACCTCGGAAAAACCTCACCGCCGGTTGGCGTCGATCCGCGGTATCAGCACCGACCGCCGCTCGGCGTGAAACGATGCGGCTATGCCACGCGACGGTCGCACGATCGCCAAGTACGTCGTCGCCGGACTGGCCCTGGTCGCCATGCTCGCTCTGGCGCCGTTCTATTTCGCCTCCGGGCTGATGGCCCCCAGCTGGGCGGTTGGGGCCTTTATCGGGGTGTGGCTCGCTCTGTTCCTGGTGGGCTGCTTCTGGATAAGGCGCAAACCGCTATGGGTGGTGCCGCTGCCGTTCCTGGCCGCCGGCATCTGGCTCGGCGGCATGAACGCCGGCGGAGCGTGGCTCGGCTGGACGCCCTGACCTCTGGGGACTTCAGTTCCCCAGGGATGAGCCCGACGTCTATCGCTTGCCGGGGAACACGCGAATACTGGACGTGTTCTGCAGCTGAAGCGCGGGGAGGAAGGTCGCCCATGACGGACCTCGTCTCGCCGGCTCCCCCCAGCGCCGAACCGGCCACCGCCGACTCGAAGAGACCACCCCGCGGATGGATGCTCTGGGCGATAGCCGTCGCCAGCATGGGCGTCGTCATCGGCTCACTCATTCTTGCCCTGGCCAGCGAGCAGTTGGACCTGCCCGGCCTGCGCGCCTTCCTCATCGCCTGGATCGTCATCCCGTACGTGGTGGGCGGGATCCTGGCCTGGTGGCGGCGGCCGGAAAGCCGGCTAGGGCCACTGATGGTTGCGACCGGCTTCGCCATGGCGATCACCCCACTGCAGTGGTCTGACCAGCCGCTGGTGTACAGCTTCGGCCATCTCTTCGACATGCTGCCGGCTGCGCTGTTCCTCCACGTCTTTCTGGCGTTTCCGACTGGCCGACTCACCACCAACGCGGAGCGGTTGGTTGTTGTGTCCTGCTATGCAACGGCGTTGGGCCTTCAGCTCGTCAAGGTGATGCTGGGCGTCAATCCCGACAGCGTGTTCGTGGTCGTCGATCGACCGGCGATCGGCAACCTGGTCGAGCAGGTCCAACTCGTTGTCGTTGGGTTGTTGCTCCTGACGGGGGCGGTTCTGCTCTACCTGCGCCGGCGGCGCGCGGGTCAGTCCCACCGTCGGCCGGCGGCGCTGGTGGTGGACGCGTTCGGGCTGGCCCTCGTGATGCTGGCGATGTTGTATGCGGCGGGGCTCGGCGGGTGGCCCGCTTCCGAGACGATCCGCCTGGTGACCTTCGCATCGCTCGGACTGGCACCGATTGCCTTTTTGTTCGCCCTGCTGGATGCACGGCTGGCGCGGGGAGAAGTGGCCAACCTGATGGTGGACCTGCGGCGCAACCCGACTGCCGACCCACAAGGACCGCTGGCTCACGCGCTCCGCGACCCGTCACTGCGACTGGCGTACTGGCTGCCGCAGTCTCGGAGTTGGGTTGACCAAGCGGGCGAACCGACGACATTGCCCCAGGCTGATGAGTGGCGCACCGTGCGCGTGATCCAACGGGACAACGAGCCGATGGCCGCGATGGTGTTCGACCGAGCGCTCGAGGACGAGCCTGAGCTACTCGACGCGGTGGCAGCGGCGGCCGGCATTGCGCTGGAGAACGGCCGGTTGCGCGCTGAGCTACGGGCCAGGCTGCAAGAGCTCAAGGGGTCGCGGATACGGGTGCTCGAGGCCGGAAGACAGGAGCGGAAGCGCCTGGAACGCAACCTTCACGATGGGGCGCAGCAGCGTCTGGTTGCCCTGTCCCTCGAACTCGGCCTGCTCGGGGAGAGTGCCGGGGCCGATCCGGTGCTCAGCGACCGGCTGGCGCGAGCCAAGACGGAGGTGTCGGCTTCGCTCGAGGAACTGCGGGATGTGGCCCGGGGCATCTATCCGGCTGTCCTGTCCAGCCATGGTCTGGTGATCGCCTTGGAATCACTGGCGGATCGAGCCTCCGTGCCTGTGCATTTGACGGTCGATCTCGTTGAACAGCTGCCCGAACCCACCGAGGCAGCGGCCTACTACGTCGTCAGTGAGGCACTGACCAACGTCGGTAAGCATGCTCAGGCGACATCGGCCAGCGTGCGCGTTCGCCGTGGTGGCCTCGGCGTCGTGCTGAACATCAGCGATGACGGGGTAGGAGGAACAGATCCGGCGAAGGGATCGGGCTTGCGCGGGCTCACCGATCGGGTCGAAGCGCTCGGCGGCGAGCTTCGGATATCGACCTCTGACGAGGGCGGCGGGACGGTCATCCATGCGGAGCTGCCGTGTCCGTAGCTCCTCTCGAGGTGGCGATCGCGGAGGACAGTGTGCTGCTGCGGGAGGGCCTCACCGGAATCCTGGGCAGCGCGGGACTCGACGTCGTGGCCGCTTACGACAATGCCGACGAGCTCCTGATGCGGGTACGAAGCCTGCCCCCGGATATTGCGATCGTCGATATCCGGTTGCCGCCGACCCACACGGATGAAGGCATGCGAGCGGCGCTGCACATCCGGAAGCACCATCCCGGCGTGCCGGTATTCGTGCTGTCGCAATACGTCGAGCTGGGACTGGCGATGCAGCTGCTCGCAGAGTCGGCCGAAGGGGTCGGCTACCTGCTGAAGGATCGGATCAGCGACGTCGCCGACTTTGTGGACGCCGTACGACGAGTGGCCCATGGCGGCTCGGCGATCGATCCCACGATCGTCTCCACCCTGCTCCGGCGCCGGCGCGCTGACGATCCGCTGGCTCGTCTGACGCCGCGGGAGCGCGACGTGCTCGAGCTGATGGCGTCGGGCACATCGAATCAGGGAATCGCGGACCGGCTGGTGATCACCCTGCACGCCGCCGAGAAGTACGTGTCGAGCATCTTCGACAAGCTGGGCATTCCCTCCACCCGACAGGAGTCGCGCCGCGTGTTGGCGGTGCTGCTCTACCTTCGGGCGTGACAGGGCGCCGGACGTTGCGCTGGGAGGATGTGGCGCAACCGCAGCTGCCGGCCACACAGCGCTGGAGTGCAGGCAATGCGGCGGGTGAAACGCCGTATGGTAGAAGGATTCCGGCTGACAGGAGCGTTATGGGTCAGCTCATTTCGGATTCCGTTGAGCATGGCCGCGAGGCATACGGACGGCATGCGTGGCAGCAGGCGTTCGAATCGCTACGCATCGCTGACTCTGAAGCTGCGCTGTCACCCCAGGACCTCGCGTTGCTGGCGGAGTCGGCCTGGTTCGCCGGGGACCCTGACGCAGCAAGTGAGGCGCGCGAGCGGGCGCATACGGAATATCTCGGGCAAGGCGACCAATGTCATGCGGCCGAGCTGGCCATCCAGCTCGCCGTTGATCACTTCGAGCGGCTGGAAACCGCGATCGGCAACGGGTGGCTGGGCCGGGCGAAAAGGCTGCTCGACGAGGCTCCCAGCGAATGCGCCGCCCATGGCTGGCAGGCCGTTTCACTGGCCTACATCGCCCTCCGCGTGACCGGTGACCGGAACGAAGCGCTGAAACAGGCGAAGTTGGCGCAGGCCATCGGCGGACGGCTCGGTAATCGGGCCCTTCAGGCAATGGGACTCCAGCTTGAGGGGTACGCCCTGGTCGCGATGGGCAGCATCGATGACGGCTTGGCGATGATCGACGAATCGACCGTGGCGGCCGTCAGCGGCGATCTGGACCCGATGACGACCGGGAGAATCTACTGCAGCACGATCAGCGTCTGCCGCGATCTGAGCGATTGGCGACGAGCCGTCGAGTGGACCGACGCTGCGGAGCGATGGTGCGACCGCCAGAAGATCTCCGGCTTTCCCGGCATCTGCCGGGTTCACCGTGCCGAAATCATGCACTTTCGCGGCTCCTGGGCCGACGCGGAGCGGGAAGCCCGACGCGCGTGCGAGGAACTCAGCAGGTACGACCTTGGCCTGGCGGGCGAGGCTCGATACGAGATCGGTGAGGTTCGACTTCGGGTCGGTGATCTTCCGGGAGCCCTCGACGCATTCCGGCAGGCCCATCAGCTCAGCCGGGAACCCGAGCCCGGCATGTCACTGCTCCGGTTGGCTCAAGGGGACGCCGCAGGGGCGTACACGTCGATAAAGCGAGCCCTTGTCGCGGCCGAAACCCGCGCCTTCACCCAGGCGCGGCTGCTACCAGCCGCGATCGAGATCGGGCTTGCTGCCGGCGACCTCGACACGGTCGGCAAGCACGTCGCGGAACTGGGACGGATCGCCGATTCCTTTCGGACGACAGCCCTCACCGCCACGGCGGACTACGCCCGAGGCGAGCTACTGCTTGCTCAGGACGATGCCACAACAGCCTCGGTGAGACTGCGCCACGCCGTGGAACTGTGGCATGCGCTCGGTGCGCCGTACGAGGTCGCCAGAGCACGCACGGCGCTCGGCGAGGCCTACCGTCGCGAGGGCGACGAGGAGGCAGCCCACCTGGAGCTTGACTCCGCCAAGGCGGCTTTCGAACGCCTCGGCGCTCTGCCAGACGCCAGACGAGCCGGGAGCCTGCTCGGCGACGACCCGGGCGCCGCTGCGCGGGCGGGCGAGCGGGTCAGGAGAACCTTCGTGTTCACCGACATTGTGGGGTCTACCCCCCTCGTTGAGGCGCTGGGTGACGACGCCTGGCAGGAGCTGATTCGTTGGCATGACCAAACCTTCCGAGCGATCTTCGAGCGTTACGGCGGGATGGAGGTACGCCAGACCGGTGACGGGTTCTTCGTCGCCTTCGACGACCCCACGGCGGCTATCGAAGCGGCGGTAGCCGTCCAGCGGTCACTGTCGGAGCAGCGGCGAGACCACGGTTTCGCCCCTCAGGTCCGAATTGGGTTACATGAGGCCGAAGCATCGACCCGCGCCCTGGACTTCTCGGGACGAGGGGTGCACGAGGCCGCGCGGATCGGCAGCCTCGCCGCCGGCGGACAGATTCTCGCCAGTCTGACGACCGTCCAGAATTCGGTCGCACGCTTCCCCGTCTCGCCCCCCTGGTCGGTGACGCTGAAGGGCGTATCGCAGCCGGTTGAGGTTGTGACGGTCGAGTGGATCTGACCGGCTGACCGTGACCGGCGGCGGCGGCCCCGGTACCGATCATTCCCACCGGATCAGCAGTGGAAGGCAGGTATCGCTGCCCGCATACTGGTAGCACCAGGCTGCTGTCGACGTGGCTGGAGGCGCACAACGTGAGCATTGCACGGGTGGCCGAGGCCCTTGTGGCTTTGATCATGGGCTGCGCGGTTTTTCTCACCACCACGGCGTGTGGCGCTCCGCAGTACACGTACGTCAAGAACTCCGCTGACCGGACATATTTCAAGGTGCCGGCGTCTTGGCGCGTGGTTGATGAGAAGGCGCTGGAGCAGATGTCGAGCGGCGGCAGCACTCCCTCGGAGAACAACGACTCATGGGCGGTCGCATACGACGCAGCAGAGGTGCCGTCACCCGCGCACCTGGTGGACAAGGACACGTCCGAGCCGATCGTCTACGCCAGCGTGCGGCACGTGCCCGAGGCGGCGCGCGCGCAGGTCACCCTGGACACTCTCCGCGACCTCTTGCTCCCGGTGACCCCGGCGGCCCGCGAAACGGCGGCGGCTGGATCCGCGACCTTCACGGACTTCAACTTGGTCGAGGAGACCGTACTTACCTCCCAACCGGGGCTTCGAGGGGTACATGAGGTCTTCCAGTACAGGGTTCAGAAGGGGCCGCTACAGACATTCGACAAGACGGCGTACGTCAACAGCGACGCCAGCAAGGTCTACGTCATGCTGCTCCGTTGTTCGAGTGAGTGCTACAACGCGCGGCGTGCAGAATTGGAGAGCGTGACGGCGTCGTTCACCGTTCAGGAGGGTTCATGAGCATGGACGTGCCGCCGACGGGCGGCCCCGATCAGCCGGTGCCGCCGGCGGGCGGCCACAATCAGCCGCCAGGCGGGGGAAGCACAGCGGTCGATCCGGCGTGGGGTCCGCCCGAAGGTCTTCCCTCGCCCGGCGAACATGTGGCGGAGCCGGACGCGGGCACCCGTAAGCGGCTCCCGCTGTGGGATCGCATCAAATTCCTGCTGCTGCTGGGAATCGTGTGGTTGCTCATGGTTTGGGCGGCGATGGCGAGCAACCCGATCTTGCCCTTCGCTGACGCCGTCCGGCTGCAGGTCCAGAGCAGCCGGTGGCTGTTTGTGCTGATGGGCCTGGAGGTCATCCGGCAGATTCACTTCCTGATCAGCGAACACTGGGCGGCCTATCACAGGTTCTGGATGACGAAGGTCTTCGGTGGTGTAGATCGGGCCATGCGGCGACGGTTCTCCGACTGGACACGGTTCCGTCTCGCCCGCATCCTGAAAATTCTGGTGTGGATTGCGTTCTACGCGGTTGTGGCAGGCAATATCCTCAACACCTCGCCGATCGTGGCGATTTTCCAGGCGCCTGCGCTCGTGTGGCAGGTCATGCCGATGGTCCTGCAGCTCGCCTTCGCCTTCTTCTTCATTGCCTTCCAGTTCATCGGCCTGTTCTGGCTGCTGTCGCGCGGCGGCGTCGACGTCTACTACCCGGACGACATCAAGACGCGGTTCTCGGACGTCTGGGGGCAAGACCACGTCCTCGCCCGGGTGAAGGAGAACATCCTCTTCCTCGAGCACCCGGACCAGATCGAGGAGAAGGGTGGATATGTCCCCGGCGGCTTGTTGCTGTGGGGCCCCCCGGGAACCGGAAAAACCCTGATGGCGGAAGCGGTCGCGGGCGAGACCGGAAAGCCGTACGTCTTCGTCGACCCCGGCGCGTTCATCAACATGTTCTTCGGCATCGGGATCCTCAAGGTCAAGTCGCTGTTCCGTAAGCTGCGCAAGCTTGCCCTGCGCTATGGCGGCGTGATCGTCTTCTTCGACGAGGCGGACGCGCTCGGCAACCGTGGGGCGATCGGCCAAACGGGCCCGGGAGGGCCCGGACGTACCTCACCGGCCCCGTTCCGAGCCGCAGGCTGTCATGGCTTTTCCTACCTCTCGGCGGACACCCAGTTGCGGCTGGTGCGTAGCGCCATGAGCCACCCGAACACCGTCGAGGACGAGGCGCCACGCACCCGCCGGAGCCGATTCGTCGCCGGCGCCGGCATGGGCGGCGGCGGTGGCATGGGAACCCTGCAGGCGCTGCTGACCGAGCTTTCGGGTCTCAAGAAGCCACGCGGGTTAGTCAACCGGTACGTCCGCCGTGCTCTTGGCATGCGGCCGAAGCCGCCGCCGAAGTATCGAATCCTCGTCATGATGGCCACCAACATGCCCGAGGCTCTGGATGAGGCGCTGCTACGACCCGGCCGCATCGATCGGATCTACAAGGTCGGATACCCCAGCAAGGCGGGACGGATCCGTACCTATGAGGGATATTTCAACAAGGTCAAGCACGAGCTGAGCCTGGAGCACCTGGACAAGTTGGCGACCATCACGCCGTACGCGACGGGCGCCACCATCAAGGATCTGGTCAACGAGTCGCTCATCACCGCCATCCGCGACGGCCGCGATCTGATCACCTGGAAAGATGTCATGAAGGCGAAGCAACTGCGCGAGCTGGGACCGCCCGAGGACGTGGAATACATCGAGCGGGAGCGGCACGCGGTGGCGGTGCACGAGGCGTGCCATGCGGTCGTGGCGTATCTAACGCGCCGGCACATGGAGATTG
Organism: uncultured Actinomycetota bacterium; assembly: GCA_963808495.1. Classification (GTDB taxonomy): domain Bacteria; phylum Actinomycetota; class Actinomycetes; order Propionibacteriales; family Propionibacteriaceae; genus Microlunatus. The sequence continues at coordinate 378,263 of CAWEGC010000007.1, forward strand.
ACGTCGCGACGATCGAGAAGGGCAGCGACTATCTCGGAATGGTCGCGAGCATCCCACCTGAGGATCAGTTCACGCGCTGGCGAACCGAGTATGAGTCCGACATCCTGGTATCGCTCGCCTCGTTGGCGGGAGAGCGGATGTTCTTCAGCGGCGACAGCTCGTCGGGCGTCTCCGGGGACCTGGAGTCCGCGACCTCTGTCGCCTCGTTGATGGAGGGCTTCTGGGGCATGGGCTCGACGGTCTCGTCGTACTCCACCGCCAAGAAGATGGAAGTGGGCGCTCCCGGGGGGCGTGGCGGAAAGAAGGGGGAGGATCCCGAGACCATCATGCGCCAGGCCCTCGCCGACCGGATCGAGGACAAGCTCGGGGAGATGCTGGACCGCGTGGAGTCCTTGTTGAAGGAGAACCGTCGTCAGGTGCTGGCGCTCGCCCACGCGTTGGAGATCCATCGGACGCTGACCGGCGATGACGTCGAAGCGGTACTCGAGGGTCGGGTGGGACCGGCCGTGGATGGCAGGCCGTACAGCGATCCTCGCTTCGCCCACATGCTCGAGGACTATCACCGAGCCGCGGCCGATGCGCATCAGGGGCATGGCCACGTTCTGCTGTCCATGCCGGAGGCGACTGCGCCGGTTCCGTCTGATCAGGTTGCCGCCCGGCCACTGGAGGCAGCCCCGTGACAGCGCGTCAACCGTGGGTGCGATGTAGGCCGCGTGGCGGTCGGCCACAACGGCTTGACCTCGCGCCGAGTGGCCCTTCGGCCATAACGGTGCGGCCACCATCGCTGACATCCTGTTGTGGTGTCGTACGACCCCACGATCTTTCAGGGCGCCGCTGCCCATTACCGGCACGGGCGACCGGCTTACTCGCCGCAGCTTGAAGCTGTTCTCGCCGAGGAGTTGGACCTGAATGGGACCGGGAGGCTTCTCGACGGCGGCTGCGGCCCCGGCATCCTCACCGTCCGATTCGCCCATTGTTTGAGGAGGCGGTCGGCCTCGACCCCGACCCCGCGATGCTCGCCGAAGGCCGTCGACTCGCCGAAGAACGCGGCATCACGAACATCCGCTGGGTTCAAGCCCGGGCCGAGGATCTTCCGGCGGCAGCACCGGGGCCGTACCGACTGATCACCTTCGGCCAGTCCTTCCACTGGACGGATGAGGCCCGCGTAGCCGAGACCGTGTACGACATGTTGGAGCCGGGGGGCGCCATGGCCCTGATCGTTCAACCGTCGAGGGCCGGCCCGTACCGTCGAGCCCCGGGCCGCCGCCGATCCCGCACGCAGAGATCAAAGCGCTGGTGGAGAAATACCTCGGATCGACTCGACGCGCCGGCCAAGGCGTCGCGCCCGTACGCAGCCACCGCTTCGAAGATGTCCTCGTTCGCACCCGTTTCGGTGCGCCACGGCCGATCTACGCCCCAGGCATCCCCAACCTGCTGCGCAGCAGCGAGAGCGTGCTGTCGGGCTACTTCTCCATGTCCTCCTCGGCGCCGCACCTCTTCGGTGACCGCGTCGAGGACTTCGCCGCCGAGGTACGGGAGCTGCTGACGTTACGGTCTCCGGAGGGCATCTTCTGGGACTGGCCCGGCGATACCGAAGTCCTCCTCGCCCAGAAGCCCGACTGAGGGTCCTGGATGCAGGTCCGCTACGAGCCCGGGACGAGATCACGCAGCATCACGGCATCCCACTATGAACCTAGTGACAGAGACACTACGAGTGTAGTACTCTTTCGATACCGCCATTCGGCGGACCACGGCTGAACTATCAGGGCCCGTGAGTACCCACGGGATCGTCGATCCAGAACGAAGGAGCTTGCAGATGTATGGGGTTGTCACTACTGTCCCAGCGCCCGTCGAGATGTACGACCGAATGCACGCCGAGCTCATCAAGCGGGCCGGTACGTCCGTCGACGACCTCGGCTTGGTGGTGCACGTCGGGCGTGCGACGGCCGACGGCTTCGAGCTGTTCCAGGTATTTGAGTCCAAGGAGCACTACGACCGCGCCATGGAGATTTCCGCTTCCCTGATGCGAGATCTGGCCGGGGATCTACCGCAACCATCGACTGAGCAGTCGACGGAAGTCTTCGAGGTGCGCGGCATCGTCATTCCCCGCGGCGACATCGTGATCTAGCCGCGATCGAGCCGGCAACCCCGGACCGGTCGAACCGGTGACCACGCCGACCCGGCTGTCAATCAGGGAGGGCGGCGTTGACGACGACCCGCAGCAGGGGGCGGGGGTCGGTGGTGTCGTGGCGGGCGATGCGGTGCAGGATGATGCCCTCGCCACAGGCCATCAGGGCGAGGGCGGCGGAGTGCGGGTCGGTGGCGCCCAGGCGCGCCATGACAGCCACCATCGACCGCTCCATCACGATGCGGGTCTGGGACACGGCGGCCCGGATCTCGGGGTTGTGGTTGGCCTCCATGAACAGCGTCAGCCGGGCCGCGGTCACGATTCGATGTGGACCGGTCAGCATCTCGATCCCGATGGCCAGGCCCTCCACCAGGTCCGCGGGGGTCTGGGGGGCCGTCGCGATGTCGTCGGCACTGGCCAGATCGCGCTCGCCGATCCAGTCGCTGACTCCGATCAGCAGCTGCGCCCGGGTGCGGAAGTAGTTGGAGGTCGAGCCCTTGGGTACACCGGCCTGCGCGTCGATCCGGGCGTGGGTCAGCGCCCGCAGCCCCTCGGTCCCCAACAGCTCGACCGCGGCCTCCAGCACCCGGACCTTGGTTGGCGTCACGCCAGGACTATAGAGGACTGCCATTACTACAAACCTAGTTTAAATGCACTACGAATGTAGTACGATCGTTCACATGGTCAGCGCGTGGCCTTTGATCACTGGAGCATCGGCGGTCTTCGTCGGCTCCCTCCTGGTGAGGACATGGCTCGGCCATGGCGGCGCCTCCGGCACCTCACATTTCAGGCGTATCCAGATCCTGGGTCATGCGGCGGTCGGGATCCTCGGCGTGGTCCTCGTGGTCGTCCATCTCGCAGCCGGCCGGGAGATCCGCGGTCGGGCTGGGCCGCGGTTGTGGCCCTCTTGAGTGCCGGCACATGAACCCCAGGATCGGCAAACACGTCCGGTTCCGGATCGAGCATCTCGACGAACTGGTCGCCGCCGGCGAGCAGCCGGTACGTCGGACGTGATCCCGATCCAACGCAACCGGACCGGCCGAAGCTGTAAACGGTCAAAGACCGGACTAAATAGGTTACCTTGACGCTACTCTCAAGACGTTAGAGTAACGTCGAGTGACTGCCAACGAGCTTGTGGATCCGTCGCCGACTGACCCGACCAGGTGACGAGTCCCGATCGCTCCAGAGCCCGGAGATAGCGCAAGGCAGTGGGCCGGCTCACTCCTACCAAGTCCTGCGCCTCCCCTGTACTCAGCGCGTGCCCAAACCGTTGCATCCTGCTGAACAAGGCGACCGCGCCTTCGGGGAGGCCGCGCGCGGTCTCTGGATCGATTCTTTCAGTTGCCCACAGCGCGAGGCGCACGCTCCCGGCCGACTGGACGTAGGTGGGATCGGTGAGCCCGCGCTCACGCATTTGCTGATAGATGCGCTTGACCCCCTCACCCAACTCCTGCCCAATCCGGAGGTCTGCGCAGGTTCGGGCGAGGTGTGGGTTGCGGGCGAACCGCGAGATCTTCATTGGATCGTCAAGACGTGCGAGCCCCGGGAATCGGCCGGGACTCTCAATCTCGATCCTGTCATCGTAGATCTCGACGCGGATGTGATCTCCGGCAAGGCTGTACGAGCGGTGGATCACCGCATTGACGAGCCCCTCGAGCCAGGCGTCGCGGGGGATCACCTCGGTACCCTCGAAGCGGCCGGAGCTCGCGAGCTGGCGCCGTCGCGGCGCGCGCCGTTCGATCTCCTCCGCGGCGTGCTTCACAAGGTCGGGAACACGGCCCTCCACCCGTCGGTCTCCCTCGTCGTCGAGGTTGAGGTGCGGTCCGGTGCCACGAACGGTGCCGACGAACCGCAAGATGCGGACGTACGCCTCCGGAAAGATTTCTTGTGGATGATCCCCGAAGAGAAGGAACGCTGCGTTGGTGACTTGACCACGACGGGTCAACAGACCGCGCGCTCGCAGCAGGTTCTTGGCTGATCCTCCAGCTCCTACCGCCGTGTGATACTCACGAACCGCCGTCTGGTCGAGGTCGTCGATGCTGACATCCTGCAGAGGTCGTGCGTCGTACTGGGACTGTCCCTTGTCGAACTCCAGCTCCATGCGCTGCTGAAAGCTCAGCCGTCGTGATTCGTCACCCACACGCAGGTAGCAATCGCCTGCGGTTGTCTGGTGCACGGTCTCGCTGGACTCGACGGCCAGCGTCATTAGCTGGGCCGGCTGACCCTCCTGCGTGCGGCAAGGCAACAGTTTGGCCTCGACGCGCGCTGGCGGCTCGATGTAGTTGAGAGCTGCCTGGCGCCAACCGTTCTGCCGATCAACATGCCCAGCGACGTCCTCGACGAAGCCGGCATGCAGCCCGATCACGATGATCCCACCCTCGGCATTCGCGAATGCGGTGATGACAACTGCAAGATCCTTCGGCGCCACTCGCGCGCTCTTGCGATCGAACCACTGGTCCTCGTCGCAGGCCACTAGGAGGTGGCTCACCTGGTCTGCGGGCGCAGCCAAGGCACGGTCGACGGTTGCGCTGATGCCATGGGCTCGCATATTCACCATAACGCTACATTAACACCTTTAGAGTAGCCCGAAGATGGCAATGATGGAGCAAGCCCAGATCTCTGAATCGCTCAGATCGCCGCACTGCTCAATCCATGCCAGGGCCTCCGAACTGAGTCGGTGCCCGGTGCCACCCTGGGCTCTCAGGACCTGCCGCTGATTCCATATAACCCCAGGTCAGGCCGGGGGTCCTACTGGTGCGCGAGGGGGGATTTGAACCGGGCGCGACCCACGCTCGTCCTGCCTGAATTAGCCAGTTTGAGCGTGAAATGAGCTCCCGTTGACTCCCGTCTCACCCAGTTAGAGCGCGGCCCGTGCCACACGTTGTGGCACCGTCTCGATCTTGACTTCATGATCCAACGAATCGAACATTGGACGACGGTCAGCCTACACAGGTGATCCTGCGGACGACGGACGTCTGCTTTGGCAGAAGGCCGCCAGCACCGGGGCGGAAGCGGTGCTGGAGTCTCTTGGCTCGTGCCTGCCGCTTGGGGGATGGCTTCCAGTCCGTGTCGACCACGTGGAGCCGGTTCGTGTCGACGGTCAGCCTCACACTTTCGCCCTCGGTTAGCGGGAGGCGGCACAATCTTCAGCTAGGTTCGATCACAGGCGGCGGACCGGCTCACAGTTTGTCAGTCGAGCGTGATGACGACCTTGCCGTTGGCGCGGCCCTGCTCGACGTACGCCAGCGCCTCGAGGGTCTGGTCGAAGGGGAACGTCTTGTCGATGACCGGGCGGAGGTGGCCGGCGTCGTAGAGGGCGGCCAGCTCGCGCAGCTGGGCGCCGTTGGCCTGCATGAACAGGAACGAGTAGCTCACACCTAGCTTCCGGGCTTGCTTGTGGACCTTTCGGCTCAGCAGCCCCATCACGACGCCGATGAACTTCGGCGCCCCGAGCTGCTTCGCGAACCCGGGGTCCGGCGGGCCGGTCACGCTGATCGCCTGTCCGCCGGGCTTGAGGACGGTGAGGGACTTCTCGAGGTTTTCGCCGCCGAGCGAGTCCAGCACAACGTCATAGCCGGAGAGGACGTCGGCGAAGTCCTCCTTCCTGTAGTCCACGACGACGTCGGCGCCGAGGCTGCGCACCAGCTCCGCGTTCTTTCCGCTCGCGGTCGTCGCCACCGTGGCGCCGAGGTGCTTGGCGAGCTGGATCACGGTCGATCCCAGGCCGCCGGAGCCGGCGTGGACGAGGACCTTCTGGCCGGGTTTCAGGTGGGCGCGGTCAACGAGGGCCTGCCAGGCGGCCAGTGACACCAGCGGCACTGCGGCCGCCTCGTGCAGGGTGAGCGAGGCTGGCTTGGGTGCGACGTCGTCCTGGTCGATCGCGATGTACTCCGCGAAGGTCCCGATCCGCAGGTCGCGGGGGCGGGCGTAGACCTCATCGCCTATCTGGAAGTCGCGTACGGCGGAGCCGACCCTGGTCACCACGCCGGCGACGTCGTGGCCGAGCACGAACGGGGTCCGGTACCTCAGGAGCCGTTTGAACTCGCCGTCGCGGACCATCTTGTCCAGCGGGTTGACGCTGGCGGCGCTCACCTTGACCAGCACGTCACCGTCGCCGACCTCGGGCTCGGGTACGTCGGCGGCGCGGAGTCCGTCCTTGCCGTACTTCTCGACGACGAATGCCTTCATGACCGTTCCCCTATCCGAGGAACTCGAGAGCCCGCTTGACGAAGTCCTCGTGGAACTGGAACACGCCACCGTGCCCGGCGTCGGGATAGATGACGAGTTGGCTGTTGGGGAGTCGTCGGTGGAGGTCGACGGTGTTCTTGGTGGGCACCATCTTGTCGTTGTCACCGTTCATCACCAGGACCGGCTGATGGATGCTCGCGAGGTCCGTCGGCTGCTGCTGACCCCATCGGTGGATGGCCTTGAGCTGGGCGCGGAACGAGCGCACGGAGATGGCCTTGTCGCGGTCGGTGGCACGTTCAGTCAGCCGGGCCAGGAACTGCTTGCCGGCCCGGCGCCCGTTCAGCGTTCTGGTGAAGAAGAGGAACTGCTTGGGATCCTGGCGGGTGAGCAGTCCTCGCGCGGTGTCGAGGTAGGTGATGCGGGTCACCTTGTCGATGCCGTCGCCCCCCGCCGGACCGGTTCCGGCGAGGATCATCTTGCGTACCAGGTGCGGCTGCCGCTGTGCAATGATCTGGGCGATCATGCCGCCAAGGGAGAATCCGAACAGGTCGACCTGATCGAAGCCGAGGGCGCGGATGAAGGTCGACTGCGTCGCTGGCCATCTCCTCGATGGTCGTCGGCGTGGCCCCGCTGGAGGCACCGACACCTCGGTTGTCGAAGACGATGACCCGATGCTCGGCGGCGATACCGTCGACGACTCGGGGATCCCAGTTGTCCAGGACCGCGGCCAAGTGGGTGAGGAAGACCACCGGCACCCCGCTGCTCGGGCCGAGCTGACGGTAGGCGAACTCCACGCCGCCGGCGTTGATGGTGCGTGTCCGCGCGTTCTGCCACGTCGCGTTCGAACTTGCACCGATGGGTGGGTGGATCGTCGTCATCGTTTCTCTCCTTGCGTGCTTCATGGGGTTGTATTACAGTCATAATACTATAGTACAGTCATAATGCAATAGCGGGACGCGAACATGTCCCCACGACACGATCGAGAGCAGTTCGGCGAGAGAGGTCGCATGCGCTACAGCACGAACCACAAGCAGGCCACCAGACAACGCATCATCCAAGCGGCCGGCCGGCGCTTCAAACAAGATGGCATCGACGGCGCCGGTGTGGCCGCCGTGATGTCCGACGCCGGCCTGACCAACGGCGCCTTCTACGCCCACTTCACATCCAAGGAAGATCTCGTCGCGAACGTGCTCGCCGACCAGCTGCGCGCCCAACGCAAAAGCTTCGACGCCCAACCCCCGGATCGTCGGGGACTCGAAGCGTTCATCCGCTCTTACCTGTCCCCGCAGCACCGCGACCAGTGCGCCGACGGCTGCCCGTCGGCTGCGCTGCTCGACGAGATCGCTCGCCGTCCCGTCGCCACCAAACAGGTCTTCACTGACGAACTGATGGGCGTCATCGACGACATCGCGTCGCGTCTCGACCCGACCGACGCCGAGGCAGCTCGAACCGACGCTCTCACGCTCTTCGGATTGATGCTCGGCACACTGCAGCTCGCCCGGGCGCTCACAGACCGCGACCTGGCCGGTCAGCTCCTCGCCCGGGGCGTCGAGAAAGCGATGAAGTTGCTGAACGACCGGCCATGACCACGAGGCAGACGGCACACCTGCTGGGGTCGAGTCGGCGTCATGACGGCCTGGGTTTGATCAACGGTGAGCGCGTCGCCGGCCGCTACCAACTGCACCTCAGCAGCTAACCCCACCACGCAGGCTCCTCCGGCACACAGGCGGTCCCGGTGGCTCGACAGCGCCTTCGAGAGCCTCCCGGAGGTGCTACGACTTCGGCCAGGACCCGACCCGGCATCGTCGGCGTGGGGACATCGCGCTCCCAGTCCGCCGCCCTCACCCGGTTGACAACCTGTCGTGGTTTGGAATTAACTTGAAAGGCTACGATCAGTAGCCATCCCGGGAATATCTTCGCCGCCTCGGACCGCGACCCTAGAGCATCCGCACCCCGCTGGGAATCGTCCAGAAACTGAGTCGTATCTGGCTCACCGTGGCCGACTACCGGCTCACCCTCGGCCGCCTGACGCGGCACCCGACGGCTGCTTGACGGCACCCGGCCCGCACGGGGGATGGCAACGTTGGTCCAGTCCTCACGATGAGCCCTCAACGGCTGCCTTTTGAACTCACTCACAGCATCTGCGCTGCGGATGGTGCCTTTGGCATGGTCGAGAGATCATTTCCCCTAGTGAAACGCACATTTAACGATAAAGCTAAACGTTTTAGCATCGCCGATCCGAACCGAGCTTCACCAGTAATTTGATGATCCATGACGCCGAATCGCATATTTTCAGGCATTTTTCCGCAATGGGGGTTGACCTGAACCAGTTGGGCACACGATGCAGCCAGGAGCCAAAAGGATGGGGCATTAGAGCTGATGGCGGGACGGGCGACGATCAAGGATGTGGCAGAACGTTCTGGCGTCTCGATCACCACGGTTTCGCATGTCCTGAACCATGTGCCAGGGAAGCGGGTAAGCCCAACGACGCGCGCCCGGGTGCTGAGGGTGGCTGGCGACCTGCATTACCGGCCGAACCGGCTCGCCAAAGGCCTTCGGACCCAGCGCACCCAGATGATCGGGTTCTTGTCGGATCGGGTGACCACCACGCCGTTCGCGGGCCGGATGATCCTCGGCGCCCAAGACGCCGCGACAGATGCGGGGTCATTACTGGTGCTCCTCAGCTCCGGCGATGATCCCGAACTAGAAGAGCGGGAGGTCCAGGCGCTTCTGGAGCACCAGGTGGACGGCATCGTCTACGCGCTCTTCTACCACCGGATCGTGACCCCGCCGGCCAGCCTCCGCGACGGGCCAGTGGTTCTGCTCGACGCCCGCACAGCTGACGGCACGATCAGCTCGGTAGTGCCCGATGAGGTCGGGGGCAGCCGAGCGGCAGTGGAGGAACTCCTCGCGGTCGGGCATCGTCGCATCGGCTTCGTCAACAACTGCGACGACATACCGGCCCGCAGCCTTCGTCTTGCGGGTTATCGGCAGGCTCTTGAGGTCTACGGAGTGCCTTTCGACAACAGCCTGGTGATTGAGCGGTCTGCAAACGCAAGCGGGGGCTACTCGGGGGCGATCGAGCTGCTGGGTCAGTCCGAGCGGCCGACCGGGATCTTCTGCTTCAACGACCGGACCGCTATGGGGGTCTACCAGGCAGCCAACGCGCTTGGTCTGGCGATCCCCGACGATCTGTCAGTGGTCGGGTTCGACAACCAGGAACTGATCTCCGACAATCTCTGGCCAGGACTGACGACGATCGCCCTGCCGCACTACGAGATGGGTCAATGGGCGGTGAAAACGCTGCTCGAGCAGATTGAGTCACAACCGCCCTACCCGCCTGCTAACGCCTTGATGTCTTGCCCGGTCGTTCGTCGAGGGTCGGTCGCCGCCCCAGCAGCCGCCGTTCGTGCGCCAATCATCCCGACAAGCGGGTTCGCGCATCGGCCGGGAGGTGAGCCGAAACCACCCTGACCGTTACGTCGAACCTTAAAGGGCTCGCCGACTCCTTGGAGCCGGCGAGCACCTACAAACGTCGAGGGCATCCGTTGCAGCGGACAGCCCCTCGGCCCGGATCTGCCGGACCCCTTTCCCTATTGGAGGAACTCGTGAAACCACGTCTCACTAGGCGCCTCGCAGCGATGATGTTAGTTGCTGCTGTGCCCCTATCCCTAACTGCCTGCGCAAAGGGAGGCAGTTCCAGCACGTCAGGCAATGAAGAGTCCGGTGGCGGCGGCACGCTGACGCTGTGGACCCACAGCGCTGGGAACAAGAACGAGCTGGCGTCGATCAAGACGATCGTCGACGATTTCAACGCCAGCCAGACCAAGTACAAGGTGGAGGTCCAGGCGTTTCCGCAGGAGTCCTACAACCAGTCGGTTGCCGCGGCGGCGGCCGCGAAGAAGCTGCCCTGCATTCTCGACATCGACGGGCCGAACGTGCCGAACTGGGCGTGGGCCGGTTATCTGGCGCCGCTGGAGGGCATGGACGACGTCTTGTCGAAGTACCTGCCCTCGACCGTCGGCAAGTACAAGGACAAGTACTACTCCTACGGTTATTTCGACGTCGCGCTTAACATGACCAGTCGGAAGTCTGTGCTCAAGAAGTACGGCATCCGGGTGCCTACGGTCGATGAACCATGGACCGGTGATGAGTTCATGGCTGGCCTGAAGAAGATCAAGGACTCGGGCGACTTCGTCAACCCGCTTGACCTGGCGACCGGCAGCACCGGCGAGTGGTGGCCGTACGCGTACTCGCCGCTCCTGCAGAGTTTCGGCGGCGACCTGATCAACCGCAACGACTACAAGTCCGCCGAGGGCGTGCTGAACGGTGACAAGGCTCTCGCCTGGGCTGCCTGGTTCCGCGGGCTGGCAACCGACAAGCTAATGCCGTTGAAGTCCGGCGCCGATCCAGGCAAGGACTTCCTCAACGGCAAGACCGCCATCTTGTACAACGGCTCGTGGGGAGCGGCGGACGGCCGCAAGAAGTTCGGCGACGACATCGTGTTCCTGCCGCCGCCCGACTTCGGCACCGGTCCGAAGATCGGCGGCGCGTCCTGGCAGTGGGGCATGTCCACCAACTGCGGTGACAACACTGCGGGCGCTATGGAGTACATGAAGTTCGCCTCGACCGACAAGTACGTGGCGATGTTCGCCACCTCGGCCGTGGCCATCCCGAGCACCGATGCCGCCGCGGCGACGGTCGAGGGCTACGAAACGGGCGGGGAAAACGACATCTTCCGCCAGCTCTCCAAGAAGTTTGCGGTCGTGCGACCCGTCACACCTGGCTATCCGTTCATCGCGACCGAGTTCACCAAGACCGCTCAAGACATCCTCAACGGCGCCGATCCCCAAAAGGCGCTCGACCAGGCCGTCAAGAACATCGACGACAACCAAGAAGCCAACGGCTTCTTCGAGTAGCCCGGATTCCCGCGGCGGAGGGGGGCCGCCTCGCTCCCCTCCCGCCGTGGCCATGTCTCGTCCTGAGTTAGGAGAGCTGCGTTGTGACCACCTCCACTTTCAAGCCCGCGGTGCCGGCCCAGCCGGCCGCCCCGCCAGCCCGCGCCAAGCGCGCCGGCAGGCGCCCCGGAACAGTCGCCTTCTTGATGTTGGTGCCGGCCGGGGTGCTGATCCTCACCTTCCTGCTCGTGCCGATCGTGCTGACCTTCGGCCTCGCCTTCACCAACGCCCGGCTGATCTCCCCACAACCGGCCCGATTCATCGGCTTCGACAACTTCGTCCGGCTGTTCGACAGCGACACCTTCTACGCCTCGCTGCGCAACACCTTGGTCTTCGCCATCGTGATCGTGCCGGTGCAGTCGGCGATCGCCCTCGGCCTCGCGATGCTGATCAACGTCAAGATGCGCGGAGTCAACTTCTTCCGCACGATCTACTTCCTGCCGGTCGTCACCTCGATCGTCGTGGTCTCCATCCTGTGGCTGTTCCTCTACCAGCCCAACGGACTGATCAACGCCCTGCTGGCCAACGTGGGCATCCAGGGACCGGACTGGCTCGGCAACCCGAACACCGCGCTGTTCGCGATCATCGTGCTTGTCGATATGGCAGGCGGTCGGCTTCCACATGGTGATCTGGCTGTCCGGGCTACAAACCATCCCCGGTGAGCTCTACGAGGCGGCCTCGATCGACGGCGCCAACCCCTGGCAGCAGTTCGCCTACGTCACCTGGCCCGGGCTGCGGCAAACCGCGACCTTCATCCTGATCACCATCACCATCTCCGCCTTCGCCCTGTTCTCCCAGGTCAACATCATGACCCAGGGCGGACCCCTCGACGCCACCACGACACTGGTCTTCCAGGCCGTCCGCACCGGGTTCCAGCAACAGCAAACCGGATACGCCGCGGCCATCTCGCTGGTCTTCTTCATCCTGGTGCTCGTCGTCTCGCTGATCCAGCGCTACCTCACTCGCGACAAGGATGCCCGCTGATGACCGATCTGATGCCCCGCGCCGCCGGCGAGGAGCCGCACGCCGTTCCCGACGACCACCTCGGCCACGTCGCCGACTCGACGCCAGTCGTGCACAAGGCCGGCGAACGCAAGCACCTGGTGCGCAACATCCTGACCTGGATCCTGCGGATCGTGCTGACCCTGGTGTTCGGCCTGCCGCTGCTGTTCATGATCGTCTCCAGCTTCAAGCCCGATCTGCAGATCTTCTCCGACCTGACCTCGATCAAGGCCTTCCTGCCGGTCGGCGACCTGTCGCTGGACAACTACGCCGGGATCTCCGAGCGGGTGCCGTTCGCCCGGTTCCTGATCAACTCGGTGATCATCACCGATCTGCACCGTGGCCTTCGGGCTGATCGTCAACTCGATGGCCGCGTTCGCCCTGTCCCGGATCAAGTTCCGCGGCCAGAAGATCATCCTCGGCATCATCCTGGCCACGCTGATCGTGCCGTTCGAGACCATGGCGCTGCCGCTGCTGTGGTGGGTGAACAAGCTGCCGTACTTCGACTTCGTCAACGGCTTCACCCAGGGCTGGCTGGACTCCTACCAGGTGCAGATCGTGCCGTTCATCGCCAACGCCTTCTCGATCTTCCTCTTCTACCAGTACTTCGACTCCATCCCGAAGTCGCTGGACGAGGCGGCAACCGTCGACGGAGCGGGATGGTTCAGGATCTACAGGAGCGTGATCATGCCGCTGTCCGGACCCGCCATCGCGACGGTGGCGATCCTGACCTTCCTCCCGGCCTGGAACCAGTACCTCTGGCCGCTGATGGTGGTGCAGAGCGAGGAGTTGCGACCGGTCATGGTCGGCATCGACTACTTCAAGCAGCTGAACGTCTCCTGGGGCCAGCTGATGGCGTACGCCAGCATCATCACCGTCCCGGTGCTGATCATGTTCATCGCCTTCCAGCGTTCCTTCATCAACTCCATCGCCTCCTCCGGCGTAAAGGGCTGAAGGTGTTCAGACTCCCCGAGGCTTGGGTGTGGGACTTCTGGCTCGTCGACGACGGCCAGAAGTACCACCTCTTCTTCCTCTACGCGTCCCGAGCCCTGGGAAACCCCAATCATCGGCACTACCGGGCATCCGTCGGCCACGCCATCTCCGACGACCTCGCTCGATGGGAACGGGTAAGGGACGCCCTTGTTCGCAGCGATGCTCCAGCATTCGACGATCTGGCGATCTGGACCGGATCAGTGGTGCGTCACCCCGACGGCACGTGGATCATGTTCTACACCGGCGCCACACTCACCCCGGCCGGAAACGTCCAGAGGATCGGCAGTGCCACCTCCGAAGACCTGCTGACCTGGCGGCGAAACCCCAGCAATCCCCTCCTTCAGGCGGATCCGCGGTGGTATGAGACGCTTGCCGACGGGATGTGGCCCGACGAGGGCTTCCGCGACCCGTGGGTCTTGCCGGATCCGAATGGAAACGGCTGGCACATGCTCATCACCGCCAGAGCGAACCACGGGCCCGTCGACAACCGGGGCGTCATCGGCCACGCCTGGTCACCGGACCTTCAAGTTTGGGAGCTACAGCCCCCGCTCAGCGATCCCGGCCAGGGATTCGCCCAGATCGAAGTCGTCCAGACGGCTCGGATTGACGGGCAGGACCTCCTCATGTTCTCCGCCCTCGCCAAGGACATGTCGCTACAACGCGCCCGCGGAACCACCGGGGGAGTTTGGGTTGCCAAAGCAGACACGCCGCTTGGGCCCTTCGACATTCTCGGTGCCCAGCAGCTAACCAACAGCGACCGATACGTAGGCCGGCTCATCAACGACCGACAAACCGGTCAGACCATATTCCTCGCCTTCCGCCACGACTCTCACGACGGAACCTTTGTCGGTGAGATCGCCGACCCCCAAACAGCCCACTGGGACGGCAGCCGCGTGTGCCTCTCACCGATCGTTACCGAACTGAGCGCATGACCGTCCAGCGGAACTCACGAGAGATGCGTCTCGGCGCTCACGATGTGGCTCTGCAGCCTCCGGCCCATCGGGTGCGGAACTCATCGCTCCGGGTGGCGAGCTCGCCAACAAGGTCGAAAAAGTCGTGGTTGTGTGGGTCGCGCCCGGCTTCGACGCGCAGCAACGCGACGGTGCTGTTGGCGGCTTCCTCCCAGTCGGGGTAGAAGTCACGCGCGCGTGGGTCGAGGAAGGTGAATGACACAACTCACCGACGCGCCCTCCAAGATCGAGATCCAGGGAGGTCGCTACCCCGAAGCCCTCGAGGCGCAGACCGACCTGTAACAGACTGTGCGTCACGGGCCCATCCCCGCGTCATACACCTCAATGGGCTCGCCCGCACCTTGTGTGTCGACGTCGCCGACCGACCCCAATTCTCTTCAACCAGTGCAGCGACTCCGCTCCCTCGAAGAGCGCAAGCGAACACACCTGGTGCACGGGGTGCGGGGTACGTGACCGCCGGGCGTCCTCTGGGCGCCTTTGGTTGGTGTGACGATGAGCTTGCACAAGTTGTCGGCCGGGCACGGCTATGACTATCTGATCCGTCAGGTGGCGGCGCTGGATGCGACGCATCGGGGCCGGACGGATCTGGCGAGCTACTACTCGGAGCGTGGTGAGGCGCCGGGTCGGTGGGTCGGCCGCGGGCTGGCCGGGATCGACGGCCTCGAGCGTCGGGGATGTGGTGACCGGGGAGCAGATGCGGCTGCTGTTCGCCGAGGGCCGCCACCCGCTCGCCGAAACGTCGCCAGACAGTGGTCGGGTGCTGGCGCTCGGTGTCCCGTACCGGCCGTCGACCGGGGAGCAGCCGTTCCAGGCGGCGCTGCGGGCCCGGTTCGCCGACCACAACACCGCCCTGGGCCTGCCTCGCCGTGCCGCCCTGCCGGCGGAGGTACGCGCGCGGCTGCGCGGGGAGCTGGCGGCGGAATGGTTCCGGCAGCAGGAGGGACGTGACCCGAAGGGTGACCTGGAGCTGGCCTCAGCGCTGGCCCGCTGGTCACGGCCGGCGCCGGCGGCGGTCGGGGGGTACGACCTGACGTTCTCGCCGGTGAAGTCGGTGTCAACGCTGTGGGCGATCGCCGACCTGCCGGTCGCCGCGCAGATCGAGCAGGCCCATCATGCCGCAGTCGCGGCCGCGCTGCGCTTCCTCGAGGATCACGCGCTGTTTACCCGGGAGGGTACGGGCGGGGTACGTCAAGTGGACGTCACCGGGTTGGTCGCCGCCGCGTTCACCCACCGCGACTCCCGCGCCGGGGACCCGGACCTGCACACCCACGTCGCGGTCGCGAACAAGGTGCAAACCCTGAACGGACGGTGGTTGTCGATCGACGGTCGCATCCTGCACGCCGCGAAGGTCGCGGCGTCGGAGACCTACAACACCGCGCTGGAGCACCACCTCGCCACGGTCCTTGGGGTGCGGTTCGCCGAACGGCCCGGGCCGGGACCGGTCGAAAAGGCCGGTCCGGGAGATCGTCGGCGTGGATCCGCGGTTGAACCAACGCTGGTCGGCTCGGCGGCAGGTCATCGACGTCCGGAAGGCCGAGCTCGCCGCCGCCTTCGCCCGTGATCATGGCGCGGCCGCCGGGTCGGGTGGAGATGCTGCAGCTGGCGCAGCAGGCCACACTGGAGACCCGCGAGCGCAAGCACGAACCCCGCACCCTCGCCGAGCAGCGCGCGGTCTGGCGGGCCGAAGCAGTCGACACGCTCGGCGGACCGGAGCGGATCGACGCGATGATCGATCAGGTGTTGAGGCCGGCCGCCATGCCGATGCCGGCCGCCACGCCGGTGTGGCGGGCGCGGACGGCGGACCGGGTGCTGGCCGCGGTGGAGGAGCATCGGGCGACCTGGCAGATCTGGCATCTGTGGGCCGAGACCCAACGGCAGCTGCGCAGCGCCGACATTCATCCCGACCGACGTCCGGGACGTCGCCGCGTCCGTGGTAGAGGAGGCGGTCGCCCGGTCCGTCCAGCTCACGCCCATCGACGATCCCGCTGATGTGCCGCCCGAGGAGCGGCGGGCGGATGGGGCGTCGGTGTTCACCGTGGCCGGCAGCACCCAGTACAGCTCCACCCGGATCCTCGCAGCCGAGCAACGAGTTCTGGACGCCGCCGCTCTGACCGACGGGCAGGCCCTGCAACCCGCCGCGGTCGACCTCAGGCTGGCCGAGGCGGAGGCGACGGGCACCGTCCTGGATGCTGGGCAGAAGCAGATGGTGCGGACGGTGGCGACGGACCGCCGCCGGGTCCAGCTGGTCCTCGCCCCCGCCGGAGCGGGCAAGACCACCGCTCTCAAGGTGCTCGCCGACATCTGGACCGCCGGCGGCGGCCATGTCCTCGGGCTTGCCCCGTCCGCCGCCGCGGCGGCCCAGCTGGCCGAGGCCACCGGCATCACCGCCGACACCCT
Source organism: uncultured Actinomycetota bacterium (assembly GCA_963808495.1). GTDB lineage: Bacteria > Actinomycetota > Actinomycetes > Propionibacteriales > Propionibacteriaceae > Microlunatus. Next base: position 394,900 of record CAWEGC010000007.1, read on the forward strand.
GGCCCGGCTCACCTGGGCGCTCGACCACCATCAACCTTTGCCGGATTGGGCCGACCGGATCGGACCCAAGACTTTGCTGCTGATCGACGAGGCCGGGATGGCCGACACCCCCACCCTGGATACCGCCATCGGCCACACCCTGCGACACGGCGGGCGGGTGTGCCTGGTCGGCGACGACCAGCAACTCGCAGCGATCGGCGCCGGCGGCATCCTGGCCGACCTCCAGCGCGCACGGGGCGGTCCGGCTCACCCAGCTGCACCGCTTCGCCGATCCCGACGAAGCCGCCGCCACCCTCAAGGTCCGCGACGGCGACCCCGGGGCCATCGACTTCTACACCGACCGGGACCGGGGTCTCGGTCGCGTCATCCTCACCGTTGCGCTTCCACGCCTTGTTCACCCGAACCGTGCCGCGGTCAAGATCGACGTCCCCGACCCACAACGCGCTGATCTCGCCGAACCGCAACCCCGTCCCTGCCGTCACGGCCAGCACGTCCCCATGTCTTTTGGCCAGCCGCACGGCGGTCTCCAGTTCCCGCTCGGTCAGGAACCGCAGCTCGGGCCTCGACTGCTTCACCCTCGACTGCTTCGGCGCCGTGCCAATTGCCGGGTTGGCGGCCAGATAGCCACGCTTCACCGCGTACGCCAACACGCCGTAGACGAGACCGTGGTAGTTCGCCTTCGTCTTCAGCGACCGATCCCACTCGATCAGCCACATCTTCAACTGCGCCTCGCTGATCGCAGTGACCGGGCCGCGCAAAGGGCCGAGCACCCCGCACCGAGGTGCGCGCGAGCACCTGAAGTTGACCGAGGTAGCGCTTGCGCTGCCCGGGCGACAGGTCGACGATCTGCCGGACATACTCCTCGCCGATCTCCTCGAAGCTCGGTGGAGGCGTCATGGGGTCGGCGACATCCGGCGGCCGGATGAACCCCTCACCCTTCACCCAGCCATCGGGCCACCGCTGGCCTGCGGCCTCGACCATCCGCTTGAAACCGTCCGCGCGAGCGAGATTCTGTGCGTCCGAGCCGGCGCCGAACGTCTCCCACACGCGGGTGGCGTCCACGGGCGCCCCCGGGCCGCCAGAACACCCGTACTGTCAGGCCGCCATCGGCGCGCCGTCGATGCTCAATCCATGCCATGCCAGGGCCTCCGAACTGAGTCGGTGCCACCCTGGTGCCACCATGGGCCCTGAGGTCCTGCCGCGGATTCCATATAACCCCAGGTCAGGCCGGGGTTCGTACTGGTGCGCGAGGGGGGATTTGAACCCCCACGTCCTTGCGGACACTGGCACCTGAAGCCAGCGCGTCTGCCGTTCCGCCACTCGCGCCTCGGACCGCGCGGGCTGCGTGATCCAGCCGAGAAAGGCTAGCATGCCCACCCGTTATCAGCCGCTGCGATTGTCGTGCGCGAAAGCACCATCTCCGTCACGAAAACCACGCGATCCGCTCCCCGGTGCAGGCGGCGGCTAGCATCTAGGGTGGCCTGAGGGAGGAGGGACATGGGCATTCTCGAGCGGTTCGAGAAGAAGGTCGAGGGCGCGGTCAATGGCGCGTTCGCACGCGCGTTCAAGGGCGACGTCCAGCCGGTCGAGATCGCCGCACGGCTCCAGCGCGAGCTGGACGGCGAGGCGAAACTCATGTCTCGCGACAAGCGGCTCGTGCCCAATGAGTTCGAAGTCGGCCTCTCTCAGCACGACTACGACAAGCTTGCCCCGTACAGCAAGACCCTCACTGCCGAACTGGCCGGTGAGCTGCGGACTCACGCGCATAACCTCGGCTACGTCTTCAACGGCCCGATCAAGATCATTCTCCAGCTGGACAACAAGCTCCCGACCGGCCGGTTCACGGTTGCCTCGCAGGCGGTGGCCGGGGTCCAGACGGACCGCCCGCCCGAACGAGCACCTACATCGGGCCCTGGTACGGGTCACCTTGTGCTCGAAGTCAATGGCACCCGACACCCGCTGCAGCCGCCTGGGCTGACCATCGGGCGTGGCACGGAGGCCGACCTGCGGATCAGCGATCCCAGCATCTCGCGACTGCACGCTCAAATTCGGGTCAGCGAGTCCCCTGCAGGGCCAGCACATCGACATCGTCGACCTCGGTTCTACCAACGGGATCCAGGTCAACGGGCACAAGGTAGAGCGTTCGACGCTGGGAGAGGGATCCCGAATTCAGATCGGCGCCACGCGGATGCTCGTCCACGCGCCCGCCGGACGCTGAGCGGTCCATGTCGGAGATCGCCCTCACCGTCCTCAAGGTGCTGTTCCTGGCTCTGCTTTGGCTTTTCATCCTGTCCGCAGTCTCGGTGATTCGCAGCGATCTGTTCGGGCGTACGGTGCCCTCCCCGGACGGCCAACCACAAGAGCTGGAACCGCCCGCTCCACCCCCTCCGCAGCCCCGAGGCCGCCGGCCGCGCGGAGAACCACGCGTCTTCGCCATTACGCAGGGCAACCAGGCCGGCCTCTCCGCGGAGTTAGCCGCCGGAGTGATCATGATCGGTCGGGGCGCCGACTGTCAGTTGATCCTGGACGACGACTACGTGTCCACCCGGCACGCTCGCGTCGTGCGAGGAGAGAACGGCATCTACATCGAAGACCTGGGCTCGACCAACGGCACGTACGTCAACGGCCAGCGGATCACCGCGCCGACGACGATCACCCTGGCCGACACGATACGAATCGGTAAGACGATCTTGAAGCTGGAGCCCTGACCATGGCTCTTTCGCTGAGGATCGCCAGCCACTCCGAGACCGGTCTGGTCCGCAAGAACAACCAGGATTCCGGGTACGCCAGCCCGCAGCTGCTCGTGGTGGCCGACGGCATGGGCGGTGCGGCGGCCGGTGACCTGGCATCGTCGGTCGCGATCGACAGCATCCGCCGGATCGATAAGCCCGTCGCGGGTGAAGAGATGCTGGAGGCGCTGTCGGGCGCCATCCACAAGGCCAACGACCGGATCGCCGATCTGGTCGAGGCCGACCTCTCCCTGGACGGGATGGGCACCACAGTCACGGGCGCCTTGTTCGACGGTAGCCAGATCGGACTGGCGCACATCGGTGACAGCCGGGCCTACCTGTTCCGCGACGGTCACCTGGAACAACTCACCCACGACCACAGCTGGGTCCAGTCCCTGGTCGACGAGGGCAAGATCGACTCCGGTGAGGCCGCTGTGCACCCGCATCGATCACTGCTGCTCAAGGTGCTCAACGGCCAGCCCGCCAATGACCCCGACCTGACGATGGTGCCCGTCTCCGCCGGTGATCGGCTGCTGTTCTGCAGTGACGGTCTGTGCGGGCTCGTCGAGGACCCAGTGATCGAGGAATTGCTCCAGACCCCCGACCCCAAGGAGGCGCTCGACTGCCTGGTCCACGAGGCTCGCACGGAAGGCGGGATCGACAACATCACGGTCATCGTGGCCGATGTCGTGGACGGCGCAGATCCCGGCACCATCCAGCCGGTGGTCCTTGGTGCCGCTGCCGAGCGCGCCATCCCCTTGGTCGCGACCAAGATCAGGGACGACGACAACGAGGACACGATCATCTCCGAACGGCCGGTCGCAGCCCGCACCGGAGCGGCCGAGCCTGACGATGAGTCTCGATACAGCCCCCGGCCCCCGCATCGGCGGCGCTCTGTCCGCCCCTTGGCCGCCCTGGTGGCTGCAGCCCTCATGGCCGCCGCAGTGCTCGGCGGTGCGTACGCCTGGACCCGGACTCAATATTTCGTCGGTGTTGCCCAGGAGCAGGTCGCGATCTTCCGCGGCCTGTCGGACAGCCTGCCGGGCATCAAGCTCTCGAGTGTCTATGAGATTCAACCGCTCCGGGTGATCGACCTGCCGCAGTACTACCAAGACAGGGTGCGGGCGAACATCGACGTCTCCAATCTTTCGTCGGCTCACCAGACGGTCGACGAACTGGTTGAAGCCGCCGCGCGCTGTGCCGACCAGCCCAGCAGCGGGGCGACGGGCTACCGGTCGCCGTCTCCCAGCCCGACCCGCTCGCCCGCATCGCCGTCAATCCACGGAACCGGCAGCCCGAACCCCAGCCAGCCAGCGACGCCGAGCCCCAGCCCGTCCGTAGACCCCGGGCAGAACTGCTGATCATGAGGGTTGCGGCCCCTGTGACCGTGCTGCCGCGCAAGCGGCGCGGCGTCGAGTTGGTGTTGATCGTCTTCGCGCTGGCGATCACGCTTGGTGGCTATGCCATCGTCGACTTCAATGTGACGGGTGGTTTCTCTCCGCTCTTCGGCACCCTCGCCGGGGTGTGCGTCGGACTCGCGATCCTGGCCCACCTGGCCGTCCGGTGGCGGCTACCGTACGCGGATCCAGTGATTTTGCCCTGCGTGATCCTGCTGAACGGCCTTGGGTTGATCATGATCCACCGGATCGACCTGATAAATTCACCGCCGACGACCGGTGCCCGCCAGCAACTGATCTGGACCGCATTGGGAGTCGTCGCGTTCATTCTGGTGGCGGTCGTGCTGCGCGATCACCGGCCGCTGCAGCGGTTCACCTACACGCTGGGCCTGGCCGGCGTCGTGTTGCTGCTGTTGCCGTTGGTTCCGGGTCTGGGCACGGAGAAGTTCGGGGCGCAGATCTGGATCCAGGTTGGGCCGTATAGCTTCCAGCCGGCCGAAGCGGCCAAGGTCCTGCTGTCCATCGCGTTTTCCTCCTACCTGGTGGAGAAGCGGGACGTCTTGGCTCTGGCCGGGTACCGCATCCTCGGCATCGACCTTCCGCGCGCGCGTGACCTGGGTCCGATCCTGCTGATCTGGCTGCTCAGCCTGGCAATCTTGGTGTGGCAGAGCGACCTCGGAACGTCCCTGCTGTTCTTCGGACTGTTCGTGATGCTGCTCTACGTCTCCACCGAGCGCGGCGGGTGGGTCGCACTCGGTACGCTGCTCTTCGCTGCGGGCGCCTACTTCGGCTATCTGAACTTCAGCCACGTACGGGTCCGCGTTGGGGCCTGGCTGGATCCCTTCGCCGACTACGACGCGTACTACCAGGTGATCAACGCGCAGTTCGGCATGGCGTGGGGTGGCCTGTTCGGCACCGGATTGGGCCTGGGTCGGCCGGGCCTGACGCCGCTGGCGCGGAGCGACTTCATCGCCGCGGCGATCGGTGAGGAGCTCGGAATGGCCGGGTTGATGGCGGTGATCATGATCTTCGGACTGGTCGTCGTCCGCGGGCTCCGGACGGCGCTTCAGTGCCGCGAGCCGTTCGGCAAGCTGCTGGCGGCAGGCCTGTCCTTCGCCTTCGGCCTCCAGGTCTTCACCATCGTTGGCGGTGTCACCCGGTTGCTACCGCTGACCGGCCTGACCACCCCGTTCATGTCCCAGGGCGGCTCCTCGCTGATCTGCAACTGGATCGTCGCCGGCCTGCTGCTGGTGATCTCCCACCATGTCCGCAAGCCAGTGGCGACTGTCACTCGACATCAGCGCGACCGAGGAGACACAGCTAGTGAAGGTGTCCCTGAACCGCGATCGCGCGAGCGGGACACTCCCCGCGAGCGTCGGTGATCGCGCGCCGGTGCAGGAGGAACGATGAGCGAAGGCGCACTTCCTTCGCGAAGAGAGACGACAGCGCCGGCTCCAGGCGCGATCGCGCGAGCGGGACAGAACAGTGAACCGGCCTATTCGGCGGGTCGCCTTCGTCGTCATGATCATGTTCGGATTGCTGCTGGCCAACGTCACCTACATGATGATCTTCCGGCAGTCGGCGCTCGCTGCCGAACCCCAGAACCGGCGGGTCCGGGACGCGGAGTTTGCCCAGGATCGCGGCTCCATCCTGGCCGCCGGAAAGACCGAGATTGCGACCACCAAGTCCAGCAAGGATCGCTTCAAATACCAGCGCACCTATCCCCAAGATCGGCTCTATGCCCCGGTCACCGGCTATTTCTCCTACGACCGCGGCCGCACCGGGCTCGAGAACAGCTATAACGCCCAGCTCGCCGGTACAGACGATGCCCTGTTCGTACGCAGGCTGATCGACCTCGCCACCAATCGCAGTCCTCAGGGAGCGAGTGTTCAGACGACGATTGTCCCGGACGCTCAGCTAGCCGCCGCTCAAGGGCTGGGCTCGCAGAAGGGCGCGGTGGTGGCACTGGACCCGAAGACCGGGGCGATCCTCGCCATGGTGACCTCGCCAAGCTTCGATCCCAACGAGATCGCCAGCCACGACCTTGACGAGGCGGCGAAGGCCTACGAAGAGCTCGTCAAGGATCCAACGAAGCCGCTGTCGAACCGCGCGGCGCGCGAGATCTACCCGCCTGGCTCGACGTTCAAGCTGGTGACGGCCGCTGCGGCACTGGCGGACGGCAAAACGGCCGAAAGCACCGTCGAGTCCCCGGTCGTGCTCAAGTTGCCCGGCACCAAGACGTACCTGCGGAACTCGGCCCCCTGCGGCGGCACCGAGATCACGATGACTCAGGCGTTGAAGGTGTCATGCAATACGGCGTTCGCCAACCTTGGGCTGGATGTCGGGGAAGACAAGCTCCGCGCACAAGCCGAGAAATTCGGCTTCGACCAGCGGCACCTCGAGGATCTGGCCGGGGTGGCCAGCAAGTTCCCGGACCAGCTAGACGAGGCGCAACTGGCGCTGAGCTCCATCGGGCAGTACGACGTTGCCGCCACGCCGCTGCAGATGGCGATGGTCACCGCTGCGATCGCCAACGACGGCGTGCTGATGGATCCGTACGTGGTCAGCATGGTCCAGTCGCCAGATCTCAAGCCAATCTCGACGCACAAGCCCCAGAAGCTTTCCGACGCCATGCTGCCGGCCAACGCCAAAGAGCTGCAGCAAATGATGGTGACGGTCGTGGAGGAGGGCACAGGCCGCAACGGACAGATCCCCGGTGTCACGGTAGCTGGCAAGACCGGCACGGCGCAGTCGGATCCTACGCGCAAGCCGTTCGCCTGGTTCACGTCGTTTGCGCCGGCCGACGACCCGCAGGTCGCGGTCGCCGTCATCGTCGAAGACGCGTCGATTCCCCGTGAGGACATTGCCGGCGGGCGGCTGGCCGCGCCGATCGCCCGGGATGTCATGGAGGCGGTTTTGTGAGCCGTCCATTTCTTTCACGGGCGGCTCCTGTCGGAGAATAGCTCGGGGTGCAGGAAAGGCCTGGTCGACAGATCGGGTTGAGAGAGGAACTCGTGGACATGATCGGCGACCCGGTGGTGGTCGGAGGGCGCTATGAGCTGGGCGAGTTGCTCGGTCGAGGCGGCATGGCGGAGGTTCGCAGCGCCGTCGACAACAGGCTCGGCCGACCCGTTGCAGTCAAACAGCTTCGCGCGGATCTGGCCGTCGATCCCACGTTCCAGGCTCGGTTCCGCCGGGAGGCCCAGTCCGCGGCGGGCCTCAACCACCCGTTGATCGTCGCCGTCTACGACACCGGAGAAGAGCCGGATCCGACCAGCGGAATCTCGATCCCGTACATCGTGATGGAGCTTGTCGAGGGCACGACGTTGCGGGACGTGCTGCGCGACGGCCGCAAGATTCTCCCCGAACGGGCCCTCGAACTGACGGCTGGCGTCCTGGACGCACTGGCCTACAGCCACAAGGCGGGCATCATCCACCGGGACATCAAGCCCGCGAACGTCATGCTCACCCCGACCGGCGGCGTGAAGGTGATGGACTTCGGCATAGCTCGGGCCGTGGCCGACACGTCCGCCACCATGACGCAAACCGCGGCGGTGATCGGAACCGCGCAATACCTCTCGCCGGAGCAGGCGCGAGGGGAGACCGTTGACTCCCGCAGCGACATTTACTCCGCTGGCTGCCTGATGTACGAGCTGTTGGTGGGCCGTCCGCCGTTCACCGGCGACTCACCCGTGAGTGTCGCCTACCAGCATGTACGGGAACCGCCCGTGCCGCCCAGCCAGATCGACCCGGTGATCACACCCGACATCGACGCGATCGCTCTCAGGGCCCTCGCCAAGGATCCTGCAGACCGCTACCAAACGGCTCGGGACATGAAGACGGACATCACCCGCGTGCTGGCGGGGCACGAGGTCACGGCCGTCGTGCCGCGGGTCGCGGGCGCTACGGCTGTCGCAGTCGCCGGGGCCGATGCCGCGCCCACCGCCGTTGCAGCTCCCGTGCCTTCTGCCGAAGATGAAGCGTTCGACGAAGAGGAGGAGCCGAAGAGCCGAGCCGGGCTGGCTGTTCTGATCGGCGCGCTCGCCCTCCTCCTGCTGCTTGGGGGAAGTTACGGCCTGTGGCGGTTGCTGGGGCGGGAGACACCCGAGGCGGCCGCGATGGTTGCCGTGCCGAACGTGCTGACCTACAACGAGCAGCAGGCTACCGACCGCCTGACAGAATCTGAGCTGCAGACCGTGGTCAAACACGTCAACGGGGACGCGAAGACCGCAGATCAGGTGACCAAGCAGGATCCGGTGGCCGGCACTCAGGTCGAGCCGAACAGCACGGTCACGATCACGGTGAACGACGGCCCGAAGACCGCCAAGATCCCGACGGGTCTCGTAGGCGACGAGGTCGCCGACGCTGAGGAGGAGCTGAAGGAAAAGAAGTTCTCCAACGTGACCACGAAGGCTGCTCCGGCTGAGCCAAGTGACGCCGACGAGAACGAGGTGTTGTTGGTCAGTCCCGCCGAAGGCACGACGATTCCGCTGGACCAAAAGATCACCCTGACCTACGCCACGGGCAAGTCGAAGGTCCCCGTGTTGACCGGAAAGACACCGGCGCAGGCCGAGTCGGATGCTCGGGCGGCGGGCTTCACGCAACTTCAAGCGTGACGAAGTCGAGACGGATGAGGCAACGGCGGGCGTCGTCTTCGAGCAGAATCCCAAAGCCGGAACGGCCGTCCCCCGGAGCACCACCATCAGCTACAAGGTCGCCGTATCGAATCCGGAACCGGCGCCTCCTCCTCCGACGGTCACGACCACGGCGCCAGCGCCCAGTCCAACCGTGACAGAAGAACCGTCGCCGTCGCCAACGCCGAGTGAGAGCGAGTCGTCGGACGGTGGCTAACCCAACGGCGCTTGGGTGCGTGAATCGGCACCAGCGCACCGAGCCGTTTATGCCTGGGCAGTTGGCCGGCTGGCATGGACGACTAGTCGACCATCGACTTTGAGCCCAACAGGTTCACGCCGAGCCCGTTAGACAGGGCTCAAGGTGTGCCTACGGGGCTCAAAGTCGCCGGAACAGGGGCGGCCAAAGTCCGCCAACGTGCCGTCAACTGCCGCCGGAATAGAACGCCTGATCTAATCTGTGCTAGACTGCCGGCATGTCGATCGCGATCCAGACATCCCTTTTCGATGCTGCCCCCGAAGTCGCACTCGGCTCGCTCAGTGCGGGCCTGACGCGTCAGGAGCTGGGCCGCGGCGCTTGGGTTGACGTCTTTCCTGGATGGATGACGGGTGTCGATGCGCTGTTCGACAGGCTGCTGGGCACCGTCGATTGGATCGAGGAGCGCCGGCAAATGTACGAGCGGGTGGTTCTGGTGCCGAGGCTACTGCGCTTCTACGGCGAGGATGAGATGCTCCCCGATCCTGCCTTGACCCGAGCGCGCGCTGCGTTGAACGACCACTATGAGCCGGAGCTCGGCGAGCCGTTCCGTACGGCGGGGATGTGCCTCTATCGGGACGGCCGCGACTCCGTGGCCTGGCACGGCGACACGATCGGGCGAGGGAAGTCGACCGACACCATCGTCGCCATCGTCTCGTTGGGCTCCGCCCGCAACTTCCTGCTCCGGCCGCGCGGGGGCGGCGTCACCATCAAGCACCAGGTCGGTCATGGCGACCTGCTGGTGATGGGCGGTTCGTGCCAGCGGACCTGGGAGCATGCGGTGCCGAAGACAGCACGGCCCGTCGGCCCACGAATCAGCATCCAGTTCCGGCCACGTGGAGTCCGATAAGCCCACTTACCAGTGCGTGTGAGTTCTGTGGAGAGCCACAGGCTTTTGGCTGCTGCGAGGTAGTGCCGCGCCTGGGCGGCAGGCGCAACGAGATCTCATCGTGTCGTGGCTAGTCGGGAAGAGAAGGCACTTGTCACGGTCCGCGGGTCGTGACGCTGCACCTGTGGACGCGGAAAGTGAGCTGGCAGGGCTAGCGGGCGGACATGAGGGGGGCCATGCCGACGGCGCGGGACGGGGCTTCGGCGTCGCCGCAGACCGCGAGCCAGTTCGCCAGCATCTGATAGCCGCCTTCGGTCAGGACCGACTCGGGGTGGAATTGCACCGCCTCGACTGCCAACTCCCGATGCCGGATTGCCATGATCACCCCGCTAGCCGTGGTGGCGGTGATCTCCAGTTCGGTGGGGACGGTGGCGGGCTCGATCGCGAGTGAGTGGTAGCGCGTGGCGGTGAAAGGAGATGGCAGCCCAGCGAGCACTCCGGCTCCGTGGTGATGGATAAGCGAGGTCTTTCCGTGGAGCAGCTCAGGGGCTCGATCGACGATGCCGCCGTACGCGACGCCGATCGACTGGAGACCAAGGCAGACGCCGAAGATCGGAATTCGGCCGGCCTGCGACTTCACCACGTCGATGCACATGCCTGCTTCTTCAGGAGTCCCTGGTCCTGGTGACAGCAAGACACCGTCGAACCCGGAGGCGAACGTCGTGTCCGCGAATCGCGGATCGTCGTTCCGCCACACCTCGACCTCGGCGCCGATTTGAGCGAGGTATTGCACCAGGTTGTAGACGAAAGAGTCGTAGTTGTCGATCACGAGGATCTTCGGTCGAGGCACCCCCCTATTGTTCCGCCCCTGCCGGGCTGCCGGCGAATCGATTCACAGACCGGCTTGACCGTCCGATCGGCAACTCAGGAAACCGCTGGCCCAGCTCTGCAGCGCTGGGCCAACGACCCAGCGGTGCGATTCAGCTCAGCGAACATCGGACCAACGAGCCGCGGAGCGGCTAGCTCGGCAACGCGGGCAGTCCACAAGAGCAGCTCAGGGTCAGTGAGCCGTGGGTCAACTTCCGAGTGGACGGCTATTGGGCAGGTCAAGGGCACCCTCATGGGCCGGGAACGTGGCCTTGGACACCTTCTGCTCGTGATAGCCAAGCCCGTAAGCGCTCACATACTGCTTGTAGATCTGGATCGGCTCGGAGCTGGCCAGCGCCCGGCGCAGCAGCACCGGGTCTCCGATGGCGCTGATGGCATAGGGCGGCGCATAAGGAACACCGTGCAGGACGACGGTGTTGCCGACGCACTTGATGCCGGTCGTGGAGATCACCCGCTGACCCTGAATGGTCATCGCCTCAGCACCGCCGCGCCACAGCGCGTTGACCACGGCCTGGATGTCTTGCTGGTGGACCACGAGCAGATCTGGATCGATGCCGTCGGCCGCCACGGAGGCCGGAGCGTCACTCAAGGTGACGGTCAGCGCGGGTCCAGCCACCGCGGTCAACCCCGCGACCACCGCTAGGCGGTCCAGCTGCGGCAGGCGATCGGGTTCGTTTCGAGCTGCGCTCAGGCGGTCGACTTCCTCCCGCAATCCCGTCAGCCCGCGAACCAGCTCCGAGTTCCGCCGTGACTGATCCTGGATCAGCCCGACCAGATCAGTGTTGCGGCCCGGGCGTAGATCGATGCCCCGCGCGTTCCAGGCGCTGACCATGATCATCAGACCCGCCAGGACGCAGACCGCCCCGGTGAGCGCCCTGCCGAGGGGACGCCGCCTGCGATCGCGCCGACGCTGGGCCACGCGTGCTCGGGCCAGTACGGCCCAGACCCGAGCCCACAGTCGGCCAGCAGAGGTCGAAGCCAACTTGCTCCTTTCGACGCCGGGGATCCGTAAATCGTTCCGGCGATCGGTGATTGATTACGCTACCTACTCAACCAGCAAGGAGAGATCGTGCCCGAGTCGAAAACCCGGAAGTCCGCTGAGGAAAAGCAGCGGTTGAAGTCGCGGCAGGCCGCGAAGCCGAAGAAGGTCAAGCCCCCGTCCAGCCGTCGATGGGTCCCACCGACATTCATCGCCGTCGGTTTGCTTGGCGTTGCCTGGCTGATCGTCTACTACGTGGCCGGTCAGTCGGTTCCCCTGATGAGCGATTTGGGGAACTGGAACATTCTGATCGGTATGGGTGCGATGGCCGCCGCCTTCGGCATTGCGACCCTTTGGAAGTAGCCCACCTCAGTAATGACACCGGTGTGATTCTCCACACTGGGGATAACTACTGTGGACGGTGACGGCTTGTGGGCTCCTGTCGCGCCACGATCGGTCGGCGCCAGGGGGAAGAGTCCAACCCGCACGGAGCGGACAGGAGACCCGCTCCTAATGGTGGCAAATGACGGGTGATTTGCCACGGCGAATCGCGGGAGCAAAATCAAAGAGTGTATTCGGGTCTCGTCCAATACCAGGTGCTCGACAATCGCCTGCGCGCCGCCAACCCACCGATGATCATGATCAGCCCGGCCAGTAGAGCGGCTATCCAAGCGGTGCCCAACGAGGCTTGAACTCCGGCGCCTATCAGCAGTGAATAGCCGGTGAGGATCAGCGGCGCGCTCAACGCGAGGGCCCAACCGCCCACCATCAGGATGCGGCGCAACCAGCGCCCGACATCCTCGGTGGCGATGACCCAGAATGATCCGAGCGCGCACAACGCGCCGATTTGATGGACGGCCAGACCCAGGTAGGTGACATTGATCGCGACACCAAGCTGTAGCCGGTTGGTCACGGGCCCGAAGCCAGGGGCGTTGGGATCGGCAGTGACGAAAAATTGGCTGGCCCAGATCAGCGAGCGGCTGAAGCTCGTATCGCCCTCGACGCTGATGTGCGGCAGCACCGCGCTGGCGATGACCAAACCGAGCGCCAGGAACATCGGGACCAACCGGATCAAGAAGCTCCGCCGGCGCCGAGCCTGCATTGCCGGGTCAGGCAGGATCATGCATCGACCTTACGTGCCCCGGGATCCTGCGAAGTGTGCTTAGCCGGCAAGGCGCTCAGGGCGGCACATGCGATCAGGCTTGCCTGACCACGTCGAGTTGGAGATGCGCAGTCACCGCATCGTGCAGCTTCACGCCGACGGTGTGCGGACCCACCGACTTGATGGGCCTGCCGATCTCGATGCTTCGCTTATCGACGGTCGGGCCGCCGCCCTTCTTGATCGCCGCCACCACGTCCGCCGGAGTGACCGCACCGAAAAGCTTGCCTGCCTCGCCGGCCCGTACCGGCAGCTCGATCGTCAGGCCTTCCAGCTGCGTACGCACCTCGTTGGCATGGTCCAGCCCCCGGATCTCGCGAGCATCGCGGCTCCGCTTGATGCCGTCGATCTGCTTCTCGCCACCCTTGGTCCAACGGATAGCAAAGCCGCGGGGCACCAGGTAGTTGCGTCCGTAGCCGTCCTTGACCTCGACGACGTCGCCGGCCAGCCCGAGTTTGTCGACCGCAGCGGTCAGGATGAGCTTCATGTCGTTCTCCTGGCTCAGCGAGCCGTCGAGGCGTACGGCAGCAGCGCAACCTCGCGGGCGTTCTTGATGGCGATGGCGACCCGGCGCTGCTCCTGTACGGACAGGCCGGTCACCCGACGAGCGCGGATTTTGCCGCGCTCGGAGATGAACTTCCGCAGCGTGGCGGTGTCCTTGTAGTCGATGTTCTGGCCGGAGCGAAGCGGGTTGGACTTCTTCTTCGGTATGCGCTTCGCGGGCGGAACGTTGGCCATGGTTCGGCTCTCCTTGAAATGGATCGCGCCCTGTCAGGGCACGTCAGTAGCTGGTCAGAAAGGTGGGTCTTCGGACTGAGGAGTGCTCCAGGGATCGGAGGTCTGCTGCGGGCGGCCTCCGCCACCCTCACCGGCCGAACCCCCGGTCGCCCACGGGTCGTCGCCGTAATTGGCGCCACCGCCGCCACTCCCACCGCTGGAGCTGCGGGCACCGCCCTGTCCCCCACTGGCGTTGCGAGAGACCTTGGCCGTGGCGTACTTCAGCGCCGGCCCGATCTCGTCGACGTCGATCTCGAAGACCGTACGGCGCTCGCCCTCCCGGGTTTCATAGCTCCGGGACTTGAGGCGGCCGTGGACGATCACCCGCATGCCCTTCTGCAGTGACTCGGCGACGTTCTCCGCAGCCTGTCTCCAGACGGCGCAGTTCAGGAACATCGCATCGCCGTCACGCCACTCGTTGGTTTGACGGTCAAACGTCCTGGGGGTCGATGCGACGGTGAAGTTGGCCACTGCAGCCCCCGAGGGCGTGAAGCGGAGCTCCGGGTCGGCGGTCAGGTTGCCGACCAGCGTGATCGTTGTTTCGCCTGCCATGGCGTTTTCCTTCCGAAGAGGCCCGTGGATCTGAAGCCGAAGTCAGGGGTTAGCGTGCCAGCTGGGGCTGACGTTGGCACCTCATCGTTGCTGATCTGTGGATAACAGTCCGAGGATCGAACTCAGTGCTGATCTGGGCGGATGACTTTGGTCCGCATGATCTGCTCGCTAATGGTGAACTGGCGGTCCAGCTCCTTGACGTCGGCGGGGTTGGCGGTCACATTGATCACCGCATAGATTCCCTCGGACTTCTTGCGGATCTCGTACGCCAGGCGGCGACGGCCCCAGATGTCCAGGCTGTCCACGGTGCCACCACCCTTGGTGATGACGGTCAGATACTGCTCGAGCGTCGGCTGGACCGAACGCTCCTCGGTGTCAGGGTCGAAGATGACCATGACCTCGTAGGGACGCATGCGCGAACTCCACCTCCTCTGGTCTCGAGCGGCTGTGGGACGACCCCACAGCAGGAGGGCGAATGCTGCCCGGCGAACCGGGCGGTAGTCGTACGCCAGAAGGCGTCGGACCGAGGGTCCACGATACTCGCCGCCGGGCGGGTGCGGAAATCGGCGGCGGGAGCGAATGCGGTCGGCAGTTGAGCAGCCTCGAGGTCGAGGCTGGGACGGGATTGATGATGAGGCTCCGGAAGGCGCCAAGGCGTACCCGCTTACGCGCTCACCAAGGGGCACGTCGCGCCAGTCCGCCGCTCGATCGATCCCACGGACAGTACGCTGCATGCTAGTCGAGCCGATCTCATCCACAGGAGGAGTCCCCCATGGCTCAGTACCAGGCCTACCCGCCTGCTCCGGCCGCAGGAGATCCGGGCCGGACGCTCGGCATTGTCGGGCTCATTCTCGCCTTCTTCTGCAGCCTGATCGGCCTGATCATCAGCATCATCGCCTACCGGCAGTCCCAGCAGGCGGGTTACAAGAACAACATCGCCCTGGCAGGCATCATTGTCGGCGCGGTCTCGTTGGCCATCGGCCTGATCCTGCAGTTCACGGGCGCGCTAGCTGGCCTTTTAGGGCAGACCTTTTAGGGCACTAGCGGGTCACGTTCAGCTCACCGGTTGTCAGAGCGAGCTGTCAGAGTGGACGGATGACGACAGAGCACCGGAGCGCCGACCTCGGCGATGCGCGTGACGGGCGGAAGGCGTGGATCGTGGCTGAGATCGACCGTTGCCAACTCGACGCGCAGCACGAGACTGAGCTCGCGGCCCAGGCCGCAAGGGTCGAACGTCGGCCCGCACGATGAGCGAGCTCGCGATCGGCGGCCATGGTGACCAGGTCGATCCCATAGCCGAGGCGCAGACCCGCCACGCGACGCTGGCCCAGTTCTTCCTCGGTGACCCGCAAGCCTGGAAAGGGCCGGAGATTGCGTACGAGGGAGGCGCCGCAGCGCTGAAGAACGCCGCCCGAGAAGCCGGCATCACCTTGTACGTGCACGCTCCGTACGTGCTCAATGTGGCCACCACGAACAATCGGATCCGGATCCCGAGCCGAAAGTTCCTGCAGCAATATCTCGATGCCGCGGCCGAGGTCGGCGCCGCGGCGGTCATCGTGCATGGCGGTCACCTGGGCAAGAACGACGACCCGGCGATCGGCTTCGACAATTGGCGTAAGTGCATCGAGCGACTGCGCATGCCGGTGCCGCTGCTGATCGAGAACACCGCGGGCGGCGACAACGCCATGGCTCGCCGACTCGATCGGATCGCACAGCTGTGGGAGGCGATCGGTGGTGCCGAGGGCGGGGAGACGGTCGGCTTCTGTCTCGACACCTGCCACGCCCACGCGGGCGGTGAGGATCTCGTCGGACTGGTGGACCGCGTCAAGGCCATCACCGGCCGGATCGATCTCGTGCACGCAAATGATTCGCGCGACGCATTCAACTCCGGCGCCGACCGGCACGCGAACTTGGCCGCTGGCGAGGTTGCCGCCGACGCTCTGGTCGAGGTGGTGCGTACAGCTGGTACGCCTGTCGTCGTCGAGACGCCCGGCGGCCGGGAGGGCCAGGGCAACGACATCGCCTGGCTGAAGGAGAACGTCTGAAGCGGCGGGCGCTCAGGTCGTGCTCTTGGCCACCTGGCGAACACCGACCCACAGCCCGGCCGCGCAGGTGATCAGTGCGGCCACGACCGCCAGCGGCACCGAGCGGTCGGCAAACGTGCCGGAGAACAGTGCTCGCTCGGCGTCGACGATGTAGGTCAGTGGGTTGAAGCGACTGACAACCTGCATCCACTCGGGTCCGGCCTCTAGCGGCAACATCATTCCTGACAAGATCAACAGTGGGAACAGCAAGGACTGCTGGACCGCCCAGAACATCCACTCGCGCTTCCGCGACGCGATCGCCAATGCGTTGGAGAACGCCCCCATGCCCACCCCGAAGACCCCGAGCAGCAGTGCCCCGGCGAAGGCGTGCACCGGATACAACTGGAAGCCGAAGGGAATTGCCACCAAGGTGATCAGGGTTGCCTGCACCACCAGCGGCGCCAGCTCCTTCAACGATCGGCCGATCAGAATCGAGGAGCGATGGATGGGGCTGGCCAACACCCGCTCGTAGCTACCGAGGCTGATCTCGAACAGCAGGTTGGACCCGGCCGTCGACGTGCCGAAGAGGCAGATCATCACGATGACGCCTGGCAGGAACCACTGCAACGGTGAGGCGCCACCGATCGCGCTGGGATCGATGGAACCGGCCAGCAACGGGCCGAAAAGGGCGAGGAAGACCAGTGGCTGGACGATGGAGAAGATCAACGAGAAGGGATCGCGCAAGATCAACGACATCTCGCGGACGAACACCGATCGAGTGTCGGCGACAAGACTGTTGGACACAGGATGCGGCGGCGTGAGCTCACTTCGTTCGCGTTCCTCGATCATGCCGCCACCGCCTCGTCTTCGCGAAGGCTCCGCCCGGTCAAGCTGAGGAACACATCGTCCAGCGTGGGCACCGAGACGTCCGCCGCCCGTACGGTCACCCCCGAGTGGTCCAGCTCGCGAAGCAGGCGAGGCAGAGCCTGCTGCCCGTGGTCGAAACGCGCCGGTCAGGACGGCTCCCAAAGAGCTGGCGGACTCGCTGAGTTCGCTTCCGCCCTGGGCCGCGATCGCTCGGACCTGCGGTACGTCGCTTGGTTCGACGGTGACGGTGATGCGGTCGCCCGCCAGATTCGCCTTCAGGTTCGGCGCCGTGTCGTCCGCGATGATCAATCCATGGTCGATCACCAGCACCCGTTCCGCTTGAGCGTCGGCCTCCTCCAGATAGTGCGTGGTGAGCACGAGGGTCGTGCCCTGCTCAGCGCGCAACTGCAGAATGTGATCCCACAGGTTGGCCCGGTTCTGCGGATCCATTCCCGTTGACGGCTCGTCGAGGAACAGCAGCTTGGGTCGGTGCATCAGCCCCAGGGCCAGATCCAGCCGGCGGCGCTGGCCGCCGGAAAGCGTGCTGACGCGGCGCTTGGCCAGTGGGACCAGGTCCAAGCTCGCGAGCAGCTCGTCGGCTCGGCTGGCCGCATCGGTGGAGTTCATCCCGTAGAAGCGGCCCTGGTTGACCAGCTCGTCACGGACCCGGAAGCTGTGTCCGGCCCCGTTGGCCTGCCCGACGTAGCCGATCCTGGAACGTACCAGCGCCGGTTCGGTGGTGATCTGGGCACCGGCGACAACCGCTGTCCCTGAGGTGGGCGGCAGCAGGGTGGTCAACATCCGCAGCGTCGTCGACTTCCCCGCCCCGTTGGGGCCGAGAAAGGCCACCAGCTCACCGGCAGCTACGTCGATGTCAACGCCGCGAACCGCCTCGACCGTCTCCTTCTTCGACACGAAATGCCTAGTCAATTGGCGTGTATGGATCACTGCCCCGGTTTCCCCTCTCGCGCGCCGCAGGCCGCGAGTCTAGGCGCCACCACCGACAAATGGCCGTGACCCGCGACTAGGGAACCTGCAGTTCGATGGGATAGTCGCGTTCCTCCCCGAAGCTCACCATGCAACGAAAGAGCGTGTCATCGCGGAGCTGAATCTGGGGTGGCAGCGGCACGAGCTGCCAGTCCTTGCGCACCGAGCCGGACGGCAGCACCTTTGCCAGCGTGGTCTCCGAGCACAGCCGCCGGACCTGCTGGTTGGCTTCGAACTGTGACTGCAGGACCACCGGGCCGGGCAGCTGACCGCCGGCGAAGACCTGATAGATGTGCTGTTCATTGCAGTCGGCGAGCTCGCCCAGCCACGGTGCGTCGCCCATGGACTCTATGCCGTTCCAGCATTCCGGTTCGATGACGCAGAAACTGTTCGAGCCGAGCGAGTCGGAGCAGTCGGTGAAACCGCGAGGCGCCGGAACCTGCTGCTGGTTCGTGGTCTTTGGCGTGGGACTGGGCGTGCGCGTCGGCGTCGGCGCGGGCACTTGCCGTGACCGACGGGGTGGTGGTCGGCGGCGAGGTGGCTTGATCGGCCTCCGGCTGCAAGGTCAACACGGCGGCCACGAACGAGGCCAAGATCACCACCAACGCCGCAACGAGCAGGGCGGGCGCCACCCGACGCCGATCGGGCTCGAGCGGGCTGGGGTTGGGCACAGCACGGGCTCGTCGCCTGCCCTTGATCACCGGAACGGCGACCCGATCGTTGCCGCCGGCCGCTGGGTGATCACCATCTCTTGGCAGCTTGAGCCCTGCCAGAGCCGTACTGAACTCCGCGGCAGTCGGACGTTCCGCCGGATTGTCGGAAAGGGCCGTCAGCAACAGATCCATGAACTCGCGATCGACCGCGGGCAGTCGCTCGATCGGCTCGTCCTGCAGCTCGATCAACTCGAGCAGTGTCGGCTGCCGACCCTCCGGGTAGCGAGGCGCTTTACCACACAGGAGGGCGTACAGCGTGGCGGCCAGGGAGTAGACGTCGCTGGCTTCGGTCGGTGCCTCCCCGTAGATCACTTCTCGAGGTGCGTACGCCGGTGTGAGCGCTTCCAGGGTGGCCGCGATTTCGCTGCCGGGTTCGGGCACAGCTGCCAGACCGAAGTCGGCCAGGCCCGGGTTGTCGTAGGCGTTGATCAAGATGTTCGCCGGCTTCACGTCGCGATGCAGGACCCCGCGCGCGTGCGCCGTGGCGAGCGCATCGGCGATCCGTACGCCGACGTCGCGAACGCGTTCTTGAGACTTTCGATTCTCCGGCTTCAACCACTTCGAGAGCGAGCCGCCGGGGCACAGCTCCATCACCAGGTACGGCTGGTTGTCCTCCAGAATCCCGGCGTCGTGCACCGTCACGATGCCCGGATGACCCGACAGGCGTCCCGCGGCGCCGGCCTCCCGTAGGAAGCGCCGCCGCTCCGTCTCCGAGGTGAGTTTGCGCTGGTCGACCTTGACCGCTACCAACCGGTTCAGCGACTCCTGGCGAGCCTGCCAAACCGTCGAGAACCCACCCTGAGCCAGGGGTCGCCACTCGGCGAGCCCCGGAATCTGGGGGGGAGCGCTGATCATTGGCTCAAAGATAGACGTGAGGAATGTTGCTAGACACGTGTTTGTACCCGTCCCTTACGCAATTGCGACCCTTACCTTTCGTCGGGTGGGGTCGATAGCCTGCGGCTGTGAGCCGGAGTGTGTATGTCGCGTCGCCCGAGGGTCTGACCGGCAAGTCCGCGGTCGCGCTGGGCTTGCTCGACGCACTGGTACGTGAGGTGGGCTCGGTCGGGGTGTTCCGGCCATTGACCGCCGCAGGCGGTCGTGAACCGGGACCGCCGCAGGCGGTCGTGAACCGGAGACCGCCGCCGGCGGTCATGAATCGGGTGCCGCTGCCGGCGGTGAGGAATCGGGCCGTGACGTGATCGTCGAACTGCTGGTCTCGCAGCCAGGCATCCATCAGACCTATGAAGAAGCCCTCGGCGTCACCTACGAGACCACCCGCGAGAACGCCGACGAGGCCATGCATGAGATCGTCGAGCGCTTCGGCCAGTTGGTCGACCGCTTCGAAGTGATCTTGGTCCTCGGTTCGGACTACACCGACGTGGCTACCGGCACCGAACTGTCCTTCAACGCCAAGATCGCGGCCAATCTGGGATCACCCGTGGTCCTGGTGGTGCACGGGCGGGAGCGCGCGCCGGACCAGGTCCGGGCGGCAGCGGCCAGTGCGATCGTCGAGCTTCAGGCGAACCACGCCCAGACCGTCGCAGTGATCGCCAATCGGGTGGAGGACGACGCCCAGGAGGATGTTCGACGAGCGCTCAGCCGACCTGCCCGATGTCATGGTGGCCGCAGTCCCGGAGAGTCCGATCCTGTCCGCACCGACGTTCCGCGCGCTGGCTGAGGCGGCTGACGCCAGGCTGGTGCTCGGCGCCGATTCCTGGATGGACCGGGAGGCACTGGAGATCATCGTGGCCGCCATGAGCCTGCCGAACGTCCTGGAACGCCTGCGTCCCGATGTGGCCGTGATCGCGCCGAGTGACCGCACGGATCTGCTGCCCGGGCTCATGCTGGCTCATCAATCTGGGACGTTTCCTGCGCTGGCCGGCATCATCCTGACCGGCGGCTACGACATTCCGGACACCATCCGGCGACTGTCGGAAGGTGTCGACCAGGATCTGCCGATCGCCCTGACCGACCACGGCACCTTCAGGACCGCCGAGCGCTTGATGAAAGTCCGCGGGCCGATGACGAAGTCGTCGACGGTGAAGTTGGAGACCGCACGACGGGTCTTCGCCGAATCGGTCGACCAGTCCGCGTTGCTGTCGGCGATCGACGTCGCCTCGTCGAACGTCCGGACTCCGCTGATGTTCGAGCACCAGTTGATGGAGCGGGCGCGGGCAAACCGCAAGCGCATCGTGCTGCCCGAAAGCACCGATGACCGCATCCTGGAGGCGGCCGCGATCTTGCTCCGCCGTGGCGTGGCTGACTTGATCTTGCTGGGCGATGAGAAGCGGGTTCGTGCCCGCGCGTCGGCGTTGGGGCTGGATCTGGATCCGGCCCAGATCATCTCGACGAACGATGCGGAACTGCTGGAGCGGTTCGCGGGGACCTATGCCGAGGCGCGGGCGCACAAGGGCATGACCATCGAGCGAGCCCGGGAGATCATCCCCGACGTGTCGTACTTCGGCACGATGATGGTGCATCTCGGGCTGGCGGACGGGATGGTGTCGGGCGCGATCAACACCACGGCCCACACCATTCGGCCGGCGTTGGAGTTCGTCAAGACCAAGCCAGGTGTGAGCACGGTCTCCAGCGTCTTCTTGATGTGCCTTGCCGATCGGGTGCTGGTTTACGGGGATTGCGCCGTGATTCCGGAGCCGACAACCGAGCAGTTGGCCGACATCGCGATCTCCTCAGCGGAAACGGCACGGCAGTTCGGCATCGAGCCGCGGGTGGCGATGCTGTCGTACTCCACGGGCTCGTCCGGCTCCGGCGCCGATGTGGAACGGGTCCGCGCGGCGACCGCCCTAGCGGCGGAGCGTGCGCCTGGTCTGCTGCTGGAAGGGCCGATCCAGTACGACGCTGCGGTGGACCCCGACGTGGCCAAGACGAAGTTGCCGGATTCGCAGGTGGCGGGACGAGCGACCGTGTTCATCTTTCCGGACCTCAACACCGGCAACAACACGTACAAGGCGGTGCAACGCAGTGCCCATGCCGTGGCGATCGGCCCGGTGCTGCAGGGGCTGCGCAAACCGGTCAACGATCTGTCCCGGGGCGCCTTGGTGGAGGACATCGTGAACACCGTGGCCATCACCGCGGTCCAGGCTCAGGCGATCTCATGAGCGACGCGCCGGTCCTGGTCCTCAACGCCGGGTCGTCCTCGCTGAAGTACCAACTCCTGGTGCCCGAGACCGGTGAGGTCCAAGCCAAGGGCCTGGTGGAACGGATCGGCGAGGCCGGCAGCCCGGTGGCTGATCATCATCAGGCGATGCAGGCCATGGCGGCCGAGCTGAGAGCGGCCGGAATTGATCTTGCCTCGGCCGGACTCCGGGCGGTCGGTCATCGGGTCGTGCACGGCGGACCCGACTTCTCCGACCCCGTGATCTTGGACGACGCAGCGGTGGACGAGATCCGTGACCTCATCCCGCTCGCGCCGCTGCACAATCCGGGTGCGGTGGAAGGCATCGAAGCGGCACGGGCTCAGTTCGACATCCCACATGTCGCGGTGTTCGACACCGCCTTCTTCGCCACGCTGCCTGCCGCCGCCGCCGCCTACGCGATCCCACGCGACTTGGCGATCACACATCGGATCCGCCGCTATGGCTTCCACGGGACCTCGCACCGCTTCGTATCCCAGGCGGCGGCCGAACTGGTTGGGCGCGACCTCGGCGAGATCAATCAGATCGTGCTGCACCTGGGCAATGGTTGCTCGGCTTCGGCGGTCCGGGGCGGGATGGCGGTAGAAACCTCAATGGGTTTGACACCGCTCCAGGGACTGGTCATGGGTACGCGGTCCGGCGACGTGGATCCCGGCCTGCACACCTTTCTGCACAACGAGCTCGGAATGTCGGTGGGCGACATCGACGCCATGTTGAACAAACAATCCGGTGTCAAGGGCATGGCCGGTGTCAATGACTTCCGGGAACTTGAGCAGCGCCGCGCCTCGGGTGACGAGGCTGCTCAGCTGGCGTTCGAGGTGTACGTGCACCGGCTGAAGCACTATGTCGGTGCGTACCTGGCGATCCTGGGCCGACTTGATGTGTTGACGTTCACCGCCGGTGTGGGGGAGAACAATCCGGCGCTGCGCACCGCCGTCGCGGACGGCCTCGACGGGCTGGGCATCGTCGTCGACCCGGAGCTGAACAATGCGCCGTCCAGGACCGCCCGGGTCGTCTCTCCGACCGGCTCCCCCACCCGGGTCGCCGTCATTCCCACTAATGAGGAACTCGCCATCGCCCGAGAAGCGGCAACTCTGCTGAACGATCGCACCGACTCCCGATCCCCGCGACTTTGAGCCCCGCCGGTGCACCTTGAGCCCCGTCCTACGGGCTCGACGTGTGCGCCCGGGGCTCAAAGTCGTGAAAGGGTCGACCCCGGACAAAGACCCCCTGACCCCCTTTCGACCTTGAGCCCCGCCGGTGCACCTTGAGCCCGGTCCTACGGGCTCGACGTGTGCGCCCGGGGCTCAAAGTCGTGAAAGAGACGGACCCCTGAACGAACGACCCCCTGATCCCCTTTCGACCTTGAGCCCCGCCGGTGCACCTTGAGCCCGGTCCTACGGGCTCGACGTGTGCGCAAGGGGCTCAAAGTCAGAGACGAAGAAGAGAGACTCGACCCCTCGACCTCGAGCCCACGGTGCACCTTGAGCCCGACCTAGGGCTCGACGTCTCCGGGGCTCAAGTCGTGAGGGAGGCCCCGGCCCGGCTCGACCTTGAGCCCCGCCGGTGCACCTTGAGCCCCGTCCTACGGGCTCGAGGTGTGCGCCCGGGGCTCAACGTCGTGAGGGGACCTGCGCTCACGCATAGGGTGGGCGCATGGCAACGGCGTTGATCACCGGGGGCACGTCAGGGATCGGGGCAGCGTTCGCCCGGGCTTATGCGGCACGCGGCTACGACCTCGTGCTTGTGGCCCGCAATCCCGACCGGCTGGCGGAGACGGCCACCATCCTCAAGGACCGGTATCAAGCTGCGGTAGAGACGATCCCGGCCGACCTCGGGCATCGGGCGGATGTGCAGCGGGTTGCCGATCGGCTCGCCAGTGTCGAACAGCCCGTGGAGATTCTGGTCAACAACGCCGGCTTCGCCGAGCGGGGCAAGCTGCTCGACGAGGACATCACGCCGCAGGAACATGCCCTCGACGTGATGGTCCGGGCGGTGATGATCTTGTCGTCGACCGCCGGCCGAGTGATGCGCCGACGTGGTGCCGGCACGATCATCAACGTGTCCAGCACAGCCGGGTTCATAGCCCTCGGCAACTACTCAGCGATCAAGGCGTACGTCACCACCTACACGGAGGCGTTAGCCGGGGAACTCGCCGGTTCAGGAGCCAGCGCGATTGCGCTCTGCCCGGGTTACGTCCGTACCGAATTCCACCAGCGGGCCTCTATCCGGACCGGCGGCATCCCAGGACCCATGTGGCTCGACGCGGACGCGCTGGTCGCCGAGTGTCTGAAGGATGTGGCGGCTGGCAAGGTCATCTCCATTCCGTCCTTCCGCTACAAGGTGATGATCCTGGCTGCACGACATGCGCCGCGAAGCGCGATTCGCAGAGTCTCCCGACGTCTGAGGTCTGGACGCCACTAGCCCTGATCGAGGATAGGCTGATCGGGTGTCGCCTAGCCGCTATCGCTCGCCGCTGCACGCCGGCGCCCGGTTCGTGGCACAACGGGGTTTGCTGAAGCCGCTGGTATGGCGGCTGGCCAGTGTCACAGTCCTCGGGACCGAAAGACTGTCTGACCTGACTGGACCTTTCGTTGTGGTGTCGAATCACAGCAGTCACCTCGACACTCCCCTGATCTTGGGCGCGCTCCCGCGCAAGCTTGCCCGGTATGTGGCCGTAGGAGCGGCGGCGGACTACTTCTTCGACATCTGGTGGCGCCGCGGCCTCACGTCGCTGATCTTCAACACCTTCCCCGTCGACCGCAGCGGCCTACGCGGTCGGAAGGGTCTCGCGACGAGTCTGCTGGATGAGGGCGTACCGCTGCTGCTCTTCCCCGAGGGCACTCGATCACGAACGGGGGAGATGGCAGCCTTCAAGCCCGGGGCGGCTGCTCTCTGCATCAGCCGCGACGTGCCATGTGTTCCGGTGGGGATCCTCGGCGCGAGCGAGGCGATGCCCTACGGCAAGAACTGGCCGGAAAGCGGCCGGCCACCGATCTGGGTCATGTTCGGCGAGCCGCTGCGTCCGGAGGACGGCGAAACGGCGTCACAGTTCTCCGACCGGATCGCCAAGGAAGTCAGCGGGCTGTACGACGAGGCCACTGCCTACCGCGCAGAACATTCCTAAGCGGCCGCGTCCGCCCAGCAAGGAGAAGTGATGGCAACCGTCCCGCACATGAAGTGGTGGGGTTGGGGCGTCGAAGGCGTCGGCTTCCACCACGAGGACAAGCCGAAGCTCCGTCCGTTCGTGCTGCAAGCTGTCGATCTCGACCTGAACACCCCGCCGGTCCCGCCGATGAAGCTCGAGGACCTGCCGATCCCGACGCCGGTGATCAGCGACGAGCTGCTGGAAGAGCTCACCGAGGCCGTCGGCATCGACAACGTTCATTCCGACGATCTTGATCGAATCGTGCACACCTACGGCAAGAGCCTGCGCGACTTGTTGCGGTTGCGGGCCGGTGACATCCCGCGGATCCCCGACGTCGTGGTGTACCCCGGGGACGAGGCCGAGGTGCAGTTGATCGTCGATCATGCGGTGGCCGCCAATGCCGTGGTCATCCCGTTCGGTGGCGGAAGCAACATCGCCGGAAGCCTGGAGGCGCCCGCAGAGGAAGCTCGCACCATCGTCTCGGTCGACCTTGGCCGGCTCAATCGGGTGCTCGAGATCGATGCCGATTCCGGCTTGGCCCGGATCCAGGCCGGCACCCTCGGGCCGGACATCGAGCGCCAACTGGGTGACCAGGGTTGGACCCTTGGCCACTTCCCCGACAGCTTCACCCACAGCACACTCGGTGGCTGGGTGGCGACTCGATCCTCGGGCATGCAGTCCGACAAGTACGGCGACATCGCCGACATCACGCGGGGACTTCGGATGGTGATGCCGGGCAAGGTGCTCGTCGTCCGACCGCTGCCCAGCACGTCGACCGGACCGAGCGTGCGAGAGATGGTCTTGGGCTCGGAAGGCCGGCTAGGTGTGATCACCGAAGCCACCGTGCAGGTACACCGGATTCCCGAAGAGCGGTTGATCTTGGGCTACCTGTTTCCCTCCTGGGAGGCGGGTCTGGCCGCGATGCAGGAGATCGCGACCAGTGACGCCCATCCCTCGATCACCCGGGTTTCCGATTCGCGGGAGACGGCGTTCTCCTTTGCCACCCGAAAGAAGTCCAGCGGTATCTCCATCTCCTCGTTGGTCAGCAAAGGCCTGATGAAGGTCCTGGAGCGGCGCGGCTGGGATCTCGATGCTGTTTGCCTGTCGTTCATGGGCTACGAGGGCGGCCCGGCGCACGTGCGACGCCAGAAGGCGATCGTCAAAGACATCGTTCGTAGCCAGGGCGGCATCGTGGTAGGCAAGGGTCCCGGCCAGCTCTACGACCAGAAGAAGTTCGACACGCCGTACATTCGTGACTTCCTGCTGGATCGGGGTGCCGCGGCGGATGTGTCCGATACCTCCGCTCCCTGGTCGAAGTTGAAGCCGCTCTACGACAATACGGTCGCCGCAGCCAACAAGGCCTACGCCCAGCTCGGTGTGACCGGCTGGATCATGTGCCACCTTTCACACTCGTATCACTCCGGAGCGTGTCTCTACTTCACCTTCGCATTCCGGCACGACGGCGTGGACCCGCTCGCCCAGTACGACCTCGTCAAGGGCGCCATTCAGCAATCATTCGTGGACTGCGGTGGCACGCTGTCGCACCACCACGCAGTCGGCAGAGAACACGCCGCGTGGCTCGAACAGGACATCTCGGCCCCAGGCGTGCACATGATCGATGGCTTGTTCGCCGCCATGGATCCCGGTCAGAACCTCAATCCCGGCAAGATCGTCGCGAAGTAAGAGCGGCGCTGGCCGATACTCCCAGATCGTTACCGACGGCTTCTCGTAGTCGGCCCGGCGGGAGCCAAGCTCCATTACCGTGAGGCCGGGGACCATCGACTCCCGGGATAGGCCGGACGCATCGCTTGGTCAGCGTTCCCCACGCGGCCCAGCTATCCCCTGTGTGTACGCCTATCCCGGGTTCCAGTCCTAGCTCAGCTGCCGTGATAAGCCAAGACGTACGCACGCTTGGCACTAGATTCGTCGGGTGGCCATCACCGTACAGCCCATCACCACAGCCGAGCACATCACGTTCAACGCGACTCGTCCCTGGGTAAGTTTCCTGCAAACTCCGGCCTGGGCCAAGGTCAAGAGTGAGTGGCAGAGCGAGTCGATCGGATGGTTCGACGACGACAACAAGATCCAGGGCGCCGGCCTGGTCCTTTATCGCCAGCTTCCCAAGATCAAGAGGTATCTGGCCTATCTCCCGGAGGGTCCGGTGATCGACTGGGAGAGTGACGACATCGCCGCCTGGCTGAAGCCCCTGGCCGCGTACGCGAAAGATGCCGGCGCCTTCGGTGTCCGGATCGGGACGCCGGTCGTCGCCCGCAAATGGCGTGCCGAGACGATCAAGGCCGCCATCGCCGATGACGAGGTCGAGCGGCTCAGCGATGCCATGCCGGACATGATCGACCACCACGCCACTCGTTTGCGCAACGCCTTACGTGGCCTGGGCTGGCGGCCACCAGCGGACGACGAGGGTTTCGCCGCCGGCCAACCGCGGTTTGTCTTCCAACTGCCGATCGCCGGGAAGACCGCGGACGAGTTACTTGCCGGGATGAACCAGCTCTGGCGCCGCAACATCAAGAAGGCCGCCAAAGAAGGGGTGACCGTGCGGCAAGGCACGATCGATGATCTTGAGCAATTTCACCTGCTCTACCTGGAAACGGCTGAGCGTGATCACTTCTCCCCGCGTCCGCTGTCCTACTTCGAGACGATGTTCGAAGCGCTGCTCGATGAGGATCCGGATCGGATCCGGCTCTATCTGGCGCACCATGATCGGGATCTCGTTGCCGCGACCACCTGGGTGCGAGTCGGCGAGCACGCCTGGTACTCCTACGGCGCCAGCTCCACGGCCAAGCGTGAGGTCCGCGGTTCCAATGCAGTGCAATGGCAGATGATTCGGACGCGCTGGAGGCCGGGGCGACGGTCTACGACCTGCGCGGCATCACCGAGGGTCTTGCCGGCGACGACCCGCACCTCGGTTTGATCCAGTTCAAGGTCGGCACCGGCGGCGAGGCGGTGGAGTACGTCGGCGAGTGGGACCTGCCGCTCAATGTCGTTCTGTACAAGGCTTTTGACTTCTATCTGCGGCGCCGGTGACGCGGCCATGACCGGGGTGACGTTGCGGCTGGACGGCCCGCGCTGGCACGAGCACCTGCGTACGGTGGCCGGAGCTGCGCCGGGACTGGTGCCGGTGATCAAGGGCAATGGCTACGGCTACGGACTGCGGCGGCTGGCGCAGGAATCGGCGCAGCTGGGTGTCGACACGATCGCGGTTGGCACAGCCCGAGAGGTGTCCGAGGTCCGGGAGGAGTTCCCCGGCGACATCGTGATCTTGCACCCGTGGGAGGCGCATAGCGACGTCGCGCGGAAGCTCGCCGGTGACGATCGAGTGATCACGACCGTGTCCCGAGCCGATGATCTTGCGTGGATCGCTGAGCTGAATTCGCGCCCGCGCGTGCTGATCGAGGTACTCACCTCGATGCAACGGCATGGCCTTCGCCCTGATGATCTTGACCGGGTGCCCCATCTGCTCGATCGGCTACGCTTCGAAGGCTGGACTATCCACCTGCCCCTGCTGGCCGAGCGCCGCTACGCAGAGGCGGAGCGGCTTGCCCGAGCGGCGCTAGAGGTCGCACCCGGTCCACTCTGGTTCTCCCACCTGCCTCCTGAGGAGACGACCGCGCTGGCTCGTCAGCTGGGCGGCGCCCAAGGCGAGCCGGTGCCGGTGCGCTTGAGGATGGGAACGCGGCTGTGGCTGGGCGAGGAGTCGACACGGGAAACCTTGGCAACGGTCCTCGACGTGCATCCCATCCGGCGTGGCGAGCGCGCGGGCTATCGACAGCGAGTGTGCCCGGCAGACGGCTGGATCGTGGTCATCGCCGGTGGTACCTCGCACGGCATCGGGATGGAGGCGCCTACATCGGCAACCACACTGCGACAGCGGGCGATCGCTATGGCGACCGGTTCCTTGGAGGCCGCTGGGCTGGCGCTCAGCCCGTACACGATCAACGGAAAGAAACGCTGGTTTCTGGAGCCGCCGCACATGCTGTCGAGCCTGATCTTCCTGCCGCGGAAGGAGAAGCCGCCGTCCATCGGCGACGAGGTGCCGGTCGAGCTGCGCCTGACCACCGCGACGGTCGACGACATCGTCACCAGCTGATGAGCGTTAGGCGGAATCGGCCCTCGACATGGTGCGCCGAAGCCCGTCGACGAGCTCAGAGGACCCCGTCGCTCAGCCGCGAAGTTTGGCCCTGATCCGGTTGGTGTCCTCTTCGGTCCAGCCGATCCGGGAGAGTAGCTGAGCCACGCCACCGTAGCTCTGCTCGACATGATCAAGGAGAGCTCTCATGGATTCCGGCCGGCTCAGATGGCTGGAAATGGGGCGGTCCCGGAGGTTCTCGACATAGGTACGCGAGGTCATCAAACGGCTCACCACACCTTCAACCCGATCCGAGCTTGCCGCGTAGTCGGCCACGACGGCATCCCGGTCGGCGCCGGCGAGCAACAAGGCCAACGCGACGATGGTGCCCGTGCGGTCCTTGCCCGCGGCACAGTGCACCAGGACGGCACCGGATGCGCCACCGATGGCCCGAAGTGCAGCCAAGACGGAGTCAGGCCGGTCGACGACATAGGAGAAGTAGACGGAGGCCATGTCATTGTCGAGGTCCACGCTGGGCTCCAGATCAACCCACGGCAGCGCCTCCGCGGGCAGCACCTCGGGGCGGACGTCTGGTTTGTCCTTGCCGACGCCCTCCCGCCATTCCCGGAACATGGAGTGCGCGTGTACCCGCACCCTGCCGTGATCGGTCAACCGATTCGGGCCTTCGACCTCGATCTCGTAGTCGCTACGCAAATCGACCACGTCGGTGAGCCCGAGCCCGAGGAGTGCCTCGACATCACGCTCAGTCAAGTCCTGCAGATTGTCCGAGCGGAGCAGCCGGCCGGGAAGGATTCTGCCGCCGTCCTGGGTTGGTAGCCCGCCGACGTCTCGCAGGTTGGCGAGGCCGTCCATCTCGATCCACAGCCGATCCATCCGGTTCAGTGTAGGTCGTCGGCGCTGGCGGGACGCCGACCGATCAGCTCGCCCAGTACCCGGTGAAGAACAGCCAGCACCACCAGAGCATCAAGACCACGCTGGCGCTGAAAGCCATGATCACCAAGCAGCGGTGTGCGATCCGCAGACCGCGCCGCTCCGGCCGCCGCGTGCCCCAGGCGGCGAACATCATCCAGAGCGGGAACCAGAGCAACGTGGCGCGATTGACGGAGAAGAACCAGTAGGAAACCGAGAAGGCCAGCACCTGGATGCCGACCCAGGCGGCCTCGGCCCACATCCGCCGGGCAAGACACCAGACGGTGGCCAGCATCCCGAGTGCCATCGCCACCATCTCCGCCCGGAAGACCGCCGTCACCCACGGGTTGATCGGGGAACGCGCCGGGCTTCATCGCATCAACGGTGTGCAGGAACGACTGCCATGGCCAGGTCATGGAACGCACCCAGCCCGTCGACTGCGCCGAGTACCAGGCCGTCCAGCTGCCCGTCAGCCAGTACAAAAACATGACGAACCCGGCCAGTACCGCCGTCGGAATCAACAGCAACGCGAGCCGTCGACCACGAGTCCGCCAATCCAGCTCCCTGGTCGTCATGACCATGACGACCAGGGCAACCACCAAGAACAGTCCCGACACCCGAACGGTGCAGGCGACCGCAGTGATCAAGGCAGCCGCCAGCCAACGATCGGATCGCGCCCGCTCCCACGCCCAGAAGGCGGCTGCGCAGAACAGCGCCTCCGTGTAAGGCACGGTCGTGAAGAGCGCCGTCGGTGCGAAGAGCCAAGCGATCGCGGCCCACGGGCCACCCAGCCGGATCAGCGCGGCCGCCGCCACCGCTGAGCAGAGCAAGGACACGACGACGCCGGTGATCGCGATGGGCAGGCCGAGCTCGAGGCCCGCCCGCAGGATGAGCGGCAGAGCAGGAAAGAAGGCCATCAGGATGCCGCGGGGGTCGGCGTAGTAGCCCCCTTCGGCGAGATTGGTGAAGTGATTCACGTCCCAGTTGCTGACCATCTCGGTCAGACTGCCCCCCTCCCGCACCGCGAGCAGCAGAGCGACGGCAGCGATCAGTCCCCGGCTGGCGATCCACGCCTGGAGGACCATCCGCCCCGAGCGGACGTCCAGCGGATACAGCTGCCCGCGTGCCGACTCACGCAGCATGACTCGGCACCACCGGTTTGCCGTGGAGACGCCGTACCCATGGTGCGTCACCCGCTCCATCCAGCCGGCCGCCCGACGGATCGTCCGCTCCTCCCGCTCGTACGGGATCCCGCTCGGGCACCAGGGCATCCCGGACAACGATGATCACGACCCAGCACTGAGTTGCGATCCGAACCACGACAGCGAGCCAATAGATCCGGTCCGGCCCGCTGTTCCCGGGGCTGAGGTAGCCGCCGAGATGCCACCAGATGGCACCGAAGTACACCAGTTCACCTGCGGTGAAGATCGTCCAGTCCCGCCAGCGGGGCCGGGCCAAGATCATCAGTGGCAGCAGCCAGAGCACGTACTGCGGCGAATACACCTTGTTGGTGATCAAGAAGGCGGCGACCACCAAGAAGGCGACCGAACCCAGGCGCGGTCGCCGAGGGGCAAAGATGATCAAGACGGCAATCCCGAGACAGCCAACGGCAAAGAGTCCGAGACTGATCAGGTTGACCTGATCCAGGTCGTAGCCGGCGAGGGAGAGGACGTACCAGATGGAGCCCAGATCGCCGCCGCGGTCAGAGTTGAACTGCCAGAAGCTTCGCCAGGCGTCGGGCGCCAGGATGAGCACCGGCAGGTTGACGGCCAGCCAACCGATCACAAACGTCGACAGCATCGACCAGAAGTCGGCCATCCGACGCGAGCGCAGGCACAGCAGGAACAGCGGTCCGAGGAGCAGACCGGGATACAACTTCGCCGCCATGCCCAAGCCCAGCAGCAAGCCGGCCAGGGCCGGCTGCCGACGGGTCCAGAACAGCAGGCCACAGGCCGTGAGCGCCACGACGAGGAGATCCCAATTGATCAAGGCGGCGGCCGCCACACAGGGTGAAGCCGCCAGCATCAGCGCATCCCACGGCCGGCCTGGCACCGTATAGACCTGTGCCCAGACGGTGATCAAGAAGAGGGCGCCAAGCAGCACGATGTTGACATCGAGGAACAGCAGGGTGGATCGGACCTGATCCAATTCCGAGAGGCTCGCCCCCTGTGGCGCACCCAGCAGCTTGCTGAGCAGCCGTTCCGCCTCAAGGAACCAGCCCGTGAGTGGTGGGTACTCCAGGACCTGATAGTCGCCCGATTCCAGGTAGGGGGTGTTGCCCTGCAGCAAACCGCGATCCGGATACAGCAAGGGGATGTCGGAGTAGCACATCAGCTTGTAGCTGTCCGGGACCTGCCCGGGCGCGGTGATCCGGCACGGCAGCCTAAAGATCACACCGGCGAGATAGGTACAGGTGGCGACGAGTAGGGCAACGCGAGCCGGGTTCCACCAACGATGACCGGGGACGGCGTGGCGGCCAAGAGGGCCTCCAACACCCTCGCTGAGGCTGCGGATCAGCCGGTCCGACCGGGACGGGACGTCGGTCGTCAGCCCCTGGGCCGACACCGGCTCACCCCCGGCCGGGTGGGCCACTTCCGCGGCCGCCCTTGGTCTTTCCGCTGGTCGGCTGGCTGGTTGACGGAACGCTTGACGCGGTCGTCGTCGGACTCGTCGGCCTGGGCTCCCTGCCGTTTGTTGCGGCGTTCGGATCCTGGGCCTCGGTCGGATCCTGGGCTTCGGTCGGATCCTGGCTTTCGGTCGGGCTGCTGGTCGGCTCTTCGGTGGGGGTCGGCTGGGAGCTCGGGGTGGGAACAGGCGAGGGGAACTCGTCCTTGTTCACGTAGGCGGGCGAGGCGAACTGCTTGATCGGTTGTCCCTCGGTCGCCTTCGCCATGTAGTCCGCCCAGGTCAGCGCTGGATAGGTCCCGCCGAAGAACGTGGGATCGCCCGGACGCCGGAACTCGTCCAGATCAGCATTGCCGTCATCGCCGGCGACATACATCACCGCCGTGGAGATCTGCTTGGTATAGGCGACGAACCAAGCCGAGACGATGTCACCACTGCCGTCGGCGTTTTCCCTGTCCTTGGTCCCGGTCTTGCCCGCGACCGGGCGGTTCAAAGTGGCGACAGCTCGCCCTGTGCCCTGCTCGACGACGTTGGAGAGCGCGTAGGTGACGTCGTGCGAGATGTCCTCGCTCACCGCGCGGCGATGCTCAGGGTCGGCCTTGTAGATGACTTTCTTCTTGGGATCGCGGACTTCTTTCACCACGTGATTGGCCACGTACGTGCCGTCGTTCGCGAAGGTGGCATACGCTCCCGCCTGGGCCAGGGGGCTGACCTCGGCGGTGCCGAGCGGAACCCGGGAGGTCTTGTCCCAGCCGGCACCCTTCGGCGCGCCAGCCGCTTGAGCCATCTTCATGATCTTCTCCGGCCCGTCCTCCATCTTGGTGGTGAGGTCGACGAAGGCGGTGTTGATCGAATCCGTGGTGGCCTTGGTCAGCGTGACCGCAGGCCCGTACTGGTAGGAGTACTCGTTCCGTACAGGGGTGGACTCGCCCGGCGGGGTGAAGGTGTTGCCGTTGAGACGGGTGTACAGACTGAAGCCGTCCTCGAGGCCCGCTGCAACGCGTAGGTCTTGAAGGTCGACGCCGTGGGCCGCGCGGTCGTCGCCCAGTTGCGGGAGCTCTTGACGAAATCCGGGCCGCCGTACAGCGCGATCACTTCCCCGCTGCCGACATCGACCGACGCGATAGCCGCGTGCAGCTTGGAGGCCTTCTCGCCGCTGGCGTCGGCCGCCTCCTTGGTGTGCTTCTGGGCCGCTTTGACGGCTGCGTCCTGAGCGTCCTTGTCGAAGGTGGTGACGATCTTCAGGCCGCCACCACGCACCCGGGAGGCGTCGATGTCGGCCGTGGTCAGTTCGCGCTCGACCATCTTGAGCAGGAAGCCCTTGGGGCCGCCGAAGCGCTGATTGGCCCGTACGTCGGGGAACTTCGGCAACGTCGAGGCATACTTGGCCGCTTCCTCTGGCGTGATGGCGCCAGTCTCGGCCATGGACATGAGGACGTAGCTGTAGCGCTCCTGAAGCCGCGGCAGGTTGTCCTCGTCGGCGGGATCAAGCGCAGCCGGGTTGTTGATGACGGCGGCGAGGAAAGCGGCCTGCGGCACGCTGAGTTCCTTGGCGTCCACGTCGAAATAGGCCTTACTGGCGGCCTGAACTCCGTAGGCTCCGTGCCCGAAGTAGATGGTGTTGAGGTAGCCCTGGAGGATCTGGTCCTTGCTGAGCTGCTTGTTGATCTTGTAGGCGAGGAACAGCTCTTTGAACTTGCGGGTAAGGGTCTGCTCTGAGTTCAGGTAGAGAACCTTGATGTACTGCTGAGTGATGGTTGAACCGCCCTGCAAGGTGCCGCCGCGGGCAATGGTCCAGCCGGCGCGGGTCATGCCGCGAACGGAAACACCCTTGTCGGTCCAGAATGAGCGGTTCTCCGCGGCCACCACCGCCTGTTTGATGCTGTCCGGCATCTGTTTCAGCGTGATCGGCTGCCGGTTCTGGATGGCGAAACTGCCGAGCTCGGTCTTGCCGTCGCTGTAATAGACGAATGTGGTCGCTGTCTTGAACTCCGCATTGGGTTCGGGCACGTTGGTGCTCGCATAGCCCATGAGCATCGTGGTGGTGGTGCCTACGATGCCGATAAGGATGAGCGCACCCAGCGTGATGCCAATCCACATGAGCCAGGTGTTCAACCGGCCCGGTGGACGATCGGGGCTCGGCGCAGGGCCCCCTTTGGCCCTGCGAGGGCGCGCTGCAGCGTTCTGGGGGTGACTTTCCACCGGCCCCCACCGGGGATCAACCATAGATGTCCTCGACGGTCTGCTGGCGACGGGGCGGCTTGCGCTTGCGACCGTCACCCAGGAGGTACGACAGGATCATGTGGTTCCAGCCGCACGCTGGGCAGACTTCGACGACGACAACCTTGAATTCCCCGAACTCGTGCGCCATCTCCTCCAGCTCGGCAGTCCGTTTGATCCGACCGGAGTATTGGCCCAGCTGGTCGCCGAAGACGTAGCTGAGCACAACCATCTCGGTCGACTCACATACCGGGCACGGACCGCTGGCCGGTTCGCCGTGATACTTCGCCGCACGGATCAGCAGCGGGTCGGCATCACACGCGTCATGGCGGGCTAGCGAGCGGCCGGGG
The DNA here is from genome assembly GCA_963808495.1 of uncultured Actinomycetota bacterium. Taxonomy (GTDB): domain Bacteria; phylum Actinomycetota; class Actinomycetes; order Propionibacteriales; family Propionibacteriaceae; genus Microlunatus. The sequence continues at coordinate 430,203 of CAWEGC010000007.1, forward strand.
CGCTTGAGCGCCTCGAGGGTGGAGCGACGTTGCAGCGCATAGTCGATGACCTCGCGCTGCGACCACATGGCAAACAAGAGTACGTGGCGAGGCGGGTCTGGGTCGATCCCGCCGGATTCGCCCAGCTTGGCCGGTGCAAGCTCGAGCCACCCCTGCGTCTGCCGCGGCGCCCGCTGGGAGGGTGCCCCGCACGAGCGAAGGGTGCCCGAGCCAACGTCGGGTTGGCGGCCTTCGACATGGCTCAGCCCCAACGACGCTACGATGTCACGCCGGCAACGCCAGCCGGAGCTAGCTTCAAACAGGCGTTGCATCGGGGGTCGTGTGATGAGGGCTGGATCCGGCGGCGGGTTTGGAACGCTGGTCATGAGCATGGCTGGCATTGCTGTGGCTGTCGCGGTGCTCACGTCATGCGCCGGCGGTGGCAACATCGAGGGATCGGCAGCGCCATCACGCTCAGCAAGCCAACTGCCCACGCCGACGGTGTCCCTGCCGACTCCCACCAGGTCGGCTGAGCGCCCGGGGGTTCCCAGTCCAACGCCCACCGAACCGAGTCCAGCACTCCCATCGAGCCGGCCGACAGAGGAGCCGACAGAGGAGCCGACAGCCCCTCAAGAACCGACATCGACGCCAACGGCGACGAACAATCCGTCGCGGTCACCGATCCGCGAGACCTCCACCACAACCCAAACAGTCACTGCGACGCCGAGTCCGTCGACTGTCACCCGGTCGGTAACTACCAGCCCATCGCCGACTGCCAGCCCATCGCCGACTGCCAGCCTGTCGCCGTCCTCGTCCCCGACGGGGGAGGCCGCCGAAACAAGTGGGAACTCCTGGGTTTGGTGGGCGCTGGCGGGTTTGCTGGTTGCAGCCGCGGTAGCGACGCCGCTTCTCGTCCGGGCACACCGTCGGAGAGTCTGGAGGACTGATTTTGCAACGGCCGAGCAAGAGGTGGAGTGGTTTGCCCGAGTGCTCGTCCCTGAGCTTGGTCAATCGGGCTCTCTTGATCAGGTCGAGGGCGGCTGGAGCGTGGGGGCGAATCGCATATCCGCGGTCGAGGATCGGCTGACCGTACTGGAGGCATCGGCCCCGGACGACGCCAGTCGAACTGAGACACGCACCCTGCGAGATGCAGTACGAGGGTCACGTGGGCGTCTTGAGGAATTGCTGCAAGCTGGGGACCAAGCGGCCATCTCCCCTGCCCTGAACGAGATTGCCGCCGGACTCGAGGCTGCCCTACGCTCTTTGGACCACCCATGGTGAATAGACCCGCGTAGCCGTCACTGCACGTCGAACCGCCGAACTCATCGCCTCGAAGCTTCTCTGGCCAGGCCTCGATTGTGATCACGAGCGACGTGTATAGCCGCCCAGTCGGTACCATCGCTCAGAAGGCTGTGGACGGTGCCGCCAGCCTGGTTTCACAGCCGGTGCACACAGACGAGGGGGCGGACGCCTGATGAGGGTTTCGTCCTCAGCGGCAAGAGGCATCCACAAGGGATGATTGCCAAGGGGCCATGGCGCAATTGGTAGCGCACTTGCTTTGCAAGCAAGGGGTTACGGGTTCGAGTCCCCTTGGCTCCACTATTTCACCTAGTCAGCGGCACTCTCGCTATCCGAATTAACTGCCGAAGACCCGAGTACAGCAGCAAAGTACAGCAACGGTGCCGGCGGGCGGCGATACTCAATGGCCTTCGAGTCGCTCGCCGAGCGCCTCAACGCTCTCAAAGTCGAGCCGCTGGTCACTTGGCTATATACATCCATCGTCACCGCGATCTGGCTAATCGTTACTTCGGCATCATGTGCGCGCCAAGACTGCAGGAACAAACGCGGCGCCGAGCAGCAACAGCGCTATGGCAGCAGCCATGGCCAATCTGATCCAGCTCAGATCGACCCAGAGGGCGGCCATTGCGAGCTGGACAGCAGTTAGAGCCTGCCCGGACTGGCCTTCACTCCTCTGGCTTCACTTTGATCTTCGTGCGAAGTTATCGACGACTCGACATGATGTGAGGCCGGTCGTGAGGTCGTGGCGCGTCTCGGTTGGGCCTTGAGGGGTTGTTAGCCAGTCGCCAGCCGACAACGACGTACCAGGCGATGATCTCTGCGAAAAACACTCGCTCGGTTACGCCGCCTATGCCCAGGTTCCATGTTCCGAACATGACCATGATCAGGGCGAGGGACGCCACGCTTGCGGCGATCGAGTAGGTGCCGATGCCGTGCCAGGAATCTAGGCGGCGGAGGTGTCTGCCGGTGACCAGGAAGCCGGCGATGGATCCGATGGCGACCAGCGGCATCCCGACAACCCAGTGGAGGGTCACTGTCGGCGGCGCTTCGGTGAAGATGCCGGCCCAGGCAAACCCGAGGCCGGGCAATGCCAGCAGTCCCGAACAAACCCACCGCCACGGATCGCCCAGCGCTGGGCCAAGCGTTCGCAGGAAGCTTGCGCAGCAGGCGATCAGCAGCAGCCCCATCACGATCAGCGGAACATTGAGCAACCAGGCAAGGGGGCCGACGCCGAGGTCGCTGATGGCCTGGTGAAGCGGCGAGTAACCCGGCCGTAGGAAGCCAGCAATGGTGCAGGCCACAACGAACATCAGCGGTCCGATGACTCCCCCCAAAGCGAGTAGGCGAGTGGTCAAGTCGGCGCGGGTGGTCATGGTCATCCTTACGGAGTGGTTTGTTTAGTTACTACGTTCTTATAGTAACTATAAATCTGTAGCAACCCAAATCTGGGATAAGCTTCAGACATGGCTGAACCGAGGCTTCGCGAGCGAAAGAAGCAGCAGACGCGGCAGCTGATCCTCGACGCGGCGACCCGCCTATTCGTCGAGCGCGGGTTCGACGGAGTAACCGTGACCGAGATCGCTCGAGCCGCGGAACTCTCAGAGATGACGGTCTACAACTACTTCCCGACCAAGGAAGACCTCGTCTTCGGCCGGATGGAGCTCTTCGAGGAGCAGCTCATTGCGGCTGTGCAGCAGCGTGCACCGGATGAGTCGGCGGTGGCCGCCTTCGGTCGGATGGTGCTCGCGGGCTTCGATCAACTCCCGGCTCGTACGGAAATGATCGCCAAGGCCGCGATGCTGATCCGGGCCAGCCTCGCGCTGCAGGCTCGGGAGCGGGAAATCACAGCGCGTTACACAGCACGACTTGCCGGCGTACTGCTGCGGAAACCGGATCAGCCGACGACGACATCGAGGCGTGGACAGCCGCGAGCGCACTAATGGCGGTCCATCGCGGATTAATTGAGCACGTTCGCAACGCAGTCCTAGCCGGACGTCGCGGCGCACAACTCAGCAACGATGCCATCGCACAGGCCAGCCGCGCCTTGGCCCGGCTGGAGTCAGGGCTAGCGGACTACCCTACAAACCCGCACTGACGCACATCCGGTCGGCGACCATGCCGCGCTCATCCACCGCGACGTTGTCGAGGCGTTCACCGCCCATCGCCTTCACCGGGTAGCCCCAGATCTCGGTTACCGTGACAGGCATTTTGGCGCCTCGAGGCGGATATCGCCCCCGCAAACGGGCGGCTCCAACATGTGCTGCGTGCTGGGCGCGGCGTGCCCCGGGTTACGCACCGCGAACTGCACCTTGGGCTCGGGCGCGGAGCAGGATCATCAGGCGACCCTGTTGGTCAGGCTTTGCTGTGGATAAGGGCCGCCACCCCATCCAAGATCAGATTAAGGCCAAATTGTAAGTCGTCCTGAAGATCGGTCTCAGGATCGGCTGGAGGAGGCTCAAAGACCCCGGCATCTACCGCAGCAGTCAGCATTGGAAATCGGCTCTCGTCAACCAGCCGAGCGAGGAGTTGACCGTATGGCAGCGGTAGCCCAAACGACGCATCGGCACCTTCTAGGCTGCTAGCAATCGCGGCGTGCCCTCTGGCGTACTCGACCAGGGTCAGCACGATCCCCATCTTCTCCGTCATGGTCAACGGCGTGGCCTGCTGAACAAGTAATCCACGCTCCAGCCAGTCAAGTTGGCCAGGCTCGAGTGGCGGCCTGGTCAGGGGCAGCTGGAGGATCCACGGATGCCGCCGATAAATCGCCATAAGATCGGCAATCCACGCCGTCAGCCCTGCTCGCCAATCGTTCTTCACCGTAGCGCCTAGCTCCCCCGCCGCGGCATCAATCATGAAGTCGTAGAGCTCCTCCTTACTGGCAACATGCCGATACAACGACATAGGAGCGCTACCAAGGCGGTCGGCCAGCCTTGCCATAGATAAGGCGGAGAGCCCTTCAGTGTCGGCAATTGCGATTGCTGCACTGACGATTCGCTCCAGACTCAGATTTGTTCGGCGCTCTTTCGCTGGCCCGGCACGACTCCAGAGCCGTCGCAGGCTTTCCGGCAGCTCGACCTCCGCAGTCACATCGTCCACGTTGCCATCCTAAGAACTGCGTATATGGTACGCTGCTGCGTATGACGTACGCAGATGAGGAAGTAGAGCCTGTGGGCAAACCCAACGGGACTCCAGTCCACTGGTGGCGGCGACCTTGGATAGCGCCACTGGCATTCCTGATCGTTGTCTTCGGGACGTTCTCCTTGCCGCCATATCTGAGCCTGGATCCCAGCCGGTCCCGGGTGCCAGCACCATCGGACTTCCCGCTGCACTACCCGTTGCTGGTTCTCCACGTCATCTGTGGGTCCATCGCGCTTGGTTGCGTCGTATTCCAGATCTGGCCCTGGTTCCGCAACCATCACCGAACAGCTCATCGCCGGATCGGCCGGACGTACGTCTTAGCCGGAGTGCTGCCCGGCGGACTAGCCGGCCTGGTTCTCGCGGCCACCACGCCGTTCGGGCCCGTTATCAAGGTCAGCAGCGTCATGATGGCCCTGCTATGGCTAGGCATAACTCTCACCGGATTCGTGATGGCTCGGCGCGGCAGATTTGTCGAGCACAGACGGTGGATGATCCGAAGCTTCACGCTGACCTGCTCGATCATTCTCAACCGGTTCGTGGCCGTGGCCGTCTTCCTTGTATTGCAGCCGCAACAGAACACGACATTCGCCGGCAATGAGACCTGGTTCGTCCAGGTCACCGCAGGCATCACCGGCTGGTTGTCCTGGACTGTGGCGCTGCTGCTGGCCGAATGGTGGCTGGAGCGAAGACCCTATCCCGCTGATGGCGACACTCCCCGACTTGTCAGCGTCTCAGCGGTAGCGAACCTGCAGCAGCAAAGTGCAGCAACAAAAGCGCAACCTGGCGGTAGTGGACGCGACTATTCGCGGCTGGCCAGGCACGAATGACGCTCAACGAGGCCCACTCCGCCGCTTTGCAAGCAAGGGGTTACGGGTTCGAGTCCCGTTGGCTCCACCCCTAGTCACGGCGGGTTTGCCCCTGCTTGGCGGCTGTACTTTTGGGTCCGTACAGCAGAAAGTACAGCAATCTAGACCCCCTGCTAATTTTTTGTTCATTTAGGCCTGTGCCGAGCAGCCGCGGAGCTTCATTGCTTCTCAGATCGCTCAGCGCAAGCTGAAGCTGCCGGCCATCCCCTTGGTGTTGGTCTTGCCGGCGTTGGCCTGCCCGGTGTCGGCCGGCATGTGGGTTCCCCGTCCCTGACTAGACCAAGGTCAACCAGCCGCTGTTCGACAGCCAGGCCGAGTGGATCTTCTGCTACGACGACGAAGTCTTCGCCGCCGGCGGGCGCCCCTCCGCCCGGAGCCCCAGGTACCTTTGGCTGGAAGATCCACCCGCCACCTACGGCCGCAAGGTCATCATCAGCGACACCGACCACTACGCCCCCGCCGCGGCGACCACTCTGGGCCTGAAAATCCTTTCTGTGCGACCACCATTCCATCCAGCTGAACTTCGGATCATCGACGGCGTCAACCGCCCGACCCGCTGCCGGTAGTGCGGCGCGGTCTTGCCGCTCCTGCAGGTCTGCACGCTCTGGGCGTGGTGCTGTTGCGCGAGCAGAAGACCGCACGCCCACCCGCCGATACCGCGCCGTCCGCCGGGCCACCCCGGGTGGATCGCAGCGGGGGTGGTGCCGGGCCACCCGGTCTTCCAGGACACTGCAAGCATGGCTGTGATCCGCTCCGTACGAGGAGGTACGACCATGCAAACGCCCATTCCCCACCGGGAGGGCAACCATGACCACCGTCGTCGAACGGCCGGCCCGGAGGGACCGCGGTCGCGTCGCTTCTCCAGCGCCGCCGCGGTGGTGGCCGACATCGCGCTGGCGGCGCTGGCAGCCGCCCTGATCGTGTTCCTCGGCGACCTCGCCCTGGACCTGATTGTCGCGATCCTCGTCCTGGTCGCCGCGGTCGCGGCCGTAGCCACGCGCCCGGTGCAGGCTTTTCGGGGGCGAGCCGAGCTCGATTTGCTCCGCCAGCCGCTGCGTCCGGACCTGCGGCCGCACCTGCTGCAGTTGCTCAACTACGCGCTGCTCGCCGCGCTCATCCTGATCGCCGGAGCGTTAGGGACGTTCACCAACCTCCCGTTCTACGCCCAAATCCTCGGCCTCCCGCTGTCCGACCGGATCTCCGGCGAACAGGCCACCGTCGCCGTGCAGCTGGCGGCCCTGGCTCTCGCCGCGCTGGCGCTCGTGCCCGCCCGCCGGGTGCGGCCCGTCCGCAACCTCGCCGTCCTGTCCTTCAGTGTCTTCCTGGCCGTCTCCCTGGCACCCGCCCTCGCCTCGCCGAGGGCTGCGGTGGCCGTCGACCTGCCGCTGGAGGGTGAGTGGGCGATGATCGCGGGCGGTCGCAGCACGCTGCTGAGCCACCACTACGCGCAGTCCGCACGTGCGCAATGCCCTCGACTTCGCCCGGTTGGTCGACGGCCAGGCCTTCGTGGGTGACCCCGAACACCACGCGTCCTGGCACGGCTTCGGTCAGCCGGTGCTGGCACCGGCCGAAGGCACCGTCGTGAGCGTCCGCGACGACCTCGCTGAGCAGCCTGTCGGCGAGCTCGGCCAGGGCGAAGGCAACGCGATCGTCCTCGACATCGGCCGAGGGCACTACGTGGTGCTCGATGCACCTCCAGCAGGGCAGCACGCTGGTGCGCCCAGGCCAGTCCGTCACCCGAGGGCAGCGGATCGCCGCCGTCGGCAACACGGGGGGCTCGCTCGCGCCGCACCTGCACGTGCAGATCCAGGACCGCCCCTCGCTCCCCAGCGACGATCGTGGGGTGCGCACCTTCCCGATGGTGTTCGAGCACACCACGCTCATCCGGGGCGGTCGCGAGTCGACGCCGCCCACCGCGGACCTCCGGCGAGGTGACGTCATCCGCGCCGACCGCTGACCCCGCCGACTGACCCGCCAGCAACCGCGGTCGCCGCGGTAGCGCGGCCGGGCGTCCTACGAGCTGGGAAATTGCTGAAGTGGTCACCAACGCCACGCAGACAGCTGCGTGATCAGAACAATGAAGCCGGTGATCGTTAATCTTGCAAGCAAGGGGGTTACGGTTCGAGTCCCCGTTGACTCACCGCCTAGTTAGTTAGCGGCAGAGATGCAGCGAGCTCCTCGTCGGTCTGGGCAAGCGCCCTCCGGCCCGAAGGAGAGCTCGCACACGGAGTCACCGGCGTCCCAGGTTTCGCCGGTCTTGTTCTTGATCTTGACGGTGACCAGGACCATCGGCTTCCGTCGAAGTGGTGGCCTTCTCCCGCCGACGTGATCGAGACGTCCAGCCCGTTCTCGTCTTCCAGTACTGATCGAACTTGGCGACCTCATCGCTCGGTTCCTGGCTCGGTTCCTCGATCGGCGCACTTCTCTCATTAGACTTCGGCCGTGAGGCCGGTCTCGGACGTGTTTCTTCTCAGCGTCGCCGAGATCGCCGCGACACTGATTGGCCTCCTCCTGGTGGGTGCGTTCTTCTACGTCGAAACCGGCCTTCGCCGATTGGGACGTGCCCGCGAGGCCGCAACGTCCTACCTCCGGGCAGGCACCAGGATCGTCCTGGTTCTCTACGGGATGACCCTCGCGCTGTCGCTCTCGCTGGTTGCCTTGGAGTCCATCTGGACCAGCGGTGTTCTTCGCCGTGCTCAGCCTCCTGCTCCTTGCAGCGAACGTCGCAACGTCCCTCCGTATCCGGGCGTTGGCAAAGCTCACCCGCTCGAGGGCCGTGTTGGTAAACGACGTAGTGTCCTCGGCGGGGATCCTGGCCCTGTAGCTATCCCGTGGGTTTTAGGTGGGCTTCATCCGACCAGGGAAGACCTCACATGGGCGATCCTGTTGTCATTGGCCACGGGGTTCCTCTGTACCGGCACCCTGGTCCTATCGGTCTTCGACCTCTCCAAGATGGAGGCTGCCGCCCGGGCCGAGAGTCGGGTTGGTGCCACGGGCGAAGCTCGGAGACCTACCGAAGAATAGAGACGCGGCCTCCGGTACCTGGGGATCCTCAAGGGCCGGTGCGCGTCCACCGCACCCACTCGCCGGCCGCCACGTTTGGGTACACGATTTTTCAAAATTCCGCTTGACTTGCGGCAGGTGCCTGATGATCGGTTCTCGCCATTCCAAATCGTCCCGATTCGGGGCATCATGCTTAGACGGACGGATGACGGCGGGGCTGACATGGCGCCAGCATGGCGGGCGCGGCCGCCCAGAGCGGTCAACCCGACCGCGTTCCCGCGCTGCTCGACCTCACAGAGGCCCACTTGGCAGAGGACCGTCCAATTGAAGGTTGGCGCAGCCTCGCCGCCGCGGCCGCGATGCTGCGCGCCGCGTACGACCCGGACGTGCGAGCCGATCCACCCGTGATGCTGGCCTGTGTTGAACGGGCAGCCAGCTTGGAGACCGACCCGACTCTGCAGGGATACGTCATCGCAAGGATCACGCTCGGTGCTGTGCTGTCGGGCATGGACCGCCGCGCGGAAGCCGTCCCTGTCCTCAAAGAGGCATGGGAACGATCGGCTCACATCCACATGCCGATGTTCCTCCGGCTTCAGGCAGCTGGCCTGCTGGCCATGTGCCTGCTGGAGACCGGCCAGGAGGACGCGGCTCGCCGGCTCGTCCGGCAGGCAGCGCCGGCTGTTCAGGCAACCGTTGATGCTCTCGGCGACGCATCGGCGATGGCCATCACGTTCTTGATCACCATTGAGGGGGGCGGCTGGCTTTTTGGATCTAGCAGGCCGAACAACACGTCGCAATCCGATGAATCACCCGCAACCTTCGCCTGGTAACCGCCAGCCGGCGTGGGTTGGCGTCGAGGAGGCCGTGACGGACGCCTCTCCGGCGAAGGTGCGAGGACGTCGCCAGGCCGGCCCGTCCGGCACCGATCACCACCGCGTCCAGTAGGTCCATCTGGGACAAAGCCGAGCGGTCGGCCCAATGCCCGCCCGGGTCGCGTGGCAGCCTGAGCGGTATGGACCTCGCGACCCGTGCCCGCATCCTTCTCGACCTTCACCACACCGGCCGCACGCTGGTGCTGCCCACCGTATGGGACGCCTGGTCGGCCAAGGTGGTGATCGAGGCGGGCTTCCCGGCACTGAGCATCGGCAGCCACCCGCTCGCCGACTCCCGCGGACAGGACGACAAAGAGGACATGTCGCTGGACGACGCGCTCGACGGGGTACGCCGGATCTGCGGCGCCGCGCCGGACCGGGCGGTCACCGCCGACGTCGAGTCGGGCTACGACACCGCACCGGCGAGGCTCATCGACCGGATACTGGACGCCGGTGCCGTCGGCCTCAACGTCGAGGACACGGTGCACTCTGAAGGGCGGATGCGGTCCGTCGAGGAGCACGCCGACTACATTGGCGGGCTGCGGCAGGCTGCCGACAGTGCGGGCGTCGACGTCGTCATCAACGCCCGGACGGATGTCTTCCTTAAGCCGGCCGGCACCTTTGAGGACCCGGTCGCGGAGGTGATCACCCGGCTCCGCGCCTGCGAGGACGCTGGCGCCCGGTGCGTTTACCCGGTGGGGGTGCCCGACGCGGTTACCCTGCGCACCCTGCTCAACGAGCTGTCCGGTCCCGTCAACGTGATCGCCAACCCTCGCAGCGGCTCGACCGCAGGTTCACTGGCCGACCTGCAGTCGCTCGGCGTTCATCGGGTCACCTTCGGACCCAGGCTCCAGCAGGAGCTGGGGTCCGACCTCAAGGCGCTCATCGAGACATGGCTATAGCCGGTACTCGCAACCGATCAGCACCGCGGTCACCATCGCACTCGCAATCGGACTGGCCTGGCTCATCTGGCGAAAACTGCACCATCACACCGGCGGTGCAGGTAGAAGCCGATTAGACCCCAACATCCTGCTGGGGCTCGTTGGTGGGGTGTGCGATGGGGATGAGTCGGACTCTGCCCAGGTGGGGCAGCCGGCGGCGGAGTAGGTCGCCGGCGTTGTGTTCGATCTCGTGGAACTGGCCGACCGGTAGGTCGGGGTCGGAGATGACGGCGGCTTCGACCGTGAGTCGGTGACCGGTCCAGCGCATGCGGAGTTCGTCGACGGTGGTGATGCCAGGCAGTGATCGGATGCTGGTTTCGGCTTGGTCGACCAGGGCGGGGTCGACGCCGTCGAGGAGTCTGCGGCCGATGTCGCGGGCGGTGCCGATCAGCAGGACAAGGATGGCGATGCTGATCAGCAGGCCGATCAGGGGGTCGGCGAGGGGGAAACCAGCCCAGACGCCGATCACTCCGATCACGACGGCGAGGGAGGTGAAGCCGTCGGCGCGGGCGTGGACGCCGTCGGCGACGAGGGCGGCGGATCCGATCCTGCGGCCGGTCCGGATCCGGTAGAGCGCGACGAGTTCGTTACCGGCGAACCCGATCAGACCAGCCACCAGAACCCAGCCGAGCCCGGTCAGTGGCTGGGGGGTGAGGAAGCGGCGGATGGACTCGTATCCGGCGAGGATGGCTGACAGGGCGATCATGGCCACGATGAACAGCCCGGCGAGGTCTTCCACCCGGCCGTAACCGTAGGTGTAGCGGCGTGATACGGGCCGCCGGGCGAGACGGAACGCCAGCCACAAGGGCAGGGCGGTCATTGCGTCGGAGAAGTTGTGGATGGTGTCGGCGAGCAGGGCCACCGAGCCGCTGCCAAGCGCGATCACGAGTTGAAGTGCTGCAGTTGCGCCGAGCACGAGCAGGCTGAGTTTGACCGCCCGGATACCCGCGGTGCTGGCTTCCAGCGCGTCGTCGACGCTGTCGGCCAGGTCGTGGCTATGCGGCACAAACATCAGACGCAGAAGGCCACGCGACCCACTCGGATGGTTGCGGGAGTGTCCCCTGTGGTCGTGATGACCCGAGCCGGGATGATCATGCAGCTCGCCGCGATCTTGGTGTGGGCTCATCGGTGGTGCCGGGGGTGGTCTTCGACAGTGTGCTCGGCCTGGAGCATCGCGTCGGTGACAAGTCGGTGGGCGTGTTCGTTGGCGAGCCGGTAGAACACGCGGGTGCCGTCCCGGCGAGTGGTGAGGATCCGGGCCATGCGGAGCTTGGCCAGGTGCTGCGACACCGTGGCGGCTGGTTTGCCGACCAGGTCGGCGAGGGTGTTGACCGACAGTTCGCCGTCGGCCAGCGCCAGAACGATCTTGACCCGGGTGGCGTCGGCAAGCATTGAGAACACCTCGACCGCCACCCCGACCAGATCCTCACCGGCCGCGGCGGGCATGCCAATCATTCGATTTGTCCGCGTATCTGCGCGCATACGAAGATTATCTACGCTGAGTCCCCTCTGCGCACATCGACCGGCTTGAGGGTTGGCCGTCCGGAGGGGACGGTGGCTGGGCTAGGGGCGGGTCGCCTGCACGAAGGTGATCCGGCCGATCCTGTGGTCGGCGTGCTCGAGCTCGCGGGCGTCCCCAAATCCGGCCTCGACGAGGAGCGCGACGATACCGTCGCCAAGGTTGCGGGCCAGGGCCGGGCTTCTGGCCACCCGGGTGCGCACCAGGCGAGGCAGGTGACGGAGGGCGTGGGCCGGACCGTGGCCATGGGTGGGGTGATGAGCATCCTGGTCGTTGGGTGCCGGTCCGCCGAAGTCGACGACAGTGACCTTGCCTCCCGGCCGCAGGGCGCGGAGCGCGTCGTGCGCGAACCCGACCCGGCCGTCGTCGTCGACGTGATGCAGCGCCAGCGACGAGATGACGTGGTCGAGTGAGGCGTCCTCGGCGGGGATCCGGTCGGCGTATCCCTGGACGAGGGTGAGGGATACGCCGCGGCGGTGCGCCTTGCGGGCGGCCCTGCGCAGAGCGTCTTCGTCCGGGTCAAGACCGGTGACCCGGGCGTCCGGGTGAGCCGCGAGAACGGCGAACGACAGGTTGCCGGTTCCACAGCCGATGTCGACCACCGCCTGGCCGGGCAGGATGCCGGCGAGCTCGACCGCACGCTCGTGCAGCGCCCGACCGCCGACCAGCCGGGTGAAGATGTCGTAGAGCGGGAGGAGCCAGGTCCTGCCCATGCCCGGCAGGAACGGGCGGTCTCGCTCTTCCGGCGTGCGCTGGTCGAGAATGCGTACGTTGGTCGCTTCTGTCATTTGGGTGCTCCCCTGTGTTCGGTAACGCGCCGGGCTCGGTGGCCCGTGATAGACCTAGTGTCGTCACGTCCAAGCATTGGACATCCTTCGGTTCCAAAACAGGACGGAAGTCGGAGACGATGGCACATTCTTCGGTCAAGGGCTCACCTGGGCCCTCCTCGCGCGTGCGGACGGTGCGCCCTGATGGGACGCCGATCTACCGCTACGAGCAGCGTCCGGGCGTGCCACCGGTCTCGGTCATCCGCTTCGACACCGAGGCCGCCCACGCCGAGCTTGCGCCGGACCACCGGCACGCGCACGACTTCCTCGTCCTGGTCTATGTCGAGGAGGGCGCGGGCTCGTTCGAGGTCGACGGTGCCGAGCGGCCGCTGAGCCCCGGACAGGTTCACGCTGTGCCGCCGGGACAGGTCATCGACATCTCGGCCGTGATCCAGCTGGTCCACTGCCGCGCATGGTCGGTCGCGTTCACACCAGATGCGGTGCCTGCCTTGGCTGCAGTCTCCCCGCTGGCCTGGGCCCACCATCCGCTGCTCGCGATGTTCGCGCCCGGGGCCGGGCATGGTCTGGTCGCCGAACCCGACCGGGCACGCTGGTCGGCGTGGCTGACCGAGCTGGCCGAGGAGCTCGCCGATCCGCGCCGCCTCGGGGCGCGCGAGGTGGTGGCCGGACTCCTTACTCAAGTCCTGGTCGCGGCTGCGCGGCTGGCGCCCGCAGCGTCCCCGGGTGCGCCCGATCCGCTGGTGGAGCGGGTCTTCAACGAAGTCGAGGCGACGTTCCGCGAACCCGTCTCCGTGGGAGACGTCGCCCAGGCGCTCGGCTACACCCCGGGACACCTCACCACGGTGGTCCGCGAACGCACCGGCCGGCCCCTGCTCGAGTGGATCACCGAGCGGCGCATGACCGAGGTCCGGCGGATGCTACGCGAGACCGATCTGCCGCTCGGCGTGGTGGCAGCCCGCACCGGCCTACGCGATGCCACCTATCTCGTCCGGCGCTTCCGAGACCGCTACGGCATCACTCCGCAGCGTTGGCGCCGCATCCAGCACACATGGCCGTGACGCATCGCGGGTTTGATCGCGGCTGCTACGCCGTGGTGCACAGCGATCTCGCTCCTGGATACCCTCACGGTGAGGAGCGGCTGGCATGGATCGGACAGCAGTCATCGAGGAGATGGAGCAGGCGCGGAACAGCTTCCGCCAACTCCTGACCGACGCCAGTTCAGCCAGCCTGCGGCGACACTCCAACGGCACCCGTTGGACCAACCGGCAGCTGCTGTTCCACATGCTCTTCGGCTACCTGATCGTGCGCACCCTGCTGCCGCTCGTCCGTGCCTTCGGGAGACGGCCGAACAGCTGGAGCCGCCGGTTCGCCGCCACGCTCAATGCCGGCCGGCGTCCATTCCACGTGATCAACTACGTGGGCTCCGTCGGCGGCGGCCAAATCTTGCCAAGGACAGCCATGATCGCCCTGATGGACCGGACCATCCGCGGCCTCCAGCGCAGCCTCGCCGGTGCAACAGAGGAGACGTTGAGGGTGACTATGCATTTTCCACCCGCCTGGGACCCCTACTTCCGGGACGCGATGAACGTCTTCGACGTGTACCACTACGGCACACAACACTTTGAGCACCACCGCAGGCAGCTGACGCTCTAGCGAGATCCATTCGGTTGAACTGTTGACAAGGTTCTGATCAGCCACGTGGATCTATGGCCAAGTCAGCTCGGCAAGCATCGCGCCGGTTGACAATTCGTTATCAATCTGACTTAGATTGCTCCGGCAGATAACGCTTTGGTCACAAGCTCGGGGGAAGTGGTTACACGTGGCTCGATCCTGTCCGCGCCCGGTGATGCATCCGCTTCTTGCGGTGCCGGGTAGCAGGAAGCGCTTTTTCGCGGCAAAGGTATCGGAGCTCGGCGCACCTGGCGGCAGCAGGAAACTCCCGCAGAATAAATTACACCGGTGAAGTTATCCGCCCTTGATCGGCGTGTCGCCGCTGAAATCCCAAAAGTCAGCGGGTGAGTGTTGCCGTGACGGATGTGATGCGATTAAAGTCCTGCGCTAGTTGAGGTTTTTGTGACTACTGTGACTGCGCTGGCCAATCTGGTCTGCTCGGGAAATGGCTTTTGCACAACGGATTTCTGACACGGAGGATGGGCATGGTTCCACGTGAGCCTCGGGTGGCAGTGCGCCGCCATCGCAAGGTAGTTGTCGTCCTCGCGGTCAGCATCGCCCTCGCACTGAGCGGCCTCGGCATTGGGTCCGCCTCGGCTTCGACAAGGTCAAGGCTGGCTCTCAGCTTGAATCCGGATCGGTCAAATGCGGTGCGCCTCGACGGCTCGACGGTGAAGGGACAGATCTACGTTTTTTTGAGGGACTCGGAAACCCTTGACAAGGTCGATTTCTATCTGGACAGCCGGTGGCGGACGAAGCCACCCGTTCGAACCGACACAGAGCCACCCTTTGACTTCGCGGGCACCGCCGCTGACGGCACAGCGGTTCCGTACGACACCAAGAAGCTCGCCGATGGATCGCACAGCCTCCGGATCGTACTGACGTGGTCGGACGGCACCACTTCCAGCCGTCGGGCGAACTTCACAGTCGCCAACGGCGTAACAACCACACCCACTACCGCACCGACGGCAACGACCACTGCGCCGGCTCCGGCAGCCACGACCACTGCGCCGGCCCCGACAACCACGACCACTGCGCCGGCCCCGACAACCACGACCACTGCGCCGGCCCGGCAGCCACGACCACTGCGCCGGCCCCGGCAGCCACGACCACTGCGCCGGCCCCGGCAGCCACAATCGCCGGCTTAAAGGCCGTCCATCGTCCGCGGCTTCATGACCGCCAAGCTCGGTCAGGTCACAAATACCATGCTCTCTGATATGAAAAACGTCTGGGGCGCCAACGTCATCCGGTTGCAAATGTATCCCCGCGAAATGGCCAGCGCCCAAGGCAAGACCCTCCAGCAGGCCTGGCCGTCCATCCTGACCACGCTAGATGACACGGTGTCGCGGGCCAACGCCGTGGGCCTGAAAGTAATCGTCGACATGCACCAGGCGCCCTTCCCATACGCCATCAGTGAGCGCACGACCGATCTTTGGAATTCGCCCGACCTCGAGCCCTACTTCGTCGATGCCTGGAACCGCATCGCCACCAAACTCAAACCCCGCAGTGCCGGTATCTGGGGCTTCGACCTCTTCAATGAGCCCGAAATCGCCGGGCAATCCACGGCCCCCGCACAATGGCGGCCGCTGGCGACCAAGCTGACCCAAAACATCCATGGCATCGCGCCGGACATCTGGGTCATCTGGGATCCGGGCCCCAACGGCCAGGCCCAGGGCTACGTCAACCTCACCCCGCTGCCGGACAGCAAGGTCATTTACACCGCCCACGACTACCGGCCCCACAGTTTACGCACCAGTGTCTCCGCGGCTGGCCCTGCCCTGCAAATTACCCCTACAACGGCTACAACAAGACGTCGCGTATCAACCAGCTCCAGCCCATCCGCAACTTCCAGCTCAAGTACAACGTGCCCATCCTGATTGGCGAATTCAGCGTCATCCGCAACGCACCAGCTGCCGACGCCGTGCTCTGGCTCACCGAAGCAGTCGACATGTACGAGGCCAATGGTTGGTCATGGGTCTACCACGCCTTCCGCGAATGGGACGGCTGGAGCCTCGAGCACGACAACAACCTCAGCAACACCACACCGGTCAGCGGCACGACGAACCGGGGCGCAGTCATAAAGTCCGCGATGCAGAAAAACAACCAGCAAGTAAGCGCGCTACCAGTCGCGGGTCCGTAACTATCGATGAGCACGTGTGGGTCTATAAAGTCCTTCCAAGCGCCATTGGCTGACAGTCGTGGCCTTTCTGCCCGATTCGGCAACCGCCGGCGGCCGAGAAGGACAGCGTAGGTTGTCCTCGCTCGATCTGACGGTGACAACACCCGGTAGGCCGCGGACATACACGATGATCTCGGTTTCGGTCGTATTGCCATGATCACTCTTCGATGAGCAGATCGCCATGCCGCATCAGCCGCCGGTAGTGCGACACATCGAAATCTCCTGCGATGAATCAGGATTCTCTGGCGGAAACCTGGTCGGCGGCGGACATAGCCCGGTCTTTGCCCACGCCAGCACCCGCATCGAGCCAGAGCCAGCCGCCCGATTGATCGAGCATCTCCGACGCGAAATCGGCGCCCGCGGCACCGGCGAGTACAAGTCGCCCGAAATTCTGCGACCCCAGCGGCGGCCCATTCTGCTCTGGTTCCTCGGGCCCAGCAGTCCCATCCACGGCAATGCCTACGTTCACCTCACCGACACCCGATTCTTTGTGCTGGCCCGCATGGTTGACGTGCTCATCGGCGCGCAGCCGGTGTCGGGGATTTCGAGCCCTGGGCGGGAGACCCGTATGCGGCGTTTGACGCTGACGCTCTACAGGTACGGCGAGCAAAGCTACGGAACGGCTAGGTGGCAGGAATTCCTCAACCTTTCTGCCAATCTCTTTCGAACCAACAATCGGTGGTTACCGAGGGAGCCCGTTCAGACCTTCTATTCAGCCGTCAACAGCATGGCCACGTCAGCCGCTGCAGCCGATCTCACTGAGGTGATGCGCCTACTGCGCTCGACCCGGCCCATCGCCGAAGCTACGAGGGGGTCCTATGCGGAGAATTTCAAGCTGACGCCGCTGATGGAGCCGCTGCTTCCGGCGCTGAACCGCGCTGTTCACCATTGGGGCCCTTACGCCCAGACGATCTCCGTGGTCCACGATGAACAGTCCGCATTGACCCCAGAACGCATAGCCGACATCGCGACTGCGTACGCCACAAGCCATCCCGGCCGCCGACTGACCGATGTCCGGCTCGTCGATTCCAGTCGAGAACCACGCGTACAGATCGCCGACTTCGTCGCCGGCATCGCACGCCGACTGGCCAGTGATCAACTCAAGGGTCAAGCAGACCCCGAGATCGCCGCCCTGCTGCGCCCAATTGTTGATCATGAATCAGTCTGGGTGCACCCCAGCATCGCCTGAGCTCGACGGATGTCATCAAGAGACGCCGTCTTTTCCGGCCCTCGGTGAGGACCAGCTGTCCGCCGGCAAATTCCGGCTTAAGCCCACCCCAGCGGGGTTTAACCCGCAGCGCGGCCCCGAGATCAGCAGCGGCCGTACGTCGATTAGCGCCGAAGATTTGCGGTGCGTACCCGGGAAACGTGGGTTCCGACCCTAGCCCACGGATCCCTTGATCGACAGGTCACGCCGACGGTTCGGCTTCCGGGGCCGGGCGTGCAGGTTTGCGGCGGATGCGATAGCGCAAAACCAGGAATGGCAGCCCGAAGAGCCAGAACGCGTGATCAGCGCGCAGCTCGCCGTCGATGACGTAGACATCGAGTTCCTCTTTGAAACCGGGCACGCCCAGTGTCGTCATCTCGCGCGATGCGGGCTCGATGAAGGTCAGGTAATGGCCGGTGTGCGGCAGGGGGCTGCGACTGGTCAGCACCAAGCCTCCACCGGCGCGTGCGCGTGGCGCCAGGGTGGCCGTGAAGCTGGACTGCGGCAATGGGAACCCCACGCTGACGTAACCGCGGTTGTCGTGGCGGTAAGTGGTGTAGATCCCCACATAGATGGGTTCGCCCGTGGCGGCGAAGGACCGGATCCAGCCGCGGATGTCGATGATCTCGTCGCGGTCTACGTCAATCGTGTCGATCCGGCTGCGCACGCCGCGCTGGGCCTGGCGCTGGTTCATCGGCAGGTTCGCCTGACCGAGTGGCTTTGCCACCAGCGAACTGTAGAGCAGGTATCCGGGACGCACCCAGGTCCGCCATTCGGGAACGATGTCTAGCGCGAAGCGCGTGGTGTGCTCGTAGAACTCTCTAACCTGCGCAGCGACTGTGTCCGGATCGAAGTCGGGACCGGCGAGGTGGTCCAGCGACGCGACGATGCCTGCGTCACCGGCGTCGCGAACGTAGGTGCCACCAAGCACCTCCGCCAGCGACCGCACATAGTCGACGCCCACATAACCCGACCGCGCTTCCAGCGGTACGACGAACGGTAGATCGGCGACGCTCGCCCGAACGGCTAGCAGTTTCACCTGGGCGTCTCGGAACACCGCCGCCGACAACATCCGGTAGAGCATCAGCGTGACCGTCGCCACGGCGGCCGGCGATGGCCTGCGTCCGCGGGCTCCCAACCCCCGTCCAACCGCCGCACCCACCAGCGGCCCCAGGACGACCTTCTGCGGACGTATCCCCAGAAGCCCCGCGAGCAAGCCCGTTGCGGTGCCGATCTGGGTTGGTCCGGCCCTGGTCGTCTTGCCCGCGAGCCAACCAAGAGGAGCCACCAATGCTCCGGTCGACAGGATCCGGTACCACAATGCTTGGTTCTCAATTCCGCGCCGCCGTGCGCGAGCGACGGCCTTGGCGCCCACCAGTAGCGAGGCCCCACCGATCGTCGACAACGCGGCGGCGACACGGTTCGAGCGCGGCGCCAGTGCGGCGCCCGCCACACCGCCGATCAGCGCAGCGAAAACGAGGTCGCTAGTCTTCGGTGAGGCAAAATCCGGGGGCCGTCCTGCCGACATATCGTGGGCCTTGATCTTGGTGGTTTGACCTTCACGGCCCAGCCAGCGCACATCGGCAAGCGTACTCAGGCAAGTTTCCAGTCACCGCGAGGAACTCGAACACCTGATGCGGCTTTAGTCCTCGATGTCTATGTCATTAACGGTGAAACTGTCAGTGATCCCACCTAGCCGAGCCGTCGGGATTATTGGGTTCTGGCTGTCTTTTGGCTGAGGAAACGCTTCGACCGGCGTAACGTCATTCGGGGAAAAGTCTGAGCAAAGGAATCACATGCTGTCGAGCTACACACCGGTCCCGACCCTAGCCACCTCCGATCTGACCAAAGCCCGGACCTTCTACCAGGACACGCTGGGCCTCAAGGTCGAGCGTGACGGGCCGGGTGGGGTGTCCTACATCTGCGGCGGCGGGACTCTGTTCGTCTACGAGTCGTCGTACGCCGGAACCAACAAGGCGACTTCAGTCTCCTTCGAGGTTCCGACATCGGAATTCGATGGTGAGGTGGACGCGCTACGCGCCAAGGGCATCGAATTCATGACCTTCGACGTCGAGGGTGCGGAATGGAAGGACGGGGTCGCCTCCATGGGCAGCGAGATGAGGGCCGTCTGGTTCACCGACCCCGACGGCAACATCCTGAACCTCTCCGCCGGCGAGATGTAGCTTCTTCGCCACCGCCTACCTCCCCGAGATCGGGTGCCTGCACGAGCTCACCGACAGCAAGGGTTAGCCCAGGAAACCTGGTCCAAGGAGACACGGAGGACGTCTAGCTCTGGTTTGCGTCAAGACGGGCGCTAGCGCGACTCGGCTCATGCCGACCACGGCCAATGAAGATCGACTGGCGGCGGCGCGCCGATCATCCTGCGGGCGGCATGTTCGGCAGTACGTTCAGGTCATGGACGTGATCGTTGACGATGCGCTGGCGGCGCAGCGAAACCGGCCGTCGGAGCCGGTCTGCGTGATCCTCACCGCGGCGGCCCGGCAGCGGGTGGTGGAGGCTGCCGATTGGGTCCATGCGGATGGTTCTGTGGTCGAGCAGTTTCAGCAGACGCAGCATCGCCGTCCGTTCGCACACGTGGAGGGGACGCGGATCTCCGTCGTCGCGTTCGCGATTGACCAACTCAGCGAGCCGGCGGAGGTGCAGCTCCACAGCGGCGCGGGCGGCCTACTGGTGTTGTGCCCGGCGTGCATGCGTGAACTGGTCACGGACGCGGTGCGCAGTGTCGACGCGGATTCGGAGGCTGCGTTGGTGGCCGTGCTCCAGGCGCTGGCCCAGCACTCGGCGCATGTGGTGGAACGCCTTGCCGAGGTGGCCCGGTCCCTGGACGAAACCCGGGCGGGACTCAGGTCTGGGACCGAACGGCGGGAGATCTCCCAGCTGCGCAGCCGGTTGTTCTCGCTCCAGCATTTGTGGCTCGTGCACCAGCGGATGCTCGAGCCAGACGAGATCCTGGCTGAGGCGCTCAGCCCGGCAGGGCGCCGGAAGCTACGCCGTGTTCGGGCGGTGTTCGAGGAGAGTGGATCCACGACCACCCAGCTCTACGCGATGCTGGGCGACACGCTGTCCCGGCGTTCGGCGACGATCAGTGAGCGGCTGACCCTCGCGACAGTGATCTTCCTCCCGCTGACTGTCCTCACCGGGTTCTTCGGGATGAACTTCGGCTGGATGGTCGACCACATCGCCACAGCGACCGCGTTCATCGTTCTCGGGACGGTGATTCCGGTCGTCCTCGTCGTGATCATCGTGGTCGCGGCTCGCTGGCTCACCGCCGACTGAGGTCGCTGACTGACTGACCGGCAATGTTAGCCTCGGCGTGGAAGTAGGGGTCATGACCCTGCCATCGATGGCAGGTGAATCGATTGCAGGTGATCTGCGTATAGCGCGCTATACCATCGGCGCGCGAGAATGTCCTGGATGGTGTCGGAGCTGTCGGGCTGGCGGTCCTCGGATCCGCAACGGCCGGTGTTGTTCGTCAACCCGAGATCTGCCGGGGGCAAGGCCGCCCGCGCTGGGGTTGCCGAGAGGGCACGCGAACGAGGGATTGAGGCCGTCATCTTTGCGCCGGGCCAGAGCCTGGAAGCGCTGGCCGGGACAGCCGTGGCCAATGGTGCGGACGCGCTGGGGATGGCCGGTGGCGACGGCTCCATGGCGGTCGTTGCCGCGGCGGCCGCCGCGCATGGGCTTCCGTTCGTTTGCGTCCCGGCCGGGACCCGCAACCACTTCGCTCTAGATCTGGGGCTGGATCCGCACGATGTGCTCGGCGGGCTCGACGCGTTCACCGACGGGATCGAGCGGCGGATCGACATGGCGGACGTGAATGGCCGAATGTTCCTCAACAATGTCTCGCTCGGACTCTACGGCGACGCTGTGCGCAGCGCGGCCTATCGCGACGCCAAGATCCGTACACTCTTGGAGACCGCCGATAAGGTGCTCGGCCCAAGCGGCGAGGTGCCGGCGCTGCGACTGGTCGACGATGTGGGGCGCGAGCACCGTTATCTCGCGGTTGTGCTCGTGTCGAACAACCCCTACCTGCTCCATCGCCCGCTCGTCCCCGGTGCCCGTCCGTCGCTCGACAGTGGCCGGCTCGGGATCATCGTTCTCGACGCACCGGGTGCGGCTGCTCTCCCACACCCTCCCGGGCGAGCGTGGAGCGCGCCGCGCCTGGAGGTCAGCAGCGCCCTGGCACCGGTACACGCAGGGATCGATGGCGAGGCAGTCGATCTGAGCCCGCCGCTGCAGTTCACTATCCGGCCCGGGGCTCTGCGGGTCCGAATCCCCTCCCGCCGTTCAGGCAGTGTCGGCGCGGTTCCCGTCCATAGGCAACCCCGCCCGCCGGCAGAGCGCTGATCCGAGATTAAGGTGCTCGGGCGGCCACCGCTGACGGTTATGCACGTTCGCTTTCCCGGTCCTGCAGTTGAGGGATGCGGTCGCATGCCGCCGCGACCATTGCCGCGGTTCCGGCTCCCACAATGGAACCGATTACCACGTCGCCCGGATAATGCACGCCAGTGTGGACTCGGGAGTAGGCGACGCCGCCCGCCAGCAACCGGATCGGCACGGCCAGCCCCGGCAGGTGCCTGCCGACCGCGTAGGCGAACGCGAACGCCGACGCGGCGTGGCCGGACGGGAAAGAGGCGGATTCCGGCATCGGTACGTGTCGAGCCCTGAACGTGTCAGCGCCGGCGCGATCCGGGCGCCGCCGCTGGGCAAGCGGCTTCATGCCGAGATTGACGGTCGCCGAGGTCACGCCGATCGCCAGCCCGCCCTCCAGCGCCGCGCGGCGTCCACGCCTGCCACCGAGCACGGCGATCACAGCCGCGATACCAAGCCATAGCCGCGAGTAGCTCGCGGCTTTCGAGAGCTGGCGAACGGGGCCATCCAGCTCCGGCGTGGCGGTATCCGCCACAGCCTCATACACCGCCCGGTCCACCGCCCCGAGCTCACGCAACGCCTCCGCCCACACAGATTCGGCGCCCCGCCGCGCCTCGACCCGCCGCGCCAGCGCGTCCGCGACGCTTTGTAGCGCTGGTTCCTCACCTGCATGGGGTCAGCCGCCGTGATCGTTGGCGACGCGGTCGCCGACCAGCCAACACAAACCATCAAACTGCCCGTGCCTTATCCGCACGGCATCGCCGTCCACGACGGGATCGACCGGGTGCTCGTCACCAGCACGGTGCGGGCGAGCGATCTCGCCGATGCCGGCGAGACCATCACGGCGATCGAAGCCAGTACCGGAAAGGTCCTCTCCACGCACAAGGTCTCAAACAAGACGTCACCCTCGCGCGAGGCGCCCGTGGAAATTCTGTTCGTGCCGGGCGCCAATCCACCGGTCGCCTACATCACCAATATGTTCGGTGGCACGCTGTGGACGGCAACTTGGAATGCGCAGAAAAAGGATTTCGACGTCGCGCAGGTCTACGATTTTGGGACCGTCAAGAGCGGCGTGCCCCTTGAAATATACTTCAACACCAAGGCTGACCGGCTCTACGTGACCACGGCCAAGCCGGGGCACCTGCACATCTTCGACGTCAGCAAGAACGCCGGAAAGCCAGAGCTGATCAAGTCGATCGCAACGGCCAAGGGAGCGCACCACGTCGCTATCACTAAGGACGAGAAGCTCGGCTTTGTGCAGAACTCGTTTCTCAACTTGCCGGGCATGAGCGACGGATCGATCACCATCGTCGATCTAGTCAAGGGCGAGGCGATCGGCACCATCGATACTCTGAAAGATCAGGGCTTCAACCCCAACAGC
Organism: uncultured Actinomycetota bacterium; assembly: GCA_963808495.1. Classification (GTDB taxonomy): domain Bacteria; phylum Actinomycetota; class Actinomycetes; order Propionibacteriales; family Propionibacteriaceae; genus Microlunatus. Next base: position 453,438 of record CAWEGC010000007.1, read on the forward strand.
ATCGTGCTGCTGCCGCAGTGGAACCACCTTGCTGGCCACTGACTGCCGGTTGTCGGATTCCGAAGCGGATCAACACGAGCCGTTTGGCAGACGCTCGGTGCGAGTCGGCGTGTTCGAGAATGGCATCCAGTGGTGGCTCGGGGACTGGTGGCATACGGTTTCCATGCCTACGGCAAACGCAAGGCGAAGGTGAAGGCGAAGGGTGCGTTTCCGTACGCCTTTTCCACGCTGATGAACTGGGGGTGGGTCGCCGGGAAGATCGCAACCTCCCTACGTAGGGAGGCTTTGTCGTTTTCTTCGATGCTGAAGTCGCTCGGCAGTACGAGCGCGGTGCGCGAGATCGTTGCGCCGTTCGGCAAGCCGATGCGGTCGGGGAGCACCGCCGTGCACTGCCTGCGTGCCGGCGGCGCCATCTCTTTTTGATAAGAGACGTAGCGCGTAAATTTGGAGATGCGAGCGACCATCTGTGCGATCCCTTTCGAAACAAGACTGCATCGAGGGGACCGCGCCGGACCTTCAGCCTGTGTGGGCGAGGCAGGGCACGCGATCGGTGCGAGGATCAACTCGCGCAGGCCCGACACAACCCTAGCACCGGACCTGTTTTGATTATTGCGACTGACGCGCGCAAAAGCAAGCGCAAACGTTACAGTGCGCTACCGTTCGAGACCGGCGCCTGCTTACGCGCTCAAATTACCATGAAGAGCATTGCTGCTGTTCGAAATCAAAAACAAACCTGCCAGTCATCATTGACAAGTTCGCCGCAAAAACTGTCGTCAGCACTGCCATCGGCCCCCGACACATTCGTAACACCCTCGCATTCCGCGATAGTCGGTCGCGCACGCGTGATTAGCCACACCCCACTGTCTCCCCAGTGGGCGCCCTCAAAAATGAATGTGCGACCGAGCGCCGCAAAATTCGGGTTTTCAGAAAGCCGCTGAGAGGCAAATCGGGATGGGTGGGCCGACATGAGCGCCTGTGTTGCGTCGACCGGTTGAGCCGGCAGTCCATAGCGCGGCCCGCCCCTACCAAAGTACTCGCCTGAACCGATAGGATACGGCCAACCAATCTGTGGGGCGGGCCTTAATGACGCGGCGTGCCACAACTGGCGGCAAGGTGGGTAAAGCCCGGCGGCGCAAAATCCAGAGCCGCCATGCAGACGCGCATCCCATCGACCGATTCGTAAAATGATGCTCGAGGAGCGGCGGAGCACCAGACGCGAAGACGTTATCCGAGGCGTTTGAGCAGCAAACCGCGACCACCGAGGTGCTGAAAGTCATCTCAAGTTCGCCCGGCGAGTTGCAGCCGGTTTTCGACAATGCTGGGGAACGCGGTGCGGCTCTGCGCCGCCAAGTTCGGAACGTTGACCTCTTTGACGGGGATGCATTTCACGGCCGCTAGCCTCGGCGCCTCGCCCGCTATGTCGAGTTCCGCCAGCGCGGGCCGTTCATGCGACGCATCAGGAAACGGCTCCTTCGCATGTGCAGACGAAGCAGGTGACGCATGTCGCCGATACAAGGCCACGCACATGAGAGCCATCCAGGCGTTGCGGCCGGACTCGGCGGTGCCCGCACGATGCTCGCGTTCCAATGCTCAAGGACAACGAACTGGTCGGCGCCATCCCCATTACCGCCAGGAGATCCTTCCATTTACCGACAAGCAAATCGAGTTGGTCAAGAACTTCGCCGCACAGGCCGTGATCGCGATCGAGAAACGCGACTGCTCAGCGAGTTACGCCAGCGCACCGAGATAACGGAGGCGCTGGAGCAGCAGACCGCAACATCGGAGGTACTCAAGGTATCTCAGGCTCGCCAGGCGAACTGGAAGCGGTGTTCGAGGCCATGCTGGCGAAGCGTGCGCATTGCGAGGCCAAGTTCGGCGTACTGTTCTTAGGACGGCGAGGCGTACCGCGTCGGGCGCTGCACGGCGCCTCGCCCGCTGGCTGAGGAGCGGCGTCGCATCCGTTGTCCGGCCGAGCCCGAACGAGCCACGGTCGCGTCGCGAGACCAGGCAGCCGATCAGGTCCTGGACGTTCGGGCCGAGCCGGACTACCGGAACGCCGGGGCGACGCGCCGGGATCGTCAGCCTTGCGGGCGCCCGGACCAGCTCGATGTGCCGATGCTCAAGGAGAACGAGCTCATGGGTACATGGTGATCTACCGTCAGGAGGTCCGCCCATTCACCGACAAACAGATCGAGTTGGTGGAGAACTTCGCCGCACAGGCCGTGATCGCGATCGAGAACACCCGGCTGCTTAGCGAGCTGCGCTAAATCCTTGCAGCAGCAGACTGCGACTTCGGAGGTGCTCAAGTGATCTCAAGCTCGCCCGGCGAGCTAAAGCCTGTTTTCAACGCAGTACTGGAAAACGCAATACACCTATGCGAGGCGAAGTTCGGCGTGCTGTATCGTTATGACGGAAATCTGTTTCACCCCGAGGCATTAGTTGGCGCATCCAGGCGCTCATCGAGTTTCATCAGAAGCGTGGGGCATTTCAGGCGGTCCCCGGAACGCCCTTACACCAGCTATGGCAGACGAGAGACGTAGTCCACACCGCCGACGATGCAGGAGGACCATCTTCTTCAGCGCGGTTGGGGGGCGCTCGGTCGCACCTCGCAGTACCCATGTTCAAGGAAGCTGCGCTGGTCGGGAGCATTATCATCTATCGTCAGGAAGTCCGGCCGTTTACCGACAAGCAAATCGAGCTGGTCCAAAACTTCGCCGCCCAAGCCGTCATCGCGATCGAGAACACGCGGCTGTTCAATGAACTGCGCCAGCGCACCGATGATTTGACCGAGTCGCTGGAACAACAGACCGCGACCGCAGAGGTTCTGAAGGTCATCTCCAGTTCACCGGGCGACCTAGAACCTGTCTTTCAGGCCATGCTGGCGAACGCGACGCGCATCTGTGAAGCCAAATTCGGCACCGTGTTCCGTTTCGACGGCCAGATGATTCCACTGGCGGCGGGCACCGATTTGCCGCCCGAATTTGCCGAGTTTCAACGGAAACGTGGGGCGTTTCAGCCGGAAGCGGGGACACAGCTCGACACCGTCTTGCGCACTAAGGCAACCAGTTATTCGGCTGACCGTTTGGCGGAATCCCCGGCCCTCGGTCAGGCTCGGCGGTGCGCGTTCGCAAATCGCGGTTCCGATGCTCAAGGACCATGAACTGGTGGGAGCCTTCTTGATTACCGGCAGGAGGTGCGCCCCTTCACTGACAAGCAAATTGAGCTGGTGTCGAACTTCGCCGCACAGGCGGTCATTGCCATCGAGAACGCGCGCCTGCTCAACGAGTTGCGCGAGTCTTTGCAGCAGCAGACCGCGACTTCGGACGTACTGAGCGTTATCTCGAGCTCCCCGGCGAACTTAGGTCAGAACTCATTAAATCCACCATACCAGGGCGGCGGCCAAGCAGACGGAGGCCAGGTAGTTTCGCGCCAATTTATCGTAGCGGGTGGCAATGCGTCTGAAGTCCTTTAACCTGTTGAAAGCGGCCTCGATGCGCCATCGAAGTTTGTAGAGGCGCTTGTTGAAGCTGAATGGCTGCTTTCGACAGGTGCGGTTGGGGATGATCGGCTTGGTGCCGCCCTGTTGCAAGTCTTCGCGCAACTCTGCGCTGTCGTAGGCCTTGTCGCCGAGCGTGTGCTTCGCTGGTTTGACCCTGCGAATAAGGCGTGGCGCGACCGGACAGTCATGCGCTTCACCTCCGTCAGCAGGATGGCGATCAGGCGCCCTTTAGCATCTGCGAGTGCGTGTATCTTCGTGTTACGCCCGCCGCGCGAGCGGCCAACAGCCTGTTTCTGCTCCCCCCTTTCCGCCGGCCGCCGAGCGGTGAGCTTTGACATGCGTGGAGTCGATCATTTGCGTGTCCGCAGAGCGACCGTTGTTGGCCAGCTCCCGGAACAGGTTTTCCCAGATGCCGCGCCGCGCCCAACGCGCGAAGCGGTTGTAGATCGTCGTATGCGGACCATAGGTTTCGGGACAATCGCACCAGCGACAGCCGCTCTTCAGCACATGGACGATGCCGCTAATCACGCGACGATCGTCCTTTCGTTTCTTGCCTCGAACTTTCGTCGGCAGATGAGGTTCAATGCGTTTCCATTGCTCGTCGCTCAGCGAAAATAGAATTCTTGCTCATGATCCCAATCCCCTTCCAAAAGCAAATCAGGATCGTATTGTCAGAGCAGAAGAATTAATGAGTTTTGACCCTAGTGCCGGTGTTCAATGCCATGCTGGAGAATGCACTTCGCATCTGCGACGCGAAGTTCGGCATGCTGTTTCAGCGCCATAGCGGCAACTCGTTCGTGGTTCAGGTCATGGTTGGTGCGCCGCCCAAACTGGTCGATGCGCTGCTCCACAAACCCATGACACCGCGACCGGGCGTTCCTCTCGACCGCGTGATGAGGACCAAGAAGCTGGTGCATACCGTCGATGCGGCCGCGGAAGAGACAAAGCCGCTTTCGGCCCAATTGGCGGGCGCGCGGTCGCACATTACGGTACCAATGCTCAAGGATAATGAGGTGGCCGGCGCTATCTCCATCTATCGCCAGGAGGTCAAACCTTTCACCGACAAACAGATCGAACTGCTGACCAATTTCGCCGCCCAGGCGGTATCGCGATCGAGAACACGCGGTTGCTCAACGAACTACGCCAGCGCACCGACGATCTGACCGAGTCGCTGGAGCAGCAGACCGCGACAGCGAGGTGCTGAAGATCATCTTCAGCTCGCCGGGCGAGCTGGAGCCCGTGTTCCAGGCCATGCTAGAGAACGCGGTGCGCATCTGTGAGGCCAAGTTCGGCAACCTGAAACTGTGCGAGGACGATGAGTTCCGCCGGCTGCGATGCATAACCGCGCCGCCTCGCCGAAGCGCGGCGGCGCAGTCAAAATCCGCCCCATCCTCGCAGCGTCGTTGGCCGCGCGGTCGCAGACCAAAGCGTCGGTCGAAGTCGCCGACTACACCCAGGAGATTGCCTACACGGAGGGCGATCCGCCGCTGTCGGCACGTCGAACTGGCGGCGCTCGCACCGGGTGCCGATGCTCAAGGACGACGAACTGGTCGGCGCGATCGCGCATCTACCGCCAGGAGGTGCGTCCATTCACCGACAAGCAGATCGCGCTGGTGACAGAACTTTGCCGCCCAGGCCGTCATCGCCATAGAGAACACGCGGCTGCTCAACGAACTGCGTGAATCGTTACAGCAGCAGACCGCGACCGCCAACGTGCTCAAGGTCATCAGCCGCTCGACTTTCGACTTGCAGCTAGTGTTTGAGGCGGTAGCGGAAAGCGCCGTCGGCTGTGCGATGCGGATAGAGCGCTATCATCTTCCCGCTTAGACGGCGAATTGTTGCAGCTGGTAGCCGCCGGAATTCGCCGACGATTTCCCGGAAGTTCAGGAGGTCCGAAATCCAACCCGGGCCCGGACGGCAAAGTGCTATCGGGGCGGGCCGCATTGGAGGCCAGCGATCCAAATTCCTGATGTTTTGGCCGATCCGGAATATTCCTATGGAGTCCAGAGACGTGAGCCGATCCGAACCATGCTCGCAGTGCCTATACTGGAGAGGTGACGACCTGCTCGGCGTGATAATCATTTAGCGCCTGAAGGTCCGTCCTTTCAGCGACAAGGAGATCGCACTGGTCGAGACCTTTGCAGACCAAGGGGCGATCGCGATCGAGAACGTGCGGTTGTTCGACGAAATCCAGGACAAGAGCCGGCAGCTCGCCGAAGCGAGCCAGCACAAGTCGCAGTTCCTCGCCAACATGAGCCACGAGCTACGCACGCCGCTCAACGCCATCCTCGGGTACAATGAGCTGATCGTAGATGGCATCTATGGCACGCCATCTGAGAAGATGCAGGCCGTGCTCAAGCGGATCGAAAGCAACGGCCGCCATCTTCTCGGACTGATAAACGCCGTGCTTGATCTGTCCAAGATCGAGGCGGGCCAGTTCACCCTCGATCTCGCCGATTATTCGCTCCAGAACGTTGCCCAGACCGTCTACAACGCGGTCGAACCGCTGGCGGTCGATAAGAAGCTCGTATTCAAGGCCGAGGTGCAGTCCGACCTGCCCCCCGGCCATGGCGACGAACGCCGCTTGACGCAGGTGCTGCTTAACCTCGTCGGAAACGCCATCAAGTTCACCGATGCAGGCGAAGTGGTCATTAAGGCCGACGCGAGCGATGGCACTTTCAATCTGGCGGTCCGCGATACCGGCCCGGGTATCTCCGCTGCTGATCAAGCAAAGCTGTTCCAGGAATTCCAGCAGGCGGACAATTCGATGACCCGCAAAAAGGAGGGCACCGGGCTAGGGCTGGCCATCTCCAAGCGCATCATCGAGATGCACGGCGGGCGAATTTGGATCGGAGTTGCAAGTCGGTCAGGGTTCGACCTTCTTCGTGATGCTTCCTGTTCAGGCGCAAGCGCAAACAAAACCACCGTCAAAATAGGTTGATGAGCGGTCCGGTCAGCTTTCAGAAAGATCACCGCGACCGAATGCGTTGAGCGGCGGCTCGCCCACCGTACTTGTCGGCCATCGCCGTCGCAGCGTGGATCTGATTTGCGATTAGTTGTTTGTCAGGAAGAACCTCAAACATTTCATGGCGGTATCGTGTAGCGGTGCTAAATAACTAATGGATAGTACATATGAGCGGTGAAAAACCGCCCCGGATGGGGTCCATAACGCTTCGGTAAATCACGCCAAGACATCCCGGTGCGCAACACGTAATCGTGTTCATGATCTTTCGACGTCAGACCGGGCGCTCTTTCGACTCTTCGGCATTAGCGGCTCAAGTTGAGCGCATTCATCGTCGGTCAAATCAATCGCATGATCGTCGACCACAGCCGTAGAAGTGTACTTGGTCCGAGGAACGTCAAGTTCCAGCGTGACCCATTCTGACTCAAGTTGACCACACCTTTGCCTTTCGATTTTCATCTCACCGTTGCATTTACAGCGGACCATTTGAATGAAAGGGCGAATCAATTTGCGGAGAATCAGGCCAATGCTGATCTCATCGTACGTCACACCAACGGCGACAATTGTACGCTGTCGACAATGCTGGTCAGTCACGAATATCAGACTGATCGAACCCGATCTGATGACCCCGCTGAAGGAGCGGCACACTTTCGTGTGTGACGAATGTGGGTTGCCGTGCACCTATGTAATTGATCGCGAGGACCCAGCACCACGGCACTAACGCGGCGACTGTATAGGGCCGGATTTCCTCTTTCCCCGCCCGAGGCGTGCGGCTGCGCTTGACCCGCCTCTTATCGGATCACTCGCGTCTCGCGATGCGGCGTGGACGCGAACCGATGAATGGCGCGCGCCAGCTTCAGGCCGCCCTGGACTGACGGCTCGATCGGATTGGCGAAGTCTTCGTCCGCATCGAACATCACCCGCAGGTCGATCAGAGAAAGGTTGCGCGAGAAAGCTTCGCGCGTAACCACGTCGTTGATGACCGAAAGCCCGAGTGAACCGATGCGGCGCCGAAGCGGATCAGGGTAGCGCGGGTCGTACACAGTGCAGACGGCCGTCGGAAGGTTCCGCTGTGCGGTCGCGTCGAGCATGCTCGCGTAGTCCTCCCGAAAGCGGTCCTGTATTCGAGCAAGCTGCTGAAGCGCTTCCGCAACTGAGTGCGCGGGAGCATCAAGCACTTCGGCTTCTCCCAGCGCATCATTTCCACCAACGCTGATGACAATATGCGTGGTGTCTGTCGGGAGATCTTCAAGCTGACTGAAAATGATTGAGGTAACCGCGCCGTCGATTGCCAATCGGGTCACCTTCCATTCGTCAGGCACGAGGTTGCGCACTTGCTCGGCCACGTCCGGCCCGCGACCTACATACGCCCCATTATCGATTACAGAATCGCCGAGCAGTGCGATATGCGTCATGTTTCCTTCCATTTGCCATGACACAAATAATAAAAAGAAACTGAGAAACAACCGGACGATAATTATGATGGCCCGTATGCCGAAAGTCGTGAAAGCATTCTCGATAGGATCAAGCCACGCGCGAACGACCACCTCGATGCGTTCGACTGTCACCGCCTGTGCTTGGGCCTGCACGGCACCTGCTAGGGCGAGGGCAACCACAGCGATGGCCACTGCGCCGCCGACCAACGCAATGGATTTCTGCCCCCTTCATTCGACCAGGTACCGGCCGCAGCCTCCATTCGATCGTCTTATCCGGTGACGGTGCTATGGCAGGCGCACAGTCTGTGGCTCTCGCTCTCCGTCGAAAGTGGCAGCCATTTGTAAGTAAAATAGTCCGCTTTGCCTGGTTTGCCTTCTAACTCCAGCACTCTGACAAGCATCCACGTTGCGCCACTGCACTTATTCAAAAGCAAGAAACTGGCCGGCGAAGTTCCGGCTACGGGGCTGACTACTTGGAAGCATTCCCCCTTGATTTCCTGACTGTGCGCCGTCGCGCGCAGGATCTCGGCCAAGACGAGCCCTTCATCAGTGCCGAATGAATGGAATTTAAGAACCGCGTGGTAGATTTCGTTCAGCAACTCAGTGGTAGCGGGGCTTGCCGTGCCGCTCGCCATGGCCGGCCAGTCGCTAGCGATCGCGGACGTCAGGTAGTCAGTCGTCGCCTTGCGAATGGAAGCTCCGTGCTCGGTGAGAATCCCCCGTGTTAGGCGAAAGACGGTTGCGGTTGCACCGGCCTCCTTGGCCACTTCGCTCTCGGCTTGGTTGAATTTTTCCCACACGACAACGACCGCAAAGGCGAGCAACACCACGTAAGCACACCAATCGTCGCAAACTTAAAGCCGCCAACTTCATTGTTGGTGCGCAGCTGACTGAGCTCGACGTAACGGCGCACGATGACCGGGCCCGCCATAGCGAGCAGAGTTGTCGGGACGATAAGGACGACAGCGGAAAGCCACAGGGGCAGGGTCGTCAGGAACGTCATGATCGCCCTCAGCCTCCCTGCGCTTGACGTGTAGCCAGCGACATCAGCTGCTGCTGGGGTCTTTTGCGTCACCTGCCTCCGAGGGTAACTTCGGCACGCCCTGCTAGCAGGAGCGATATAGTGGTCGTGTGTAAATTGCTGAATGCGAGTTGTTGGCTCACGGTTAATCTAAACGTTTTGTCGCGAGCCGATGGAGGTTACCATATGCAACAGCGCATGAAAAACCAAATGCTCGCATCTGTTTCGGTCGCACTGTTGTTGAGTGGTTGTGCTCGCCAACCTCCGTTTAGTTCATCCCCAGTGTCTGCTGTGCAGCAGCAAAGTTCAACTTCTCTCATTCTTGCGTGGGCGCGCAATGATGGGCAGCTCATCTCAGCAAGCCCGGAACTAACGGCCCAAGCCCGCAAAGACATTCTCAGAATGCGGTGCTGCCATACCCCCAGTTAGTACAAGTCAGGGACATGGCCACCGGTGGGGCTCGCATGAAGGCACGAGGGTATCACGTCCGCGAAGTCCCGTGATCGGTCGAACTACGGGATGTCCCTCGCGTCCGACCGGATGCGTTGTTGAGCTCCGCCGGCCGCGATTGATCCCTCCGGTTACATCCGCCGGTCAGGATGACAGGAACTGAACAAGTTTGGATTAGCGCGACCATCGATGAAATGGGCGGCGAGGAAGAGAATAACGGCGATGCCGGACTGCCGTGATAAGACACCGCGCTTCGTCTTTTGGCAGAGGCAATAAGATGATCCTGGATGCTGCCCAATTTCTTGGTCCGGCCTTCACGACCGCCCCTGTTCTTTATCGACGTTCAAATGTTCGAGTTGTTCAGCTTGCTCGGCCAGTGTTGTCCAAGTTTGGGCAATCTCACAGAGGATATTTCGCTCTTTTATTGACCGCGCTCCCTGCGCCAAACGTAAGCTTTCGGCCGCATTCCGTCGGTATTGCGCAGCAGTACGCATGCCCCACGTACGCCCCCAAGGCTCAGGACAAGACATCGTAACGCTTCAAATGCGCGCTCTGGAAGGGAACTGGCAGGCATGCAATTGAGAGGTCGAGCCAGGCTGCCGACCAATCGCAACAACGTGTCGTGCTCCGGGCTCACTTTTTCTTTGCGAAAGAAATTCGCCTATCCCCACTGCAGAGACTTTGCCTCTCGAAGCCTCATTGGATTCATGCACGACATATACGTGCCCATCTCGTTCCGGCACAGAAACCAACCGTCCCCGCTAGCGCTCTTGTAAATCTCAATTTGAGGCATCGGACCTCCACGCGACCGCGATGATTTGATTGCGACGCGTCGCGAACAATGGATCGGAAATTACCAGTGAAGCAGACATTTTGCGTATTTATGAGTACGCGCCCTGATCAACCAATCATCGTGGCGGTGCAATTTCCAGGTATGTCTGACTAGGGCCACTTCCCCTTACCAATCGCAGGCCAGACCAACCACGCCACCCAGTTCGTTCCATCGCGTGTACAAGATAGAAGATACTCCGCGTGCTTTCCCTCAGTGCCCTTAGCAACTCTCCCCATCATTTCGCCGCAGCCGCGCACTTGATTGGCATCTAGCGTTCGCATCAAGTCCAAATTTGTTGTTACATCAATCCAGGGCGCAGGATATCGCTGCGATGGTGTCGGCTCCGACCCGCAGCTACACAATCCCACCAGCGCTAAGACATATCGAAATCGTTGCATCACCATTCAGCGCCTCAATATGTTGTTATATTGCGCGCGGGTTTACAGCGGTAGCTTGGGCAGCAGTGGAAGGATCGCCTTCATTTCGGTCTGGAAGCGCTTTTGTTTGTCTGTTAATGGAATGGTCCGACCATGCTCCTGTCAGCGATCAAAGGTCGCAAGGGGCGCCAACGAAAAGGAGCACGCCATGTCCCAGACTGTCCCACTGCCCTTGCCGTCATCGGCGGGATTTCGGCAAAAATTCGTTCCACATCGTAGGCCTTGATGAGCGCGGCACGATCGTGCTGCGCCAGAAGTGGTCGCGTGGTTAGGTGGAGGCACGGTCTTACCCTGACCCATTTCGCAAACCGGGGTTAGATCGCGGAGCGACCGGGTAAGCGCGCGTTTTTTGGGCGGCCCCCTAGTCTTACTTCAGCTCCAGAAAGTCGCGGGTTGTTGGCGTTGCAATTCATGTACTGACGGAGATTCCCACCCGAATTGGAGGGTTGCGATAGATCTCCGAAGCTCAGACGCATAGATCTCGATTTTCGGCTTATGTCGAGGGGCTTATTGGCGTCATCGGCCATGCGGACCGAAATGGGCCTTTACGCGACTA
>CAWEGC010000008.1:0-418810 GCA_963808495.1 uncultured Actinomycetota bacterium
CGATGTCCACCGCGGTTTTCGACACTTTTCCATCGAGCACAGCATGAACCAGCTGCTGCCGGTTCTGCTCGGGCGTGCCGGGATCGGTCACCGCGCGCCGCAGCGACGGAGATGACTCCAGGGCGTCGACGACGGCGAACAGGTCCTCCCCCAGCCTGGAGGTCTCGGACTCGCTCGGCCCGCTCCGCACGGCGTCGACAACCCGTCCGACCACACCGCTCGGCGAACCCTGCACGGCGTCCGCGACGCGCCCGACCACGCTGCGCTCGGTGGTCGCCCGTGCCACCGCCTCGTCGAGCACGCTGTCCAACGCGCCCAGCCGGGTGTCGGTGGTCATGGCCTGCCTGCGGGGGCTGATTCTGCTTCGCCTGCTTGCTCGCGCTCCAGGTCAGCCAGGAAACGATCCACCGTACGGCGAGCACGCGCGTCGTCTTCCAGTGACTCCCCGACGATCCGGCTGGCCAGCGTGGTCGCGAGACCACCGATTTCGCTGCGCAGCTGGGTCATGACCTGAGTGCGTTCCGCCTCGAGCTGAGTTTCGGCGGATGCCCGGATTCGCGCACTCTCGGTCTGCGCCTGTTCCCGCATCTCCGCCAGGATCTGGGCGCCCTGCGTCTTCGCGTCTTCCCGGATCCGGGCGGCCTCAGTACGGGCTTCGGCCAGTTGTGCCTGGTACTCCTGTAGCGCCGCCTCCGCCGCCTCTTGCGCCTTCTCCGCCTTCTCGATGCCGCCCTGGATGGCCGTTGTCCGCTCGGCATAGGTCGCCTCGAAGCGAGGCACGACCATCTTCCAGATCACCAAGGTCAACAACAGCACGAAGACGATGGACAAGATGATCTCGATCGGTTTCGGGAGCAGAGGGTTCTCCGTCGCCAGCGGCAGGAACGTGATCACCCGGCCCTCCTCAGGCCTGACCGGTGAAGCCGAAAACGAAGGCCAGGGCGATTCCGATGATGGCCAGCGCCTCCGTCACGGCGAAGCCGATCCAGGCGGTGCCCATCATGGCCCCCCGCGCCTCGGGCTGCCGGGCAGTGCCTTGGATCACCGACGCGAAGATCAGGCCGACGCCGATACCCGGACCGATGGCACCCAGGCCGTAGCCGACAATACCGAGTGATCCGACGATCTCCATTGCAGTCATGTAGTGCTTCCTTTCGGGTTTCCGCTGAGGGCAGAAGTCGGTGGGGCTAACAGAGGTCAGTGCTCTTCGGCGGCGGCCGAAGAGATGTAGTTGGCGGTGAGAACGGTGAAGATGAACGCCTGCAGGGACTGCACGAAGATTTCCAGGCCGAAGATCGCCATGCTGAAGATCCAGGCGACCACGCCGGCCAGCTTGTTCACGATGGACGCGCTCTCCAGCAGCAGGTACTCCCCACCGAGCACGAAGACCAGCACGAGCAGGTGGCCGGCGAACATGTTGGCGAAGAGTCGCAGGGACAGTGTGATCGGCCGGACGATGATGTTGGAGAAGAACTCGAGCGGGATGATGATCGGCCACATGAACCACGGCACCCCGGCTGGCAGCGTGGCGTGCTTGAGATAGCCGAACGGACCGTGCTTCGCGATGCCAACACCGTTGTACACCAACCAAACCAGGAGGGCCAGCCCGTAGGGCCAGCCGACGTGGGAAGGCGTCGGTAGCAGCAGGAACGGAAAGACACCCCAAAGGTTGTTCAACAGCACGAAGGAGAAGATCGCGATCAAGAAGGGCAGGTACCGGCGGAAGTCGTGCCCGATCATGTCCCGGGCGATGGAGTTGCGAATGAAAAAGTACGCAGTTTCACCGATGAACTGGCCCTTGGTCGGCACCATGGCGTTCTTCCTCGCCATGATCAGCCAGAACGCCAAGATCACGAACACCGAGACCACGGCCATGAAGAGATACTTGTCCAGCCATTCGGGTGCGCCCTCGTACAGCGGCGGCAGGTCGAAGCTCTCCACACCGGGCGGCTCGAATTCCAAGGGCACCAGGCTCAACAGGCGGCTCAATGCTCCCCCTCCGTCCTCGAGTCGGATGTCGGCGACGCTTCTTGTCGCTGCGCTGCGGCCAATCGGGCCTGGGCTCCACGACCGGTAGCTCGCTGCCGTCGCAACGCGGCCAGCTCATCGATGGTCGTGCTCTCCACCTGGCCGAAACGCCGGATGATCACATAGATCGCCAGGGCGGCTCCGCCGACGATGCCCACCGGCAGCAGAAATGTGGTGTGAAAGTAGCGATCGCCGACCCAGCCGAGAAGCCCGTAGAGAACAACTCCGCCAATGAGGTAAGAGAGCACGCGCATGCCCTGGTTCAAGCCGGCTGACTTCTCGCCCCACTGCGATCGCGGCTGATCCTGCGTCGGGTCACCGTGTTCCTTCATGGCGAGACACACGCTAGCAGTCATTCTGGTGACGGTCACTGATCGGATTCCCTGCCCGCAGGCGCCACGTATTCGGTGTCGTAGACGCCGATTCTCAAGCGAGAAAAGACAAACACCTCGACTGCGAGCCAGCCGGCCACGACCGCGATCGTGGTGATGAAGATCGCCATCGGTTGCAGAGCGGGCCAGGCCTCGCGGTACCGGTTGTAGAGGACCAGGATCAGGCCAAGAATGACGACTCGAGCGGTGTAGCTGCTCATCGAGACGGTGAGCAATGTCCGCGCTCCGGCATCGGCGAACAGCACCATCACGTACTGGCCGACACCGTAGAAGAAGAGCACCATTGCCGCCGCCAGAGCGGCCGAGATCAGGCCGCTGTAACCGCCGACGACGCCGAAAATGATCAGGCAGATCACGGTGGCGGCCAGACCGCCCGCGGCGCCTCCGGCGAGCAGCTTGCGGGCCCGCACGACATGGATGCTCGGACCGTCCTTGCGGCTCACGCTGCGCTCCGGTGCGGTCATCGAAGTTGAGCAGTCCTTGTCATGATCGGGTTGCAGCCAGGTCGCAACGCGGACGTCGCGCGGGTTGCCCGAACCTAACACAGGGCACCCACTCCGGCCCGCCCCGGATTGCGATTCCGGCGCCCTCGCGAGCGTCGGTAAGCTCCCGGCCGCTGCTGTCTGGACGAGCGAGCGAGCTGCGCAGCGTGCGAGTCGAGCGAGGAAGACAGCAGCCTTTCGGCCGCGAGCGAGCGCGAGCAGGACTTTACAGCGACGCGCCGCGCTTGACTCGATTCCGGCTGGGGACCGGGCGGCCGAGGGTGAAGAGTAGGAGCACCAACGCGATCGATGCGACCGCTGCGACGACCGTCCACTGCCGGTCACCGCGCACAATACCGAGCACGATGACGCCGAAGGAGACCAGCGCCGACCAGATGTACATCAGCATCACGGCCCGCCGCTGGCTGTGACCGCGTTCCAGCAGCCGGTGATGCAGGTGCTGCTTGTCGGCGACGAACCACCATCGGCCCGCATAGGTCCGGCGGATGAAGGCGAGCACGAGGTCCAAGAACGGTAGCGCCAAGATGGCCAGCGGCAGAACGAGAGGAAGCAGCGTCGGGACCAGCCCACCTCGACCACCCTCCAGAGCCGAGGTGTCGATCTGTCCGGTGAGACTGATGGTCGAGGTGGCTAGCAGTAGGCCGAGCAGCATGGCCCCCGAGTCACCCATGAACATCCGGGCGGGGAAGAAGTTGTGCGGCAGGAAGCCGAGGCAGACTCCCGCGATCACGACGGTGATCAGGCTCGAGGTGGTCGCCCGGGTGAGGTCTTGGGTGACGGTGAGCAGATAGGAGTAGGCGAAAAAGGCGAGCGCACCGATACACACCACCCCGGTGGCCAGACCGTCCAGGCCGTCGACGAAGTTCACCGCGTTGGAGCACAGCACGATGAAGAAGACGGTGATGGCGACCGATGCCGGCCCGTCCAGTGACACCGTCTGACCCGGCAACGGAATCCACAGCATCTTGACGCCGAGCGCCACCGCAATCCCCGCCGCCAGCACCTGACCCGCGAATTTGGCCAACGGTGGCAACTCATAGATGTCATCGAGCACCCCGACCAGGCAGATCACGACCGCTGCGACCAGGACGGCGCGAGAGTCTTGTTGCACGGTCTGCAACCTGCCGAGGAAGGGCAGTTGCCAGGCAAGCAGAATCGCGCCCGCGACTCCGAGCAGCATGGCGATGCCGCCGAAGTACGGCATCTCGATCGTGTGCACGTCGCGGTCGCGGACTCGTGCCATGGCGCCGCTGCGGAGCGCCAGCTTGCGGCAGAGTCCGCTGGTGAGAAAGGTGACGGCCGCCGCAACGCCCAACACCAAGAGGTATTCGCGCACCTAGGCCTCGTCTCCCCCGTGATGACCCTGCGAAGCTGGTGGCTCCGATCCGCTGTGCTCAACCGGATCGGGACGTGACTCAATCTCGGCAACGTACGTGGAATCCAACAGGTCAGGCACTGTTTCGCGCAAGACGTTAGGGCTCAGCGCTCCTCGGCGCAGGACTTCACCGCATTCATGCCGGGTGAAATCGACGATCGTCGACGGTGCCGATCCCGTACCGCCCGAGGGTCCACCATCGATGTAGATGGCGACCGACTCGCCGAGTTGCTCCACCGCCTCCTGACAGGTGACGGCGGCCGGCCGGCCACTGAGATTGGCGCTGCTGACCGCCAGCGGACCGGTACGACGGAGAATCGCCCGAGCCAGCTCGTGGTCGGGCACCCGCAACGCAATCGTCCCCTCCGCGTCGCCGAGATCCATCCGCAGGCTTGGCTGCATCCGACAGATGACGGTCAGCGGTCCGGGCCAATACCGAGAAATCAGGTCCTTGACGGGCTCGGGCACGTCACTTGCCAGCGCTCGAATCAAGGACGAGTCAGCGATGAGCACTGGCGGCGGCATGTCGCGGCCACGTCCCTTTGCGTCCAGCAGCCGCTGCACAGCGTTCGAGTCGAAGGCATCGGCGCCGATGCCGTACACCGTGTCGGTCGGCAGCACGATGCATTCGCCGCGTTCGACCGATGCTCCCGCTTCGTCGACGGCGATGGCACGCTGTTCGGGGTCGTCGGACGTGCAGTCGAAGACCCGGATCGTCACGCCGCCATCCTGCCAGTCATGAGCGCCGGACCGCGGTAAAGAAGCGGGGTCGTCCGGCGAGATCGCGATGATCTCGCACGGCGGTGAAGGCACCGCTAGCGACCACCACGGCGGGGGCCGATTCACCCTGAACGTCGGCGTGCTCGCAGCAGAGCAGGCCCGCCGGCCGAAGCAGGCGGCTCGCGACCGAGACCACCGTACGAATGGCATCGAGCCCATCAGTGCCGGAGAAGAGCGCCAGCGTGGGATCGTGATTCCGCGCCTCAGGCGCCACCGACTCGTAGGCATCCAGCGGAATGTACGGCGGATTGGCGATCACCATGTCCACGGAACCATCGAGGTCGACCAGCGCCGTCGCCATATCGGCGACACGAAGCTCGACCAGAGTGTCGGCGAGGTTCCGCCGAGCGTATGCGGCGGCTTCGTCCGACACATCGACCGCGTAGATGTCGACTCGGGTCACCTCGCTCGCGATCGCTTTGGCGATGACACCGGAGCCCGTGCAGAGCTCCACCACCGAAGGGCGGTGCGGTCCTGCAGCGAGCGATGTCAGGTGCTCGATCGCCCATCCGGTCATGACTTCGGTCTCCGGACGCGGCACGAAAACTCCTGGGCCAACTTCCACGTCGATGCGGCGGAAATGCGCTCGACCCGTCAGATACTGAACGGGAACACGCTCCGCGCGCTTTGTGATCAACTTCCGGAACCGCCTCGCGTGATCATCGTCGAGCACGTCCAGCAGGGGCAGCCGAGCGACATCGACCCCGGACACGAACGACAGCAGGAGTCGGGCGTCCTGAGCCGGCGATGGGACTCCGGCCTGGCGCAGCCGATCCGTTGCCTCGGTCAGCAGCAGCCGGACCGGCTGGCTCACCGGACCGGCTCGCCGACCTGGGAGAGGCGCAGCTGCGTGTCCGCCTCCTGCAAGGCGGTGATCACGGCCTGCAGGTCGCCGTTCAGCACTTGATCAAGGTTGTAGGCCTTGAAGCCGATCCGATGGTCGGAGATCCGGTTCTCCGGAAAGTTGTACGTGCGGATGCGTTCGGAGCGATCGACCGTACGGACCTGGCTACGACGAGCGACCGAGGCGGCGCTTGCGGCCTCCTCCTCAGCTGCGGCGGTAAGCCGAGCACGGAGCATCCGCATCGCCTGCTCCCGGTTCTGCAGCTGTGATCGCTCGTTCTGACAGGACACCACGATGCCGCTGGGAAGGTGGGTGATCCGGACAGCGGAATCGGTCGTGTTGACTCCCTGTCCACCGGGACCAGATGAGCGGTAGACGTCGATCCGAAGATCATCATCGCTGATCTCGACCTCGGTGTCTTCAACCTCCGGCATGACCAGAACACCTGCCGCGGAGGTGTGGACCCGGCCCTGCGACTCTGTCACCGGCACCCGCTGTACCCGATGCACGCCGCCCTCGAACTTCAGCACTCCATAAGGCATCGCATTCGGCTCGCCTACGCTCGGCGCCTTGATTGCGGCAGTGATCGACTTGTAGCCGCCCAGGTCGGTTTCCTGAGCATCGAGGACCTCGACCTTCCAGCCGCGGGACTCGGCGTAGCGGCTGTACATCTTCAGCAGGTCAGCTGCGAACAGCGCTGACTCCTCACCGCCCTCTCCGGACTTGATCTCCACCAGAGCATCGGCGGAGTCGTTGGGATCTCGTGGAGCGAACAGCTTGCTGAGCCGTTCGGTCACCAGTTCGAGTCGTCCCTCCAGCTCTGCTGCTTCTGCTGCGAAGCCCTGATCGTCAGCAGCCAGTTCGCGGGCTGCCGCCAGATCCTCACGGAGCCGATCATGCTCGTCCAGTGCCGAGATCAGGGGGGAGAGCTCGGCGTAGCGGCGACCGATTCTCCGCGCTCTGGACGGGTCGGCGTGCACGTCCGGGTTGGCGAGTGAAGCCTCCAGCTCGGCGAACTCGGACCGCAGATGGTCAGCGGCTTCGAACACGAAACACCTCCTTCCTCCCCGTCCGCCTCGGATCCGCCAGACATGCAAAACGCCGGGTAGGGCAGGATCTGCTCCTGCCTCCCGGCGTTTCGGTCGCTACTTGGTCTTGGTGGCCTTCTTCGCGGCGTACCGCTTCTCGAAGCGGGCTACTCGGCCGCCAGTGTCAAGGATCTTCTGCTTGCCCGTGTAGAACGGGTGGCAGGCTGAACAAACATCGGCGTGCAAGACACCATTCGGTGCGGTGCTGCGCGTGGTGAAAGTGTTCCCACAGGTGCAGGTCACCTGGGTCTCCCGGTACTCGGGATGGATGTCGGGCTTCATGTCTCTCCTTCTCGGCACCGGGTCGCCACTCAGGTCGAGCTTTCGGCGTGAACCGGCACCAGGTCTTGAATTGTGCCGCAGCCGCAGCCGCCGCACCAAACCCACAACGGCGCTGAGCCCGGCTTTAGTCCCGGTTGCCAGCGGTGAGCGTGCGGAAACCCCCGCGAGCGTCGGCAAGATCGGGACCCGCTGCTGTCTGGACAAGCGAGCGAGCAGGCGCAGCCTGCGAGCCGAGTGAGGAAGACAGCAGCCCGAGGGCACCGATCGAGCGCGAGCGGACTAATCCCCGCGAGCGTCGGCAAGATCGGGACCGCTGCTGTCTGGACGAGCGAGCGAGCAGGCGCAGCCTGCGAGTCGAGTGAGGAAGACAGCAGCCCGAGGGGACCGATCGAGCGCGAGCGGGACTGATCAGCGCGCGAGCGGGACTAGCTGGGAATCGTCTTCGTGATCGCCGCCAGGAACTCGTTGTTGCTTTGCGTCTTGCGAAGCCGGTCCAGCAACATCTCGAGGCCCTGCAGGCTCTCCAGGCCGGAGAGCACCCGGCGCAGCTTCCACACGATGGCGAGTTCTTCGCGGCTCATCAGCAGCTCCTCGCGGCGGGTGCTCGAGGCATCCACATCGATGGCCGGGAAGATCCGCTTCTCGGAGAACTCGCGACGAAGCCGAAGCTCCATGTTGCCGGTGCCTTTGAATTCCTCGAAGATCACCTCGTCCATCTTCGAGCCGGTCTCCACGAGGGCTGTGGCAAGGATGGTCAGCGAACCGCCGCCCTCGATGTTGCGAGCTGCTCCGAAGAACTTCTTGGGTGGATACAGTGCAGCCGAGTCCACACCACCAGACAGAATCCGTCCGCTGGCCGGAGCCGCGATGTTGTAGGCCCGGCCCAGCCGGGTGATGCCGTCAAGCAAGATCACCACGTCGTGGCCCAGCTCGACCAGCCGCTTCGCTCGCTCGATCGCCAGCTCGGCCACCGTCGTGTGATCATCGGCGGGTCGGTCGAAGGTGGAGGCAATGACCTCTCCCTGAACGGCTCGCTGGAAGTCGGTGACCTCCTCCGGCCGCTCGTCGACCAAAACGACCATGAGCTTGACTTCGGGATTGTTGGTGGTGATGGCGTTGGCGATCGCCTGCATGATCATGGTCTTGCCGGCCTTGGACGGCGAGACGATCAGTCCTCGCTGGCCCTTGCCGACGGGCGCGATCAGATCGATGATCCGACCGGTCACCTGGTTCGGGGTCGTTTCGAGCTTCAGCCGCTCCTGGGGATAGAGCGGGGTCAGCTTGTTGAAGTCCTGCCGATTCCTGGCCTGTTCGGGATCGACGCCATTGACGGTCTCTATCCGAACGAGCGGGTTGAACTTCTCCCGTCGCTCGCCCTCACGCGGCGTACGGATCAGCCCGGTGACCACATCGCCCTTGCGCAGGCCGAACTTCTTCACCATGGACAGGGACACGTAGGCATCGTCGGGTCCGGGCAAGTATCCACTTGTCCGCACGAAGGCGTAGTTGTCCAGTACGTCCAAGATGCCGCCCGTGGACACGAGTACGTCATCCTCGGAGACAACCGGATCACTTTCGAAGCGCTCCAAGCCCCCGCCACCGGCGCGACCGCCGCGACGGCTCTGGCGATCACGGCTGCGTCGCCGCCGCCCACGCCGGCCGCCGCCGTCATCGTCATAGTCGCGATTCGAATCACGTGATCCTTGGTCGCGAGATGGCTGTCCGTCACGTCCTTCCCGCAGTTGACCGTCGCGCATCTGCGGGTCTCGCTGTCCTTGCCCTTCTCGGCTCTGGTCCCGAGAGGGCTGGTTGTCCCGGCCGCGCGATTCCCGCTGCGTCGCGTCCCGGGCTTGCCCATCGCGGTACCCCTGGCGTCGATCTCGCTGATTGCGGTCGAAATCGCGCTCGGCCGGGTCAAGACGGTCCGCAGCTGGTGCGCTGTCCGCACGGGCGGCTGCCGATCGGCGACGGGTGCATTGTCACAGCGTCCCGATCATCACCAGCCGGCGGCAGCTGGCCGAGGTTCACCGGACTCCTGACCATCGTCAGAACGGCTGTCAACGGCATGCTCGGGGCGCTTGGCGAACTTCCAAGCCTGCGGCCTGCGTCGACGCACCGTCGGCTAGACGGACGCCTTCCGCCGGCAACACCGGCTGGTGGGCGTCGCTCGACTCCGATCCGGTCGGGATGACCGGTGTGTCGTCGCCCCCGCTGGAACCGGAGGTGAATGCGCCATTGACGGCTGGGCCCGGAGCTGAACTGCTCGGGGAACCAGACTGCGCGGCCTGGATTGCTGCGATGAGCTGTCCCTTGCGCATTGTGCCGGCGCCGCGGATGCCGAGGGAGCCGGCAACTTGCTTCAGTTCGGGGAGCAGCATGGCGTCGAGTCCCGACCCCTTGCGCTTGCGTCCGGCAGTTCCGTCCTCGACGGCGACGCTCGTCACGTCGGCGATATCTGTCACGTGTGTCCTTCTCAGTACGGGCAATGCCCATCCTCAGCCCAGCGTGCTTTTCACCTGGGCGGTATCTGTCTTGGTCAGGTCCTCGTCGCTGACTGACGCCGAACAAGTCCGGGACGAAAGCTGGCGGGGTGCGCTGTCCACATTGCGCCCTGACCTTGAAGGCGCTTCTGCCGAGCTGGGAGCCGGGACCACTTTCAGTGGGCCGCTCACTCGTCCGGCACTCCCAGGCTAGCACTCTCCCTGCCTGTTCAGTCGAATCGGCCCAGAACTCGCGCCGCGCCTACGTGACACCAGCACCGTGTCCGATGTTCAACAACCGCGTTTGGAAACCTGGCGCCGCTTGTTCAGCGAGCTCATGGATCTGACGGCCTCGGCCCAGCACGAGCACCGACGGTCCGGCGCCGCTGATCATGGCCGCGTAACCTTTGCCGCGCAGCGTTGTCATCAGCTCGTACGACCGTGGCATGGCCGGTTCCCGGTAGCCCTGATGCAACCAGTCGTGCGTCGCGTCGAGGAGCCGATCCGGGTCTCTGGCCAAGGCGTGCACCAGCAGGCCCGCTCTCCCCGAGTTCGCGGCCGCGTCGATGTGCGGAACCACGTCGGGCAGCAAGCGCCGAGCCGCCTTGGTGGCCACCGCTGCGTCGGGTATGAAGACCGCCGCTTCTACTTCCGGTGAAACGTCACCACGGGCCACCTGTATTCCATTCGCCTCGTAGGCGAGCACAAAACCTCCATAGATCGCAGCGGAGACGTTGTCTGGATGTCCCTCGATGGCGTTGGCGTGCGCCAGCAGCCAACGCGCGTCAATGTCACGCTCGTGCGAGAGCGGCGGCCGCCGCAAGGCCGGCCACGATGGCGGCTGAGGAGGAGCCCAGTCCCCGGCCGTGGGGGATCGTGTTCCTGCAACGCAGCGCGAGTCCTGGGGCATCGAGGCCGAGATCGGCAAGCCCGACCAGCGCCGAGCGAATGATCAAATGTGATTCGTCCCGCGGAATCGCATCGGCACCTTCACCGGAGACGTCGATGGCGTAGCCGGCCTCGATGACTTCGAGGTGCACCCGCTCGTACCAGTCGAGGGCGAGCCCGAAACAGTCGAATCCGGGACCAAGATTGGCGCTGGTGGCCGGCACCTCGACGGTCGCGGCTCGTCCCACCGGCAGGGGCAGGGTCACCACGCCCTCCGAGCGGCCGCGTCAGCTCCCGAAACCGCAGGCGTGGGCAACGTCGGCCAGCCTGGCACTCACCACCGGACTGCGCAGTGGGGTGTGAGCGGACAGCGCAGTATCAACATCCTTCAAGCCGTTCCCCGTCAACGTGATCACGATCTGCTGACCGCTTTCGACCTCGCCCCGCTCATGCTTGGCCAGCAGACCGGCGACTCCTGCGGCCGAGGCCGGCTCGACGAAGACTCCCTCTCGTTCAGCCAGCAGCCTCTGGGCTGCGAGGATCTGATCATCGGTGACGGCCTCGAACAAGCCACCGGATTCGTTCTTGGCGGCTACGGCGAGATGTGCGGACGCGGGATTCCCGATCCGGATTGCGGTGGCCACGGTTTCGGGATGGTCGACCCGATGGCCGAGTACCAACGGTGCAGCCCCGGCGGCTTGAAAGGCCCACATCCGTGGCGTGCGGCTAGCGATGCCAGCACTCCTGGTACTGGGTATAACCACGCCAGTACGCGGGCGTGTTCCCACCGTTTCCGACTGGCAGGACGTGCAGATCGGGAGCGTCCCCTAGTTCGTCAACGATTTCGAACGCCGCGGTCTTCTGCCCTTCCAAACGCGCGGGATTGATGGAATTGACCAGAGCGATCGGGTAGGCCTCGGCCAACCTCCGAGCCAAGTCCAGGCATGCATCGAAGTTGCCCTCGATCTGTACGACACGGGCCCCGTGGACAATCGCCTGGGCCAGCTTGCCGGTCGCGATGCGGCCCGCGGGCAGCAACACGATGGGGAGCAGCCCGGCCCGGGATGCGTACGCTGCGGCCGACGCCGACGTGTTGCCGGTGGAGGCGCAGACCACGGCCTCGGCACCCGCGCCAGCCGAGACGCTGACCGCCACGGTCATCCCGCGGTCCTTGAAGGACCCGGTGGGGTTGGCTCCCTCGACCTTCAACCAGACCTCACAAGCGAGGAGCTCTGACAGCACCCGAGCGTCGACCAAGGGGGTGTTCCCTTCGCCAAGTGTGATCACCGGATCGCCATCGCTTACTGGTAGCCACTGCCGGTAGCGCGCGATTATGCCGTTTTTCGGGCGTGAAGCTAGAGCCATCGAAGCGATCTCGGGGACCATTCACTCACCTTCAACTCTCATCACGCTGGTCACGGCGAGCACCGCGTCGAGCTCGCGAAGATCGTCGACCGTGGCGCTCAGCGCCGCATCGGTGGCGCGGTGAGTCACGATAACCAGCTGAGCGTCGGCCCCGTGCCCGTCCTGCCGTACGGTCTGGATGGAGACGTCATGTCGCGCGAAGCATTGGGCGATCGTCGCCAGCACTCCCGCGACATCGGCAACCTGCAGCGAAATGTGGTAGCGGGTCATCACTCTGCCGATCGACACCACCGGACGGGCCGCGTAACTGGACTCCCCCGGTCCCACCGCGCCTCGCACCCGGTTGCGCGCTACTGTCACCAGGTCCCCCAGCACTGCGCTCGCGGTGGGCGAGCCACCCGCACCCGGGCCGTAGAACATCAGCCGACCTGCCGACTGGGATTCGACGAAGACCGCGTTGTAGGCGCCGCTGACGCTGGCCAGGGGGTGGCTGCGCGGAATCATGGCCGGGTGGACCCGCACCGAGACCGTCCGGTCGCCGTCCTCGACGGCCGGGGAGAGCTCGCAGATGGCCAGCAGCTTGACGACGCATCCAATCTGGCGAGCGGACGCGATGTCGGAGGATGTGATGTCAGCAATGCCTTCCCGGTAGACGTCGGCCGCCAGGACCCGGCTGTGGAACGCCAAGCTGGCCAGGATGGCGGCCTTCGCAGCAGCGTCGAAGCCCTCCACGTCGGCGGTCGGATCCGGCTCCGCATAGCCGAGCTCATGGGCTTCGGCCAGGGCCTCCGCAAAGCCGGCACCGTCGCTGTCCATCTTGTCGAGGATGAAGTTTGTGGTGCCGTTGACGATGCCCATCACCGAGGTGATCTCATCACCGACCAGCGACTCTCGCAGCGGCCGGATGATCGGAATGGCGCCCGGCCACTGAGGCCTCGAAGTACAAGTCGGCACCGGCCCGCTCTGCTTCGGCGAACAGCGTCGCACCGTCCTCGGCAAGCAGCGCCTTGTTCGCCGTGACCACCGATGCGCCGCGTCGCAGGGCGGCCATGATCAGCGAGCGTGCCGGTTCGATGCCACCGATGACCTCGACGACCAGGTCGACGTCCGCGCGGGCCACCAGGGCTGCGGCGTCGGTGGTGAACAAGCTTTGATCGAGCCCGGGACGGAGGCGGTTCTGGCGTCGAACTGCAATCCCCACGAGCTCGAGCGGCCGACCGACGCGTGCCCGGAGGTCAGCGGCTTGCTCGGTCAGCAGCCGTGCCACTTCCGAGCCCACCGTGCCGCAGCCGAGCAGGGCCACCCGCAGCGGCGTCGCCGGGACGATGTCCACGTCAGCGGCCGGCTGGACGCTAGTCAATGTCACGGCATACCTTCTTGAGCTCCCATGCTGCGCCGGTGATCGCAGCCGCTTCATTGTTCCCTATCTCTGGCCGGCGTGCGAACCGAAACTTCGGCGGTCCGATGCCCTTGGGCCGACGAGAAATGTCGCTCAGCCGCTATCCAGCGCCAGCAGATCCTCGATCGTCTCTCGCCGGATGAGGGTTCGGATCTCGCCATCGGTCACCGCCACGACCGGCGGCCGAGGCACATGGTTGTAGTTGCTCGCCATCGATCGGCTGTACGCGCCCGACGCCGGTACGGCGATCAGGTCGCCCGGGACGATATCACTTGGCAGGAACTCGTCGCGCACCAAGATGTCGCCGCCCTCGCAGTGCTTGCCGACGATTCTGGCCAGGGCCGGTGCTGCGGTCGACCGGCGGGAGGCCAAGGTCGCCGAGTACTCCGCGGCATAGAGGGCGGTGCGAATGTTGTCGCTCATTCCGCCGTCGACTGCGACGTAGAGCCGGCTCGCTCCCCCGTCCAGGTCGACGCGCTTGACAGTGCCAACCCGGTAGAGGGCAAAGGTGCTCGGGCCGCTGATCGCCCGACCGGGCTCGATCGACAGGCGCGGTACGGCGATGCCGAGCGCCGCACATTCGTGGTCGATGATGTCGCGAAGGGCGCGAGCAAGCTCGTCCGGCGTGGACGGGCTGTCGGCGCTGGTGTAAGCGATACCGAACCCCCCGCCCAGATTCAGTTCGGCAAGCTCAACGCTGTGCTGAGCACCGAAATCGGCGTGCAGCCGAAGGGTCCGCCGGGCCGCGACCTCGAACCCGTCGGCGTCGAAAATCTGGGAACCGATGTGGGAGTGGATGCCCAGCAATTCGAGATGATCATCCTCGAAGCAGGCCCGCAGCGCTTCCGCGGCAGTACCTCCGGCGATGGAGAAGCCGAACTTCTGATCCTCGTGGGCGGTGGCGATGTACTCGTGGGTGTGCGCCTCAACGCCGGTGGTGACTCGCACCAGCACGCCCGGCCGGACGCCCAGCTGTGCACTGACCTTGCTCAACCGGGCGATCTCATCGAAGGAGTCGACAACGACGTGGCCGACGCCTGCTTCCAGCGCGGCCGCGATCTCGTCCTGGCTCTTGTTGTTGCCGTGCAGCGCGATCCTGGCCGGCGGCACACCGGCACGAAGGACGACTGCCAGCTCACCTCCGGTGCAGACGTCGACGCCCAGACCCTCATCGACCACCCAGCGCGCCACCGCCGTACAGAGAAACGACTTGGCGGCGTAGTAGACGTCCCATCCGTCGAAGGCAGCAGCGAAGGCTCTGGCCCGGCTTCGAAGATCCGCCTCGTCCACCACGAAGGCCGGGGTGCCAACCTCCTCGGCGAGCTGCTGCACACCGACTCCGGCCACGACCAACTGTCCGTTCGCGTCCTTGCTCACGCCGGAACTCCACAACTGCGGCAACAGCGAGTTCACGTCGTCCGGGAGGGTCAGCCAGCCAGGAGCCCGCGCGGCGAGGACGTCAGCGTGGATCGAGCCCGCGACATGGCTGTGGGTCACGCGCTTTCCTCACTTCTGCGCCGATGAACAATCGAGGACACCATGCCAGCCGCCACGTCGAGCTGCTGGATTTTTCACCCGATGGACAGAATCCATCCGTGCCGAAGCCCACGGCCACGGCCGCGCGGCCCAACGGCTCCACCGCCCTGGAGGCGCCTAGCCGGCGACTCATCGCACGCGTTGGATCTTGCGTCGGATTCTTCTGGACGCATCCTGGTAGATTGCTCTACGGCCCTGGCGGGGCCGCGGCTCGCCATCACCCGGCCGGCCCCCGTAGCTCAGGGGATAGAGCACCGCCCTCCGGAGGCGGGAGCGCAGGTTCGAATCCTGCCGGGGGCGCGCCCTGTCGCCGATCGGAGCTGAAACAGCCAGATGCCCACCGCGCCACCGGAATCTCAGCGGACGACTAGCCGGGTTCGCGCATGGTCCGACCGCTTTCAGAGCGGGCGTGCCGTCGTCCTGGCGTGGCTGGTCACCCGGTTGCTCATGATCGCGCTGCTGGCGGCGGCGGAGCAGTTCATCGTGGGCGACGTTTTCTACTACCACCGCAAGATCGCCGCATTGACCAGCGTTGGGCTCGGCAAGACGCTCAACGAGTACCCGACGCCCGTCGTGTGGATCTTGTCATTGCCCTACGGGGCTACCGGTGGCACCCGGACCGGCTACCTGATCGCCTTCATCATCTTCATGCTGGTGTTGGATGCAGGGTTCGCCTGGGCCTTGTGGCGAGCGGCGGGCCGGAGGCGAGACTCCGCGCTGGACTTCTGGCTCTTGTTCGTCTTCTTGATCGGGCCGCTCAGCTACGTGCGGTTCGACATGTTGCCGGCCGTGCTCGCTGGCGGTGCCCTGCTTGCGGCGCGCCGGCGGCCGTGGATCACCGGCGCACTCACCGGACTGGGCGCAGCCCTGAAGCTCTGGCCGGCCTTGCTCTTTCCCTCGTTCTTGGCTCACCGGCCGGATCGCCGGGCGGTGACCTGGGCGTTCCTCGGGGTTGGCCTCGGGCTGGCCCTCCTCAGCCTGATCTTCGGTGGCTGGATCCGGCTCGTCTCGCCCTTGACCTGGCAGTCCGGCCGTGGGCTGCAGATCGAGTCCATCTGGGCCACGCCGCTGATGGTGGCCCGAGCCGTGCGGCCCGCGGAGTGGATCGCGGACTACTCGAAGTTCCAGGCCTACGAGATCTTCGGCCCTGGCGTGTCACTGCTGCTGCTGCTCAGCAACCTCGCCACCGTCGCCGGGCTGGTTGTGATCATCGCGATGTACGTGCGGGGCTTCCGCAATCCACAGCCGACGCCGGTCGCGATCGGCCTGGTCGTTCTGGCCACGGTCGCCATCATGACGATCACCAACAAGACCCTGAGCCCGCAGTACCTGCTGTGGCTCGGCGGACCGATGGCGGCGTTGCTGATCTTGCGCGGCCAAGCGACCGAACAGGAAAAGTCCAGTCTCCGGCGGCTCGCGATCCAAGTCCTGCTGCTGGCCGCCTTGACCCAGCTGGTCTACCCACTGCTGTACGACGGGCTGTTGGGCCGCGACGGCAGAGCCATGATCATCATCTCGACCTTGGTGACCACCGTCCGCAACCTCGCACTGGTCGCCTTCACCGTCGAAGTCTGCCGCTTGGCGTGGCGGCTGCTGGCCGGTACCGAGCAGCGGGTATCGAGTTCGCGCGCGGCTAACCGACCCGACATGAGGAGCTAGTCAGAAGCGCGTCGCGATATTTGGGTACTGTGGACAAGGACGCGCATCCGGCACGTCGACGTGCGTCCTGTGCTTACCGAGAGACGCCGGCGACCGAGCCGGCTCGGCACGGAACGGAAGAAGGCGATAGTGGCCATCGCGCCGGATCATTCCCCATCCTCCAGCCCGGCGGACGACGACAACAGCGCGGACTTCGGGGCCAACGACTGGCTGCTCCAGGAGATGTACGAGCAGTACTCGGCCGATCCAGATTCGGTCGATCCCAGCTGGGCCGAGTTTTTCGAGTCGCACGGCCCGCCCGCTGTGGCTGAGTCACCCAGCACAGGCGGGAACGGCGCCAGCGGGCCGCGCCCGACCGGCACTCCGAGCCCCCGCCGCGCCGCCCCGCAGCCTGACCCGGCTCAGAACCTGCCGGCCCCCGAGCCATCCACTCAGCCCGAGCAGCCACCATCGGCCAGGAGAGCCGCCGGGCCGGTTGCGGTCGCGAACTCCGATCCAGGGCAGCAACAACCAGCGCCGACATCGAGCAGTCGTCGGCAACCCACCGTGGAGCGGCCGATTCAAGTCAAGGAGGCTCGCCCTGCATCGCCCGGCGCCCGAGGGGGCGTCCCCGCGGATCCGCCGAATCCGTCCAACCGGCCGGATGTCGCCCTTGCGGAGCCGGCCCGGACGGTGTTGCGCGGCGCACCGGCCCGTACCGCCAAGAACATGGACATCTCACTGTCCGTGCCCACTGCCACCAGCGTCCGTTCGTTGCCGGTCAAGCTGCTGATCGATCAGCGAGTCGTGATCAACAACCATCTTCGGCGCGCTCGAGGCGGCAAGGTGTCGTACACCCACATCATCGGCTACGCCATGGTGCGGGCACTGGAAACCGTGCCGGAGATGAACAACGGTTATGAGATGGTCGACGGCAAGCCGACCATGGTCGTACCTGCCCATGTGAACCTCGGCCTGGCCATCGACATGCCGAAGCCGGACGGTACCCGCCAGCTGTTGGTGCCCAGCATCAAGAGCTGCGAGCGACTCGACTTCGCTCAGTTCTGGACCGCGTACGAGGAGATGGTCAAGAAGGCAAGGGCCGGCTCGCTGACTCTGGAGGACTTCGCCGGCACCACCATCACCTTGACGAACCCGGGCACCATCGGGACGAACCACTCGGTTCCCCGGCTGATGCAGGGCCAGGGCGCGATCATCGGCGTCGGCTCGATGGAGTACCCGCCGGAATTCCAGGGCTCCGATCCGGACCGACTGAGCGAGATGAGCGTCTCCAAGGTCATGACGCTGACCTCCACCTACGATCACCGCGTTATCCAGGGCGCTCAGTCCGGCCTGTATCTGGCCCGTTTGCATGCCCTGCTGCTCGGTGAGGACGGCTTCTACGACGACATCTTCGGGTCACTGAGGATCCCGTACGAGCCGATCCGCTGGGCCCAGGACGTGACGGCCGATCACGAGAACCAGATCCCGAAGGAGGGCCGCATCCTGGAGATGATCAACTCTTACCGGGTGCGTGGCCACCTGATGGCCGACACCGATCCGCTGGAGTACCGCCAGCGCAGCCACCACGACCTTGATGTGCAGAGCCATGGCCTGACACTGTGGGACTTGGATCGGGAGTTCCCGACCGGCTCCTTCGCCGGCGGTCAGGGACGACTGAAGATGCGCAAGATCTTGGGCATCCTGCGCGACTCGTACTGCCGCACGATCGGCATCGAGTACATGCACATGCAGGAGCCGGTCCAGCGCAAGTGGATCCAGGACCGGGTCGAGCGGCCACACGAGTCGTTGCCCCGCGAGGAGCATCTCCGTACCTTGGACAAGCTCAACGAGGCCGAGATCTTCGAGACCTTCCTGCAGACGAAGTTCGTCGGACAGAAGCGGTTCAGCCTGGAGGGCGGCGAGTCAGCCATCGCACTGCTCGACGAAGTGTGCGAGCAGGCGGCCGAGGCCGGCCTGGAAGAGGTCTGCATCGGCATGCCCCATCGCGGTCGGCTCAACGTGCTGGCCAACATCGTGGGCAAGTCGTACGCCCAGATCTTCCGGGAGTTCGAGGGCAACATCGACCCGCGAACCGTCCAGGGGTCTGGCGACGTGAAGTACCACCTCGGCTCGGAGGGCGAGTTCACCGGGCTCAGCGGGGCGACGATCAAGACGTCGGTCGCCGCCAATCCGAGCCACCTCGAGGCCGTCAACCCGGTGCTGGAGGGCATTGCCCGGGCCAAGCAGGACATTCTCGACCGCGGCGGGGAGTTCCCCGTGCTGCCCGTGCTGTTGCACGGCGACGCCGCATTCGCCGGACAAGGTGTGGTGGCTGAGACGCTCAACTTGTCGCAGCTGCGCGGCTACCGTACGGGCGGCACGATCCACGTCATCGTGAACAACCAGGTGGGCTTCACCACATCGCCGACCGAACTTCGCTCCTCGATGTATTGCACCGATGTCGCGCGCATGATCCAGGCGCCGATCTTCCATGTGAACGGGGACGACCCGGAGGCGTGCGTCCGGGTCGCCCGGCTGGCCTTTGCCTTCCGACAGGAATTCAACAAAGACGTCGTGATCGACATCGTCTGCTACCGCCGGCGCGGACATAACGAAGGCGATGATCCGAGCTTCACCCAGCCGCGAATGTACGACCTGATCGAGAAGAAGCGGTCCGTTCGCAAGCTCTACACCGAAGCTCTCATCGGCCGCGGCGACATCACGGTGGAGGATGCGGAGGCTGTGATGTCGCGCTTCCAGAAGCGCTTGGAGAGTGTCTTCGCCGAGGTGCGGGACGTTCAGGCGCCGCGCACGTCAGAGGAGTACACACCTGTGCCGGCCTATCCCAGCAAGTCGGCGGCAAAGCATGGCACGGCGATCACCATCGAGACGTTGAAGAAGATCGCGGACGCGCACACGACGTTCCCCGACGGCTTTACCGTGCACCCCAAGGTGATGCCGCAGTTGCAGCGACGTGCGGCCGCGATAACACAGGGGCCGATCGACTGGGCCACTGGCGAGATCCTGGCCCTCGGATCGCTGCTGGCCGAAGGCCGGACCGTTCGGCTCACCGGTCAGGACACGCGGCGAGGAACCTTCGTCCAGCGCTTCGCCGCCATCATGGACCGGGTCACCGGTGAGTCGTGGGTGCCGCTGAAACACCTCGACGACAACCAGGGGAAGTTCCATGTCTTCGACTCGCTACTCAGTGAGTTCGCCGCCATGGGCTTCGAATACGGCTATTCGGTTGCCAGGCCCGAGGCGCTGGTCCTCTGGGAAGCGCAGTTCGGCGACTTCGCCAATGGCGCGCAGACGATCATCGACGAGTTCATCAGCTCCGGGCAGGCCAAGTGGACCCAGAAGTCGGGTGTGGTGCTTTTGCTGCCACACGGCTACGAGGGCCAAGGGCCCGATCACTCGTCGGGACGGATCGAGCGCTGGCTCCAGTTGGGCGCCGAGGACGCGTTCACGGTGGCGCAGCCGTCGACACCGGCGAGCCACTTTCACCTGCTCCGGCAACAGGCCCTCGGCCAGATGCACCGACCGTTGATCATCTTCACCCCGAAGTCGCATGCTGCGAAACCGCCTGGCGGTCTCCATGCCGTCGGACTTCACCTCGGGCAGCTGGCGCCCAGTCCTGCCGGACCGGACGATCGAAGACGCCAGCAAGGTAACGTCGGTGATCTTGTGTACCGGGAAGGTCCGCTGGGACCTGGTCAACCGTCGTGGTCAGGCAGGCAAGGAAGGCAGCGTGGC
Organism: uncultured Actinomycetota bacterium; assembly: GCA_963808495.1. Taxonomy (GTDB): domain Bacteria; phylum Actinomycetota; class Actinomycetes; order Propionibacteriales; family Propionibacteriaceae; genus Microlunatus. The sequence goes on from CAWEGC010000008.1 coordinate 20,358, forward strand.
CATCATTCCGCTCGAGCGGCTCTATCCCCTGCCCGCCAAGCAGCTGGCCAATCAGCTTGCATCCTTCGACAAGGTCCGCGAGATTCGTTGGGTGCAGGACGAGCCGGCCAACCAGGGTGCATGGCCGTTCATGGCACTGAACCTGCCAGGGGCCCTGGCCGAACAGCTCCCGGGCCGCGAATGGTCACTCACGCCCATCACCCGACCCGCCTCGTCCGCACCATCGGTCGGCTCGGCCAAGGTCCACGAGGCGCAGCAACGCGACCTGCTGGATGCGGCCTTCGGCTGACGATGTACTTCACCGACCGGGGGATCGAAGAGCTCGAGACACGCAAGGGTGACGACGAAGTCACCCTTGCGTGGCTCGCTGACCAGTTGCGTACCTTCGTTGACCTGAACCCTGACTTCGAGGTGCCGATCGAGCGGCTGGCCACCTGGCTCGCCCGCATGGACGACGCGGAGGACGACACGGCCTGAGCCTGCCGCATGACACGGCCTGAGCTTGCCGCATGACACGGCCTGAGCCTGCCGCATCGTGTGTCACTGGGCTTCGCACCGAGTGGCTCCCGAATGTTCCCGCGACGGAACCGGTTTCCGGACCACTAAGCCGCCGACATCCCACTTTGAGCCCCGGCCGCACTGTTTGAGCCCGAAGAACGAGGCTCGAGGAGTGCCGAGGGGGCTCGAAGTGCCTCGACCGGCGGAGTCTGGAACGTCGTCGGCGACGAAGCCGTGGCGCGCGTAGAAGTCCCGCGCCGGGCGTTGTCCCGGAACACCCAGAGCACCGCGTCGTCGCTCGCCGATCGCCTGGGTGATCAGCCGGTGGCCCAGCGCCGGTGCCCCAGTAGGCCATCCGGACGTAGATCGCGTACAGCTTCCAGGGGACGTCCAGGTCGTTTCGGCGTTCGGCCCGGCCGCGGCGAAGCCGATCAGCTCTCCGTCCTGCTCGGCCAGCCAGCGCACGACCGCAGAGCGATCATGGTCCGCCAGAGCTCGACGATCCGGTCGAGGTCACGCGGTGATCTCGGCCAGCCGGCGCGGTGTCAACGAGCCGGGTACGCCTCCCGCCAGCACTCCAGGTGACAGTGGGCAGCGGCCGGGACTCCTCGGCGTCCGTCGGGCTCGGCCACCGCGGACGCTCATGGTTCGAGGACGATCTTGCCGAAGACGTCGCCGTTGATCATGGCGGCAAAGCCGTCTCGGGCCGCCGTCAGCGGCAGCGTCCCGGTTGATCACCGGCCGGATTCCAGTGGCGACCAGCATCCGCGTCAGCGAGGTCAGTTCGTCCCGTGTGCCCATGGTCGACCCGATCACCCGCAGCGGTCTGAAGAAGATCTTGGTCAGCTCGGCCTTGGCCGGGTTGTCGCCCGACGTCGCACCGCAGATCACCAGGGTTCCACCGGGTTTCAAGGCGTTGATGGAATGCGACCAGGTCGCCGCACCGACGGTCTCCATCACGGCATCGACTCGTTCCGGAAGCCGAGCGCCGGAGGGAAAAGACTCGGCGGCGCCAAGATCAACGGCCCGCGCCGCGCGGCTTTCGCTCCGCGAGGTCACCCAAACTCGGAATCCGGCCTGGTGCGCCAGCACGATCAGCGCCGTCGCCACGCCGCCACCCGCCCCTTGCACGAGAACGGTATTCCCCGGCTGAAGACCGGACTGGGTGAACAGCATCCGGTAGGCGGTCAACCATGCCGTCGGCAAGCAGGCCGCCTCGACGAAGGACAGCTCCGCCGGCTTGTCGATCAGGTTGGCTTCCGGCACCCGGACACGGGTGGCCAGCCCCCGGATACCGCTCGGACAGCAGCGACCTCTTCGGGTCGTACGTACCGTCCGAGCCGACGAAATCCGGATCGTTGATCACTGCATGGATGATCACGTCGCGTCCCTCGGCCGTGACACCGGAGGCGTCGCAGCCCAAGATCATCGGCAGCCGGTCGGCCGCCAAGCCGACACCCCGCAACGACCAGACGTCGTGGTGATTCAGCGCGGCCGCCTTGACGGTGACGTGCACCCAGCCGCGTGGTGTCACCGGTGGCTCGATCTCCCCCACCCGCAGTCCCTTCAGCGGATCCGAGGAATCCACGCCGGCGGCGTACGCAGCGATCACGACCTCAGCGTAGGCAGGTTGTCTCTTCGAGGGCTCAGGGCATCACCTCGACAGATACCGTCGTGATCTTGCCGAAGTCCCGAGGTCAACGCCTTCTCCCCGCCCAGCGTGTTGTTCGTCGCTAGAGTCCCCATATGAGCGCCGAGGACGTCGATCTGGTTGCTCGGGCTTTCGCCGAGCAGCACGACCACGATCCCACCGGCGTCTGGGAGGCGCCCGGGACGGGTCAATGTGATCGGTGAGCACACCGATTACAACGACGGCTTTGTCTTGCCTTTTGCGCTTGCTCAGCGGGTCACGATGGCCGCCGGCCTCCGCGCGGACGGCCGATGGACCGTGTCCTCGCTGACCAACGGTGAGTCGACGATGTTCAGCCCGGGATGACCTCGTGCCGGGAATGTCCGGCTGGGCAGGCGTACATCGCCGGGGTGGTCTGGGCGCTGCAGCGGGCTGGCCACGGATCGGCGGCGCCGACCTCGTGCTTACCTCCGACGTCCCGCTCGGTGCCGGGCTGTCGTCCTCGGCGGCGCTGGAGTGTGCCACCGTCAGCGCCCTGGCCGACCTCAACGGGCTCGATATCGACATGATCGCAGCGAGCGAAGCTGGCGCGCCGCGGCGGAGAACGAGTTCGTCGGCGCCCCTACCGGGCTGATGGACCAGGCGGCCTCCACGCTGTGTACGCCTGGTCACGCCTTGTTCTTCGATTGCCGGAGCCTACGACAGCCAGCAGGTCGCGATGGAGCTGGGTTCTGCCGGGCTGGAGCTGATGGTGCTCGACACCAGAACGCCGCACGCGCTGGTGGACAGCGAGTACGCCACGCGGCGGGCCAGTTGCGCGGAGGCGTCCCGCCTGCTGGGGATCGCCGCGCTTCGTGACGTGACCGATCTGGACTCGGCAATGCGCGGGCTGCCCGACCCGGTCATGCGGCGGAGGCTGCGACACGTGGTGACCGAGAATGCCCGGGTCCAGGACGCTGCCGAGGCTCCTGCGGGGAGGCCGGTTCGGCGACCTCGCAACGCTGCTCAACGCCTCGCACGCCTCTATGCGGGACGACTTCGAGATCACGGTGCCCACGGTCGACCTGGCCGTCGAGACGGCGACCCGAGCGGGGGCGCTGGGAGCGCGGATGACCGGAGGCGGGTTCGGCGGGTGCATTCATCGCGTTGATCCAGACCGGGGAGTCCGCCCGAGTCGTCAACGAAGATCAGAGACCGCCTTCGCGAAGGCGGATTATCGCGCGCCGAGCGCATTCGTCGCCGTTCCGTCCGAGCGGCGCCCGGCGCGCGCGGTAGCGCCGAGTCTGGAGTTGCAATCAGGTTCCGAAGCCCCTCGGACCATCGGCGGAGCGTACCTATCGTGTCAGTATTCCTTGGTCGGGTGCATGCACACCCCCTCGCCGAGGTCGACTAGTCACTCGGGCCGCAATTGCCCGGGTCGAGAAGGAGGAATTGTGAACGTTCGGATTCGATGTGGACTCGCAGTCGCTGCTGTCGGGGTCTTGGCACTGAGCGCCTGCGGGTCTGACTCGTTGGGCGGCGAACCCGCCGCGGAGGCTCCGCGCCCCGCTCCGTCCGCGAGCGTTGAACGCGGATCTGAGCGCCAAGCTGCCGGAGAGCATCAAGAGCGCCGGCGTCATCAAGATCGGCACCGACGCGAGCTACCCGCCCAACGAGTTCCTGGCCGCTGACGGCAAGACAGTTCAGGGCATGGAGGTGGACGTGTTCAACGCGGTGGCGCAGAAGTTCGGCGTCAAGGCCGAGTGGCAGAGCGCGGACTTCGGAACGATCATCACCGGTGTCCTCGGCAAGAAGTACGACATCGGGGTCTCGTCCTTCACCATCAACGACGAGCGTAAGCAGCAGGTCACCATGGTGAGCTACTTCAAGGCCGGCACCCAGTGGGCGACCGCCAAGGGCAACCCGAAGGGTGTCGATCCGGACAACGCCTGCGGCAAGACCGTCGCGGTCCAAGCCAACACCGTGCAGGACACCGACGACCTGCCGGTCCGGCAGAAGGAATGCGGCTCCAACAAGATCAACATCCTGAAGTACAAGCTCCAGGACCAGGCGACCAACGCCGTCGTGAGCGGCAAGGCGGACGCCATGCTCGCTGACTCACCGATCGTCGCCTACGCGGCGAAGCAGACCGAACGGGAAACTCGAGACTCTGGGTGACATCTACGAGGCGGCCCCGTACGGCATACGTCATTCCCAAGGCCAGACCGAATTCGGCGAGGCCATCGTCGAGGCGCTCAAGCAGATGAATGCCGATGGCAGCTACAAGGCGGCGCTCGAGAAGTGGGGCGTCGAGCAAGGCGCCATCACCGACTTCGCCGTGAACCCATGACTGCCACCATGACCGAGCCCCCGGCCGTCGAGCGAGGAGCGGCCGGGCCTGATCCACGCGAAGCCAGTCCGCCACCCATGGCGCTGGGTCGCCATCGCGGTGATCGCCGTGCTGGCGTTGATGTTCCTCAACCTGCTGATCTTCAACCCGGCGTTCCACTGGTCGTTCGTGTTCGCAGGCCATGAACCAGAGCCCGGTGATCGAGGGCTTCTGGAAGGGCACGATTCTCGTCACCGATCTTCTCGATGATCTTCGGTGTCGCGCTCGGCGTGATACTCGCCGTGATGCGGCTGTCGGACAACCCGGTGCTGCGGGGGTCTCCTGGCTCTACACCTGGTTCTTCCGGGCCATTCCCCGCTATGTGCTGCTGACGATCATGGGGGCTCTCGGAATCTTGTTCCCGAGGGCTGTCTCTCGGCGTGCCGTTCGACTGGAAGATCATCCAATGGTTGGGGTTCAGCGGCGACTGGCGCTTCCTGACCTTCGACGCCAACCGATCTTCGTCGGGCTGGCGGGCGGGGTCATCGGGCTGGCCGCGTCCGAGGCGGCGTACATGGCCGAGATCGCCCGGGCCGGCATTCTCAGCGTGGACAGGGGCCAGATGGAGGCGGCCGAGGCCCTGGGCATGAGCCGAGGCAAGGCCATGCGACGAGTCGTGCTGCCCCAGGCAATGCGGGTCATCGTGCCGCCCACCGGCAACGAGACGATCGCCATGTTGAAGGACACCTCGCTGCTGATCGCCATTCCGGTCGGCACCGAGCTGTTCTTCCAACTGCAGGCCATCGGGGCGCGGACGTACAGACGTTCCCGGTGCTGATCGCGGCAACGCTGTACTACTTGATTGCCTCCAGCGTGCTGATGGTCGGCCAGTCCTATCTGGAGAAGCGGTTCGGCCGCGGCTTCGGCGCGCCAGCTGGCCCGCAAGGACAACCAAGGCGGCCAAGGGCCTGGCGGTCGGGGAGTGCCAAGTGAGCACCGTCACTGAGAGCGACCATCTCGTACGGGCCGTGAACGTGAGCAAGTCCTTCGGCCACCACGAGGTGCTCAAGGGCGTCGACCTCGAAGTGGACCCGGGCGAGGTGGTCTGCCTGCTCGGTCCCAGCGGCTCCGGCAAGACGACCTTTCTCCGGCTGATCAATCAGATGGAGAGCTCTGACCGGCGGCCGGATCTGGGTTGGCGGTGAGCTGATCGGGGTCGAGGAGCGCAACGGCAAGCTGCACGTCCGCGACGGACAAGGACATCGCCCGGCAGCGATCGCGGATCGGCATGGTGTTCCAGCGATTCAACCTGTTTCCCCACATGACGGCGTGGAGCAACGTCATGGAAGCGCCGGTCAAGGTCAAGGGGCTGAGGTCGCGGCGTCGCCAAGCAGGAGGCGCTGCAGCTGCTCGAGCATGGTCGGTCTGGCCGATCGCGCCGACTTCTATCCCTCTCAGCTCTCCGGCGGTCAGCAGCAGCGGGTGGCGATCGCCCGCGCGCTGGCCATGAAGCCGGAGCTGATGCTCTTCGACGAGCCGACCTCCGCCCTGGACCCCGAGCTGGTCGGGTGAGGTGCTCGGCGTGATGCGCACACTGGCCGAGGAGGGCACCACCATGATCGTGGTCACCCACGAGATGGCGTTCGCACGCGGGGTGGCCGACCGGGTGGTCTTCATGGACTCAGGGGTCGGTGGTCGAGGAGGGCCCGCCCAAGGACGTGCTGCTCAACCCGCAGCGAGGAGCGCACCAAGAGCTTCCTGAGCCGGGTCAAGCACGAGGCCGAGGTCGAGGCCGCGCACGACGTCGAGCTGGCCGAGGGCTCGAGACAGTCGCCGGCGAGTCCTCGGCTCCCGGCCGGGACGGCCGGGGGCCGACGAAGACCGCGGTCGACGACGGCAGGAGCAGGCAGACCAATGATGAGAGCCACGGCCGTGGCGGCGAGCAGCACCGCCAGCCAGGTGGTCGGACTGCCCCGACGAAGCTCCAGGCGACGGGCAGCTGGATCAGCTGGGTGGCGAGCGGCCGGACCCCGGCTCCAGCGCCGGCCGCGCCAGAGCACGCCGCGGGCGACGAGCGCCAGCAGCAGCTCCGTAGCCCAGCATCAGCACGGCCGAGCCGCTCGCCGACCACGATCCGGGTGACCTGATCTGCGGTCGCGCGACAGCGCCGAAAACGATCGCCGCAGCGCCTCGACGCGATCAGCACGCGCCGCCACGACCAAGCGGCGACTGGTCGGGATCGAAGGGCGCTCGACCATCCGCAGTACGAGGCGGAAATCTGGCACCCGAACTGAGTGATAGCGCAGCCGCTGGGTAAGCTTCGAGCGCACGGATCCACCCGATTGCTCGCGCGCACGATCGAAATGTGAGCGAACCAACGTCGAAAACCCTTGTATTGCCTGTCGATACTTGAAAGTCTTGGTCAGAGCTGAGCGCCTCAGTGTAGAGGATCCTGGCTTCCCCGGTTCTCGCGGGGTCCCAGCTCACCGGGATCCTGAGCATCGAGTGAGGAGTGATGTACGCCATGGATTGGCGCCATAAGGCCGCCTGTCTGGATGAGGACCCGGAACTGTTCTTCCCGATCGGGAACACCGGACCGGCCCTCCTCCAGATCGAGGAGGCCAAGCAAGTCTGTCGGCGATGCGACGTCAGAGACGCATGCCTGCAGTGGGCGCTGGAAGCAGGTCAAGATCATGGTGTCTGGGGCGGACTCAGCGAGGACGAGCGGCGGGCGCTGAAGCGCCGGGCCGCGCGAGCCAGGATCCGTACCGCCTAGCCATGCTTTCATCCAGTCCACCGAGAACGCCGGGGACCAACGCCCCGGCGTTTCGCTGTGTCCTTACCGGCTTCGCCTATCGAGCCCCGCGAGGGCCTAGTCCTTAGCGAGCACCGTCTCCACGGGGCCTCAAGACGGGCGTACAGGGGCTGCGACCTCGACATGGGTGCTTGGAGCGTCGCGCTAGCTGACCATGATCGGGACGTTGCCCGCGCTGGATGGCGACTGCATCGAGGGAATCGATCGTCACCTCGACGAAGCCGGAACTGGTGATCGTAATCATCGGGCCGGTGCAAGCCCCGTTCTTCTTCGTGCCGTGTGACGACGTCGCAGTAGGTGCCCCTCGGCAGCCCGGTCTGGACCGTGATCGTCTTGGCCGTCAGGTGCCGTTGTTGAACGCCGCCCATCCCGGTGCCCCGGCTGAAGGCGATCACGTTGGCTCATCGGTGTAGAAGTTGGCCCGCTTGGCGCTTGCCGACGTACTCGTGCCAACCAATCATGCCGACGATGCCGGGTCGCGGTGGTCGCAGGTCCATGCCCGCTGCTGCAGTCGGTGTCGGTGATGAACCTGCGGCGTTCGACGGGCGGGGAGTCGTCGCGGGTCGGTGCCGACGGTCGAAGCTGGAGAAGATCTGCGGCGACCGTAGCCCTGAGGCGAGCAGCCACTCGTTGGCCAGGATGAAACGGTCACCGTCCTTGTGTCCGAGGTATTCGCCGGGGTTGCGGTCGGTGTCGTGGTTGGTGACAAACGACATCGTCTTGCTGCTCGAGGTCAGACCCGAGCCCGTGCCGAAGACCTCCAGCGTGGCGATGCTGCCGACGTGCTCGGTCGGGTAGCTCTTGAAGGCGTTGTAGATCTGCTGGCGCGCCGTCAAGGCCGAGGACGTCACCGGACTTGGTGAACGCCTCGGGGCGAGGATGCCCGGGCCGCCGCCGAAGACCTCGAGCGCCCAGTAGGGCTTGTAGCCGTCCTTGGTGTGGTTCAGCCGGGCGTAGATCGCGTCCAGGTCGTCCTGGCCGATGTGCTTGCCCGCGTCGACCCGGAAGCCGGAGACGCCGTAGCCGAGCAGCTTGTTCAGGTACGCGGCCAGCTCGGCCTGCACCTGTCGGCTCTCGGTTCCAGGTCCTCCAGCCCGACCAGGTTGCACTTGAACACCTGGTGCTTGTTGTTGAAGTCCTGGATCCCGCCGTCGCCCGAGGGGCACTCGCCGGTCGTTGTAGTGGAAGTCGTCGGGCCGTACGGGCGCCGGGTAGTTGTACGGGGTGAAGCTGGCCGCCGTAGGAGGTGTTGCCCTGGCCGGTCATGTGGTTGATCACCGCGTCGACGTAGACCTTGACCCTTCCTTGCGGCAGTCTTGACCATGTCCTTGAACTGCTGCTCGTTGCCCATCCGGCTGGTCAGGTCGTAGTCGACCGGCTGGTAGACCTCCCACCACGGGTGCAGCACGGCGTCGCTGCCGTTGCCCAGCGCGGTGCGTTTGACCGAGTTCTGCGGCGGAGCGACCTGAACGCCGTCGTAGCCAAGCTCGCGAGCCGCTGGCACTCGCTTGGCGATCGAGTTCCAGTTCCACTCCCACAGGTTCGCGGTCACCCCCGGCTCGTCGGTCGAGGCCGTGCCGTGGGGCGCCGTCGGCGGACGGGGCGGTCAACGTTAGCCCGACGGCGAGGGTGCGGCGGCCGAGCAGCGCGGTCGCGCCGTACCAGACTTGTGGGCGGCGGCGCGGCGAGCACGAGATAGGTGCATGGCCCTCCCTTGGGGCGAGCATGGCCGTCCGGACGGATAGAGTAGACGCCGGTGCCGTGGCCCTTCCTAGTGATCAGGCCACAGAAGTGTCAAGGGACCTCGCGGAGCAGTCGGCTAGGAACCGTCGAAGGCATCGCCACGCGTTCGGTTAGACGGATCCCGCCGACGCTAACGACTGCAGGCATGGTCCGACCGGGATTTCCACGACCGCGCGCGTGCCCGGGCCCTCGGGTTGCGGGCCGAGCTCGAAGGTGCCCTCCATCTCCGCGACCAGGGTGTCCACGATGGACAGGCCGAGGCTGCGCGAGGTGCGCCAGTCGAAGTCCGGCGGCAGGCCGCGGCCGTCGTCGCTGATCTCGACCCGCAGCCGGCCGTCGACGGCGTCGGCACCACCCGCACCTCGCCGGAGCGGTCGGCCAGCCCGTGCTCGACCGCGTTCTGGCACAGCTCGGTGACGATCATCGCCAGGCTGGTCGCCACGTCGGCCGAGACCAGCCCGAAGCTGCCCTGCCGAACCGCCGACACGCCGCCCCGGAGGCCGCGACGTCGCCCACCATCCGCAGCAGGCCGTCGGCGACCCGGTCGAACTCGACGATCTCGTCGAAGGCCTGGGACAGGGTCTCGTGCACGATCGCGATCGAGGCGACCCGGGACATGGCGTCGTTGAGCGCGACCTTCGCCTCGGGCGAAGTCGATCCGGCGGGCCTGCATCCGCAGCAGGGCGGCGACCGTCTGCAGGTTGTTCTTCACCCGGTGGTGGATCTCCCGGATGGTCGCGTCCTTGGTCACCAGCTGGCGCTCCTTGCTGCCGCAGGTCGCTGACGTCGCGGCAGAGCACGATGGCGCCGACCCGCTCCGCGCCGTCGAGCAGCGGCAGCACCCGGACCATCAGGTGCGCATCGCCGGAGACCAGCTCGGTCCGTCGGGCGTTGCGCCCCGACAGCACCGAGGCGACGAGTCGTCCACCGGTCCGGGACCGGCGGGCAACAGCGCGGCGGTCAAGCGTCGGCAGGTGCTCGTCGACCAGGTCGCCGATCAGGCCGAGCCGCCGGTACGCGCTCAGGGCGTTGGGGCTCGCGTACTCCACCGCACCCGCCGGCATCGATCCGGATGAATCCGTCCCCGACCCGCGGGCTGAACGCCAGGACGGTCGCGTCACCGGGCATCGGAAACGCCCCGACAGTGATCATCCGGGCCAGCTGCGGCGGCGGTGCCGAGGTACGCCTGCTCCAAGCGAGCTCGGCGCGCGTACGCCGAGCAGGCTGGTGTGCTGCTCGACCACCGCGATCACCCGGCCGCCGAGTTTGACCGGAATGGCGTGGGTGTCGACCGGCATGCCCGGCCTGCAGCTTCCCTCGCTGGTCCGCGTGATCTCGCCAGCTGACGAACGCCTGCGACACCAGATGTTCCGGCGCGTAGGCGATCAGGTCACCCACCACGTCATCGAGCAGCGATGTCGGACCGGTGGTCGGCCGGATCTGCGCCGCCGCCCAAAAGACGTTCTGATCGCGGTCGGGCACCCACAGCACCAGGTCGGAGAAGCACAGATCAGCGAGCAGCTGCCACTCCGAGACCAGCAGCCAGCAGCCACTCGCTGCTCGGCTTCGGAGAGATCGGTGTGCTGAGCGATGACCTCCGACATCGACGGCATGCTGCAACCCTAATAACGTGCGGCAGCAGCGGTCCACACGATCTCGGTGGCCCGCAGTGCGAAAGGCTGGACATGAGCAGACGCAGCGGGAGCGGGCCGGCCCAGAGGGGGGCGGCCGGGATCCGGATCTGGATCCCAGCCGACCCTCGGTGGCGGCTGACGCCGACCAAGATCATCGTCGCGGTGATCTTGCTGATCGCCATCGTGGTGCCGCTGCTGGTCCCGACCTACGACCAGGCGGAGCCGCGGCTCTTCGGCTTCCCGTTCTTCTACTGGTACCAGCTGGCGTGGGTGTTCATCGCCGCCGGTCTGTGTGGACTCAGCTACTGGCTGCTGAAGCGGGAGCGGGCCGCCTACCTGCGTGCCCATCCTGAGCAGCGCCCGCGCCCGGATGGAGATGCCCGATGACGAATCAACTGGGTGGCACTGATCGTCTTGATCATTCTGTTCGGCGGTCGTCACCGTGATGGGCTTCCAGGCCGCGCGCTGGCGGCGTACGTGGCGACCTGGACTCCCTGCACGAGTGGGGCCTGGGTGGCAAGAGCTTCGGCACGATCACCACGTGGTTCCTGCTCGGCGGCGACCTCTACACCGCCTACACCTTCATCGCCGTGCCAGCGGCGATGTGGGCGACCGGCGCGGTCTCCGGCTTCTTCGCGGTGCCGTACACGATCGTGCTGTATCCGATCATCTTCTTCTTCCTCGGCCGGATGTGGTCGGTGGCCCACCGGCACGGCTACGTCACCACCGCCGACATCGTCCAGGGTCGGTACGGCACCCGAAGCCTGAGCCTGGCCGTCGCCGCTCACTGGGATCCTCGCCACGATGCCCTACATCGCGCTGCAGCTCGTCGGCATCCAAGCCGTGCTCGAGGTGATCGGGTCTGGGCGGGAACAGCGTGCTCGCCCAGGACCTTCCGCTGCTGATCGCCTTCGCCGTGCTGGCCGCGTACACCTACTCCTCCGGGCTGCGAGCCCCGGCCATGATCGCCTTCGTCAAGGACGGCCTGATCTACCTGGTGATCGCGGTGGCCGTGATCTACCTGCCGATCAAGTTCGGCGGCTGGGGCGGCATCTTCGACGCCGCGCAGGCCAAGATGGCGACCCCGTCGGCCGCCAACCCGCAGATGCCGACCGGAGTCGTTCATCCCGGCCGCCGCCGCGCACTGGGCCTACGCCTCGCTCGCCCTCGGCTCGGCGCTCGCCTTGTTCATGTACCCGCACTGCGTGACCGCCACGCTCAGCTCGAAGGACCGCAGCACCGGCCGGCGGAACGCCGCAATCCTGCCGGCGTACTCCCTGCTGCTCGGCCTGCTGGCCCTGCTCGGCTACGTCGCCATCAAGGCCGGCACCAAGCCGATCGGGCTGGACGGCAAGCCGAATCCCGCAGCTGGTCATCCCGCAGCTTTTCGAAGACAACTTCCCGAGCTGGTTCGCCGGCGTCGCCTTCGGCGCGATCGCCATCGGAGCGCTGGTGCCTGCGGCGATCATGTCCATAGCAGCCGCCAACCTGTTCACCCGCAACATCTACAAGGCCTACCTCAAGCCGGACGCCGACCGATGCCCAGGAGGCCAAAGTCTCCAAGATCGTCTCGTTGATCACCAAGTTCGGCGCGCTGCTCTTCGTTCTATTCCTGGACAGGCAGAACGCGTTGAACTTCCAGCTGCTCGGCGGTGTGTGGATCCTGCAGACGCTGCCCAGTCGATCGTGTTCGGCCTGTTCACCCGCTGGTTCCATCGCTGGGCGCTGCTGGCCGGCTGGGCAGCCGGCATGATCTACGGCACGGTCACCGCGTACGGGTACTGCACGGCCTGCACCACTCGACCGTTCGCCAACTCACTGGCCGTAGTGCCTGTGCTGGGCAAGGCCGGCTACATCGGGCTGACCGCTTTCGTGGTCAACATCGTGGTCGTGGTCCTGCTCACGGCCCTGCTGCGCGCGGCGCAGAAGTCTCCAATGGCACCGACATAACCCGGCAGTCGGACTACTTTGCCGACCTCGGCGATCCGGGCGTCGAGCGCGTGGTCACCGAGCACCGTCCGATCCACTGAGCGCGATGGACGACGTGCCAGCCGGAGAACCGAGACGACTACACTCCCCGGGTCGCAACACAGTGAACCTCGATCGGCGGAGCAGGAGGGATATACATGGCTAAGGGTGGCCGGAAGCGACGCGCCCGCAAGAAGAAGAGTGCGAACCACGGCAAGCGCCCCAACGCCTGACGGCGCGAGCCCAAACGATGCAAGCCCCGCGGCAAAGCCGCGGGGCTGTGTTATGTCTCCCACGGCAAACCCCGCGGAGCTGTGCTGTCTCCCGCGGCCAAGCCGCGGAGCTGTGCTGTCTGCTGCGGATGCCTACGGAGGTTTGGTGGAAGGTATCGAGCTGGGTGAGGATCTTGGCCCTCAGGTGGCTGGGGGCGACGTCACCGCCGCAGCTGCGGTGCAGCAGTGACTTGAACGCCTGATCGACGTCGAACCGGTCCAGGCAGCCCTCGCACGCAGCCAGGTGCTGGCGAATCGCATGCGCTGACGCATCGTCAAGTTCGGAGTCCAGGAACTCCCACACTCGCTGAACCACGTCCGCGCAGTCGTCGAACGACATTTCTCCGTGGCTCATGCTGAACTTGCCTCCCGCATCACGCCGCGCTCCTTCGCGTAGTCGGCCAGCAGCGTCCGCAGCTGAGTTGCGGCCGCGGTTGAGTCTGCGACATCACGGTCCCGATCGGCGTGCCCATGATCTCGGCGATCTCCTTATAAGAGAAGCCTTCGACGTCGGCTAGATACACCGCCAGCCGGAAGTCTGGCGCAAGTTGCTGCAGCGCCTCTTTGATGTCCGAGTCAGGCAGGTTCTCCAGCGCCACCACCTCCGCTGACTTCAGGCCCGACGAGGTGTGCGACTCCGCTCGGGCCAGTTGCCAGTCCTCTACGTTCTCTCCGTCGGAGATCTGCGGCTCCCGCTGCTTCTTCCGGTACGAGTTGATGTAGGTGTTGGTGAGGATCCGGTAGAGCCAGGCCTTCAGATTCGTGCCTGGCGTGAACTGGTGGAACGAGGCGAACGCCTTTGCGTAGGTCTCCTGGACGACGTCCTCGGCATCCGCGGGATTGCGGGTCATCCGCAGCGCGGCCGCATACAACTGGTCGAGATACTGCAGGGCGTCGGCTTCGAACCGTGCGGAACGCTCCTCAGGAGTCTCGGTGTGACCTTCCGACTCGACCGTTTCGCCGTTCGCCGGGCCAGGGCTGGCAGGAATGCTCATCACGAAAGAGAGTACCGGCGAGCCAACAGGTCGGAGTTCGCTCCGACAGGCTGTCGACCAAGAAGGGCATATTTGAGAGAACGCGTTCATGGTGAGGGTATTCCCAATCGCGCATCGACGAATCGGCTGACCTCATTCAGCAGGGCCGCACGAAGGTCGGCCGGTGTGAACGAGGAAGACCTGGCCACCCGGAAGCTGTGGTCTGCGCCAGGCAGCTCGACCAGCCGGATGCCGCCGGCATCCTTGATGGCCGCGCTGGATCTCTGCCGCCCGACCGAATGCGTCCGATGTACCTTGCAGGACCAGCCGGGCCGCCTGCGGCTGCAGCAGCTCCGCGATCCGGGACTTCTCTGGCCGGCCAGGCAGGTGCAGCGGAAACGCGAGGCAGATGATGCCCGCCGGTTCCACGACATCCGCTGTCCGGCAGGCGACTCGAGCACCCGCACTGCGCCCGCCGACGAAGAGCGGGACCTCTCACCCAGGGTTCCTGCCCCAGCCAGTCCAGAGCGGCGAGCCAGGCCTCGTCGAGCTTGGCCGGCGGTGTGGCAACCCGCCGACCGGCCGTCCGCCACGGCTGCTCGAAACGGACGACGGTCGTCCCGTGCTCCGGCATCCGTCGGGCGAGAAGCTCCAGGTCCGTCGCGTCGGGACCTCCTCCGGCACCATGGCCAAGCACCAGCGTCGCGACCGGATCATCAGCGGCGTCGATGAGCAGCCGCCCGGGACCCTGCGGGGTCTCCACCGGCGCGATCACGGTCGGCATGGTCAGATCAAGGTGCCTTGGGCATCAGCCGACGAGTCCTCCGCAGCATCAGGGATTGGCTCCAGCAAAGAAGGATCGTTGTTCTGGACGCTGTTGACCGCGGTGGACACCGGATACGCCTCAAGCAGTTCCGCCTCGGTGACCGCGAGCAGGTCCAACGCAGCCGCCGGATCGGTGAGCTCTGGATCCAGCCAGGCGTTCATGGCGTCGCGGGTGATCACCATCGGCATTCGATCATGGATGTGACCGGCCGCGTCGGTAGCCTCGGTGGTGATCACCGAGCAGGTCCGCAGCCACGCGGAATCGTCCTCGCGGTTCTTTGTCGGATCCCGCCAGATCTCGTAGATGCCGGCCATCACCAATAGCTCGCCGTCAGCCCGATGGATGAAGAACGGCTGCTTCTTGATCTTGCTCGCCCCCGGTGCCCGCGGGCCGGGCACCCTCGGGTGTGTACCACTCGTAGAAGCCATCGGCCGGGAGCAGGCAGCGACGCAGGGAGAACGCCTTCCGGAAGGCCGGCTTGTCGGCCACGGTCTCCAGCCGGGCGTTGATCAGCCGAGAACCGATCGAGGCGTCCTTCGCCCAGGAGGGCACCAGCCCCCAGACCAGCGGCGCAAGACGCCGCCGAACCTCGCCGGAGTCCCGGACTCGACGCTCGAACACGGCGGGCACGGCCACCGTCGGTGCGACGTTGTAATCCGGGCCCGGGAGCCCGTCGAAGACGTCGTCAACATCGAACTCGATACGCAATACGTTGGCGTTGGCCGAGGACGCATACCGCCCGCACATGTTCACCGACGTTATCTCACGCCGGTGACAGTGGGCCCCCACCTTTTCCCGCCCTGCGGGGCACGATAGGAATAGATCATGACCTTGCTACGCGCTGGCGCGCGCACCATGCTCGCTTCCTATTTCATCGTCAACGGCGTGAAGACCTTTCGGAATCCTGATCCCCTGGTGCCGGGGGCGGAGCCTGTGGCGGACCGCGTCGTTCCCCTGGTCAAGAAGTACGCTCCGCAGCAGGTTGCCACCGTCATTCCGGAAGACACGGCAAGCCTGGTACGCGCTAACGGAGCAGCGCAGGTCCTCGGCGGCCTCGCGCTGGCCAGCGGCAAGGGGCGGCGACTGGGGGCCGTCTTGCTCGCCGGCTCGCTGGTACCGAGCACCCTGGCGAGGCACCCGTTCTGGAGCCGGACCGACCCGGAGGAGCGGGCGCTCGACCGATCCCAGTTCCTGAAGAACGTGAGCTTGCTGGGCAGCGTGCTGCTCGCCGCCGGTGACACCGAGGGCAAGCCGAGCCTCGCCTACCGGGCACAGAGGGGTGGGCACTCGATCGCCAAGGAGACCCGCAAGGCCCGCAAGTCGTTGGCCAAGAGCACCAGCGGCCTGGCGAAGAGCACCACCGGAGTGGCGGATGAGGCGCTCGCCAGTGGCGCTGCCCTGGTCGGCGCGGTCGTCGCCAGCTCGCGGGCAGCCAAGAAGAAGGCGGCAAAGGAACTGAAGCACGCCCGCCAACTGGCCGCCAAGGAAGCAGTGGAGCTCAGGGAAGCCGCCGAAAAGGCTGCCAAGAGCGCGCAGAAGGATCACCGCAAGCAGCAGAAGAAGTCCCGCCGTCGCAACAAGCACATTCGGCGCGGCGAGAACTGACGCCACTGCCTTAGCCGCCTCGCGTTCGTGTCTGACACTCAGTCGGAAGTTTCCGCACCCGGACCGCGATGGTCCGCACCGGGCGCGCCCGCACCGATCCGAGCCACCGTACCGATTCCCGGCTCGAAGTCCGAGACGAACCGCGCGCTGATCATCGCCGCCCTGGCCGAGGGCCCGTCCGTGATCATCGACGGATTAGACGCCCGCGACACTCGGCTGATGCGCGATGCGCTCCGCACCCTGGGCGTCCGGATCACTGAGCAAGGCAATCGATGGCAGATCGACCCACCTTCACGCCTGCGAGCCGGTGGCCGAATCGACTGCGGGCTGGCCGGAACAGTGATGCGCTTCGTGCCGCCGGTGGCGGCACTGGCACCCGGACCCGTGCTGTTCGACGGTGACCAACAGGCTTATGCCCGCCCCCTGAAGGTCATCTTGGAAGCTCTTCGCAAGCTGGGCGCCCGGATCGATCGCAGCGCTCTGCCGTTCACTCTGACCGGCGACGCCAATCTGGCCGGCGGGCCGGTGACCCTGGACGCCTCCGAGTCAAGTCAGTTCGTCTCCGGACTGTTGCTCAGTGGCGCCCGCTATGCCAACGGGGTCGACGTCCGGCACGAGGGACACCCAATTCCGTCGCTGCCGCACATCGAGATGACGGTGGCCATGCTGCGGGCGCGGGGGGTCGAGGTCAACGACTCGGCGCCCAACCGTTGGGTCGTTCGACCGGGACGCATCGCAGCCCGCGACGTCACCATCGAACCGGACCTGTCCAACGCTGCGCCGTTCCTGGCGGCGGCGGCCGTGACGGGCGGCACTGTGACGGTGCCCAGGTGGCCGGCGCACACGTACCAGCCGGGCGACGCAGATCCGCGACATACTTCAGCGATTCGGCGCTGAGGTCAGCTGGCACGGCGGCGAGCTCCAGGTGCAAGGCACGTACCACCTGCACGGCATCGACGTTGACCTGCATGGTGCGTCGGAATTGACACCGGTCGTCGCGGCGGTGGCAGCCCTCGCGGACTCGACCAGTCATCTGCGCGGGATCGCCCACATCCGTGGTCATGAAACCGACCGGCTGGCAGCATTGGAGACCGAGCTCAACCGGCTCGGTGCGCATACCAGTCAGACCGACGACGGGCTGGTGATCCACCCGCGACTGCTCGGCGGGGACGTATGGCACACCTATGCCGACCATCGGATGGCTCAGGCGGGCGCGGTTCTCGGCCTCGTCGTACCAGACGTCGAGTTGGACGACGTGACCTGCACGGCCAAGACCATGCCGGAGTTCGTCGACCTGTGGAAGGCCATGATCGTCGAGTCTCGGCCGGATCCCGCCGATGAGGACGCCGGCGAGCAGGGCGCGCCCCTCTGGTGACCTCCCGCAGCTTCGGCAGGGACGAGCAGGACGCCTTCGACCGACCGGGCCGGAGCACGAGGCCGCGGACCAAGGACCGCCCGGACTATTCCGGCGCCCAGACCGGCATGATCATCACGGTCGATCGTGGGCGCTACCGCGCGTTGGTGGAGGACCGGGAGGTAACGGCCACCAAGTCGCGACACCTCGGCCGTACGGGTGTCATCGTCGGTGACCGAGTTCGTCTTGTCGGCGACGTCTCCGGCGACGAAGGCACTTTGGCCAGGATCGTGCAGGTCGAAGATCGCGACACTGTCTTGCGACGGACCGCGGACGACGACGACCCGTACGAACGACCGATCGTGGCGAACGCCGATCAGCTGGTGATCGTGACCGCGCTGGCGGATCCGCCACCACGGACGGGAATGATCGACCGCATCCTGGTGGCTGGCTTCGACGCCGGAATCGCACCCCTGCTGTGTCTTACCAAGGCCGACCTGGCAGCACCCGATGAGTTGCTGGCTCAGTACGAGCCGTTGGGAGTGCCGGTCCAGGTGACCCAGCCAGGTGCAGACCTCGACCCGTTGAAGCAGGCGCTGGCGGGCCATCGCAGCGTCTTCGTCGGCCATTCGGGCGTCGGCAAGTCGACTCTGGTCAACACGCTGATCCCCGGAGCGAAGCGGGCGATCGGGGAGGTCAATGAGGTCACCGGTCGCGGCCGGCACATCTCTACATCGGCGATCGCTCTGCGGTTGCCGGGTACGGACGGGTGGGTGATCGATACGCCCGGGGTCCGCTCCTTCGGTCTCAGCCACGTCCGGCCCGACCGGATCATCGCCGCATTTCCTGACCTCGAGAGCCTCAGCTCCGGCTGTCCTCGTGGCTGCAGCCATGCCGCCGATGAGCCGGAATGCGCCTTGGATGAAGCGGTGCAGCGTGGGCAACTTTCTTCCCAGCGGTTGGAGTCGTTCCGCAGGATGCTCCGATCGGGCCAGTAGCGTAAAGGCCATGTCCGCTTCGCTGCAGTCGAGCGCCGGGGGCGGCTCGGCTGGACAGAGCCCGTCGACGATGGCGGCTGGTTCCGCCGCGGCCACACGCGATGTCGGGCAGTCGGACAGCGCGCTGCGGAGAGGTCTGACCGACGATCTGCGCCTTGCCCACCTACTTGCCGACGACGCCGACTCGATCACCATGAATCGCTTCAAGGCGCTGGACTTGTACGTCACCTCGAAACCTGACCTCACGCCGGTCACGGATGCGGACACAGCCGTGGAGGAAGCACTCCGCCGCACCCTGAGCCGGGCCCGACCTCGAGATGCGGTGCAGGGCGAGGAATTGGCCGTCACGGGCTGGGGACCTCGGCGCTGGGTCATCGATCCGATCGACGGGACCAAGAATTTCATCCGCGGCGTACCGGTCTGGGCCACCCTGATCGCGTTGATGATCAACGACGAGGTCGTGGTCGGCGTCGTCAGCGCACCGGCGTTGGGTCGTCGTTGGTGGGCAAGCGTGGGCGGCGGTGCCTACGCCGGCAAGTCTTTGATGTCGGGGACTCCATGTCATGTCTCCGACATCGCTCGGATCGATGACGCATCTCTGAGCTACGCATCCATCTCGTCCTGGGTCGATGCCGGTCAGGGCCAGGAGTTCGTCGATCTCCTGCGCTCCTGTTGGCGGACCCGTGCGTATGGTGATTTCTGGTCATACATGTTGCTCGCGGAGGGTGGCGTGGACATCGCCTGTGAGCCTGAACTGGCCCTTCACGACATGGCTGCCTGTGCCGTCGTGGTCACCGAGGCAGGTGGGCGTTTCACCGACCTCAATGGGACCGACGGGCCGCTGGGCACGGGAGCCTATGCGACGAACGGACGGCTCCATGATGCCGTTCTGGCACAGCTGCGACCGGCTGGATTCGGCTCATGATGGTGGACTCTCGAGGACAATGACGGCATGCAGCTGACTCACCGGTTCACTCTGCCGGCATCGGTCGAACAAGCCTGGACTGCGTTCTACTTCGCGAATCGGATCGCCCCCTGTTTTCCCGGGGCAACGCTGACTCGAGTGGCTGGCGACGAGTTCGACGGGATGCTGAAAATCAAGCTGGGACCGACGCCCTTGCAGTACGAGGGAACCGCCACCTTTCTCGAGCGCAGTCCCGAGGATCAGCGGATCGTGGTGAAGGCTCACGGCAAGGATCGGCGCGGCCACGGGACGATCACCGTGACCGTCACCATGACGTTCACCGAGGGCGAAGCCGAGACGGACGTGGAGGTGACCAGTACCGCCGAGTTCACCGGCCAGGGTGCCTCGTTCGGCCAGACCGTGGTCCAGGAGGCTAGCGATCGCCTGGTCCAACGGCTGATCGACTGCGTGTCGGGCAGGTTCGCCACCGGCCTGGGGGACCTGCCGAGCACAGAAGAGTTGGCCACTGCCGCGGCCGCCGAGCACGTCTCAGCACGGCAGCAGGCCGGCGGAGAGAAGATGTCGGAGGTCGCTGACTCTCGGGAAGCCGTTCAACCAGAGCGTGAACCGGCCGCCGACCTGAACGCGGATCGGGAACCTGCTGCCGATGCGGACACCGAGCGTGAACCGGCCGCCGACCTAACCGCCGAGCGGGAACCGGCCGCCGATCGCTGGACACCGAGCGTGAACCGGCCGCCGACCTAACCGCCGAGCGGGAACCGGCCGCCGATGCGGACACCGAGCGTGAACCGGCCGCCGACCTAACCGCCGAGCGGGAACCGGCCGCCGATGCGGACACCGAGCGCCAACCCTCCGATGCAGACACCGAACTCCAACCCGCCCCTGATCTGGACACCGAGCTCGAACCCGTCTCCGATGCTGACACGGAGCGCAGTGCTCGGGGTGCCGACAAGGCGTCTGCAGCCGACACCGGCGATGCAGCCGACACCGGCGATGCAACCGCGACCAGCACTGTCGCCGATGGCAGCGCGGCGCCGGCGCCGTCCTCGCAAGCGCTTCCCGCCGCGGCGGGTCCGCAGGAAGGCGCGCTGGCCACTACGGTCCTGCCCCGATTCCGGCGCTTCGGGCCTCCGGTGCTGGGAGCGCTGGTCGCGGTATCGGTGATCAGCGGCATCGTGCGGCGCATCAGACGCTGATGATCGAACGGGCTCGCTTCCCGGTCAATGTTTGCGTGGTACTGCACCGCGACGGGCGCTGGCTGCTCAACGTACGTGCCGACGATGCCAGCTATGCAGCGGGAACGATCGGCTTGATCGGAGGCCACGTCGAACAAAGTGACGGGCCGGAGCGCGTCCTCGAGTGCACCGTCCAGCGGGAGGTCGCCGAGGAGACCGGCATCGACCTGACCGGGATACCGCTGCTGTATCTCGACAGCGAGGCATACCACGATAACGACGGCGATCTGGTGTTGACCGTGACCTACGCGGCAGAACTTCCGCTGGGCGTCGAGCCGGTCAGCGACAACGCGGTGGAGGACGCGGACCTGTCCTGGTGGACGTTGGAGGACCTGGAGGCGGATCCGCGCTGCGCCCCCTGGACCTCGCGGCTCGTGCGACGAGCACTTGCCACTATCACCAGTTCCTGAGCCCGATCAGCACACTCGGGGGACACGTGCAGGCATGTCTTCGAGGTGAACCCAGCGCGTCCACGGCATCTTCAGCAGGGCCGGAGTAACTGCGTCCACTTCAGACCTCAGCCGGTAGCACGGAGGCGGACGGTCTCGGACAAGCCCCTGAGCTTTTCGACCACCTCAGGGGACAGCTCCCCGCCGATGTCTGTCACCACGTACCCGAGGTCCCCGCGAGTCGACAACACTTGGGATTCAATGTTGACCCCATAGTCGGCAAGGACACCGTTGACCGTCGCCAGCACCCCCGGCACGTTGTGATGAACATGCAGGATGCGGCTCCGGTTCCCGGCGTCGTCGGTCTGGACCTGCGGCAAGTTCACCGACATGGTGGAAGTCCCTGTCATCGCGTACTCACGCAGCTTTCCGGCTACGAACCGACCGATGTCTTGTTGGGCTTCCTCGGTGGAACCGCCAATGTGTGGGGTCAAGATGACGTTCGGCAGGTTCTGCAAGCCGGAGGAGAAGTGGTCGCCAGCCGCCTTCGGCTCCTCGGCGAAGACGTCGACCGCCGCGCCGGCAATGTGCCCGGAGAGTAGGTGTTCGCGCAGCGCCTCGTGGTCGACCACGATGCCTCGGCACAGGTTGAGGAAGAGGCTGCGGGGTCGCATCTTCGCGAACTCCTCGGCACCGAAGAGACCTGCGTTGCCTGGTCGGCCGTCCACGTGCAGCGAAACGGTCTCTGCCTCGCTCAGCAACTCCTCCAGGCTGGCGCAGCGGCGGGCGTTGCCGAGGGCCAACTTGTCCGCGACGTCGTAGAACAACACCCGCATGCCCAGGGCCTCGGCCACCACCGACAACTGACTGCCGATGTTGCCGTAGCCGACGATGCCCAGGGTTCGGCCCCGGACCTCGTGGGCGCCCTTGGCCGACTTGTCCCAGACACCGGCGTGCATCGCAGTGTTCTTGTCGGTGAGGTGCCGGGCGAGGGAGATGATCTCCGCGATCACCAACT
The DNA here is from genome assembly GCA_963808495.1 of uncultured Actinomycetota bacterium. Classification (GTDB taxonomy): domain Bacteria; phylum Actinomycetota; class Actinomycetes; order Propionibacteriales; family Propionibacteriaceae; genus Microlunatus. The sequence continues at coordinate 42,550 of CAWEGC010000008.1, forward strand.
CGACCACGCTGCGGGTGTTGGAGAATGGAGCGTTGAAGACCGCCGTGCCGTTGTGTGATGCCGTGGCGATGTCGATCTGGTTGGTGCCGATGCAGAACGCACCGATGGCCAGCAGCTCCGGACATTCCTCCAGTACCGCCCGAGTCACGTTCGTCTTCGACCGGATCCCCAGCAGTTGCACCCCGGGAAGAGCCGCTCGCAGCTCGTCCTCGTCGAGCGCACCTTTCACGCTCGACACCTCGATCCCCCGCTCGGTGAGCAAACGCTCAGCATCGGGGTGGATGTTCTCGAGCAGAAGAGCCTTCATGGTTTCCTCGTTGGTCAGGGCGCTACGTGGGCAAATGCAGCGACCAGTCTAGGAAGGGCTCCCCACCGCCAGCGGATATCTCAGCTGAGCGTGACCTCGTGGCCCGCCTCGGCCGAGGCATAGCAGGCGTCCACGATCACTGCTCGGGAAAGGGCCTCGTATCCGCGATGGGCGGAATAGTCCCCTGCCCGGACCTTCTCGAGGAAGTCCAATACGCAAGCCCTGTGCAATCCGTCGGGTGGGATGGCCGGCTGCAGCGCGGCCGGGATCCCCTCCTTCTCGGTCCAGATGTTGAGTGAGCGATGTGGATCGCTCGGCGCACCCCATTCGACGCTCGCCCCGCCGTCGGAGCCGTAGACCGTCACATAGCAGTGGTCCTTGGGAATCCACTGAGCCCAGCTGGACTCCAGCAGCAGTGTGCCGCCTCCATCGAGCCGGAGAAACGCGGTGGACAGGTCCTCGACGTCGAACTCGCCTTCCTCGACGCCAGACTTTCGCATGGTCGCCTCAGCGGAGCTTCCACGTCCCCTGGGCCCGAACTCCGCGTAGGTTGCCGCAGTCGCCGCTCGTACCCCGGGCTCGCCAAGCAGGTGGAGGGTCATGTCGAGCATGTGCACACCGATGTCCATCAGCGGTCCACCACCGGCGACCGCTCGACGAGTGAACCAGCTGCCAAGTCCCGGAATGCCCTCCCGACGGAGCCAGCCGGCTTTGGCGTAGTAGATATCGCCGATCAGACCAGCGTCGATGATCTTCTTCAGGGCCTGCACATCCCCCCGGCGGCGGTGATTGAATACCACGTCCAGCACTCGGTCGTTGCGTTCGGCCGCCTCAACCATCCGACGCGCGGTCGGTGCGTTCTGGGCGATCGGTTTCTCGGAGAGCACATGTATCCCGGCGTTCAGTGCGGCGACTGCGATGGGCTCATGCAACGTAGTCGGCGCCGCGATACTGACGATGTCGAGCTTCGTCCGGTCCAGAAGGTCGCGCCAGTCCCCGAAGCGGTGATCCGGAGGCACGCCGTAAAGATCACCCAGCCTCGCCAGCTGCGCTGATTCCATGCCGGCCAGCGCCACCATCTCGACCCCCGCTGCCTGCGCGTACGCCGCCATGTGCTGCTGGCCCGCCCACCCGAGGCCGATAACTCCGACACGCAACGGTTGCTGATCAGCCACGGTCGACTCCAGGATTGATCAATCCTCCACTCAGCCTTGGGGGTGGACTGTTGATCACCTCCGGAGAAACGAACTCCAAGCCCGGCTCCGGGCGCGCCCACTCCACCGCGTTGGCCAGGACCCGCTGGACATCGGGGTGCCAGTAGACCGGGTACTCCTGATCACCGGGCGAGAAGTAGAAGATCTTGCCTTTCCCACGCCGCCAGCAACAGCCCGACCGGAAGACCTCGCCGCCGCTGAAGCTGGAGATGAAGATCAATTCATCGGGAGTGGGGATGTCGAAGTACTCACCGTACATCTCCTGCTCGCCGATCATGATCGGTTGAGGCACTCCCCGGGCTATCGGATGCGCCGGCGCCACCGTCCAGACGAGTTCAACCTCAGCGGAGTTGCGCCAGGCCAACGAGCACGTGGTGCCCATCAGCCGGATAAAGATCTTGGAGAAATGCGCGGAGTGCAGGACCAGCAGGCCCATGCCGCCGAGGACTCGCTGATGCACCCGATTGACCACTGCATCATCGACTCGAGCGTGGGTGGCGTGGCCCCACCACGTCAGCACGTCGGTGCTTGCCAAGACCTCGTCGGTCAAGCCGTGTTCTGGCTGATCTTGAGTGGCGGTACGAACCTCTACTGCTGTTCCCATGAGGTCGCGGAGCCCGGTCGCGATCGCGCCATGCATGCCCTGCGGATATCTCTCCGCCATGCCGGCTCGATCTCGTTCAATATTCTCGTGATAGTTCTCGCCCCAGACAGTGACACGGATCGGACTCACGATCGCTCAGTCTGCCAAGTCCAGCGGCCGCACGAAGCCCTGGGGCAGCAGGTCCGTTGACTCGGGGCGTCGTGAGAGCGGGCTGGCCGACAGGACCCGAAAGGTGTCGACTACCCGATTTGGCTTGCCCGCTGACGTCACGTATGGTGGACCACTGCCGACGCGGGGTGGAGCAGCTCGGTAGCTCGCTGGGCTCATAACCCAGAGGTCACAGGTTCAAATCCTGTCCCCGCTACGAATCGAAACCCGCCTCTGACATGGGAAGACCTGTCAGAGGCGGTCTTTTGTTGCACGCGTCGTGCAATCTTCGTGCAATGAGCCGCGGAAGGGCGCGCACGACCAAGATCAACTAGTCAGCGGCCCGGCCGGTGTTGGCAGCACCGGGCCGGGCCTAGGAACCTCACTTCCATCGAAACCGAGATCCCCTGTGCTCAAACCTATGACCCTGGCCAGCGGCCAGCTGAACCCATCCGATCAGCTCGACGTCGAGCTGCACCGGCCGGCGGACCTGCCGGCCTTCATCCTGATCAAGTGGCCGGCCGCGCCGTCGGTGCTTGCGCCGACGCCTAAGGCGATCGCCAACGTCACGTCCGTCCTGGTGCGAACCTTGGCCGAGGCGCAGAGCAAGCTGGCAGCGATCCGAGCTGCCGAACGGTAGGCCTTAGGCCATGACGGCGAGTCGGAGCTAGACCTTATTGAAGCTCGGTCCCTGTGCGCGCCAATCCTAGGAAGGACAGGGGCCGGGCCCTCACTATGTCTGCGAACGCTGTATGGGGCGGCTGCTCACATCCCTCCGCCGCCAGCGCCTGCGCCGCCATCCATCGGCCTCATCCGGTCCCACTTCGGCGATGGGTCCACTGCGGCGGTCCGGTCAGTCCAGGAATCGTCATTCCGGTAATGGCCACAGCGGTCACATTGTTCGTAAGGCTGCTCCGGGTCACTGTTGTCTAGTCGCCACTTGTGCCGCCCAAGGAGGCAAAGAACCTTCATCGCAGCTCCTTCTTCGCTGAGTTAAGGCTCCTCGCCTAACCGGCTCGGGTCAACAGTGACGGCAATTTCCTATTTTCTGACTCGGGATAGTAGGATTTGCCGTGAGGCGGCCACCCGAACCGGAAGGCTGCCCTAGCAGTGACTCTTCTCGACCAGCTCCGCCAACGGCGCGACACCGCCCGCCAGGCCGCAGAGCAGATATTGACCCGCGCCGCCGACGAGCAGCGCGACCTCACCCCGACGAGCTGGCCGACCACCGCCAACAGGTGACCGCCGAACGCGAAGCCGCCGACGAAGCCGACCGGATACGCGACGAACACATCGCCGAGCTACATCGCTGCGAGCCCTCGTCCTCTATGAGCCGAGCTTAGGCCAACGGCAACCGCCCGGTTCCCTCGACCGGATGGAGAAGCGGATCGCGGCGGGCGACTACGAGGGCGCCCTTGTTGAGATGGGGAGTGCGGTCGGGCTCACAGAAGAGCAGATCGCGGAACGCCGGGCGGCACCAAATTGGTCCCAGCGCGTCGCCACCGTCCCCACAGCCGTCCGAGAGTCTCGTATCGAAGAGGACTGGGACTGGCAGTCCGAAACCTATCCGTCATCGCCGTCCCCACCCTGCTCCTAACCGGATCCGAGACCCCGCCCGAGTTTGCAGAGGTCACATCCGTGACCGCCGCGGCAATCCCTGGTGCGCGTGTCCACGTCCTGGCAGGCCATGGCCACGTCGCCCACGTGTCTGAGCCAGGACTCGTCGCCCAGGTGCTGCGAAACTGGCTCGAGTAACTCAGATTTTGGCCGTAACAGCCGCATACCATCCGGGATAGAAATCAGCACCACACGTTTCGATAGCCGACCGCTAACCGGAACGTGCTCCACGTCGAAACACATGCTCTCGGCGGGCAGGCCTCTGGAAGGTCTCCGGTGGGAGCGCCGGTAACAAGCGGAAACACTCGGTGGAATGCAGAGGGCGGGCTTCGTGGCGCAAGAGAATTCGCCGCCTTGCGTCGCCTGCTCCTCGTTCATGCCGAGATTTCGCACAGCCGGCGATGACGACTGCCCGTTTCGTGGTCGTCGACTGCATCTACGGTGTGGACTTGTGGACCACGCGGTTGTAGTGGGAGCCGGAATTGGCGGACTGACGGCCAGCTTGGTGCTTAGCCGGGTTGCGGCGCGGGTGACGCTTGTGGAGCGGGCGGAGCGACCCTCTGAGGTTGGAGCCGCCTTGGCTTTGCAGCCGAACGGCATGGCGGTTTTGGACCGCCTTGGACTGCTACCCGCCGTGGAGGCTATGAGCGCGCGGATCGACAGGATGGACATTCGCAGCGTGACCGGCCGGAGGCTGCTGACCGCCGGGATGCCTGATCTAGGCGGCGGGCTTGATCACGCGATCGCGGTCCGTCGAACCGGCCTTCACCAGCTGTTGCTTGACGCCGTCGCCGGCGTGGCCTCGATCGACACACGTTTTGGATGGACCGCGGTGAGCGCCGACCCAAGCGGAACGGTAACGATCACCTTACGGTGAACAGCCTGGGTAGAGGCTCGACACTTGCGGGCCGACGTGATCGTCGGCGCCGTCGGAGTCAATCGGCCGTGCGCAGCACAGGTGGAATGGAGCCGGCTGTCGCTGGGGAACAGCTATGTACGCACGATTGTGCGGGGGCGGGCCAGCACGTGGTTCGAGGAGTACTGGAAGCCGCTGGGCTCCTTCGGCACGCACCACTGGGCGGCGACCTGGTCTACTTTGGGCTGCAGCCCATGTGGCAGGTGCGGCTGACGCTGTAGCTCGAGGCGACCGGGCTCGAGGGACGGCGGTCCTTCCCGCAGGGGACCGTTGGGGGACGCGGGGTTATCCGTCGCGACCCTGGGCGAGGCGGGCATCCGTGCCGCGACCAGCCGGCGCCGTAGGGGCTGCAGAGCTGGCACGGGTGTGTATGTCAGTCGGGGCCTGTCCGTCGGCTGCGGCGAGACGCCGGACGCCAGCATGAGAATGGTTCGACGCGGAATGCGGCTGGATCTGAAAGGAGCATGCTCTGCCGAGTCGTTGGCGTTAGGTCGTCACGGGGGAGCTGAGAGCTCGGCTGGGGCCAGGCGGGCACGGCAGCGAGCGTCAGACCCTGCCGACCTGGGAAGAGTCAGCCCGCTCTCTCTTTGCCGCGTTGCGCCGACTTCGACGCCGAACTGTCGCATAACGCCCCGCAGATCCGGCGTACGCTCCTCTCACTTCCTGGCGCGGCCAGACAAAGCGACCTGCTGGATGTCGGTGTCACCCGGCAGGATGGAAACTCTGCACTGCCAGCCTGACAAGTAGGAACCATGACCGCCGCCATCACGGTGACCGACCTGGGCAAGACATACGTCGTACCAGAGCGCGAGGGCGGCGTACGCGCGGCGTTGGTCGCTCTGGTCAAGCGGCGGACCCGGGAGGTGGAGGCGGTCGCTGGGGTCACGTTCGGGATCGAGGCGGGGGAGATCGTCGGATTCCTCGGGCCGAACGGGGCCGGCAAGACCACCACACTGAAGATGCTGGCCGGGCTGCTGCACCCGACCACCGGCACTGCGGACGTGCTCGGCTACACCCCGTGGCGGCGGGACCGCGACTACCTGGGCCGAATGTCGTTGATCATGGGTCAGCGCAACCAGCTGCACTGGGACATCCCGGTGCTCGACTCCTTCCGGCTTAACCAGGCGATCTTCCGCATTCCGCCGGCCGAGTTCCGTGTACGGCTGGACGAACTGGTTGAGCTGCTGGAGCTGGAGGATCTGCTGCGCAAGCCCGTACGCAACCTCAGCCTGGGCGAGCGGATGAAGTGCGAGATCGCCGGCTCGCTGTTGCACGCGCCGGCGGTGCTGTTCCTGGACGAGCCCACCATCGGGCTCGACGTGGCCATGCAGCGCCGCATCCGGTCGTTCATCGCCGAGTACAACGCTCGCACCGGCGCCTGCGTCATGCTGACCAGTCACTACATGGCCGATGTCGAGGCGCTGTGCCGGCGGGTGATCGTCATCCACCAGGGACGGCTGCTCTACGACGGCGACCTGACCGGGCTCGTGCAGCGCTTCGCCGCGCACAAGACGATCACGGTCGAGCTCGAGGAGGGTGCGCAGGTGGCCGGATCGCTCGCGGCTGGGCTGGTGAACGGGGCGGAGATGGAACCGACCGCGACCGGGTTCACGGTCCGCGTTCCGAAAACCCAGACCCCGGCGGTGGCCAGCCGGCTGCTGGCCGCGTTGCCCATTGCGGACCTGACCATCGAGGAGCCGCCGGTCGATCAGGTGATCGAGAAGGTCTTCGCCGCGCCGACTTCGGAAGCAGACCGGGATGGCTGAGATGGGCCTCGCTCCTCCGGACAGCCGGCCGGAGCTGAGCCGCTTCTCTCTCCCTACGCTGGCCACCTTCTACCGGGAGCGCTTCGCGGTGGCGGTCTCGGCCAACGTTGCCTACCGCGGTGCGGTGTCCATATGGATCTTCGTCACGCTGATTCAACCGCTGGTGTTCATCGTGGTCTGGAAGACGGTGGCTGGCGCGGATGAGACCGGCGGCTACACCGCCAACCAGTTCGTGGCGTACTTCCTGGTCATGATGGTGGTGGACCACCTGACCTTCATCTGGCACATGTGGGAGTTTGAGTGGCGGATCCGCACCGGTGCGTTCTCACCGCTCCTGATGCGCCCGATCCACCCCATCCATGGCGACGTCTGCGAGAACCTGGCGTACAAGGTGCTCGGCCTGATCGGAGTGCTGCCCGCCGCCGTGCTGATCGGCGTAGCCTTTGACGCCGACCTGTCCGGAGTCGAGCTGAGAACTGTGCTGCCGTTCCTGCCCGCGCTGGTGCTGGCCATGGTGCTGCGCTTCGCCGTGGAGTGGTGTCTGGCCCTGTCTGCCTTCTGGCTGACCAAGGTGACGGCGATCAACTCGCTGTTCTTCGCACTGACCACCTTCTTCGGCGGGATCTTCGCGCCGCTTGCCGTGCTGCCCGGCTGGATGCAGACAGTGGCGGTCTGGACGCCGTTCCCGTGGAGCCTGGCCTTTCCCGTCGAGGTGTTCCTCGGCCGTCGCACGGGGACGGCCATCTGGCTGGGGTACGCCACCCAGCTGGGCTGGATCGTCCTGGCGCTCGGCGGGTTGGCGCTGCTGTGGCGGCGGGCCACTCGGCGGTACTCGGCGGTGGGCGCATGAGACACGGACTGCGGGTGCTGCGAGCGTTCTTGTCCCTGGGCGTGCTCAACCTGGTGCAGTACCGTTCCGACTTCTTCATCGCGCTGCTGAACGCGCTGATCAGCCTGGTCACCCAGGTACTGGCGCTGTCGGTGGTCTTCACCGCCACTTCCGACCTGCGCGGCTGGGGGCCGAACGACCTGCTGGTGCTGGTCGGCATCCACTTCTTCATCACCGGGCTGATCGGCATCGTGATGCGGCCCTCGATGGAGACGCTGATGGAGGGCATCCGATTGGGCACCTTCGACTTCCTGCTGACCAAGCCGGCCGATTCCCAACTGCTGGCCAGCGTGCAGACGGTTGCGCCGCAGGCGGCCACCGACGTGGTGGTCGGGGTCGGGGTGGTCGCGTACGGGATGACTCGGCTCGGGGTCACCCTCAGTCCACTCGATGTGGCCTTGTTTGTGGTGATGCTCCTGGCTGGACTGGTGATCGTCTACAGCTTCCTGCTGCTGCTGGCGACGTGCGCGTTCTGGTTCGTCAAGCTGGAGAACGTGCTGGTGATCTTCCAGGCGCTGTTCGGAAACGCCGGGCGGTGGCCCGTGACCATCTTCCCGCCCGGGCTGCGGGCGTTCCTCACCTTCGTGGTGCCGGTGGCCTTCGCGGTGACCGTCCCGGCGCAGGCCCTGACCGGCCAGCTTGACGATGCCTCCGCACTTCTCGCTGTCGTCGTCGCTGCCGCGTTCTTCGTGGTGTCAAGGCTCTTCTGGAAGTACGCCCTCCGCCACTACACAGGCGCCTCGGCCTAACGTCGAAGAGAGGTCTCAGCGGCTCGCCGGCTGAGGATCCAGCGCCGAATCCTGCCAAACAAGGGCGACGCCGGTGGCGGCGCCCGTCGGAGCACCTGTCGCTTCGCGCTAGGCCACGGCCTGGACGGTCGCCGGGTGGAGGAAATTGGCGAGCTCCTCAATACCGTCAACCAATCGGGTGCCCGGCCGCGCCCAGGACGCGTTCGCATCCACCGCAACCACCCGGACCCCCGGCGGCAAAACACCGCGACTGTCCAGGTCGCGGGCCAAAGCTGTCGTGCCCTGCCTGTCGTAGCCGCACGCCGCGACCACCACCACGTCTGCCTGCGCGGCTCGAACGTCGTCCCACGAGATCCGCCGAGACGCCGAGCCAGCGACGCCGATCACCGGATCGCCGCCGGCCAACGAGACCATCTCCGGGATCCAATGCCCGGGCGCGAACGGTGGGTCGGTCCACTCCAACACCGCCACCCGCGGCCGTGGTCGAGTTTCGACCCGGTCCGCCATCCGAGCCGTCCGCTGCTGGATCGACGACACCAAAGCTCGACTGGACGCCCGTCGTCCCGTCACCTCACCCAGCCGCAGGATCGACTCATCGACGTCAGCCAACGTGTGCGGGTCGATCGTGACCACCTCGGCTCGGCAACCCAAGAACGCCAGCGCATCATCGACAACACTGACGTCAACAGCGCACACCGCACACAAGTCCTGTGTGACCACAACATCCGGGTCCAGATCAGCCAGCGCGTCTCGGTCCAGGTGGTACAGATCCTCACCCCGCGCCAACGCCGCCGACACCGCCGTGTCGATCTCAGCCGCGCTGAGCTCGGAAGGCAAAGCCGACGTCGACACGATGCGGCGCGAGCGCGCCTCCGGCGGATAATCACACTCGAACGTCACGCCGACAACGTCCCCGCCCGCCCCAATCGCGAACAGGATCTCTGTCGTCGACGGCAGCAAGGAAACAATCCGCACACTGAAACCGTATCGCCGGGTTGCTGGAGGAGCACCGTTCCAGTCACACGCTCACATCAGTCGCAGCAACAAGGGCCGTTGTCATCCGAACGGATCGTGGATGGAGCAGGGCGCCGTGCCGACCCAGCCGGCAAAGTCATGGTTTGAAGTTCCTGCAGCACAGGATCGTGCCCTCCGGCTGCCCGGCGGGGCGTTCAACAATCGGTCAGGACATGCACTCGCCCAGGGCGGCTTCCGCGATCGACCAGAGCGCGACCCGATAGCGGACCGGTGAGCGGGCACACCTGTTGCTGGTCGGCTTGTGTGCCCAACGGTGCACTGGATCACCGCTGAACGAAGCGATGCGCGGTTCAGTGACCAGTGCCAGCAGATGGAGCCCGCCGCTGAACGAAACCAAAGTCGGCCGCAGTTGACCTTGCGACATTCATATACATATACGTATAGTTAGGGCATGAGCTACGATGGGGACATGCCGAACAAGACGATCTACGTCGCCGACGCCGACCTGCCGCTGTTCGAGCGGGCTCAGGAACTGACCGGCGACAACCTCTCCGCGACCATCGTCGGAGCCCTGCGTCGGCTGGTCGAGATCGAGGAGGGCCGCGCGGAAGGCTTCGAGGAGATCACCGTGCGCGTCGGCACCGGCGCCGGCCAACGGCAGCGGTTCGTCGGGGTCCTGCTGGTCGAGTGGAGCCGATCGACCAGCGAACGGGAGGAGACCTACCGGGTCTACCGCTCGCGGAGCGGGAAGTACGTGCTGCACCTCAAGCGTTCCTCGGAGTCGGTCTGGACCGCCGGACCCGACGGCCAGGCCATGGGCTGGCGCAAGCACTTCGCCAGCGACCAGCAGTGGGGGACGTTGCCCAAGACGGCCTCCCTGCAGGTCTTCGACGACCTGGACTCGCTCCGTCAGCAGGTGCCACAGGAGCTGTACATCCTGGTCGAAGCCGCGGCCGAGCAGCCGGTCATCGTGGACCTCGACATCTGATCGTGCCGGCGCAGGCGCCGGTACCCCATCACCTCGGCCGCCCGGCTCCGGTGCGATCACCGCTGCCCTGCCGGCCCGGACAGAGCGGTGCGTGCGCGACCAAGACGAAACGGGATGCCAGATGACAGCCACATCAGCTCAGGAGCCCGCGATCCGCATCCACGGCCTGACGAAGTCGTACTCGGAGCTGGAGGTGCTGCGCGGCGTGGACTTCGAGGTCGCGCGGGGCAGCATCTTCGCCCTGCTCGGTTCGAACGGGCGGGCAAGACCACCGTGGTGAAGATCGTGTCCACGCTGCTCAAGGCCGATGCCGGCGAGGCCACCGTGAACGGCTTCGACGTCGCCGGGCAGGGCGCGGAGGTGCGAAGGTCAATCAGTCACCGGGCAGTTCGCGGCCGTCGACGAGATCCTCAGTGGGCGGGAGAACCTGGTGCTGGTGGCCCGGCTGCGGCACCTCGACAACCCGGGGACCATCGCCGATGGGTTGCTCGAGTCTAGGCACCGGGGAAGAGGCGCAGCCGCGCCGCGCCCACCCGCTCATAGGTTCAGTTTGTGCGCCCGCGCCAACTTGTCGGCGACGCCGTCCTTACCAATCCGACGCAGATATGGAATCAGTACATGCATCGGTGGCTGGTTCGCCAGGTAACTGCCATCGGGACCGGTGTAGAGCCCGCCACTGCGATCGGTCGATAGACCGCCTCCGTAGCTGGTTGAGAGCCCACCGCCATGGCTGGTTGAGAGACCGCCGCCATAGCCGGTATAGAGGCCGCCGCCGGGCCCATCTGACAGGCCACCACCCGGTTCTGTCGAAGCTCCGCCACCGGGACCGGTGTAGAGCCCGCCATCCGGATCGGTCGAGAGGCCACCGCCGGGATATTTCGAACGGTTACGTGGCCACTTGTGACTCGTCGTCATCAATCCCCTAGCAGGCGCATTGAGTCTTAGCTTCTCCCCACTCCACGGCCGGACCTTCCGACGGCCACAGCGATCGCACGCCGAGACAAGTTTCCCCGGGACGTCGCATTTCGAGGGCACTGAGATCCAGGTCCCACTTGTGCAGCCTGAGGCGGCAAAGGACGTTCATCGTGGCTCCTTGCTTTGCTCCTACGAGGCTCCTCGCCTGGCTGCGCTTAGTCAACGGCCCGGCTGGCCGCCAACCACGCTGGATTGTGACGGCGTTTGATTTTCCTGACGGTGTGGCATCCGGATCAATGCCGTGTGCCCGGGCGTGGCCTCGTACCTGTATTACGCCAGGGCGTTCGTCCTTCCTCCCGCACCGCTGACGGCGCCGATCAGGGCCGTGACCAGTCGATCGATCGACGACCCGTCGGGGTCGTGGTCAGGGTTCGCTTCGACCAGCGTCATGCCGACCACCCGCGGGTCGGACAGCAGGACAGTAAGAAGCCGGATGAGATGGTCGAGGCGCAGACCCCTGCCGTACGTGGCGATGTCGGCGAGCGGGAGGTCGAACGCGTCCACGACGTCGACGTCGACGTGTACCACGAGCTGCTGGTGGTCGAGGGCCGCTGAGGCGCGGACGGCCGCCCCCTCCGGGTCGACGACGACCTCCGATGCCCTGATCCGCGTCGACGGCACGAGCCCGTGCACGTCCTCCTCCTCATCGCCGTACCCGACGAAGACAACGTCCGCTGGCCGCAGCAGCGGGCGACGAGCACCGACCGCGGCCAGCTCGGGCACGCAGCCCGGCAGGTCGAGGAGGTGGGCGACACCCATGGCGTCGAGAATCGGCTCGTCAGGATGGTCGGTGGGGATCATCAGGTCCTGTCCACCGTCGACGTACATCAGCCCAACCTCATCGAACCGCTCCACGGCCGCTGCCACCAAGGCGATCGCCACCGTGCACTCGCCGCCGAGGACGAGCGGGCGGTGGCCGGCGTCGAACACCGCACCGATGGCAGTGCGCGCGTCGACAAGCACGTCGACCACATGTCGCCACGCATTCGGCCGATCGTCGCTCCGGTCAGCCACCCAGCGCGCGACAGGCCGGTCACCGTGATCGATGACGTCCGGACCAGCCGCCCGCAACCGGTCGATCAGGCCCGCTGCCCGTATGGCCGCCGGGGCCTGCTCGATCCCCGGCCAGTGCGCGGCCACGCTCGACGGAACTCCCAGCACACCCCACGCACGATCGACCACCCAACGACGGTACGGCGCGCTGCCGACAGTGCATCGAAAACGCGCCGCCGGACTCAGGACGCCCGGTACAGCAGCACCCCAACGGGCTGCCGTCCGCTTAGGTGTCGACGACCTCCCAGAGCCGACTCCTTCACGAACAGCCGGACGTCGGTGCCGGCTCTTTCCCTGTCCGAGCTCCGAGCCAGTGAGTGACTGAATGTCAGCGCAGAGCAGTCGCTACGCCTTGATGTGTCCTTCTCGCGTACTCGGGCGAAAGGACACACAAAGGCATTCCTCGTTCAGTAACCCAGTTGCTGGACTGCGGCGACATTCTCCTTCGTAACAGTTGTGGCAGGCAGCTCGACACGACTCGGCACCTCCGGCTCCACGAGCTCGCTGAGGCCCTTCTTCTCGGCGATGAGCTTGGCCAGCGAGATTGCCGATCCCGACATAGAAGGGTTGTAGAGGAAGGTGGCCCTGTACAGGTCGCCCTCAGCGATCAGGTTCATCGCGTCCTTCGAGCCGCCGGCGCCGGTGACGAACATCTCGTCCTCGCGGTTGGCGGCCTTGATGGCCTGAACGACGCCCATGGCCATGTCGTCGTCGTGGGTGTAGACCGCATTGATGTCCTTGTTGCCCTGCAGGATGGTCTCCATCACCTGCAGGCCCTTGTCGGGCAGGAAGTCGGCCGGCTGGCTCGCCACGATCTTGATGCCGCCATTGCAACGCTTGATACCGTCGGTGAAGCCCTTGGTGCGCAACTCGGTCACCGAGATGCCGGCAACACCTTGGATTTCAACCACATTGCCCTGACATTTCAGCTCGTCGGCGATGAGGTCGGCGGCAGCCTTGCCGATGCCGTAGTTGTCACCGCCGATCCAGGTTCGGTACGCCGCAGCGCTAGAGAACTCGCGATCGATGTTGACGACCGGGATGCCGGCTCCCATGGCCTTCTGCGCGATCGGCGTGAGCGGACCACCCTCGTGAGGCAGGATGACCAGCACGTCCGGCTTCTGACTGATCAACGTTTCGACCTGGGACACCTGAGCGGCGGAGTCGTTCGTACCCTCAGACAGCAGCAACTCGACCCCCAGCTTGTCGGCTGCTGTACGGGCGTTGTCAGTGATCGCCTTGAGCCAGCCGTGGTCGGCTCCGGGGGCGCTGAAAGCGACCTTGACGGCACGACCGGAGACCCCACCGGTCGGCTGGGCCGAAGGTGCCTGGGAGGCAGCCGGCTGCTGTGGCTGTTGCGCCTCCTGGGTGCAGGCCGTGAGCGCCATGGTCGCGAGTGCGATTGGGAGCACGAATACTCGAGTGAACCTCATGCCGATTCCTTTCCTTCTTGGCTCTTCTTTGTGTAGCTAGTCGCGGCGTTGTAGCGCCACGGCGACCAGAATGAGCAAGCCCTTGACGATCCCCTGGATCTCGGTGGGCATGTTGAGCAAATTCAACAGGTTGAAGATCAAGCCGAAGGTGATCACGCCAAAGAAGGTGCCCGTCACGCTCGCCTTACCACCGGTCAAGGCGGTCCCACCAATCACCACAGCTGCGATCGCGTCCAGCTCGACCAAGTTGCCGACCACCGGCGAGGCGCTTGCCAGTCGGCCCGAAAGCAGGATGGCCGAGAAGCCGACGCACAGCCCGGTGAGTACGTACACGGCGAGGATCACCCGTCCTGGGCGGATGCCAGCAATCCGGGCGGCGCTACGGTTGCCCCCCACAGCGACCGTGCGCCTGCCGAAGGTGGTGCGGTTGAGCAGCACCCACCCCGCGATGCTGACAATGACGAAGATCAGGGCGGGAACGGGTATGCCGAGAACCCGGCCGCTGCCGAACCACTGCAGGATGCTCAGGTCGATCAGGCTGATCGGTGTCTTGTCGGACATCCACAACGCCAAGCCGCGGGCTATGGTCAGCATCGCCAGGGTCGCGATGAAAGGCACCACCTTGCCCCAGGTGATCGCTAGGCCGTTGACCAAGCCGATGACCAGCGCCATGCCGATCGCACCGAGCATGAACATCCAGGAGCCGTACTGGACCAGCAGCCCGCCGGCGATGCTGGCCGCGGCCAGCGCCGACCCTACCGATAGGTCAATGCCCCCGGTAGCGATCACGAAAGTCATGCCGATGGCGATGATGCCGGTGATGCTGGCCTGCGTGAGCACGTTGAGCAGGTTGTCGCTGGTCAGGAAGACGCCGGGCCTGATGATCATCCCGACGATGATCAGCGCCACGATCACGACCGGCAGCACCAACTCTTGAACGGGCACTTGGCGTAAGCGGGCCCGAGTGTCGACTGTAGGCGTGTCGACAGTCATTTCCTCACCCTGCTTTCGTTATGTGATGAACCGGGACAGCCGACCGGAGGACGTCCTCCTCAGTGCTGGTGGCACCGTCGAGTTCATCGACGATGTGGCCCTCACGCAGCACGAGCACCCGATGGCAGAAGCCGAGCAACTCGGCGAGCTCGCTGGAGACCATGACGATCCCGATCCCATTGGCAGCCAAGTCTGCGATCACCCGGTAGATCTCAGACCGGGCGCCAACGTCGACACCGCGAGTCGGTTCGTCCAATATCAGAACCTTGCAGGAGCGCAGCAGCCAGCGCGCCAGCACCGCCTTTTGCTGGTTGCCGCCGGAGAACTGCCGGGCCAGCCGCTCCGGGGCATCAGGCTGGGTGTTCAGTGAGCGCAGATGACGGGCCGCTTCCCGCCGCTCGCTGCCTCGGTCAATGAACGGGCCGCGCCGAAACCTGCTGAGGTCGGCGATCGAGGTGTTGCGGATCATGTTCCAGTCGAGCCACAGCCCCTCCGACTTGCGCTCCTCGGGTGCGAACCCCAGCCCTGCCCGTATCGCAAGGTCCGGTCGGCCCGGTGGCAGGCGGCTATCTGCAACCCGTACTTCGCCTGCCTGGGACGGGTCGAGGCCGTAAATGGTGCGTACGAGCTCGGTGCGACCCGAGCCGACCAGACCGGCCAAGCCGAGAATCTCGCCCTCACGCAGCTCGAAGGAGGCGTCGTGTACGTCGGGGAGCCTTGTCAGTCCGCGAACCTCCAGCACCGTCGCCTCGCGCGACGGTCTGCGTTCCGGGAACAACGCCTCCATCCGCCCGCCGACCATGTGTCTGATCAGGGTCTCGACCGGTGTATCCGGCGGTTGCTCGGTGGCGACCGTCCGGCCCTCCTTCAATACCGTCACCACGTCGCCGATTTCGGCCACCTCGCCCAGCCGGTGCGAGATCCAGATGACGCCGACTCCCTCGGCGGTGAGCCGACGTACGACACCGAACAACGCCTCCACCTCAACGTCATCCAAGACTGCAGACGGTTCGTCGAGGATCAACAGCTTGACCGAGTGAGAGAGCGCTCGGGCCATCGAAACCAGTTGCTGCTGGGCCGGCCGCAGGACTGTAACGGGTGCCGTGGGTGAGATTCCCTCATCGCCGAGTCGAGCGAGCAGCGCTTTGGTCTCGCGATTCATCGCTGCCTGATTCAGCAGCGGACCGCGCTTGTGTTCGTGGCCCAGGAACACATTGAGCGCGACCGAGAGATGCGGGACCAGATCGAGCTCCTGATATATGGTCGCGATGCCGCGTGCTATCGAGGCGCTCGGATCGCCCACCGGCAGCGTCTCGCCTTCGAACCGAACTTCGCCAGCGGTGGGCTCAATCAGGCCGGAAACGCACTTGATGAGCGTCGACTTGCCGGCACCGTTCTGGCCGATGAGGCAATGCACTTGGCCGCTGGTCACTGCAAGGTCGACCCCGCCGAGGGCACGTACGCCCGGGTAGTCCTTGACCAGCCCGCGGACCTCCAAAAGCGGATTGCCCGCGTCGCTCATCCTCACCTCCAGCCCGGCCTCGTGCATGACAGTACACGGTCAAAACGCCCTCATGGCTGGTACAGAGGGGCGCCACGGCGCGTTCATCACCGGTACCGACCTGTTGATCGACGGTGGGGTAATCGCCGCCATCGCAACCGGCGGCTACCAGCTCAATCTGGGCGTCTGACCCCGACAAGGGCACTGCACCGAATGACAGCACGCGACCCTTCGCTTCCGGCTGCTCCGGCTTGTCAGCACGGCGAAGCGTCCACTCAATGCCCGAACGCTATCGTCAGCTCGATGAAGCACCGGTCACGATGTAGTCGGTCCAACTGTGAGGTTGAGACAGAAAGCCGGTCAACTTCTGCCACTCAGGCGCATCCGGATGCTGCTCAGAGAACTGACGGAACTCCTCTGATTCTTCCTCCGGTCTGGGGAAATACCGATCACGAGCCTCGATGCTCTCGACCTCGAATAGTAAGAGAAGCTTGCCCGCTCCCTCCCCCCGATCACCTTTCAGGAGATAGGTCTTCCAGCCGGGCAAACTCACTGAGGATGCGACCTCCTTGCCAAAAAGCTGCGCATACTCATCTGGGGTCACACCGGGGGGTAGCACGACTTCATGCATGGCGAACACTTTGGGCATCCTGATCCTCCTCTTTGCGGAATAGTGATCGAATCAGCCTATTAGGCCCGCTCGAGACTGGTGGGCGATAGCGCGAAATAAGCCAGCAGATACGCGCTCCGCGCAGTCATCTCACCTGAGACAAAGATGGACTCGCAAGGCGATCGCAGTGACCAAAATTCACCAACTCGCCGAGCGGGCCTTCCTGCTTGTTCAGGCAATGCCATACACACCGTCCGCTGCGAGCACCGCGGCGACCGTTCCCACGTCAAGAGTTTGAAATAGAGACGCGTCTAGCAGCAGCGACCTTGCGGCATCGGCTTCGAAAACGTGTTGCTCAACCTCGATGCCGCTCGGCAGAAGCGCTCCAAGGTGCAGACGTCTGTCTTGTTGCAGCAGTGTTAGCTGAGTTTGATATGACCTCGGTAGACGTAGGTAACGGAGTCTCCGAAGATGTCTTTAAAGTCGAGTCGGCCCGTGGCACCCGCAAACCCGCCGGTGCCGCTGCCCTCAATAAAGGGATGCTGGCAGCGTCCGCGAAGTTCGACCCCGGTCGTTACGCCCGGATCCCATTTCAATTCGAATCTGTACGTTGTCGCGAAGACACCCAGGGGCCCGCCATCAAGCCTGCCGACGAAGACCTCTTCGCCGGTTTCAAGGTATACCCGCTCGGGGTCTCCTTGGTTGTCACGACCTTCGTGTACCAGCAGCCGTCAAGGCCGCCTGTCATCACCAAGCCGGGGTAGCTAGTGAAGTCCCCATACCCGTCCGGAGGCTCCGGGCATTCACCGCGTCAAAGTATGCAGTCCCCGAGTGCCGATTTGTCGCTGCATTAGCAGCCACGGGCTCGTCATTAGCAGACCCATCACAAACACGACCAGTAACGCAAGTCGTTGACTCATCACCGACATATCTCCCCGTTTGTAC
Organism: uncultured Actinomycetota bacterium; assembly: GCA_963808495.1. Lineage (GTDB taxonomy): Bacteria > Actinomycetota > Actinomycetes > Propionibacteriales > Propionibacteriaceae > Microlunatus. The sequence goes on from CAWEGC010000008.1 coordinate 60,232, forward strand.
CCGAGCGGTGTCCTTGCTCTCAAACGCTGATCATCGCGCCCGTATGGTCCGCTGTTATGGCCTAGGCCGCTGGAGACACGACTATCTCAGCTGCCTCAGCCGGCGATCTGCCAAGTCGCAATGCCCGAAGCGCCGTCGTCATGCTGGCTGAATGATCACCGCATCGCTTACTGCCTGCGCCATTATGGAGCGCTCGTTTGAGCAAGCTGTCATTCTTACCGACATGAGCCTTGATCCCGTGGTCACCAATCCGGAGCACTACAAGGTGGTGTTCGAGAACGATAGGGTCCGCATCCTCGAGTACGCCGATCAGCCCGGAGAGAGAACCGCGCCCCACGACCATCCGGACAGCGTCATGTACACGCTCAGCTCGTTTCGCAGACGGCTTGTGTCAGGTGAGGTTCAACGAGAGGTGGAGCTGACCGAAGGCTCTGCCAGTTGGCTGCCTGCCCAGCAACATTATGGTGAGAACATCGGAGACACTCCAACTCACGTTATCTTCGTCGAACTGAAGGAGCCCTCGCTCGTGCTCCGAGGGCAGGAAACGGAATGGGTGCACGTCGGTCCAGAGCCCCATTGAACTACGGGCGAGGCCTACGAACCATCCCGATGACGATAGCCAGCTGAACAGGCGCGGGTCAGCGCCGCAGATGCCTCAATGCAAGTCTCAGTGCTAGTACTGATCAGGCCCGCCATTCCAGGGCAAACGGGTCTCGGGGCCAGCCGAGCTGTTGTGGCAATGGTTCAACCGGACGCGGTTCGGAAGGAGCACAGTCCAAGTCGGAAGGTGGGTGATGGAGGAAGAGTTGCTGGTCCCGGTCGCGCTCCGTGCGTCCCACGCCAAGTACTTCGGGAATGCCACCGCAACCTGGATCCGATCCCTGCCGGACCAGGTGCTTCGCTGGCGACAGGAGTGGCAGCTTCGGCTGGACGGCACCCCGCACAGCGGAGCGGTCGCACTTGTCGTACCGGTGCTCCGAGCCGACGGCACTCCGGCCGTGCTCAAGCTCCAGCCCATCGATGACGAGACGCGGGGCGAACCTATCGCGCTTGCATGCTGGGCAGGGGACGGGGCGGTACGCCTGCTCGAGCGCGACCTGGCGACCGGCTCGATGCTGCTCGAGCGACTCGACGCTACTCGCTCGCTGGCCTCGACGCCCGAGGCGCGGGCGATCTCAGTGATCGCCGGGCTGCTCCGTCACCTCAACCGATTGCCGGCGCCACCGGAAATACGCCGGCTCGACGACATCGCGAACAGGATCGTGGCCGATGCTCCAGCGATCGTTGCCACGGCGATCGACACCGACGAGCACAGCCTGCTCGCGACCTGCACCGCGCGACTCGCCGAACTGATCACCGAACCTGTGGCTGGGCGACTCCTTCACTGGGACCTGCACTACGACAATGTGCTCGCTCGACCCGGCGACCGGCAAGAGTGGGCGGCAATCGACCCGAAACCGCTGGCCGGTGACCCGGGGTTTGAACTGCTGCCTGCGCTGTGGAATCGCTGGGAGGAGGTAACGGCTACCGGCGACACGCGACGTGCCCTGCTGCGCCGGTTCGATCTCATGATCGACGGGCAGGGTCTCGATGGGGAGCGGGCCGCCGTCTGGACGCTAGCCCGCGTCCTGCAAAACGCTCTGTGGGACCTGGGAAAGCTGGGCGAGACTCGGCTGAATCCGGCACACCGTGTGATCGCTGAGGCCTTGCTTTCGCGCCACCGGTGGTGAACCCAGGCCGCCACGGCTAAGTCCTACCGTGACATGGCCCAGCGCCACATGGGGAGGCAATCTGCGACGCCGGCCTTGGAAGCCACCGAGTGCATCTCTGACCCACTACGGAACGGCAGCGCCAAACGTTTGGGAGCCGGCGACCGGGACGGCTGCTGCTGAACCGATCCCGGTCTAGATGCCAGCCGCCCCTAGGTACGGACAACACCTAACGGGCCCATACCCCAGGCAACTTCGCGCCTAACCGCGCGCGGGCATAATCCGGCGTTGTCATCGATGCGCGTGATCATCGTCTGTGCGTTCCGGGGCTGGCTAGCCCAGCGGCGTGCTGATCGTAGGCCGGCGCAGGCACGCATTACGGTGATCGGCGACGACCGCGCCGCCCTCGAGCTGAAATCGGCGCCGCACTTGGAGCGGATGGACCGACTCCCGATACCCGGCGCGCCCCGTAATGACGCCGGTCATTCTTGGGGCAGAATGGATGCTTGTTCCACTGCTGACGGACGAGGACACTCCGTTGGACCTGCTTGTGTTTCTTGCGATCGTGGCTGGCGCCATGGGCATCTATTACGTGTCCTTGATTCGTAATCCATGGGTTGAGTGCTCAAAGTGCCACGGCAAACCCAGGCCGCGGGCCTGGGTCTTCGGCTACGCGCACCACGTCTGCTCCAAGTGCCAGGGCACGGGGCAACAGCTTCGACTCGGCCGCAGGCTGTTTGGCATGGGACCGCCCTAGCCGACTGGATCGAACATCCAACGCATCGACAACGACGCTGCTCATGATCAGCGATCAGCACGATCTGGGCTGCACGACCGATCCCTCCGGCGAAGCCTTGCCGAGCTGACTCGCAACGCGAGCGATCCCCTGGTCAACGCCTTAGTGTCGGCTGGTGGGGTTCACTCAAGCTGAATTGCGGACGTACCGGGACGCGAGCGTTCCTGATCTTGTGGGTCCCGGTTTGAAGCTCCTGTTCGTCGGCATCAATCCCGGACTGTGGACCGCCGCCACGCAGACCCATTTCGCGCATCCGGGAAACCGGTTCTATCCGGCGTTGCGGCTTGCGGGGATCCTCGATCGTGATCTTGACCGGGCTGAAGGCATGACCGACGACGATCGGGCCTACCTCCTCAGCCGGGGCATCGGCATCAGCAACCTGGTCAATCGGGCCACAACCCGAGCCGACGAACTCAGCGCAGGCGAGCTGCGCGCAGGACGGGCCCGGCTGGAGGCGCTCGTCCGGCAGTGCAAGCCAAGGGTCGTCGCGGTCGCCGGCGTGACCGCTTTCCGCACGGCCTTCTCGCAGCCCAGGGCACGCCTCGGCCGTCAGCCTCAGGATCTGGCGAGCGCGGAATTGTGGGTGGTGCCCAATCCCAGCGGCCTCAATGCCCACGAGACCATTCCCAGTCTCGCCGCCGCCTACTCCGAACCGGCGCGCGCGGCGGGCGTGATCGATTAGCGGGTCGGCAATCTGCTCTGCCCGAGCCGTGCGGATTTCCTCTCAACATCGTGCCAATGCACTCCTCGTCTTCTGGCCTTCGCCTGCCGCCGCGGGTGTGCTGAGATGTGGGCTATGACTTCCGCCCCGCCCGCGCTGCGCTACCCGATTGAGCAGCATCGGTTGGACAACGGTTTGCGGGTGATCGCCAGTCCCGATCATGTCGCTCCTTCGGTGGCAGTGAACCTCTGGTACAGCGTGGGTTCCCGGCATGAGGAGTCCGGTCGCACTGGCTTCGCCCACCTCTTCGAACATGTGATGTTTCAGGGCTCGGCGCACGTGCCCTCCGGCCAGCACATGGCCTTGATGCAAGCCGCCGGTGCGTCGGTCAACGCGACCACCTGGTTCGACCGCACCAACTACTTCGAGACCTTGCCGACCGGCGGGCTTGATCTTGCTTTGTGGCTTGAGGCCGACCGGCTGGGCTCGCTCCTGGACGCACTCACCCAGGAGAATCTGGACAACCAGCGGGAAGTCGTCAAGGAGGAAAAGCGGCAGCGTTACGACAATGTGCCCTACGGCGATGTGATGGAGCGCTTGACCGCGTTGACTTTTCCGCCGGATCATCCGTACGGGCACACCACGATCGGATCCATGGCAGACCTGGACGCCGCAACCCTGGCCGACGTGGGTGCATTCTTCCGCCGTTACTACCTGCCCAATAATGCGGTGCTGACGATCGCCGGTGACATCGAGCCCGAGGACGCCTTCGCCCGCGCCGAGACCTATTTTGGAGCGCTGCCCGCCGGACCGCTGCCCCCGAGCCCGGGGGATGACCCGATGCCGCCGCTGGGCGGCGCCGGTGATCTGCCGCGCGTGGAGACGTCCGGGCTCGTCCCGGCGGAAGCGGTCTATGTCAGCTGGCGGTTGCCGGCTCGAAGTGCGCCCGAGTTCGATGCGCTGGATTTGCTGTTCGGCGTCCTCGGTCACGGTCAGACATCCCGGCTACACAAGCGGCTCGTCCGCGAGGCCGAGCTGGCCGAGAGCGCGTCAGCGAGCTGCATGGGACTGATCGGCGGCAATTCGTACGGCTTCGCCTACGCGCGTGCCCGAGACGGCGTGGCAGTCGAGGATTTGGAGGTCGCCTTGCTCGCCGAGGTCGATGCGCTTCTTCACGACGGCCCGACGGAGGTCGAATTGCGACGCGGAAAGGCTCAGTATGAGCGCCACTGGCTGCACGAGCTGGCCGCCATCGACTCGCGCGCCGATGCGCTCGGCGAACACGCGACGTTGCTTGGTGATCCGCACTTGATCAATACCCGGCTGGCCGATGTCAACGCCGTCGGGATGGACGCCATCGCGGCAGCCGCGGCAGCCTGGTTCGGTCCAGATCGAAGGGGCACGCTCATCTACCGGAAGGACCAGCCGTGAGCGCGGTGCCGCAGCCGCCGATCGCGCCGCCCGGTCCGTGGTCGTTTCCGATCGCCCAGCACGGTCAGCTGTCCAACGGAGTTGAGGTGATCACTTACGCCCTACCCGGCCAGCATGTGATCGCCGCGCACTTGATCATGGACTTGCCGCTCAGCGCGGAGGATCGGGAGCGCGAAGGGGTCGCCACCATCTGCGCGAGGGCGCTTGACGAGGGCACCCGCTCTCATCCGGGTGAGACTTTCGCAGAGCTTCTGGAGACCGAAGGGGCCGGCCTGGGCATTGAGGTCTCACTGGCTGGTCTGCAGACGATTCTCGACGTCCCAGCCAGTCACCTGGCTCCTGCTCTCGAGCTGTTCGCAGAGGCGGTGATCGAGCCGGAACTGACCGACGCTGACGTTCGCCGTCACGTACAGCTTCGGCTGGCAGAGATCGAGCAGGCCAGAGCCAACTCATCCCAAACCGCCAACCTGGAGTTTCGCGCGGCGATCTTCGACCCGTCCTCCCGCGCGTCCAGGATGAACGGTGGCGAGCCCGAGACATTGACCGGTCTCACTCCAGACGCCGTACGTGCCTTCCACGCCGGTGGTTTCGGTCCGCGTGGCGCGACGTTGATCATGGCCGGTGACTTCGCCGACGATCCGGTCGAGCTCGCTGAAGCGACACTCGGACGCTGGCAGAACTCCGAGCAGTCACACCCGGCTCAGCCGCGGATCGGGCCGGCGCAGCAGAAGTCGATCTTGGTGCACCGTCCTGGCGCGGTGCAGGCCGATGTGCGGCTCGGCGGCTTCGGCATCGACCGGTTGGATCCTCGCTGGCCGGGAATCTCCGTGGCCAGCTACGCCGTTGGCGGGGCGTTCCTTTCCCGGCTGAATGCGGTTCTCCGCGAGGAGAAGGGCTACACCTACGGGGTCCGGATGCAGTTTTCGCCGTTGCGCAGGGGCGGCTCCTACGCGGTGCAGGGATCCTTCCGCACCGACGTCGCGATCGATGCAGTGGTAGAGGTGCGCCGCCTGATGGACCTGCATGGCGCGCCCATCACCGCTGATGAGGTGGACGACGCCGTGGCGTACTTCACCGGCGTGACTCCACTGCGCTACGCCACAGCCGACGGAGTGGCCGATCAGGCAGCAACCGAGGTGCTGGCCGGCCTCGGCGAGCGCTATGTCGACCGGAGCTTGGCCGCGCTGCGGGCGACCACGGCGGAGTCAGCCACAGAGGCGTACGAATCCTTGGTGGACATCGAAGGGCTGACCCTTGTCGTGGTGGGCGACGCCGACCGGCTGGCTGATCCGCTGCGCGCCGCCGGCTATCCCGATCTGGTGGTGACGTAGCCTCCGGTTGCGCTAGCGGCCGAGTGCCGTCAGCGCCCGCTGCACGGCCGCTTCCGCTTCCTTGATCTTGGTCTGATAGGTCGCCAGATCACCGGTGGTCAACGCCTTCTCGGCCTCGGTAAAGGCCCTCTCCGCTTGGTCGAGAGCCTGCGAGGCGGCCGTGTTGTCGGCCTGACCCGTGGGCGGAGGCGTGGAGCCGTCTCCGTCGCCGCCCTCGCCGGTCTTGGCGCCCGACTCACCGAAGACCTCGTCAAGCGCCTGCTGCAGGGTATCGCCGATGCCAACCTCCTGACCGAACCGGACCACGACGAACCGGAGCGCTGGATACGACCCGGTGCTGCCCTGCCGCTGGGTGTAGACGGGGGTGACGTAGAGCAGGCCGCCGCCGACGGGCAGGGTCAGCAGGTTGCCGAACGCGGCGCTCGAGGCACCTTGATTCAGGAACGGGCGCAACCGATCGGCGACCTTCTCGTTGGTCGTCATGGCGTTGAACGACTGCCCTGGCCCGTCGATCTGGCTGCTGTCGGACATTCGCAGGACCCGGAGCAGGCCGTAGTCCGGACTGCTGGCGTCGGCGTTGACCGCAAAGTAGGCGGCCAGGTTGGACCTGCCCTTCGGCACGAAGGCCGTAGTCAGCGAGAAGGTCGATGGCTCTCCGGTCACCGGCCATTTGATCGAAAGGTAGAACGGGGGCTCCAGGGTGTTGCTCGTGGCGCCGGCGATCGGGTCCTTAGGAATCTCCCACAGGCTGGTGTTCTGGTACCAGTTGTCGGGGTTGGTCACGTGGTATCGGCCAAGAACCTGTCGTTGCACCTTGAACAGATCCTGCGGATAGCGCAGGTGGTCGAGCAAATCGGCCGAGATCGCCGACTTCGGCTGCACCACGGTCGGAAAGGCCTTACGCCACGTCTGCAGAACCGGATCCGCCTCGTCCCAGGCGTAGAGCTTCACCGTGCCGTCGTAGGAGTCGACGACCGCTTTGACGGAGTTGCGGATGTAGTTGACGTCCTGCCGTGCCTGTACGGCCACCGTTCCCTGGTTGGTCTGAGCGTCGGCAGTCACCTCGTTCAGCGCCACCCGGTTGCTGTAGGGGTAGGAGTTCGACGTCGTATAGCCGTCGACGATCCACACGACCCGGCCCTCGACCACAGCCGGATAGGCGTCCCCGTCCACGGTCAGCCAGGGAGCCGCCTTTTCCACTCGCTCGCGGGGCGTCCGGTCGTAAATGATCTTGGAAGCCGAATTCACCCGGTCCGACAGCAGCATATTGACGTCGCCGAACTTGGCGGCGTACAGCAGCCGGTTCCACAGGCTGCCAACCGGCACCCCGCCTTTGCCCGTGTAGGTGTAGGTCTTGGGGTCACCACCGTCGCCGCCACCCGGAGTATCGAGCTCCACCGCCGGCGCTCCCGCAGGGGCACCCACGATCGAATAATCCTTGTGGATTTCGCCGAAGTAGATCCGCGGCTCATGCTCGCTGATCTTGCCGGTCGGCGGTATGTCCTTGGCGATCCACTCCGGCTCGCCGCCGGACTGCCGCTGGTTACCGTACGCCGCCACCAGGCCGTAGCCATGCGTATAGACGGTCTTGAGGTTGTTCCAGTTCTTTCCCTCGATGCCACTCTGGTCCATCTCACGCACGCCCACCACCGCATCGGTTTCTTTGCCGTCGATGGTGTAGCGGTCCACGTCGAGGGTGCGCGGGAACGAGTAGTAGCCGCGGACCTGCTGCAGCTGCTCGTACGCCGGACCGACGACGTTCGGATCGATCAGCCGGATGCCGGGCAGCGCCTCGGCATCGGCGCGCAGCTGGCTCGCCTCGGCCGTCGTCCGCGCCGAATAGTCGGTGATCTTGACGTCGCTTATCCCGTACGCGGCCCGGGTCGCGGCGATGTTGCGTTCGATGTAGGGCCGCTCCTTCAACGGCTCATCGGGCCGGACGCTGAAGTACTGAACAGCACCGGGATACAGCACGCCCAGCACAATCGCCGACAGCACCATCAGGGTCAGGCCGATGGTGGGCACCACCCATCGGCGCAAAACGGCGTTCGCCAGGAAGAGCACTGCGCAGATCCCAGCAATCACGGCCAAGATCGTCTTAGCGCGCAGAGTGGCGTTGTCGTCGGTGTAGTTGATGCCGGTGAAGAGGGGGTGTGAGGTGATCTCCAGCGCGTACCGGTCGAACCAGTAGCTGATGCCCTTCACCAGCACAGCGAGGCCAACCAGGATGGACAGGTGGGCTTGGGCAGCGGGGCTACTCCCCCGCCGTGGCCCGCTGAAGCGAATGCCACCCATGACGTAGTGCATGATCGCTGCGGCGACGGCACTGAACCCGAGCGCGGCGAAGACAAATGACAGCGCGAACCGCCACCATGGATAGCTGAAAACGAAGAACCCGATGTCCAACCCAAACTTGGCGTCAGTGGCGCCGAATGGCGTGCGGTGCTGCCACGCGAGGTAACTGAGCGCATGTCCGCTCGCCGCGCCGCCGGCGAAGAGTCCCACAACGACGCCCAGCGCCACGATGACCCAAACGAACTTGGATTCGAGCATCTCCCGGTAGCGCTCGAGTAGCGGGCTGCTCGGAGCACTGGCTCGAACCCGCGGCCTCATCCGGAAGGCAATCACGGCATTGGCGCCGACGACCGTCGCCATGACCAGCCCGAAGGCCACGAACAGGCCGAGCCGGGTCAGCAGCATGGTGCTGAACACCGAGCCGAAGTCGAAGGAGCGATACCAGAGGCGGTCGGTCCACACGCTGGTGAAGATGGCGAAGACGATGATGAGGACCGCCGCAATGATCAACGTCGGCAGGATGGCGCTACGTCGTCCGGCTGCCCGGATACTGCTCACTCGTTCGTCTCCTCAGGTTGCATCTGGCGCGATTCCTGCTGCTGATTCGATCCGCTCGCGCCTCTCATCGCAGCCCAGCGTATGCGGCAACACCCAAGGGCGCGGTGGAATCAGCCGTTAAGAACAACGTGGGATCAATGCGGTCCGTTCCGGCGTCTGAAGGTCCCGCAACGCACCGATCGCCTCGAACAAGGTCTCCACCCTGATGAGCGTCATATCCGTTTCCAGTCCAGCGAGATCAGCGCAATTGGCGGCCGGGACCAGGAACGCCGTCGCGCCTTCCCGCTCCGCTGCGGCAACCTTCTCCTGAATGGCGCCGATAGCACCCACATCACCGTTGGGAGTGATCGCCCCGGTGCCGGCGATGTGCTTGCCCTCGAGCAGCGGTCCCTCGGTGAGTTTGTCGTAGATGGCCACCGCGAAGACCAGTCCCGCACTCGGGCCGCCGATCTGCTGGCCGAGCTCAAAGGAAATCGAGGGCCCGTACTTATAGCCCTCGCCGAGGTTGATTCCCACGATCGGAACACCGGACTGGCTGGGTGACTCTACGGTCGTGACCGTGACCTCAGTCGGAGTTCCCTCCCGCAGAACGGCAAAGTGAACGTGTTCGCCGACCCGATGACGGCGGACCAGTCGTTGGATCACATCGGTGTCGGTCGCTGGGACGCCATCGACGGAGACGACAAGGTCTCCGGGCAGCAAGCGGTCATGCGCTGGCCCCCCGATGGTGACCGAGAAGACCTGCGGCATTTCAGTTACGGGCTGATTGGCGGCACGCAGGGCAGCAACGATCGCGTCGTCCTGAGCGCTCTCCATCATGTCGGCGTCCTCGGCCTTCAACTCGTCCGCGGATTTGCCGGGGTCGTAAACCAACTCCTTGGGGATGGTGTCACGATCAGGCAGCCAGTAGGCGAAGAGTGCCTGCGGCAGACTGAGCCGGCCGTCCGCGGGGGTGCTCGCGACGACTGTGAGGTCGAGCTGCCCGGTCGTGGGATAGGTCTGGATCCCCGAAATCTCGATCATCGGCTTGCTGTCGATCTCGCCGAGGGTGTCCCGAGCGCCGCCGGGGCTCCAGTTGACGAAAGGTACTGGCACGACAACCAGCAAGATGGCCAACAGCACGAAGACCACCGCCGAGACGAACGCGGTCCAGGTCTGGCGGGTCACGCGTAGCCCGCGAATATCGCCGGGCAACGAATCACGGAAGTCCCACCCAGGCGCTCGCACCGGAGCTGAAGTGCTGCTCTTTCCAGATCGGAACCGCGGTCTTGATCTCATCGATCAATTGCCGGCACGCGGACAGGGCGGCATGCCGGTGTGCCGCACCGACGACCACGACCACGGCTAACTCCCCCACCTCAAGATGGCCGACACGGTGCTCGACTGCGACCCCGATCACGTCATGCTGAGCCGCCACGCGGCCGGCACAGTCGGCCAGCACGGCGTCAGCGCTGGGGTGATCACTGTAGTCGAGGGAGTCGACGGCGCGCCCCTCATCGCGGTTGCGTACCACACCAAGAAAGATGCCTATCCCACCGACCTCAGGCGTCGTCACCGCCGCGATGAGCTTGTCCACACTGAGCGGGGAGTCAGTGATACCAGCCAGTCGGACCTTCGAAGGCACCAGCAAACCCTAGCCGAGCCCGGGCGGATACCGGACAGCCGAGAGGATTGCGCTGTCAGCGATCCGACATCCAACCCGCCGTGCTCGGCAGGTCGGACGCGTACGGTGGAACAGGTACAACGAGGTCAGGAGTTGGCATGACCGAGGATCGGCAGCCGGATTCGAACGATCAGCCGGAGGATCCGTCACAGCCCGGTGAGCAGTCGTCGAGCGGCGGGTCGAAGCCATCGGGATCCGGCTCGGAAGGATGGGTGCTGGGCGGAGGCCTGGGATCAGGTTCGGGGTCTGGCATGTCGTCGTCTGGCGGATCCGGGACTGGCAGTGAGAACCCTTTCGAGTCCTTCTTCTCCTCGCTCTCCGGCGGGGACATGAATGCCTTCATGCAGCAGATGCAGAGTGCCTTCGCGATGCTTGGCGGAGCCGGATCCATCTTCGGTGGCGCACCGGCCGGCTCCGGGTCCGGCGTGAACTGGGCGGTCGCGAAGGACACTGCCCGGAAGACCGCCGCGTCACTGGGCGCCGATCCGACTCCGGATTCCGCTCAGCGCCGCGCCTTGACCGAAGCCGCGTCGATCGCCGAAGTGTGGCTGGATGAAGCAACCACCTTTCCCCGGGTGAGCGCAGGAGTATCGGCATGGAGCAGGGCCGACTGGATCGAGCAGACGATGGCGGTCTGGCAGCGGTTGGTGGAGCCGGTCGCTGCCCATATCGCCGACGCCATGGAGGGTGCGCTGACACTTGGCGGCGAGGACAGCGCCGCCATGCCCGGTTTGGCCGGAATAAAGCAGATGTTGCGGATGTCGGGGGCCAGCATGTTCGGGTTGCAGCTCGGGCAGGGTCTCGGTCAGCTGGCCACTGAGGTCGTCGGCGCCACCGACATCGGGCTGCCGCTCAGTGAGCCAGGCCAGATCGCGCTGTTGCCGACCAACGTGCGCGCCTTCGGCGAAGGTCTGGAGCAGTCGAGCACGGATGTCACCCTCTACCTGGCACTGCGCGAGTCGGCACGACAGCGACTCTTTGCCGCAGCTGGATGGTTGCGCGAGCAGATGCTCACGTTGGTTGAGCAGTACGCACAAGGAATCACCATCGACACCTCGGCACTCGAGCAGGCGGTCAGCCAGCTGGATCCGAGCAACATGGAGGAGATCACCAGCACTCTGGAAGGTGGGTTGTTCGAACCGCAGAAGACGCCGGATCAGCTGGCCACGTTGGAACGACTGGAAACCATGCTGGCGCTGGTCGAGGGCTGGGTCGACGAGGTGGTCAGCCAGGCGACCGCGAAGTGGATGCCTTCGGCGACGGCCCTCGCCGAAACCGTACGGCGCGCGCGGGCGACAGGCGGGCCGGCGGAGGCCACCTTCGCTACCCTCGTCGGTCTCGAGCTGCGACCGCGCCGGATGCGGGACGCCGCGAATCTGTGGGCCGCGGTGCGAACAGCGCGCGGTCTCGAGGGCCGCGATGCCATCTGGTCTCATCCGGACCTGTTGCCGAGCTCTGCTGACCTCGACGACCCGTTGGGCTTCGTTGCGGGAGAGAGCAAGGCGGAGGGTTCCGAGGCGTCATTTGACCGCGCACTGGCGGAATTGCTCGATCAGGCCGACGCCACCTCGGAGGGCGACTCGGCGCCCGATGATCATGATCAGCGCGACGACGAAAGGTGAGCGGCCCCCGGCTCTCCTCCATCGGCTCCGCCCTCACAGACAACTGCCTGCGCACTCTGGGCGGATGGCGGGCACCCACGCCCGGGCAAGATCGTCTCCGGCGACTGTACGTTGATCATCTTGCGGCCCGTCCGGACGGCTGGTCGAGACACTGCCCAGGAGCACATCTGACGGCGAGCTCGCTGATCTGCGCCCCCGCGGCGCAAAAGGTGCTTTTGACTCTGCATGCCCGGCTCGGCCGATGGCTTCAGACAGGTGGTCACCTGGAAGGCGGCGACCAGACCATACAAGCAGCGTCGATCCGGGAGGCTACCGAGGAAAGCGGTCTCGAAGATCTGGCGATAGATCCCGAGCCGGCGCTGCTTTCCAGGCACGAGGTCATCTGCAACGGAGCGCCGACTTTTCATCTCGACGTGCAATTCATGGTCCTCACCGAGGACTGCGCAAAGCCCGCCTTCGGGGATGAGTCGATTGACATGCAGTGGTTCAGGCATGATCAGCTTTCCGGCGTCGATGATTCGGTCACCTCACTGGTAGCCGCAGCCGCGTGGCGCCTTGGCTGGGTTTCCTAGCTGTTGCGATCCTCCTCAGGCGTTCCCTGGCCAACACTCGTCGCTCATTGACGATGACGAGTCCCGGATGGTCAATGGCGCACCTGACAGCAGCGCCCGGGTCTGCTCCCAACCTTCAAGGCCCGGGTCGAGTCGGTGCACCGAGGTGGGTGTCCGGACTCGGTGCCATGCCGGCGCCAGAGCCAGGAGGTTACGCCGCGGAGCCGCAGCCTGGAGCTGGGTGACCGGTGAGCCGTCCAGGTCAAGGGCGCTCGCCGGAATCCAGCCCGCCATCGGCAGGGCCAGGCCGATCGCTACGGATCCGCCCCCCGCATGCTCGGGTGCAATAACGATGTCAGCCCGCTGCAGAGCCTTGAAGACCTTGGCCAGTACCAGCGCCGGCAGGTCCGGCGTGTCCGCTGGAACAACGACGAGCTCGTCGTTGTCACCAGAGACTGCGGCGGCGAGATCCGGCACCGTGATGTCTGCTGGCCATGAGCGGTCCCCAGGCCAGAGCAGGTCACTGGTGGTCGCAGGACCGGCGATGCCGGACTCCACCTCCGTCAACCCGGATACGACCTCGTACGTATCGGCCAAGCAGGCGGTGGCAAACGCGGCTGGATCAATCCCTGGCGGGGCACCCGCGATGGCATCGTGCCGAGCAAGCACGACCGCCAGCCGTCGTTTACCGGTCGCTGTACCTGGTGAACGTCTAGAGTCCGGCTCAGTCGACATCCTCGATCTCCGGCCCCGCTCCGCCTTGCCCGGCGAGGAACCCCTCGAGATAGCCCTTCGCCTTCTCTGCAGCCGGGTAGTGTCCGACGAGGTTCCAGAACCTCGCCGAGTGAGTGAGCTCCACCAGGTGGACCAATTCGTGGACCAGCACATAGTCCACCACCCAGGACGGCATCACTTGCAGCCGATTCGAGAGGCGGATCGTCCTGGTGCTCGGCGTGCACGATCCCCAGCGCTGCTGCTGGTTGGTCACCCAGTTCACCGATCGAGGCTCCGGGAATCCTTCGAGAGCGGGGGCTAGATACCGGTCCGCCAGTGCTCGGGCCCGCTCCGCCAGCTCCGGATCTCGGCGGGGAGCCGACACGCGGGATTCGCGAGCCAAGACCTTCCGCACCAGATCATCGACGAACCTCCGCTCGTCCGCCCGCGACATCGACTGGGGAATCAGGACCACGATGGCATCGCGCTCGCGGTAGGCGGTCACCGTGCGGCGGCGACGAACGCTGCGACGCACCTCCACCCGGGGCTGTCGAGGCTCACTAATCGACCGAAGATTCACAGGACTCCATGCGCGGGTTCGGCTCCCAACTGTCTTGGCGGCTGGGTCGACGTCTTCACCGTATCTCCGCTTTCGGTCGAGACTTGTCGTCCGACGACGTGTCGGTGTGATCACACCAGTACTCGACAGGTTTCCACAGCTGTTTGTGCGGCCCCGCCGGTCATCAGCGCCTTCGTTCCACAAGCCCACAACGTCCAGCCACATCCCGTGCACATGCTTTTCCACAGCCGGTGGATTGCGGTCGATCGTCGGCCGTTTGACGGCGAGCCAGCCGAGAGCTAGCGTTCCCAGCACGAAACCTCCAGACGGTCGGCACGCTCGCAGGGGAAGGCAAGCGCTGCTGATGTTCCTGGAGGTTTCGTCTTCTCGGCGGCGTGGTCGCGCTCCACGCCTCGTACGCCTCGCGTAGAGTTACCGGCGATCAGGCGGTGACGCGGGCTGCGGCGCGCCAGACCGCCAACTTGCCCAGCGAGGCATCACCGAATCGCGGGGCGACCATCGAACGAGGAGAAAGTCATGGCGGAGACCTACAGCGGTGAGTTCTACTGCGTGAAGTGCAAGGCGAAGCGCGAAGCTTCGGGTGACGTTCATGTCAACGACAAAGGCACTCGGATGGCAAAGGCCAAGTGCCCGGTTTGCGGCACCAACCTCAACCGGATCCTCGGCAAAGCCTGACCGCGCTCGCGGACAGCGCGCACACCACCATCAGGGGCAGCCAATCGGCTGCTCCTGATCCTTTTCCGGGCCGTCTTGTCCTACTCCGCTCGACAACACTCAGCCAAGATGGACAACACCCTCCCCTGTGGATGAGATCGCGTGTGGTGGCCGCCGCTCACACACTGATGCAGTGACCCGGGAGACTCCGCTCGCTGACAGCCACCGATACCCCAAGCTCCGACCGCAGAATCCCGTGCTGCACCGCGCAGCCGGCGAAGTGCAAGTCGGAATCGATAGCGATACGGCACTGATCTTCAGCGAGCCCAAGCTGGTTCCGGTGCTGCTCGCGTTGGACGGGGGCCATCACGTTCGTGACATTCGCGACGCCGGTGCAGCGGCAGGCGTACGCGCCGACGAGGTCGACGAAGTCGTGCAGGTTCTGGATGGGGCCAACATGCTGCTGGAAGCGGGACACAGCTCCTGCTCTCCGGAGGTGCGTCAGTCCGTGCGGCTGATCGGGGACGGCCCCTTGAGCGCTGCCATAGCCACGCTGCTGGCCCAGAGCCGTCTGGGTCGCTTGTGGCTGGTCGACACCGATCCGAAGGAGGGCAACCATGGGCAGACGGACGGGGCACGTGCGAGCCGATTGGAAAGGCTGCGCGGCCGCCTGACTTCGGAGTTTCAGATACAGATGGCGACGGTCAGCCACTGGTCGAGACCCTCCTCAACAGAAGTCGACCTGACCGTCATGGTCAGCGAGGCTGCCGAGGCCGACCGTCTGGTCGCCGATGACTTGGTCCGGATGGATCAGCCACATCTGATCGTGCGTCCCGCCGGTGACCTTGTGACCGTCGGACCGCTGGTGATGCCTGGTCGTACCGCTTGCCTGCGATGTACCGATCTGACCCGCCGGGACGCCGATGCAGCGTGGCCGGCGCTGCTCGACCAGCTGACTCGCCTTCGACTGCCCACATCAGCCGCTCTCAGCGCTTGGGCGGTGTCCATAACAGTCACCCAGGCGCTCGCCTTCCTGCGCGGCGGAACACCTGAAGCCGGCAGCAGCACCCTCGAGTTGAGTCAGCACGACCTGGTGACTCGACGGCGAACCTGGCCAGTCCATCCGAACTGCGGTTGCCATTGGCTTTCGGCTGGACAATGGAGTGCATGAGCGATGACCGAGTCGATGACCCGTTCGGCTCGGCCGACGAAAGTACTCCGAGCCGCGCCGCAGCACCCGACACTATGGCGCGCTCTGCCCTGCGTCGCGGTGCCCGCCTCGCGTCCTTGCCGCTCGGCTTCGCCGGCCGCGCCACACTCGGTCTCGGCAAACGGCTGGGTGGGGCACCAGCAGAAGAAGTCAGCGAGCAGCTCCAGCAACGAGCTGCCGAACAGGTGTTCCGGGTCCTGGGTGAGCTCAAGGGCGGGGCGATGAAGTTCGGCCAAGCGCTCAGTTTGTTCGAGTCGGTGCTGCCCGAGGAGGTTGCGGCACCGTACCGCGCACATCTGATCCGGCTCCAGGACTCAGCTCCGCCGATGCCCGCGTCGCGGGTCCACGCCGTTCTCAGCCGAGAGTTGGGCGCCGACTGGCGCAAGAGCTTCCGGTCCCTCGATTCCCTGCCGGCCGCGGCTGCATCCATCGGCCAGGTGCATCGCGGCGTGTGGATCGACGGTCGAGATGTCGCCGTCAAAGTGCAGTATCCGGGCGCCGACGATGCCTTGCGCTCCGACCTTCGTCAGATCGGGCGGCTCTCCAAGATCATCGCACCGGTCGCCGGCGGGATGGACGTCGCGCCGCTGGCGGCAGAGCTGGCCGAGCGGGTGAGCGAGGAGTTGGATTACACGCTCGAGGCAGCCTCCCAGCAGCAAGCCGCAAACGGATTCCGGGGGCAGTCTGAGTTTGTCGTGCCAGCGGTGATCACTGCCACGCGCAAGGTGATGATCAGTGACTGGGTCGACGGCACACCGCTGTCCAGCGTGGCTGAGTGGAGGGAACCCGATCGAAACGCGGCCGCCCTACGATACGTGCGATTCCTATTCGCGGGTCCGAGCATCGCGGGCCTGCTGCACGCCGACCCCCACCCCGGCAACTTCAAGATCATGTCTGACGGGCGTCTCGGTGTGGTCGATTTCGGGCTGGTCGCGCGGCTGCCACACGGGCTTCCTCCGGCGATGGGCCGCATTCTGCGCATCGCCATGAGGGGTGACGCCGAACGCGTCGTCGAAGGCCTGCGACAGGAGGGATTCGTGGCCACCGACATTGATGCCGCGGACCTGATGGAGTACCTCGGCCCCTTTGTCGAGCCGGCGACCGTGGAAGAGTTCGAGTTCAGCCGGGCTTGGATGCGGGAGCAATTCCTCCGGGTCCGCAATCCTACGGCGGCGGGCGGGGTGGCGATGAAACTCAATCTGCCGCCGAGCTACCTGCTGATTCACCGGGTTTGGATGGGCGGTCTCGCCGTCCTGTCGCAACTGAACGCCCGAGCAGCCTTTGGCGATGTGCTCGACGAGTTCCTGCCAGGCTTCCGTAGCGACATCGCCTGAGATCGGACGGGTTACGAGAGCGCCCGACCGAGCCAGAGCCGGATGGTGTGGAAGAAACGTCCTACGCCGAGTCCGGATGGCTCAGTGCGGGTCACGCGGCAGCCTCCTGGTCGGACTGCTCGGCCGCGGCTGCGTAGTCGGGGAGCGGATGCTTACGCGGTCGGCCGCGCGGGCGCTTGCGCGCTACGACGACACCCTGGACGAACAGTTCGCCGCCCCAGACTCCCCACGGCTCTCGCCGTTGCAGAGCGCCAGCCAGGCAGCGCTCCCGGATGGGGCAGTCCAGGCACAACGCTTTCGCCTCTTCGACGTCCGCCGGGGCTTCAGCGAAGAACAGCTCAGGGTCTACCAGACGACAGGGCAGCTCGGGAGGTCCTGCGTTACGCGGCGCAACACCTGGGAAGGTCATCACTCCGCCACCTGCCTCATTCATTTCGGCCAGCTTTTCTGTTAGTGAGCGCCCAGGCCCTGGGCTACTCGATCTTTGGCCGGAAATCACGAAGGCCGCGATTCCCGGTGTCTGGGATTCACGGCCCTTTGAGGCTGTCGGTGCGGTCTACACCGGCGGGCTGGTAGGAGGTGGTCCCAGACGAGTCGAAAACTTGGTGTCGGTGACGTGCACACCGCGGGCTCCCGCGATATGTCCGCCTTGAGTGGCCTGCAGTGCCGTCGCGCTCCTCGACATGGCATACGCGTCCGCTACTCCCTGCTGGAGCTGCACTCCTTGCGTGCCAGAGAGAGAACGCCCATTGAGTCGCCAGGTTGCACGCCAGCGCGGGTCCTGAGTCGCATTTCCAGGTACCACCGGGAAATCAGGCGTCGGGACGGCGAGCAGCGGGCAATACATGTAGCGATTGTCCATCGTTGCCACCCTCCTTTCGCTGATCATCGTGCGGTTACCCAAGCGTTGCTCGACGACAGCCGCGTGCGCAAACTGCCGTCCTCATTCACAGTAGATGACCGTCGCAGACGTGTGCAAACCTTTTTGCCGATGTCGCCACCATAGATCTTGGCTCAGGATCTGTTCGCGGGTGCTTTCTCCTGGGCGAGAATAGCCAAGACGTGCTCGCCGTACTTCTCAACCTTGGCCGCGCCGAGTCCGGCAATCTTGATCAAGTCGGCCGGTGATGCCGGCCGGGCCTCTGCCACGGCAACCAGCGTGGCATCGGTGAAAACGCAATAGGCCGGCATACTTTGGGCGGCCGCCTCTTGTCGGCGCCACTCCTTGAGCAGGGTGAGCGTGTGCTCGTCGAAGGTCGATGGGCAATCGATGTGCCGGCTGAGCTTCCGTTCGGCAGAGTTGTGCAGGGGCTTACCACAGGTACGGCAGTGTGCCGTCAGTACCGACGCTCGCGCCCGACCGCCACGTGGCGTCGTGGCTGTCAATAGTGAGGCAGGGAGCACTGGATCCAGGAAACGCGATGGCTTGCGCGCGTTCCCTCCACCGTTACGGGTGCGAGACCACGAGATCCGGAGGTGTTGCCGAGCCCGGGTGATACCGACGTAGAGCAGCCTCCGCTCTTCCGCAAGCTGATCAGGAGTGCTCGCCAACGCGAACGGCACGGAGCCTTCCTGTACGCCAAGCAACGCCACGGCGTCCCACTCGAGTCCCTTGGCGGAGTGCAGTGTGGATACCGTGACGCCTTGCGCAGACGGCACATGTTGCGCCTCGGCTCGACGCTCCAGCTCGCCGACGATGACTGCGAGCTCGACCTGCTCAGTCGCGCCGTCTGTCATGTCCTCGGCGACACTCAGCAATGCGGCAAGCGACTCCCAGCGTTCCCGAACCGCTCCTGCTCCGGTTGGCGGCTCGGGCGCCCAACCGAGCGTGGTGAGCACGGCCTTGACCTGTTCGACCCCAGTGACGCCTGCTGCGGTGCCACCTTCTCCAGCGCGTACTTCCGTGCGCAGCGCCAGCAGTGCCTGGCGTACCTCCGGCCGCTCGTAGAACCGCTCGCCGCCGCGCACCAGGTAGGGGATGCCGCGCTCAGCGAAGGCCTGCTCGACAACCGGTGACTGGGCGTTGATCCGAAACAACACCGCCATCTCGCGATAAGCCACGCCGGTCGACCCAAGATGGAGGAACCAGTCGGCAACCGCAGCCGCTTCGCTCGCCTCGTCCGGTGCTTGGACGAATGTCGGTTCGGGCCCGGGTGGGCGCTGGGCCTCCAACGTCACCGCCCGCAGGCCAGCGCCGGCGCCGAGCTGTGACATGACCTTGTTGGCGCAACCGACGACCTGTGGTGTGGACCGGTAGTCACGCACCAGCCGGATGATGCTGGCCGATCGGTATCGTCGTGCGAAGTCGGTCAAGAAGCCGGCCTTGGCACCGGCAAAGGAATGGATCGTCTGGGCAGGATCACCGACCACGCAGATCTCTTGGCGGTCACCACGCCAGAGGTTGAGCAGTGCCTCCTGCAACGGGCTGACATCTTGGTATTCGTCGACGACCAGGTGGCGGTAGGTACGGCGCACGGCATCGGCCACCTCGGGATGATCCGAGATGAGGGCGGCGGCACAGAGCAGGATGTCTTCGAAATCGATCCGGGAGCGGTCCCGCTTGGCCGACTCGTAACCGGCGAAGATCCGGCCGATCGTTTCGGGGTCCAGGGAGGCAAGCACTCGATTGTGCTCGGCGGCAAGGCGTGGATAGTCGTCGACCGAAACATTGCTGACCTTGGCCCATGAGATCTCACCCACGAGATCGCGCAGCTTCGGGGTGTCGACTCTGACTCGCAGCCGGCTGGCCGCTTCGGCGACCAACGACATCCGGTTGTCCACCACCGCTGGCAGCTGTCCGCCGTAGATCCGCGGCCAGAAGTACTGCGCCTGCCGCAGGGCCGCGGAATGGAATGTCCGGGCCTGGACACCGTACGCTCCGAGCTGCTGCAACCGCCCGCGCAGCTCACCGGCCGCCCGCGTGGTGAAGGTGACCGCCAGCACGCTGGTCGGGTTGTAGGAACCGATCGCCACCCCGTACGCGATCCGGTGAGTGATGGCGCGGGTCTTTCCCGTGCCGGCGCCCGCGATCACCGCCACCGGACCGCCGAGTGTCGTGGCGACGTCACGCTGCTCCGGGTCGAGGCCGGCCAGCAGCTCCTCCGGACTGGACCTCACACCAGCGACGGACACGCACGTCACCCTAAACCGAGCAGGTGACACCCCTGCCCGGACCGGGCAACCCATAAGCCAGCCGGGTTTGCAGGACCGACGGGTTCCGCCGCATCGGCATCCGCTGCCGAATCGGCACGAATCCGTATCGGCGGTAGCTGCGCTCGGCGGCGGCGTTGCCGTCGGCCACATCCAAGACAAGCCGGCTGGAGCCTCGCGACACCGCCATCCGCCCGATCTCGTCGATCAAGCGCGCAGCGATCCCTCGCCCGCGCGCGTCGGGAACCACATACATCGCGACGATCATCATGTCACCGTCATCCTGCGGGAGAGCGACTGCCATGCCGACCACCTTCTGGTGATCAACAGCAAGAAAGGTCGACGCACGGACAAGCCGGTCGCGCCATTGCTGATCAGTCAAGTGCTGCTCGTCTTCGAGGGTGGACTCGTAGGCCTGTGGCTCTTCGCGCAGCGCGCGCAGGCGAATGTCGCGGCAGACCTGCCAGTCGTCGATTTCCGCGCGTCTGATGATCACCCCCACACGACCATCCTGCCCGCAAGAGCGCACCAGACGGCGGGAGTCAACGTGTGCGAGAGTCGAGTCGGTCAAGATGTGCTTGGGAGTGAGATGAATCCCCGCGAGTCGCCTACCGCATGGTCATGGGCTGGGCTGTCGATTCGAGCACGCTCAACCAAAGATCACCGTCGGGTGCCACTTGGTTCCTCTCGGAGATCACCAGGTTGATCGGCACGTGGATGAATCGGTTGTGCCTGCGACCGACCACCATGTCCGTACGGCCGGCCATCCCGGCGTGCACCGCAGCCTGAGCGAGGCGAACGCAGTAGACGGCGTCGTGCGGATCGGCCGGCACGGAGCGGATCAGATAGCCGGGGTCGATGTACTTCAGATTGAGCGGGCTGTCGTGTTCGGCGAAGTACTCCGTGATCTTGGCTTTGAGCAGCGCGCCGATGTCAGCCAGTCGCGCGTTTCCCGAGGCGTCCGTTTCACCCGAGTGCTGCAAGATCTCCTGGCCGGCACCTTCGGCGACAACCACGACAGCACTGCCGCGATCGTTGACCCGGCGATGCAGCGCGGCAAGGAAGCCGCTCGGCCCATCCAACCCGAACGGCACCTCGGGAATGAGGACGAAGTCAGCGATGTGGTTGGCCAGTGCGGCGTAGCAAGCGATGAAACCGGAGTGCCGGCCCATCAGCTTGACCAGTCCGACGCCCCCTACGGCGGACCGTGCCTCGATCTCGGCGATGTTGATGGAACGCGCAGCTGCGCTGAAGGCCGTGACGAAGCCGAAACTCTGCCCGATGAAGGGGATGTCGTTGTCTATCGTCTTCGGAATGCCGATGACGCCGATCGGAATGCCGCGATCCCGGAGGGCATCGGCGATAGCCATCGCGCCACGCATCGAACCGTCGCCACCGACAACGAAGAGAATGTCGATGCCGAGGTCCTGCAGCCGGTCAACGATCCGGTGCGGGTTTTGGGCGCCGCGGGAGGTGCCGAGCACGGTGCCGCCCTGATCGGAAATGTCGTGCACGAATGTCGGGGTCAGCGGGATTGGCTCCGGGCCGCCGGCCACCATGCCCTCGTACCCGTGCCGGAAGCCGGTGACCTCGGTGACTCCGTAGTGCTTCGCCAGCTCCATCACGAGGCCGCGGATAACGTCGTTGAGTCCCGGACACAGACCGCCGCAGGTCACAACACCCACCCGAGTGGCACCCGGTGGGAAGTAGATCCGCCGCCGAGGTCCGCCTGGCTCGAAGCTGGGCAGCTCGCCCGGATCGCACGCCAAGCCGTTCAGCTGGGAAACGGTGTCGTGGTAGATGACTCGATCGCCCTCGTCCACGTAGTGCTCGTTGGTCTGCCGGTCGGCAACATAGTCGGCCAGCGGCGAGTCATACCGGGACTCTCCGAGGCTTGCGATCATCAGTTCGGCAAGTCCCCTCCCGGCGCCGGCCAGAGGCATGACCTGAGCGTCGCACCGCACGATGACAGCCGTGTGACGAACGCAATACGAAGCAGGCGCTCGGGTCGAAATAGGAGCGCCCCCGGCCTGGTTGTATATACCGTGACTATGGAATCGACTTCCGAGCTACCGACTGTCTTCACGACCCGCTGGTGCGGGTACTGCGTGCGTTTGAAGTCGCAGCTGAGCCGGGCGGGGATCCGGTTCCGCGAGGTCGACATCGAGCAGGATGCGGGTGCCGCCGTCTTGGTCGCCCGGGTCAATTCGGGAAATCTCACCGTGCCGACGGTGGTGTTGCCAGACGGCTCGGCGCTGACCAATCCAACGGCGGCCGAGGTCGGCAGCCGTCTTGGAGCAGCTGCCTGACTTGGGGTGTCGGCATGCAGGTCGACTGGCGAAGCCAAATCTGCTGATTGAAAGCGGGCCGATAAGCCAGTAGTTCGTCACCGCTGGACATGCACGCCTGGCCTGTCAGCGGGCCGCCTTAGGGTGGTCCGATCATGAGCCTGTATGTCCACCGTGCCGAGCGCGCCGACCGGCTCGCTGCGGGTCTGGCTGAGCTGCTGAGCGCTCCGCTGGGTGATCCGTTCGCCACCGAGATCGTCAGTGTCCCGACCCGCGGAATCGAGCGGTGGCTAGCCCAGCGTCTGTCGCACCGGCTTGGCACGGACATAGGCGACGACGGCGTGTGCGCCGGAGTGGAATTTCCCTCCCCTCGCCGGTTGACGGCTCGCGCGATGAGCGGAGTCTGGAAGCTCACGCCAGAGGAAGATCCATGGCAGCCGGTCCACGCGGTCTGGCCGCTGTTGAACGTCATCGAGGCCGCGCGTGGCGAAGAGTGGCTCAGCGTTCTGTGGTCATATCTCGGCGTCTCTCCTGGTCGCCGGTACGAGGACCGCGGCCTGACCGACGTCCGGGGTGACCGGCGATGGTCCATCGCCCACCACCTCGCCGGCCTCTTTACCGGTTACGCGAGCAGCCGGCCCACGATGGTCGTTTCCTGGCTCAGGGGCCATGACGTAGACGGGTCCGGGCAGCCACTTGCCCCCGACCGCGCCTGGCAGGCAGAGCTATGGCGGCGGTTGCGCGCGCGGATCGGCGTGGAAAGCCCGGCGGAGCGGCTTCCGAGCGGTGCCGCCGAGCTGGCGAACTCACCCAGCAGCACAGATCTGCCCGACCGGGTGTCGATCTTCGGCGCCACCAGGATCAACGCTGATCAGTTGCTGAT
Source organism: uncultured Actinomycetota bacterium (assembly GCA_963808495.1). Classification (GTDB taxonomy): domain Bacteria; phylum Actinomycetota; class Actinomycetes; order Propionibacteriales; family Propionibacteriaceae; genus Microlunatus. The sequence goes on from CAWEGC010000008.1 coordinate 83,662, forward strand.
TCTGCGTGCCTTGAGCCACCATCGCGACGTCCACCTCTGGCTGCCGCATTCCTCGCCGAGACTGTGGTCGAGCCTGGCTGCCGATCCGGCCACTGCCGTGGTCGGGCCACGGACCGACCATTCAACCGCGGTGCACGCTCGGCACCCGCTACTGCGCTCTCTCGGCCGCGACTCCCGCGAGCTACAGCAGATGCTGGCTGCCGGAGGTCACGTCGCCGAGGATGCGCACCTTCGTGCGCCGGAGGGCGTCCCGGCCACATTGCTGGGTTCGCTCCAGCGTGATATCGCCAACAACTGTGCGCCGCGACTGACCGAGGTGCCAGTCCTCCGTACCGCTGATCGGAGCGTGCAGTTCCATGCGTCGCACGGCCCCGATCGCCAGGTCGAAGTGCTACGCGAACTGCTCGTCGGGCTGCTGACCGATGATCAGAGCCTGGAACCTCGCGACATTCTCGTGCTCTGTCCCGACATCGAGACGTACGCCCCGTTGATCTCGGCTGCATTCGGGCTGGACGTGGGCGAGTCGGAGGCTGAACATCCCGGGCACCGCCTCCGCGTCAGGTTGGCCGACCGCTCACTGCGGCAACTCAATCCTCTGCTTTCTGCGCTCAGTCGGCTCCTGGTTCTTGCCGAGTCCCGGATGGAGGCATCGGCCTTCCTGGACTTCTGCGCCATGGTTCCGGTCGCGCGCAAATTCGGTTTCAGCGCCGATGATCTTCAGCGCCTGCATGAGCTGGTGCAAAGATCGGGCGTCCGCTGGGGCTTCGATGCCCCGCATCGCGAGCGGTACGGCATGTCGGCCTTTTCCCAGAACACCTGGGCCGCCGGTCTCGATCGGCTGCTGTTGGGCGTGGCCATGGATGAGTCCGATGACCGCTTTCTCGGCACTGCCCTGCCGCTGGACGACGTGGACTCCCAGGACGTGGATCTCATCGGGCGGCTGGCTGAATGCCTTGACCGGGTTCGGAGCATTATCGATGCCTTTGCGACTCGGCGGCCACTGGACAGTTGGTGCTCGACATTCAGAGAGGCGATCGAGGTGTTGACATCGGTCCTTCCCGCTGAGAGCTGGCAGGTTGCTCATGCCTACGGGGAGCTGAGCGGCCTAGCAGAGGTCGCGACCCAGACCTCCCTGTTGGATCAGGATGAGGCGGTAGATCTCAGTCTCACCGAAGTCGCGGCAGTGCTCACGGAGGCGTTTCGCGGCCGGGCCAGCCGGGCGAACTTTCGCACCGGCACGTTGACCATGTGCACCATGCTGCCGATGCGCTCGGTTCCCCATCGCGTCGTCTGCCTGCTTGGCGTCGACGACGGGATCTTTCCCCGCCACCTCGAGGTCGACGGGGATGATCTCTTGGCTCTCAATCCATGGATCGGTGACCGCGATCCGCGTAGCGAGGACCGCCAGTTGCTGCTCGACGCCATCATGGCGGCGATTGATCATTTGATCGTCGTCTATGCCGGCATGGATCCACGGACCGGCGCCAGACGTCCGCCGGCGGTACCGATCGGTGAACTGCTGGATGCCCTTGACCGGACTGCCCGCACAGTCGACGGGCACCCCGTCCGCAGCAAGATCATGACCGAGCACCCGCTGCAGCCGTTCGACCCGCGCAACTTCGGCACCATTGCCAATGGATCCATCACCGACACATCACCCGATCTGGCAGGCCGCTCTTTCAGCTTCGACCGGGCCTCCTGGCGCGGCGCCCGCGCCGCCAGCGCAGAACGCACTGCGCTCAGGCCCGTGTTCGGACTGGTGCCGCTTCCGGAGCCTGCCTTAGCGCCGACGGTGGAGCTGGAGGATCTGACCCGCTTTTTCTCCCATCCGGTCCGCGCGTTGCTGAAGGAGCGCGCAGGCCTCAGGCTCCGCCATGATGACGACCGAGCGTCTGAGCAAATCCCCATCACCCTGGCCGGCCTCGATCGCTGGGAAGTGGGCAACCGGTTGCTTGCCAGGCACCTTTCCGGTGTGGATCTCGAACAGCTCGCGGCCGCCGAATGGCGTCGGGGCTGGCTGCCGCCACGAAGCTTCGGCTCGGTGGCTTTGGGCGAGGTGGCCGAGACGGTGCGGGAGTTGGCCCAGGCGGCCGCGCCCTACCTGACCGGCCCGCCGGAACGCCGGGACATCTCCGTTCCAGTGGGTCCTCAGCTGCTGGTCGGCACCGTCTCCGCGATTCACCAGACGAATGTGATCCACGTTGCGTATTCCTTTCTGGCCGCGAAACACCGGCTGCAGAGCTGGATCGAGCTCCTTGCCGTGACGGCGAGCCATCCCGGCCCTCCGTGGCAAGCGGTCACCGTGGGACGGGGCGGTCGCTCAGTACTCGGCCCGGTGGATCGAGAGTTCGCGCTCAGCCTCCTGACCCGCCTGGCGGCTCTGCGCAGGACCGGGTTGCGTGAGCCTTTGCCGTTCTCTCCGAAGACGTCAGCGGAGTACGCGCGGCTTCGGGCGGACGGCAAGACGATCGACTTGTACGAGAGGAAGCTGCAAGCGATCTGGCTCACTGAGCGGGATCTGGCCTGGGAGGGCTTCTTCGGACCGAAGGCCAACCTGGAGGACCTGCTGCGCCAACCGCCTTCATCCGAGGACGAGCACGAGGCACTGATGGAACCAAGCCGCTTCGGCACACTGGCCCGCCTGGTGTTCGAGCCGCTGCTGTCGGTGGAGGCCAGTCGATGAGCACCGATCCGCTCCCGTTCGACGTGTGCGGGGATCTGCCGACGGGAACGACTGTTCTGGAGGCAAGCGCCGGCACGGGCAAGACGTACACGATCGCGGCCCTCGCCGCGCGCTACATTGCCGAGGGCGCGGCTGAACTCAGTGAGCTGATGATCGTCACGTTCGGCCGGATCGCCACCAACGAGCTTCGACTCCGTGTCCGAGAGCGGCTGGTCCGCCTCGAGGCCACGCTGGCCGCCGCGCTGTCCGAGGAGCTGCCCGGAAGGACTGACCCGGCCTCGCTGCCTGACACCGTCGAGGAGCTCTTGATCTGCGCTGACCGGTCGGAACTGCGCAAGCGACATCAGCGCGTTGCGGCGGCGCTCGCCGAATTCGACGTGGCAACGATCGCCACCACCCACGAATTTTGCCTTGCGATGCTCGATGGGCTCGGGGTGCTGGCGGACCGTGAACCGGCTGCGCGCTTCGTCGAGCAGCTCAGTGATCTGACTCGGGAGGTCGCCGGAGATCTCTATCTCCGCCGTTACGCCATCAGTGGAGCACCGCCCCTGGGTTTCGACGCCGCGCTGGAACTCGCGCAGTCTGTCGTGGAGAATCCACACGCCAGGCTGGTGCCGACAGCCATCAGCGCCGAGGACTACCCGGACGCAGCAGAGAGGCAGGCCTTCGCAGCCGAGGTCCGGGCGGAAGTTGAGCGGCGGAAGCGTTCGGGCCGGCTGTTCACCTACGACGACATGTTGATCAGGCTTCGCGACGCACTTGCCGATCCGGTCAAGGGAACGGCCGCTGCGGACCGCCTGCGCAGCCGCTACCGGATCGTGCTGGTCGACGAATTCCAAGACACCGACCCGATCCAGTGGGAGATCCTGCGGCGCGCTTTCCATGGGCGCGTGACATTGATCTTGATCGGTGATCCGAAACAGGCAATCTATGCGTTTCGCGGCGCGGACGTGTTCAGCTATCTCGACGCAGTCCAGGAAGCCGATTCGGTTCGCACGCTCGCCACCAACTGGCGAAGCGACACAGCGCTCGTGCGGTCAGTCGAGAAGTTGATCGGCGGTGCGGCGCTCGGCGACTCCCGCATCGTTGTCCGGGCGGTCCATGCCAGTCAGCCCGAGCACCGGCTGCGAACTGAATCCGGAGAACCCTGTGCCTCCTTCCGGCTCCGGGTGATCGAACATGCCGCCGATGCTGACGGCGTATTTCCCGTTGCACGGTTGCGGCCAAAGATCACCGAGGATCTGGTGGCGGACATCACCACACTGCTCGCTTCAGGAGCCACTCTGACGCAGAATGGGCGGAGCCGACCGATTGACCCGGCCGACATTGCCGTCCTCGTCCGCACCAACGAGCGCGGAGAAAGCATTCGTGACGGGCTGATCGAAGCGAACGTTCCGGCCGTCATGTTCGGCGCGTCCTCGGTGTACGCGTCAGCCGCCGCCGACGACTGGTTGACGCTCCTGACGGCTTTGGAGCAGCCTCGGCAGCAGTTCGTCCGGCGTGCTGCACTCACCTGTTTCTTCGGCTGGACCTTCGACGAGCTGGCCACGGCCAGCGAGCACAAGCTCGATACGTTGACCCAACAGGTCCGGTCCTGGAACCGGGTGCTCGCCACCCGAGGGGTGGCCGCTCTACTGGAGGCTGTCACTGGCCAGACCGGGCTGCCGGAGCGCTTGCTGCGCAGCACGAGCGGTGAGCGATGGCTGACCGACATCCGCCACATCGCTCAAGGCCTGCACGCCGCGATGGTGTCGAGCCAGCTCGGCATCTCCACCCTGGTGGAATGGTTGCGAGATCGGATGACCGAGGCCCGCCGTAGTGGACTGAGCGACCGGACCCGGCGGTTGGAGACCGACGCCCGCGCGGTCAGCATCCTGACGGTTCATGCCAGCAAAGGTCTGGAATTCCCCGTGGTCTACTTGCCCGACGCCTGGGATCAGCACGTCGACACCCGGGATGACGGCCGTACGCTCAGGCTGCACGAGACCGATGTCGAGCACCGGACGATGTGCGAGCTGGACGTGGGTGGCCTGCACGCACCGGGCCGGACGGAACGGTTCACGCAGCACTTGGCTGAGGAGTCTGGCGAGCAGCTGCGGCTGCTCTATGTCGCGCTCACCAGGGCCGGTTCCCAGGTGGTGACGTGGTGGGCGCCGTCGCGCAACACGCCGGCCTCGGCCCTCCAGCGGTTCCTGTACCGGCCGACCGACGAGGGCACGGAGCCGGCCGCCAGCTATCCCTTGACGGGTGATCCGCAAGCTCTGGACCGGCTGCAGGCCGACTTCGTGGTAGAGACACTGCTGCCGCGAGCACTTGTTCCACGGCGTCCGCCGATCGAGCGAACCTTGCCCGGACCTCCACGGACCTTCGACCGGATTCTTGATCTGCAGTGGCGTCGTACGTCGTACTCGTCGCTGACCGCTGCCGTTCACGGGTTGGACCTCGTGACGGCGGGTGTAGGGAGCGAGCCCGAGCCAACAAAGGAAGACGATGAGCCGACGGCGATGCCCGATGAGGTCGCTCTGCCGGCACGGGTTGTCGATCGCGGTCCCGAGGGGACGACCGCAGGGGTCACGGATGACGAACCCTCCGGCCTTGTCTCCCCCATGCAGGACCTTCCCGTCGGCGTGCAGTTCGGAACCCTGGTTCACTCCGTGCTCGAGTCCGTCGACCCAGGTGCCGAGCCTCTTGCTGCCGAACTTCGCAAGGCGGTGGCCATCGCGATCGCACGAACATCAGCCGCCGGTGTGCCCGCCGACGTCCTCGCAGACTCGCTACTGCTAGCGATGCAGACCCCCCTGGGCTCGCTGGCCGGCGGCCGGCGGCTGTGCGACATATCGACCTCCGACCGGCTGGCGGAACTGACCTTCGAGCTGCCGCTTGCCGGAGGGGATCACCCGACCACCCAGCTGACTTTGGGCAGGCTCGGTCCGTTGCTCCGCCGCCATCTACAGCCCGGGGACCTTCTTCGGGAATACGCCGAAGCACTCGAGCACCCACTCTTGGAGGGTGAGACGCTGCGCGGCTACCTCAACGGCAGCATCGACGCGGTGCTGCGTGTGCCGGAGCCCGACGGCCCGCCGCGTTATCTGGTGGTGGACTACAAAACGAACTGGCTTGGCGGTCAGGAACCCGGCCGGCTGTTGGTGAGCGATTACACGCGACAACGGATGGCGCGGGCGATGATCGAAGCGCATTATCCGCTGCAGGCGCTGCTCTATTCCGTGGCCTTGCATCGGCTACTGCGCTGGAGACAACCGGGCTACCGGCCCGATGTTCATCTCGGCGGCGTGCTCTATCTCTTCGTTAGGGGCATGGCCGGACCACAGACCCCGCAGATCGACGGTGTTCCATACGGGGTCTTCAGCTGGCGTCCACCCGCTCCGCTGGTGACCGAACTGTCCGATCTGCTGCACGGCGGGGCGTCATGAGCGCTGTCATCACGACCTCCGACGCCATCGAGTCGACCGACGCCCGATTCGCCCAGCGTGCTTCGGGACAGCTGCGCGCCTTCAACCAGGCCGGTGTTCTCAGCTCGGCCGACGTCCATACCGCGTTAGCCATCTGCCGGATCGGTCGCGAAACCGATGACCGAGTCGCGCTCGCACTGGCGTTGATAGTCCGCGCGCTGCGGATGGGCTCGGTCTGCATCGACCTCGACACTGTGCACGCCCAGGTGCATGACGAGTCGGAGGCACAGCTGGATGTCACGCGACTGCCCTGGCCACACCCCGAGGAATGGCGGCGGGCGGTGACGGTCAGCGCACTGGTCACGACGGATCCAGTTGAGCCACCGAGTCGACCCCTACGTCTCGCTCACGGTTTGCTCTATCTCGAGCGCTACTGGCAACAAGAAGAGCTTGTCCGGCGGGAGCTGCAAGCACGTTTCGGGGCAGCGCCGCCTGAGGTCGACAAGGATCGGCTAGCCACCGCACTGCATCGCCTGTTTCCTGGGCTGGTCAATCATGAGACTGATCACCAGGCCCTGGCCGCAGCCGTAGCCGTGTTGGCCCGCATCACCGTCTTGGCGGGTGGCCCGGGGACCGGTAAGACCACAACGGTGGCCAGGCTGCTTGCGCTCCTCTATGACCAGCCCGGTGCCCCGCCGCGGATTGCGCTCGCCGCACCGACCGGAAAGGCGGCTGCCCGCCTGGCCGAAGCGGTCCGTACGGCCGCGGGAACTCTGAGTCCGGAAGACAGATCCCGGCTCGGAGACATATCCGCATCGACGCTGCACCGGCTGCTCGGCTGGGTGCCGGAGAGCCGTGGGCGGTTTCGACACCATGGGCGCAACCGCCTTCCCCACGACCTTGTGGTCGTCGACGAGATGTCGATGGTGTCCCTGACGATGATGGCCCGGCTGCTCGATGCCCTGCGACCCGAGGCTCGACTCGTGATGGTCGGAGACCCGGACCAGCTTTCGTCGGTCGAAGCCGGCGCGGTGCTGGCGGACATCGCGCGCGCTCCGGGCACGCCGAGCGTCGAGCTCGGCGGAGAGCTATCGTCGTTGAGGCTCATTCCTCACCACACCGAGGGACCCATCCACGGCGTGGTCCAGCTGACTCACACATGGCGATTCGGGGAAGCGATCGATCAGCTGGCGAAGGCCATCAGAGCCTCGGATCCCGACGCCGTGGTGGAGGTCCTCCGCTCCGGTACAACCAACGTCGTATTTGCTGAGGTGGATGTTGAGCCGGCGCGGCCGGAAGGCCTCGAGCCGCTCGCCGAAGAGGTCCGACGCTCGGCAGTCGCCACCAGGGAGGCCGCCAAGGTGGGCGACGTGCCGAGCGCTCTCGCCGCGCTGGACCGTCACCGGCTGCTGTGCGCACACCGCCGAGGGCCCTTCGGCGTCGCACGCTGGAGCAATGAGGTCGAACGCTGGCTGTCTGAGACCGAGCCCGGCTACGCCGACGATGGCGAATGGTATCTGGGTCGTCCGTTGTTGGTCACCGCCAACGACTACGAGCTGGGGCTGTTCAACGGTGATACGGGCGTCGTGGTCGACTCCCCGGACGGGGTCCGAGTGGCATTCGCTGGCGGGGCCCAGCCAACGCTGTTTTCGCCAGTTCGCTTGGACGCGGTTCAGACGGTGCACGCGATGACGGTGCACCGCGCTCAGGGAAGCCAGTTCGGTTGCGTGTCGTTCATCGTGCCGCCGCCCGAGTCACCATTGCTCACTCGAGAGCTGCTGTACACCGCGGTGACTCGAGCGACCCAGCGAGTGCAGATTTTCGGTAGTGAGGAGGCCATCCGACGGGCTGTGCTGCGTCCGGCCAACCGGGCCAGCGGGCTGCGATCTCGGCTCGGCTGATCCGATTAGGCTGATCGCGTGACGAACTGGGCGATGGCCAGTGACCTCGACCGCGTCGATCACCATCGCAGGTCTCCGGAGTGGGTGGCGAATCTGTGGCGGGCTGACGACGCCAAGCTTCTCAAACTTGATGACCAGTCGCGTTTCACGACCAATGCGGGCGGCAGCAAGCTGCGGATGACCAAGCCGTTTGTGGAGTACGACAGCCAGCGCCATCGTCTTCTCGGCCTGCTCGACGCGGTGCCTGTGTTCGCCGTCGAGACGCTGACCGAGGGTGAAGTGCATGACATGCGCGAGGTCGGTCACCAGCTCAGCGACAACGAACGGGACATCGCCGCAACGGCCGCTGCACTAACCCACTGGCATCGTCGGGAACCGTACTGCCCTCGGTGCGGGGGCCGCACAGTCGTGATCAACGGCGGCTTTGCCCGGCACTGCGAATCGTGCGGTGAAGATCATTTTCCGCGGACGGATCCGGCCGTGATCGTCGCAGTGATCGACGGCGCTGACCGGCTCTTGTTGGGCAGCCAGGCGTCGTGGGGTCCACGGGTGTCGGTGCTGGCAGGCTTCGTGGAGAGCGGCGAATCCTTGGAGCAGGCGATTCATCGCGAGATCGGTGAGGAAGTCGACATCGCTCTCAACGACCTGCGCTACTTCGGCAGCCAGCCTTGGCCCTTTCCGCGTTCGGTGATGGTCGGCTTCTTCGCGCGGGCGACGACAACCGATATCTGCGTCGATGCTGAGGAGATCGCCTCGGCAGACTGGTTCACGAGGACCCAGCTGATGGAGAAGTTCGATTCGGGCGAACTCGGCTTGCCCGGACAAAGCTCCATCGCCTATCGGATGATCCAGGCCTGGCGGAACGGCGAAGCGCCCCTGTGACCGGGCAGGTAGCCCATCCGCGACCGGCTGCTCTGCTCGTTGCCGCGACCCTTGAACAGTGCCCCAGCGTATGTGTCCGGATGGCGTGGACGGGGCCCAGTGACGCCCAGCTCCTGAAGTCGATCAGGACACGTTCCGGGTTGGGACACAACTCACCGGCTCTGCCGTTGCCGGTCAGAGCCCGCCCCTCAACCGGTACAGCGCTTCCGCGCACAGGGGCATAGGTTCTTCGACACTCATGGCGTGGCCCCCGACTCGGGTCCGGAAAGGAGCTGCTGGAGCTCGAACCGGCCGGGAAGGCGTTCAGGACGGACGACACGATCCGAGCGGACGTAGTAAAAGATCGCATCCACTGACTCCAGTGGAAGGCTGTGCATTTCCGCCCAGGCCAGCCGGTAGATGGCCAACTGCCACGGATCGGCGTTCTCGGCACGGTTCGTCTTCCAATCCACCACCTGGAATCGATAACCGTCCGGAGCTTCATCGCCCAGTCGGTACACCGCATCGATTCGCCCGCGGACGAGCCGGCCATCCAACAGGAGGGTGAACGGTGCCTCGATGGCGTACGGCACCGTCTGACCGAAGCGACCGGCAAGGAATCGCCCGCACATCTCGCGGAACTCGGTCTCATCCTCGCTTCCCGCGTCGGCCCTGTCCGGCAGATCGTCGGGGTCGACCAACGAGTGCTGACCGTGGGAGCCATTCGATAACGGCGAACCGACATGTGTCTCGACCCAGGCGTGGAAGCGGGTGCCAAACCGCGCGGCTCGGGACGGTGGTCGGGGCATTGGCCGGGCCAGCTCGGCAGCGAAGGTGTCTGGTTCAACGGAGAGCCGCATCACAGCCGTGGCCGAGAGGGTGCCCGGCAGCTCGACGGTTTGCTCCCCTGAGCGCGCTTCGACGGCTTCGATGAGTAGTCGGTCAAGGTCGGCGTCCCAACCGGCGACGATCGCCTCTTCATCAAGCAGTAGCGCGGGTCGGTCGACCCGTTCGTACGAACCAGTGGTGGCGAAGCGCTCACGAGCCTCGGTCACCCACTGCGCCGCGTCCATGCGCCGGCTCAATCCGTCTGGATCCAGAGGTGCGGGCCACGGCCGCGGCTCGGCGGCGACAACCAGTGGATTGTGCTCGGCTGGTGGACCTGCTTCTGGACCAAGCCCGCCCTGCCGGCGAGCCTCGGTGATGATCGCTTGCAGGTAGCTTGATGCACTCCGCGGTTTGATCGCGTCTGGGCGCCACAGATGACCGCTGCCCACCAGAACGCGCTTCGCCCGGGTCACTCCGACGTAAGCCAGCCGGTCTTCAGCCAGCAACTGCTGCTCGGCCAGCCGCTCGCGGTAGGCCGTCATCGCCGAGTTGGTGACCTCGGTCAGCTGTGGCACCGTGGCGGCGTCACCACGCAGATCGGCCGGCAGAGCCGCAGCGCTCGTCACCCAGTTGTCCGTGACCCGGTCGCTGGGAAAGATCCCCTTCATCAAGGCCGGCAGGAACACCACGTTCCACTCGAGCCCCTTCGCCTTGTGGACCGTCAGTAGCTTCACCGCCTCACGATCCGAGGGCACGGCCTGTTCCAGGCCGGCTCCCTGATCGATCTCGGCCTGGAAATAGGCCAGCAGGCCGGTCAGCGAAGCATCGCCATCGATGTCGGCGTAGCCGGCCACCGCATCCATGAACGTGCCGAGCTGGTCGCGACGCGACTCGGCAACATACTGGCGCGTCGCCATCAGCTCCACGTCAAGATCCATCGTGGCGATCACTCGCCGGGTCAGGTCCAAGACCGGCTCGTCGCCGTGCCGCCGGAGGTAGGCCAGCTCGGCGGCGAAGCGGGCAAATCGCTCCAGAGCCGCCGGAGAGTATGGGCGATCGCCCGGGTTCTCCAGTGCGTCAAGCAGGCTGACCACGTCGGTTGGATCGACCTCGCCGACGGCCTCCTCGAGGGCACCGACAATGCTCTCGGAGTATGCCTCGACCTGTTGGTCGTGTTCCGCCGACTGGCGTGAGAGCTCACGCGCCCGGCTGCCGAACAGGGCGAGATCGCGCGGTCCGATACGCCAGCGGGGACCGGTGAGCAGCCTCAGCAGCGCGGCGTTGGCGGTGACATCGGAGATCAATCGCAAGGTCGCCGTCACATCCATGATCTCCGGCAGCCTGAGTAGGCCGCCCAGCCCGACGATCTCCACGGGTATGTCCCGCGCACTGAGCTCGCCGTAGATCGGTGCGATATCCGCGTTCCGCCGGACGAGCACCGCAATGTCGGCCCAGTGGCCAACTGTCCCCGCCCCTTTGGCGGCGGCAATCTGGTCAGCGATCCAGCTGACCTCTGCCGGCCAGGTGTCGAAGGTGGCCGCGCGCACTTGGCCCGGACCCGCCTCGTCCGGCGCATGAAGCAAGCCGAAGCCCTCTTCTGACTCATCTCCGCTGAACGGCATCAGGCCACGCCCGCGAAGCGGCGTGCTTAAAGCATTGGCCACGCCAAGGATCGTGTGACCGCTGCGCCGGTTGATCGTTAGCGCGAATCGAGCACTGGGGCCGCCGTCAGCACGGCGGAAGTCGTCGGCGAATTGCAGGATGTTGCTTGCCGCCGCACCTCGCCAGCCATAGATGGCCTGGAACGGGTCCCCCACGGCTGTGACGGGATGGCCCAGACCCTCAGCGACAGTCGTGCCGGAGAAGAGGCCTTGCAACATCATCGCCTGGGCCGCAGAGGTGTCCTGGTACTCGTCCAGCAACACGACGCGGAAGCTTGAGCGAAGCATCTCCGACACCTGTGGCACTTCGCTGGCGAGGCGCGCCGCGATGGCCATCTGATCCGCGAACTCCACCAGGCCGAGGCGCTGTTTGAGCTGTTGGTACTCCCGGACCAGGCTGGCCAACTCCAACCTTTCCTCGGCCGCCAACGCAGCCTTCCGCACCTCGACGTAGACGTTGCCCCGATTGTTCAGTGGGGCAGACTCGCAGCCGAGGAGGAATTCGCGGGCGTGCGGGTCCAGCTGCGATGGGTCGACAAGATGCTGTTGGAGATCCGCGTCGAGCTTGAGCAGCCTTTCGGTCACCGTCGCGGGCCTCAACCGGGACAGCAGCTCGAACGGCCCGGCGGCCGCCCTCACAACCTGTGACGCCAGCCGGAACCGGGTCGCGCCGCTGATCAGCGTGGGGTCGGCCTCGAAACCCAACCGCAGGCCGTGCTCGGCAACTAGCCGACCGGCAAAGGCGTCGTAGGTCATCACCAATTGCTCACCCGACTCGTCGACCCCATGATTGGCGATCACGCCGGCTCGCTGAAGAGCCGACCTGATACGGGAGGAGAGTTCCGCCGCCGCCTTGCGGGTAAAGGTCAGGCCCAGCACCTCCTCAAGCCGTACCGCACCTGAGCCGACGAGCCAGACGACCCTCGCAGCCATCACCGTTGTCTTGCCCGAACCGGCACCGGCGATGATCACGCCTGGCTCCAGCGGCGCGGTGATCGCCGCCAGCTGTTGGTCCGAGAAGTTGATGCCAAGTGCGTCGACCAGGTCGGCGGGGGAACGAAGCTGCGCACCCGATGCAGGTCGCAGTGCCAGCACGGTCACCGCACCACCTGTTCCCCCGACCGTTGCGCCGGGCAACTGTCGGAGAATCGGCAGTATCGGCAAGCTGGGCCTATCCGCGCATCGAAGCGCTCGGTTCGAATGATGTCAGCCGCCTCCGCCAGGCGCCGGTGAACCCACGTCGGCTGAGCCGGGCTGACCTGCTCAGTGGTTGCTTGCGAGCCCGGAAAGGGGACGTCGTCCAGCGATGCCTGGGCGAAGACACGGGGATAGGTCGTGGCTGACCCGTCCGATAGCCGAAGGTAAACCAGCTCTGCGCCGCCCGGGCGGGCCGCCTCCCCCGCAACGTCGGCGAAGGCACCGTGAGCCACCGCCAACTGGTAGACCCCAAGTTGATCATGCAAGGCAATCTCGTTGGCTGATGGCGGGACGCGGCCGGTCTTGAAGTCGATGATCCGGATCCGTCCATCCGGTTCCCGCTCGATCCGGTCGGCGGTGCCGGTCAACCGCACCCGGTCGGACTCAAGATCAATATCACAGCTGAACTGGACTTCGGTCCCGAGCAGCTCTCGGTCGGATCTGCTCTGCTGCCAGGCGGCAAAGCGTTCCAAGGCGGCCTCCGCCTCGACACGTTCCACCGCGGATAGCCACTTGGCGTCGAAGTCGATCTGATCCCAGACCGATTCCAAATGGCCCGTCAAGGCCGCCAGGTCGACATCGGGCCTGGAACCGTGCTCAGCAAGCACGTGTACCACAGAGCCGAAGGTGGCAGCCGAGCTGCGAACGGACTCCCCCTGAGCCTTCCGTCCGAGAAACCACTGTCGTGGGCAGGCAAGCACGTTAGCCAGTTGGCTACCGGAGAGATGCACGGGCGCCTCTGGGGCAACGACGGCAGCTGACCCGTCGCTGAGCGCTGCCATCCCCCACCACCGAGTCGGGGTCGCCGCTCCGGCCAGCGGGCGTCCGCTGGGGTCTGCCGCGTCGGCGAGTCGCGCCAGCCGGAGGGCCGCTTGCTCGCGGAGGGCAGGGCTGGTGTCAGGGTCGGTGCTCACCGCTCGAAGTTCGCCGATCAGGGCGGCTATCGAGAGCGGTCGCCGCGGGCGACCCGGCAGCATGGCAATCGGGGCGCCGAGTTCGGACAAGAAACGCGACGGCTGATCGGCCTCCCCCTCCGTCCCCGCAACAGCCGTCACCACGAGCCGGCGCCGTGCGCGGGTGCAAGCGACGTAGAACAGCCTGCGCTCCTCGGCGATGCGGGCGGCCGTCGGTACCAGCTCGGACAATCCGCGCCGGCTGAGCCGGTCGGGCTCGAGCAGGGAACCACGGCGTCGCAGGTCGGGCCACACCCCTTCCTGGACGCCCGCGACGACCACGAGATCCCATTCCAGGCCTTTGGCCCGGTGAGCGGTGAGCACTCTGACGCCGGTGCCGCGAGTCTCGGCTTCTCGCAGGGTGTCAGCGGGGATCTGCTGGCCCTCGATCTCGGCGAGAAAACCGGTGACGCCGCGGAGACCAGCGACCTCCTCCGACCGCTGGGCAACCTCGAACAAGGCACAGACCGCATCCAGGTCGCGGTTGGCACGGCGGCCGGTATCACCACCGAACGCGGCCTCGCGGCGCAGCCGCTCCGGCCAGTCGGATCCCTCCCAGAGGACCCACAGTGCCTCCTCGGCAGTGCCGCCGTGAGAGATCAACTTCTGGCACCGGCCTAACTGGGACGCCAACTGCCTGGCTGCCAGCTGATCTTGCGAGGCCGGGCAATCCGCGAGCAACTCCGGATCTCGCAGAGCCGCCGCCACCAGTTCGCTGGACGGTCGAGGCAATCCGGTGCCGGCAAGCTCGGCTCTCTCCGCATGCCGAAGGGTGCGGCCCAGTCGGCGCACACCCATGCTGTCCAAACCGCCCAACGGTGAAGTGAGCAGGGCATGAGCCTCGTCCGGACTCACGGAGCCGCCTCGGGCGGCCACTCGAAGCGCCAGCAGCAGCGGTCGTACGGCCTGTTCGGCCAGCAGTGGGATCTCATCACCCGCGACTTCGACCGGAACCCCGGCCGCGACGAGGGCCCGGCTGAGAGTGGGAATGGTCAGCCTGCCAGACCGCACGAGCACCGCCATCTGCTTCCACGGCAGCCCGTCTCGCAGACGGGCGCTCCGCAGCATCTCGGCGATGTGCTCGGCCTCGGCACCGGCACTCGCGCAGGTGTAGATCTCGACCGCGCCGCGCGGCAGACCGGGAGCAACCGATGGGTTGCGGAACGTGCTCAGGACCTCAGGCGGCATCGGGCGACTCAAGGCCAGCCGGTCGGCGACGTTGCGACTGGCCGCGAGCAGGTTTGCGCCGAAGCGACGGGTGACGCCTAGCGCGAGGACCGGAGCAGGCTCGCCGTCCTTGGTACGAAACAGGCTGGAGAAGTCCAAGATCCCTCTGGCTTCAGCGCCCCGGAACCCGTAGATCGACTGGTCCGGGTCACCGACGACCACCACATCGCGACCGTTCCCGGCAACAGCGGCGAGGAGCCGCACCTGAGCCGGATCGGTGTCTTGGTACTCATCGACGAAGACGCAGTCGATCTCGCGGCGAAGCAGCCCGATCGTGTCTGGATCGGCCAGCATGATCCGTGACCGGTGCACCAGCTCGGCATAGTCGAGGACTCCCTCAGCGTCCATCACGTCGAGATATTCGTCGAAGAACTCCCCCACCGCGACCCACTCGGGCCGTCCTGCTGCTCGACCGGCCGCCACGACGTCGTCAGGGTCCATCCCCAGCTGCCGTGCCTTGGCCAACGTCGCTCGAACCTCGGCCGCGAAAGCCCGGGTGGGAAACGCTCGGGCCACGCTTTCTGGCCAGTCGGCTCGCTTGGTCTCTCGACTCCCCTGCAGCGTCTCGCGGACGCGGAACTCCTGCTCTGGCCCGGTCAGCAACCGGATCGGCGCAGCGGTGTCCACGACGGGGGCAAAGCGACGGACCAGTGCATAACAGAACGCATGGAAGGTCATCGCCGCGGGCGTGGTCACCGTACGGCCGAGGCGCGCTGTGATTCTGGTCCGCAGGTCGGCCGCCGCCTTCCGGGAGAAGGTCAGCACCAGCACTCGATTAGGCGGCGTCGCCCGACGCTCGATTCGGTCGACGACCGACTCGACCAGCGTGGTCGTTTTACCCGTGCCAGGACCAGCAAGCACCAGCAGCGGTCCACCAGAGTGAGCGACAACAGCCCGCTGAGACTCGTCAAGCGGGGGAGGCTCGGAGCGCCGCTCGGCGGTGCGGATCAGGCGGTACATGCTTCTCGGTCCGTCTCGACGATTGGTGGCCGGACTAATCAAAACACCTTCGACTGACACCATCGCGCAACTCGGCCGAGAGCCGATCGAGCCAGCGCTCAGTCCAGCCGCTGTGTCACGGCAGTTGATCAACCGCCGCTGTCGCGGCATGTGATCTACCGCCGCTGTCGCGGCATGTGATCAACGCCTCAGAAACGGCGGTTGGCGAGCACCGGGATGGTGGCTCGCGCTCGGTCGATCACCTCGATATCGCAATCGAGGAAGAGCAGGCCAGGTGAGGGACCCAATTCGGCGAGCACCTCACCGTACGGTGACACCACCGTGCTGTAACCGATGCCCGTCGGCGCGTCAGACTTCGGTTTCCCGCCGACGGAACTGGGGTCGGCCTGTCCGGCGGCCACCAGGTAGGTCGTGCTGTCCAGCGCTCGGGCCCGGGTGAGCAGCTTCCACTGATCGATCTTGCCGGGGCCCGCACCCCATGAGGCAGCTAGACAGATCACCTGGGCACCAAGATCGGCCAGCCGGGTGTACAGGCCCGGGAACCGTACGTCGTAACAGGTTGAAAGTCCCACCCGCACGCCGGCGACGGAGATGATCACCGGCTCCGATCCGGCAGCCACGGTCTGGGATTCGACGAAGCCGAAGGCATCGAAGAGGTGAATCTTGTCGTAAAAGGCATCGACGCCCGGACCGACGGCCCGCAGTGTGTTGCGCACCCGGCCATCGAGGGAGGGGCAGAACATGCCGGCGATGATCACCAGCGAGTGCTGTGCCGCGATCTCGGCGAGTCGTTGCGCCCATGGACCATCCACCGGTTCGGCGATCTCGGTCAATGGCAAGCCGAAACAGCGCATGGTGGCTTCGGGGAACACAACCAGCTGAGCTCGGTCCGACTCAGCCTCGGTGGCGGCCTGGGCAACCAGGTCCAGGTTGGCCTGCGGGTCGGGGCCGGCGAGGATCTGAGCCAGCGCGACGCGAAGGGCTGCCATCAGCCATGCCCCGTGATCATGACGCCATGGTCCAGACCAGGATCTCCGCGGTGTCGCTGCCGCTGATCTTGAGCGGCGCCCGACCAGTGATCCGTACCGAGTCACCGGTTTCGAGCTCGCCCACGTTTTCCAGCTGGACGCCGCCATCGGCTACGTAGAGGTGCAGAGCATCCCCCTCGGGAAGTAACCGGTTCACGCCCGGAACCAGTTGCGTGACCCACATGGTCGACTTGGCGCTGCCGATACCGATCATGGCCTCCGGGTGCCGTCCGGACACCACCGGAACCCAGCTCACAGCAAGATCATCCAGCTCCACGCCGCGTTGTTCGTACGAGACTGGCCCGTCCGGTTCATCGGGGCGCAGCCACATCTGGAGGAAGCGGGCCGGGCGTGGCGCTGCATTGGCTGAGATCCGGTAGGCGTCGTTGCGCTCGGTGTGTACGACGCCGGAGCCGGCACTCATCCGCTGGACGTCACCACGGTGGATCACGCCCCGGTTGCCATCCGAGTCAGCATGCACCAGCGAGCCGGAGATCACCCAGGTGACGATCTCGACGCTTCGATGCGGATGATCGGGATAGCCGGCACCCGCCCCGAGCTGGTCGTCGTTGCACACGAGCAACGAGGAGAAGGACACATTGTGCGGGTCGTAGTGGTCTGCGAAGGAGAAGCAGTGGTGGGTGATGCGTCCGGGCGCCTCAGTCCGGAAACGCTGCCCCGCACGTCGGAGCACGATGGTCGGCTCGGGCACCTGTCAAGTATCGCCGGATATGGTGGGCCGATGCCGGCCAGACCAACGCCAGAGGCCATCGCACCCGGCCAGGAGTCGGTCTGGGACTATCCCCGGCCACCCGCGATCGTCGCCAGTGACGAGCAGATTGTCATCCGGCTCGGGGGGCTGGAGATCTGCGAGACCAACACCAGCTGGCGCGTCCTCGAGACGTCTCATCCACCGACGTATTACCTGCCCCGGGCGGCGTTTACGGAGGGTGCGCTGGTTCCCAGCCAGGGCAGGAGTTTCTGCGAGTGGAAGGGCGAGGCGTCGTACCTCGATGTGGTCGGTGGTTCCAAGATCGCTCGACGCGCGGCCTGGCATTACCCGGACCCCGAGCCGCACTATGCCGCGATTCGCGGGCATGTCGCCGTCTACGCCGGCCTGATGGATGAATGCCTGGTGGATGGCGAACGCGTCCTTCCGCAGCCGGGCGGCTTCTATGGCGGATGGATCACCTCGAACGTGGTCGGTCCGTTCAAGGGAATTCCCGGGAGCAGCGGCTGGTGATGGATGAGGGCTACATCGAGCTGGTGCTGAGCGCGGTGGAGCAGATTCCGCGCGGCCAGGTGGCCAGCTATGGCGATATCGCGGAGCTGGTGGGAGTCGCTGGACCACGATTAGTCGGCCGGGTCATGTCGCTGCACGGTGCCGGAGTGCCGTGGTGGCGGGTCGTTCGAGCCGACGGTCGGCCGGTTCGCGGCCTGGAGGAAGAGGCGCTGGAGCTGCTGCGACGCGATGGGACACCGCTGCGGAACGGGCGGGTGGACATGCGGGCGGCTCGGGTGCCGTCGGCTGATCCGGATGCGGGCTCTAACCCGCGCAGTGGGTAGCGACCAGCTGACATGTGGACACGCGCTGGGCGAGGTTCACAATCGCTAGGAACTTGTGACAGGCTATGAACGCTGTTGCAAGTGGTCTGTGTCGTGGTTCGTGCTACGCCCCCAGGACTATTGCGTGGGCGTCGGGCCACTCCTGGCGTCCGACAGCAGTCGAGGCCGTGAGGTGCGGTTTCGAATGCAGATGCTAGGAGATGTTGCATGGCGCAGGGAACCGTCAAGTGGTTCAATGCCGAGAAAGGCTACGGCTTCATCGCCGTAGATGGCGGCGGCCCGGACGTATTCGTCCACTACAGCGCGATCGAGACGACTGGGTTCAGGACGCTCGACGAGGGTCAGCGGGTGGAGTTCCAGACCACCCAAGGGCCGAAGGGTCCACAGGCCGATCAGGTCCACGCGATCTGAGTTAAGCCACGATCACCAAGAAGCCCTCGTACGCCTGGCGTACGGGGGCTCCTTGCTGCTCAGTAGGCCGGCTGGGAGGGATCGATCTGGTTGACCCAGGCGCTGACACCGCCGCCGACGTGGACGGCATCGGCGAGCCCGGCGCCGTGCACCATCGCCAACACCTCAGCTGAGCGGACTCCGGTCTTGCAGTAGAGCACCACCTGCTTGTCCTGCGGCAACGTCGTCAGCGCCTCACCGGTCTGGAAGTCGCCTTTGGGAATCAGAACCGAGCCCGGGATCTGGTTGATGTCGCGTTCGACCTTTTCACGCACGTCCACGAGGATGAAGTCCCGCTGCCCTGAATTGCGTGCCGCCAACCACTCTTCCAGCTGCTTGACTCCCACGGTGTGCCCGGCCACCGCTTGGGCAGCCTCGTCGGTGATCGAGCCGCAGAAGTCCTCGTAGTCGATCAGTTCGGTGACGGTCGGGTTCTCACCGCACACCGCGCAATGGGGGTCCTTCCGGAGCTTCAGCTGCCGCCAGTTCATCTCCAAGGCGTCATAGATCTGCAGCCGACCCAGCAGCGGCTCTCCGATGCCGGTCAGCAGCTTGATCGCCTCGGTGACCTGGGTCGCACCGATCGATGCGCACAGCACGCCAAGGACTCCGCCTTCAGCGCAGCTGGGCACCATCCCGGGCGGCGGCGGTTCCGGATACAAGCAGCGATAACAAGGACCGTGCTCGGCCCAGAAGACGCTCACCTGGCCGTCGAAGCGGTAGATCGAGCCCCAGACGTAGGGCTTGCCGAGGAGGACGCACGCGTCGTTCACCAGGTAGCGGGTGGCGAAGTTGTCCGTGCCGTCGATGATCAGGTCGTACTGATCGAAGATGTCCATCACGTTGTCGTTGTCCAGCCGCGTGTCGTGCACCACGACCCGTACCAGAGGGTTGGTTTCGGCGATGGATTCCTTGGCCGACTGCGCCTTCGACCTGCCGATGTCGGACTGGCCATGAATGATCTGGCGCTGCAGATTCGACTCGTCAACCGTGTCGAACTCCACGATGCCCAGCGTGCCGACTCCGGCCGCCGCCAGGTACAACAGGGCCGGACTGCCCAAACCACCAGCGCCGATGACCAGCACCCGCGCGTTCTTCAGCCGCTTCTGACCGTCCATCCCGACATCGGGAATGATCAAGTGACGGCTGTAGCGACGGACCTCGTCGATGGTCAGCTTCTCAGCCGGTTCCACCAGCGGTGGCAGTGCCACGTTTCCTCCATGCTCGTGTTTGTCCGTGCTCGTGCCGCAAGCTCACGTCAAGCATGTCCGCACGGCCTATTCGCGATACTTCTGCCCAACGCCCCGTGCCAGCGCCCTATTCCGGCATCCGGACCCTCCGGCCGTGCGGCAGAATCGGTGCGTGCCCTCCTCGGACATCCGCACCCGAGTAGGCGATCGCGAGCTCAGTCTCAGCAACCTCGACAAGGTTCTCTATCCGCTGACCGGCTACACCAAGGCCGAGGTCGTCAACTACTACGTCGCGATGGCGCCAGTTCTGCTGCCGCACATTCGCGACCGGGTGATTACCAGGGTCCGGTTCCCGGACGGGGTGGACGCTCCAAGCTTCTACGAGAAGAACGCTCCTCAGGGCACGCCGGATTGGGTCCGGACCGTGCAGATCGGAACCAGCGACGGCATCATCAACTACGTCGTCGCCGACGAGGAAGCCACTGTGGTGTGGCTCGCCAACCTGGCGGCCCTGGAAATCCACGTACCACAGTGGCGGGTCAGCGGCGCACTGCCCAACGGCGATGGTGTGATCGACCTGCCGGAGGGCGAGCCGCGAGCCGGTGAGCCGGTGGCGGACCGGGTGGTCGTTGACCTCGATCCCGGAGAAGGGATGACCATCGTGGACACCGCCCGAGCCGCCCTCATCGTGGCCGCGCGGCTGGCCGACGACGGGATGATTCCGGTGCCCCAGACGTCTGGCAGCAAAGGGATGCAGATCTATGCGGCCGTGCAGCCGTGTCGCAGTCGAGACGTCTGGTCCTACGTCAAGAAGCTGGGCGTTTCCATGCGCCAGGCGTACCCCGAACTGTTTGTGTCCACCATGTCGATTGCCCAGCGAGCGGGCCGCATCTACGTGGACTACAACCAAGACCTCGCCGCTCGAAACACCATCGCCCCGTACTCGCTGCGAGGCCGCTCGATGCCGGCTGTGGCGACCCCGGTCACCTGGGAGGAGGTGGCTGGCGTACGAGGTCCGGATGACCTTCGCTTCAGCCCCGAGGACGTGCTCGATCGGGTGGCGGAACACGGTGATCTTGCGGTTGAGCTGTTGAACGAATCTCGCCCGGCTCTACCTCAGTAGATCCATGACGCAAAAGAATGCAGAAGGCTGTGAGCTGGGCCGCTACCGGTGGAACGAACGTGAACGTCCCTTACCTGCGCTCTGCATCCGTAGCAACCGGCGCACGGTGCACGAAACGAACGTGAACGTTCCTTACCTGCGCTCTGCATCGGTAGCAACCGGCGCAGGGTGCGCGAAACGAACGTGAACGTTCCTTACCTGCACCCTGCATCCGAAGCAACCGGCGCACGGTGCACGAAACGAACGTGAACGTTCGTTGCCTGCGCCATGGATCGGCACGGGCGACGAAGGCGGTATTGAGGGCGACTGAGCCGCCTCACCAGTTCTGCGGAGGACGGCTCAGCTCATGGTCTGCCCGCTAGGGTGACTTCGTGTCCACCACAGCGGGCAAGGCGGCCGATGTCACCAGAGCATGCCCGGCTGCCTCGCGGTGAGCGGCGCGCTCAGCTGCTGGACGCGGCCAACGAGGTGTTCACCTCCAGGGGCTATCACGCCGCCGCGATGGACGACATCGCCGAGGTCGCAGGCGTTTCGAAGCCGGTCCTGTACCAGCATTTCTCCTCCAAGTTGGACCTCTATCTCGCCCTTCTGGACAGCAGCTGCGAACGGCTGGTGGACGTCGTACGCGATGCCTTGGCGTCGACCGATGACAACGCCGACCGGGTGGTCGCCACGGTGGCCGCGTTCTATGAGTTCGTCTCCTCTGCCAGCGGCGAGTTCCGGTTCGTCTTTGAGTCCGATCTCACCGGGGACGGAGCAGTACAGGAGCGGCTGTGGCGGGTCAACAACGAGATCGCCGACGCCATCGCCGAAGTGATAGCCGAGGACACGGCACTTCCCGCTGAGGAATCGAAGCTGCTGGCGATCTCCCTGGTTGGCATCGCCCAGGTCAGCGCCCGATACTGGGTCTCGCCCGACGCCGCCAAGATTCCCCTCGATGAAGCCAAGCAGCTGGTGAGCAGCCTCGCCTGGCGAGGGATCAGCGGCTTCCCGCTCACCGAGCATGGAGGGAACGCGCGGCGGTAAGCGCCGATAACCGGCTGTGCGGTGTCAAACGTCGCACCCTGCACCGGGGTCCCACACTTCCTGTGGAGGGAGTGAAGTCCGGTACGGGGTGCGACGTTGCGAGCTCGGTCGCCGGGTTGTTGTCAGCCTTTCTGCAGTGTGGTGGCCCCGGTCATGATGGCCACCGCTTCGGTCGGCGTATGCGACTTCGGCGTGATCACTCCAGCGCATCCACCCAGCCGGGCGATGTGGATCCGGTCGGATACCTCGAACACGTTGGGCATGTTGTGGCTGATCAAGATCACCGGCAGGCCCCTGGCCTTGATCTGTTGGATCAGGTTGAGCACCTGACCGGTCTCCTTGACGCCTAATGCCGCGGTGGGTTCGTCGAGCACGACGAACTTGGTGGCGAATGTCGCGGCTCGAGCCACCGCCACAGCTTGCCGCTGCCCACCGGAGAGGGTTTCCACGGCCTGGCTCATGTTCTGTACGGTCGCGATGCCCAAATTGGCCATCGACTTACCCGCATCCTCCTTCATACCCTTCTTGTCGAGCATCCGCAGGACCGAGCCCAGCGGACCCGAGCGACGCCGCTCCCTACCGAGGAACATGTTCGCCGAGATGTCGAGCGCCGGAGCGACAGCCAGAGGTCTGGTAGACCGTCTCGATGCCGGCCCCTCGGGCGTCCTGCGGCGTGCGGAAGTGGACTTCCTTACCATCCAGGTACACGTGCCCCGTGTCCGGGATGAGCGCCCCGGTGAGGGCCTTGATCAGGGTGGACTTGCCGGCGCCGTTGTCGCCGATCACCGACAGCACCTCGCCGGCGAACAGATCGATATCGACGCCGTCGACACCGACGACCTTGCCGAAGGTCTTCACCAGCCCGCGACCTGAGAGCACCGTTTCCGACGTGTCGGCGAGTACGGGCGGCGCCCCCAGACCCACCGTGCCTTGCTCCTCCTGCGAGAGTTGACTGGTTCTAGGGGTGGTGCTCATGCCTTCACCTTCCTGATCCACTGGTCGATAGAGACGGCGACGATGACCAAGACGCCGATGGCGAACACCCGCCACTGGTCGTCCACGCCGGCCAGGCTGAGTCCGGTGCGGAACACGCCGACGATCAAGGCACCGAGAATCGTGCCGATGATCGTGCCACGACCGCCGAAGAGGCTGGTACCGCCGATCACCACCGCGGTGATGCTGTCGAGGTTGGCGTCGACGATGGCATTGGCGCTGGCGGTCCCGGCTCGCCCGATCTGGACCCAGGCGGTGATGCCGTAGATAAGGCCGGCCACCGTGTAGACACTGAACAAGACCCGGTCCACCCGGATACCGACAAGCCGGGCCGCCTCGGCGTCGTCGCCGACCGCATAGACGTGCCGACCCCAGGACGACTGGCTCAGGATGAATGCCACGATCAGAGCCAAGATGGCCACGATGATCACGCCCGTCGTGATCCGGAAAGGCCCAAGCTGGATCCGCGTGCCGGCCCAGTTCAGGATCGCCGGCATCTCGCGCCGGCCTACCTCCTGACCGCCGGAGTAGAGCAGCGCGATTGCGGTGAAAATGCTGAAGGTACCCAGCGTGACGATGAACGGCGGCAGCTTGAGCCGCGTCACCAACGTTCCGTTGATGGCTCCCGCGACGACTCCCGCGAGGATACCGAGCAGCAACGCCAAGATTCCCGGCATGCCGTTCTTCACGGCGAAGTTGGCCATCAGCAGCGACGAAAGAATCGCGATGGCGCCGACTGACAGGTCGATGCCAGCGGTCAGGATGACCAACGTCTGGCCGATGGCCAAGGCGGCGATCACCGCGACCTGCTGCAGGATGATGCCGATCGTTCCGGGCTGGATAAAGCGCGGATTGATGATCGTGAAGCCGATGATCGAGACGAGCAAGACCAGCAATGGGCTGATCGATGGATGCGAATGGAGGACGTGCTGGATCCGCTGTACGGGCGACTGCTGGCCGCGAGCGAACTGTTCGGCAGCGCTGACGCTGGTGCGGGAGGTTCGACTGTCGTGGTCACATGGACTTCCTTGTCGTAGTAGTTACGCCGGTTGCTGCGGAGGCGACTCGATCTCCGCATGAGGGGTTGGCTCCGCCTTCGTGGCGGAGCCAACCGGTCAGTTCTTCATGACTATTAGCCCCAGCAGAGCTTCTCGCCTTCGGCGACGCTGATGCTCTCCACGCCCTCGACCTTCTTGTCGGTCACCAGCGCGACACCGGTGTCGTAGAAGTCCTGCCGGCGAGTCACTGCGGGCTTGTCCTGTCCGTCGCTGTCAGCGATCTTCTTGATCGCCTCAACACCCAACTCCGCCATCTTCACCGGGTACTGCTGGGAGGTGGCACCGATTGTGCCATCCTTGACCAGCTTCAGACCAGGGTCGCAGCCACCATCCACCGAGACGACGATCGCGTCCTTGACTCCCGCGTCCTTGAGCGCCTCGGCGCCACCGCCGGCCGGACGGCTCGTTGATCGTAGTAGACGAGGTTGATGTTCTTGTACTTCGAAAGGCAGTTCTCCATGGCGGTCTTGCCCTATCGGCCGCACCCTGGGTCGGCTCGTTGCAGACGATCTCGTAGTCGCCGCCCTTGCCGCCGGTGTACTTGCCGGTCTTGTCCTCGTCGCCGTTCTTTGCTTGTCCTTGACGTCGATACCCATGCCTGTCAGGAATCCCTGGTCACGGTTGTACGTCGACGGAGACGATTTGTTGTTGAACAAGTCGAGCATCGCGATGGTTGCCTTCTTGCCGTCCATCTGCCCGCCGCCCACTTGCCGATCAGCTCGCCAGCCTCGAAGTTGTCGGTCGCGAACGTGATGTCCAGCGATGTCCGGTGGATCTCGTCGGGGTGTCGAGAGCGATCACGTACAGGCCCTCGGCCCGAGCTTGCTCGATGGCGCTGTTGACGCCTGGTCCGTGGGGGTGATGAGAATGCCCTTGTCGCCCCGGGCAACAGCTGCCTCGATCGCCTTGACCTGCGTGTCCGTGTCGCCGTCGCTCTTGCCTGCCGCGGTCGTGATCGCGACTCCATTCTTATCGCCGGCAGCCTGCGCACCCTCCTGCATCGCAATGAAGAACGGGTTGGTGCTGGTCTTGGTGATCAACGTGACGGCGATCGGCTCCCCGCCGGCGTCGCCGGTCGCCTCACCACCGGCAGTTCCGGTGTCACCGCCTCCGCCACCACAGGCGGCTAACGCCAGCGACGCTGCCGCAGCTACAACGACGCCCGCGCCGAGGCGACTGCCTCGTGCGATCGACGGGATCGAAATCATGAGCTTCCCTTTCGGTTGGGTTGCACCGTCGATACGCTTTTGACAACGGTGTCACGAGCATTTCTAAACCAGACTCAGCTTCGCGTCAAGCATCAGGCGGCGCAAGCACCACAACCTGTAATGTCCGGCCGGAGAGGAAGACATCGATGTCAGATCAAGGGTTGCCGCCGAAGCCGATCAAGCCGCGGGCCACGATTCGCGACGTCGCCGCGCTGGCCGGAGTGGGAATCAAGACCGTCTCTCGGGTGATCAACGACGAAGCGAACGTCTCACCTTCCACCCGCGAGCGGGTGCGGCGCGCCGTCCGTACGCTCAACTTCCAGCCGAATCTCGGCGCGGGATCCCTACGCCGCAGTGACGGAAAGAGCTACACGCTCGGTTTGCTGCTGGACTCGGTGGACAACCCGTTCTCCGCAGCGGTCAACCGCGCCGTGGAGAGGGTAGCGATCGCCCGGAACACGGCGGTGTTCGCCGCCAGCTCTGAGGACGATCAGGAGCGGGAACGAGCGCTGGTCGCGGCGTTCACGCGCCGGCGGGTCGACGGGTTGATCTTGACCATGATCGGCGCGGACCACAGCTACCTGGAAGCCGAGCGCGAGCAAGGCACTCCTATCATTTTCGTCGATCGACCGCCGATAGGCCTGCTCGCCGATGCGGTGCTCACCGACAACTTCGAGGCTGCCTTCAGCGCGACCCAGCACCTCATCCGGCACGGCCACCACAGGATGGCCCATCTAGGCGACGAACTGACCATCGCTACGGCTCGGGAACGCCGCCGAGGGTTCCAGGAGGCGCTCAAGTCCGCCGGTCTTCCCAGTGCCGAAAGCCAGCACACGGACAATCTCCGGTCGGCCGCCGAAGCCTTCGCATCCGTGCAGCGGCTGATGCGCTCCCCCCGGGCTCCCACCGCCTTGTTCACCTCACAGAACCTCGTGACCGTCGGTGCGATCCGTGCCCTGCACCAGCTCGGCTTGCAACACCGGGTCGCCATCGTGGGATTCGACGACCTGATCTTGGCCGATGTGCTGAAGCCCGGGATCACAGTGATCGCCCAGGACCCGGCCCGTATCGGCACCATCGCGGCGGAACGGCTGTTCAGGCGACTGGACGGAGACACCTCGGCGGAGCAGACGATCATCGTGCCATCCCGGTTGATCGCGCGTGGCTCGGGCGAGATACCGCCGCAGGGGTGACGCGGTCCTACGCAGCCGGCCGTTGGACCGAGGTCGAGTAGATTTGTTCAGGTCCCAAGCCAGTGCACGCGCCGGACGCGCAACCGCTGCCCGACAGGGGCCAGCGCCGGAGAGGAAATCGATGACCGAGCCCACGTCGTTCGCCGCAGCGCCCGCACCGCTCGCTCCGCCAGACTCCGATCCCTTGACTCTGACCGCTCCCGAGGCGCCGAAGGCGGTGGTCGCCACCCAGGCGCCGGCGATGGCACCGCAAGTCGATCCAGAGACCATCCCCTCCCTGGACAGCAAAGTCGACGGCTTCGTGACTGCCTTGATGAGCGCCCAGACTCGCTCGCCGGAGTTTGCGCAGCAGGCCGCGAACGTTCGGACGATGGGCGACGCGGACATCCGTCGAGCCGCCGAAACGTCCAACCGGCTGCTGCAAACGCCCGTCCGAGCGATCAAGGAAGGCGCCCTCGCCTCCGGATCTCGGGTAGGCAATACCTTGCTGGAGCTGCGCCGCACGGTCGAAGAACTTGATCCCAGTCAGGCGACGGGGACTCGCAAGTTCCTCGGCATGATTCCCTTCGGCGACAAGATCACGGACTACTTCCGCCGGTATGAGACAGCGCAGGGCCATCTCAACGGGATCCTGCACAGCTTGCGCAACGGACAGGACGAGCTGACCCGGGACAACGTCGCCCTCAACATGGAGAAGCAGAATCTCTGGGCGACCATGGGCCGGCTCAACCAGTACATCTACGTGGCGGAGCGGCTCGACGCCAGGCTCGCCGCAACCATCGCCCAGCTGGAGCTTTCTGATCCCGAGCGCGCACGCTCCCTCAGCCAAGACGTGTTGTTCTACGTCCGGCAGAAGCACCAGGACCTGCTCACCCAGCTGGCGGTTTCCATTCAGAGCTACCTGGCGATCGACATCATCATCAAGAACAATCTCGAGTTGATCAAGGGTGTCGATCGCGCCTCGACGACGACGATCTCCGCTCTACGGACGGCCGTGATCGTGGCGCAGGCCCTTGCCAATCAGAAGCTTGTTCTCGATCAGATCACCGCACTCAACACCACCACTTCTGATCTGATCCAGCGGACCTCGGAGATGCTCCGCGACAATTCGGCGCAGATTCAGCGGCAGGCGGCGTCGGCCACCATCGGGCTCCCCCAGCTCCAAGCAGCGTTCCAGAACATCTACGCCACGATGGATTCCATCGACAACTTCAAACTTCAGGCGCTGGACACCATGGCGGCCACCATCGGCACCCTTGAGTCTGAAGTGGTGAAGTCGCGGGATTACCTGGACCGTGCCCGACGCCAGGACCAGCAGCTCGCCTCCGGAGCGCTCGACCTCGACGATGGCGCATCCGACGCCGGCATTCGCTGATCGCGCCGGCCGCTACGCTCGTCCACTGTCATGGGGTTCCGCGAGTGGTTCGGCAAGCTGACCGGGCGGCCCGATCCTGCCTCGACTCCGCCGCCGACGCCGCCCGTTCCGGCCGCGCCGACCGAGGCCGACATCCTGCGTGCTTTGGACCACGCGGTAGCCATGGTCGGTGGTGGTGCAGTACCCGCCCCGGTCTCCTCGCGGGTCAAGCGAGTAGCGGACACCATCCGTCAAACGATGCCCAGGCTGCGGAATCTAGGACTAGGCAGCCCGGACGCGTACTCGGTCATGGCCACGGCCACCGACTACCTACCGGAGGCGATCCGTGGCTACACCAGGCTGCCGCGGCAGTGGGCGGATTCCAGGCCGATCGAGAACGGGAAGACGTCGTTGATGCTGCTGATCGACCAGCTGGACCTGCTCGGCGCGACGATGGATGAGATTTTCGATGCGGTCGTTCGTGTCGATGCCGACGCCCTGATTGCCCATGGCCGCTTCCTCCAAGAGAAGTTCGGTCAGGCGTCGGCGGGAGGCATGCTGAATCTCGGTGACCCGCCGGCGCAGCAGCCGCGCAGCAACCTGGACCTGCCGTGAGTCGGTTGCCATGACCGGTCATTCGTCGCATCCTCCACACAGCGTGGCGCAGGCTCTCGAACAGCTTCGTGCGGCGGCTACCGCGGCTGGCGTGGACCCGGCCGCGGCCGCTCGAGAAGGGGAGGCACTCGCTGCCGCCGTGGCCGAATCGGCCAGTCAGGCGTATGCCGCCTGGGGTCAGCAGACCGGACACACCGAGGCCCAAGCTTTCTTCGACGCCGCTCACCGAGGCCGCCGCTGGCGAGCGGCCCCCACCGTGTTGCTCAGTCAGTTGATCATGGACGGCTCGGCCAAGGCCAAGACCTACGCCGAAGCGCTGGCGGGGGTGAGCCTGGCCGCTCAACAACTCGGTGAACCCACGCCTCGCACCGCCGGCAACGCTGCGATGGCGGCCACAGCGCAGCTCGCGGCCGTAGCTGCGCCCAAGTCCAGCGGTACGCACGCCGAGCCGGTCGGGGAATCACGTGATCTCGACTTGAGCGCTATCGATCCACACACGCCCGGGGCCTTTCCCGGCTTCGGCGCAACGAGCCCCGGGCCTGCCGAGGGGCGACGAGACGGCATGCATCCCGCGGCGGGTGCCGTGTCGAGCTCGTCGACCAGCTCAGACAGTGGCGCGGCAGCTGTCGAGCCCGCCGACGAACCGCACACGGGTCCGCAGGCACCGGAAAGCCCTAAGACACTGGCAGAGCTGCTCGCCGAGCTCGACGGTCTCATCGGCCTGCGGGACGTCAAAGCCGAGATCCACCGCCAGGTTGCCGTGCTGCGTGTTGAAGGCCTGCGCCAGAAGGCAGGACTCAAATCACCCACGATCACTCGTCACCTGGTGTTCGTCGGCAATCCGGGGACCGGCAAGACCACGGTGGCTCGTCTCGTCGGTGGCATTTACCGCGCGCTTGGCCTGCTGTCGAAGGGCCAGCTCATCGAGGTCGATCGGTCCGAGCTGGTGGCCGGCTATCTGGGGCAAACCGCGATCAAAACCGCCGAGGTGGTCGCTTCGGCCGCCGGCGGGGTGCTCTTCATCGACGAGGCGTACAGCTTGGCCGGAGACCAGTACGGTACGGAGGCGGTGGACACGCTGGTCAAGGAGATGGAGGACCGCCGCGACGATCTCGTGTTGATCGTGGCCGGCTATCCCGATCCGATGGCGATCTTCATCGCCCAGAACCCCGGCCTGTCGAGTCGCTTCCGCACCACCATCGAGTTCGAGGACTATTCCGACGAGGAGCTGGTCGAGATCTTCCTCGGAATGGCCAAGGCGGCCGACTACGACGTCACCGAGGAGTGCCTACGCCGCTTCCAGATGATCTTGCGCACCGCACCCCGAGGACCGATGTTCGGCAACGGACGATTCGCGCGCAATCTGCTCGAAGCGGCGATCGGCCGGCATGCCTGGCGCCTCCGAGACGTCCGGGAGCCGACCGTCCGGCAACTGCGTGAGCTCCTCGCCAGCGATCTCGACCAGCAAGAATCCGCTCCGGAGAATCAAGACCTATCGGGGATCGCTTCGATCGAGGAACGCGCGGCGCCGGTTCCGAACGATGGTGAAGGCGCCGCGTTGGTCGATGACATGTTGGCCAGGGAATCGATCGCACCGGACGCAGCAACAGCCGAGCAGGATGAACGAGCAGCCGACAAGGGGACACCGTGAGCCAGCCGAGTCCGCCGCGCGCCGCCGTGTCGACCGCCCCCGAGGCGTCTCCAACTGCCGTCGCCACCCCGCCACCACCGCCGGGTCCTGCGGCCGTGCCAGTTGCTCGGAATGCAGCTTCCGGACAACGCCGGCGCAGCACACCACAGCGCCTGCGGATGCTCAGCAGCGGCGTCATCCTGGCCAGCCTGATCTTCGGTGTTGTCGGCGCCTTGATCTTCAGCTATTTCGCGTTCTCGCTCAGCCGGGCTGAAGCCAGTGCCCGGCAGCTTATCCGGGTGCAGAGGATTCAGACTGACCTGTTGACCGCCGACGCGACGGCGACCAACGCCTTCTTGATCGGCGGTCTGGAGCGACCCGCTCAGCGAGCAACGTACGACCAGGCGATAGACGAAGCCAGTGCGCTCATTGCCGAGTCCGCGCGCGCACAGTCGGCTGACGGAGCGGCCCTGTCTGCCCTCAATGACGAAGTCGTCCGCTACGCCGGCACCGTCGAGCAGGCGCGGGCGAACAATCGGCAGGGTCTACCGGTTGGCGCCCAGTACATGCGGATCGCGAGCACCGACCTACGCACCGTCGCGTTGCCGATCTTGGCAAATCTGGTCGAGGCGAACACCGCTCGCGCTAACAAGGCCATGGACGTCAGAGGCCTCGCAGTCGCCTTCGCCATCCTCGGACTTGCAGTGCTGGCCGGTTTGCTACTGGCTGTGGTGTGGGTGGCCAGGACCTTCAAGCGGTGGCTCAACGTGGGGCTGGTGGCCGCGTCCGTCGTGGTGCTGGTGGCCTTTGTCGCGGGGACGATCGGGTTGGCGACGACCAGCGGCCGTGTGTCAGAACTCCGGTCCGGCTCGTTCACTCGGCTGACCCAGGCGTCGCAAGCTCGCATCGAGGCCAACAACGCCAAGTCGAATGAGAGCCTCACCTTGATCGCGCGTGGGTCGGGCGCGGCCTTCGAGCAGGTCTGGCAAAGCTCGGCCGGCCAGGTTCAGGCCAATCTCGACCGGTCCCAGAATCCGGATCTCAGCGAGCTGTGGCGGGAGTACACAAACGTTCATCAAATCGATTCGCGAACTGGACGAGAGCGGAAAGTGGGATCAGGCAGTGTCTCAAGCGACGGGTTCGGGCAAGGACTCGGCGAATGCCCGATTCGCCGCGTTCGACACTGCTGCCACCACGTTCATCGACGACATGGCCGGCTTGACCAGGGACGGGCTGGCTGGACCCCGCATCGGCCTGGTGATCGGTGCGGTGTTGATTTTTCTGGCGGGCATCGCCGCTGCGGTGCTGGGTCGGCGCGGGGTTGCTGCGCGGTTGCGGGAGTATCGGTGAACACCCGAATCCGGCCCCCGGCCATCGTTCTCGGTCTGCTGCTTCTGGGCCTGCTCTCGAGCTGCTCGGTTTTCGCTACGAAGCCACACCGGTGCCTACACCGGCCGCCAGCAGCTCGCCGACCACACCCAGCTCGAGCAGCGCACCCGCCAACTGTGACAACGCTCTGGCGTCGTACGAGCCTGCCGGTCCACTGCCCACGGCTGGGAACATGCCCAGGGGCTCGACCATGCGCAAGATCCAGGACCGCGGCCGGCTGGTCGCCGGCGTATCGGCCGACACCTACCTGCTCGGCGCCCGTAACCCGTTGACCGGCAAGATCGAAGGCTTCGACATCGACATGGTGAAGGCCGTCGCCAAGGCGATCTTCGGTGACGAGAGCGCATACCAGCTCAAGGTGATCACTGCTGCCGAGCGGATTCCCGCTCTGCAGGATCAATGAGGTTGACATCGTGGCGCGCAACATGACGATCAATTGCGACCGCTGGAAACAGATCGCCTTCTCCACCGAGTACTACCGATCGGGCCAGAAGATTCTGGTCCGCAAAGGCTCCAAGGCCAATTCGCTGGACGACCTCAGCGGTCAGAAGGTCTGCGCTCCCCGGGGCACGTCGAGCATGGACAACCTGATGAGACTGGCGCCAAAGGCCATAGCGGTTGGCGCGGACAACCACACCGGATGCTTGGTGCTCTTCCAGCAGGGACAGGTGGCGGCGATCACGGGCGACGACACTGTGCTGGCCGGATTGGCTGCGCAGGATCCGTATGCCGTGGTGCCGGAGCAGAAGGCTTTCACCGCCGAGCCGTACGGGCTGGGTATCCCTGCCGAGAACGTCGATTTCGTCCGATTTGTCAACGCCCGGTTGGCTCAGTTGCGCTCGAACGGGGACTGGACCGACATCTACAACCGGTGGCTCGAGGCACCGCTCGGGCCAGCACCCGACCCGCCCAAGGCCGTCTACGGCAGGAAACCGTGAGCCTCACCGGACCGGCCACCTCCGGCCGGGCCAGTGCGCCGTCGGCGCCCGGCCATTTGGGCATGCCGCTGGAAACCCAAGCCGCGATGGTTTACCTCGAC
The DNA here is from genome assembly GCA_963808495.1 of uncultured Actinomycetota bacterium. Taxonomy (GTDB): domain Bacteria; phylum Actinomycetota; class Actinomycetes; order Propionibacteriales; family Propionibacteriaceae; genus Microlunatus. The sequence continues at coordinate 116,205 of CAWEGC010000008.1, forward strand.
GCTCTGGGTCGCTGGCGGGACGCGCGCAAACGGGAGCTCGACGAGCTTGACCAGGCAGCCCTCGGCGCCCGGGAGGGCGCTCAGTTCACCGGAGACATCGCGCTGTCGATGGCCTTGTGGCAAGCCGTGTCCGATCGGTACGAGCTGCTGGCCGCGACCTGGAACTCCGGACGCGCAGGCGTCACGGAACGGGAGCGCATGGCCACACTGATCTGGGGACGCCTGGAAGCCACGATAGATCCCGGCCTGCTGGCGGGGAACGGCGAAGGCGGGTTTTCGGGTCAGCCGAGCGGCAGCGCCGCGGGACTCGGGGTCTCCTTACCGGAAGCGTGCCGCCTCTCCGACGCGCTGCTGTCGCAGCTCAGGGTGCGGTTGGGCCTCGACCCCAGTGGGGCGGTCATCACCGACCAAATCCGGCGGCTGCGCGCCCAGATGGAGCGGATCCGGGAGCAGATCGATCTCGAGCCGGCGGGATCGGCCCAGCAGGCGGCAGCGGAACGGCAGTCGCGGATGGCTCGTCGGCTCAAGGAGATTGCCGACAAAGCCGGTCGCGGTGGCGATGTCGGCGGTCTGCTGGGACCGCTCGAGATCGAAGCCGCGACCTTCGAGCGAGATCTGATCGTGGCGGCGGCTCGACGACGTGAAGCAGCTGGCAAGATCGAGCTGGCTCGCCGTAAGCAGGCTGATCTGCGGGCGCGGGAGGAAGCCCTGACCGAACTCGTCCAACAGTGTGTCGCCGTGGTTTATCCCGCCCCTCACTACGCAGTCCCGGATGTCGACGCCTTGGGTCCGCCTCCGAACACATCGGTGAAGCTCGACGAGTACCTCCGCCGCCTCGATCAGGTGAGCCGCGCGATGACCGTGGCCCAAGAGGCGTACGCCTCCGCGATGCACGAACGCGATGAGCTCGCGGGACGGGTGGAGGCCTATCGTGCGAAGGCACTGGCGACCGGCGCCGTCGACCGACCGGAGATCGCCCGCGCGTACGCCATGGCCCGCGACGAGCTGGACCGCCGGCCGGTTCGGATGGCCATAGCCGCTCAACTGGTCAGCTTGTACGCCACCTACCTGCAGGTCGATTCCCGGGAGTCGTCATGACCGCGTGTACGCAGCCTGGATGCACCGGCACCATCGTCGACGGCTACTGCGATGTCTGTGGCAGCCCGCCCAGCGCACCTGCGTTTGCTCCAGCGGACGCCGGTACAGCGGTGCCACAACCCCCGATGGCTACCGGACCCGGGGAGGAGGCGCCGGCAGCTCAACCGGCTGGCGCAGCATCGACCAGAACCCGCGGTTCCAGCCGGCTCGGTTCCACTGCGCTCGGCTCCAGCCGGTTGACCGCGGCCGGCTCCAAGATCACCAAGCGAGTGCACTCCGATTCGTCCCGGCTGCGTTCGGCCCGTCTGGGCGCGGGACTTACCCGGGTGCCGCCGGCGCCGGAGATCGATGCGTCCCAGGCGATCATGAAGAACCCGCAGATTCCCGAAGAGAAGCGCTTCTGTCCCAACTGCGGCTCTCCTGTCGGTCGCACCCGCGACGGACGGCCTGGTCGAGCAGACGGCTTCTGCCCCAAATGCGGCAACGCCTACTCCTTCACGCCCAAGCTGCGGCCTGGTGAGCTGGTCGCCTCGCAATACGAGGTCGCCGGCTGCCTGGCTTACGGCGGGCTGGGCTGGATCTATCTCGCTCGTGACAAGAACGTCTCCGACCGCTGGGTCGTGCTCAAGGGACTACTGAACACCGGCGACAAAGACGCCCTGACCGTTGCCATCGCGGAACGGAAGTTTCTTGCCCAGGTCGAGCATCCACTGATTGTCGAGATCTACAACTTCGTCACCCACGGCGACGCCGGCTACACGGTCATGGAGTATGTCGGTGGCACGTCGCTGAAGCAGATCTTGAAGGACCGGATGCGGACGGCGGGCGGCGCGTATCAACCCCTGCCTGTCGATCAGGCGTTGGCCTACATCCTCGAAATCCTGCCGGCTTTCACCTACCTCCATGATCTTGGGCTGGTCTATTGCGACTTCAAGCCCGACAACCTGATCCAAGTGGGTGACGCCGTCAAACTGATCGACCTCGGCGGCGTGCGCCGAATCGATGATCAGGAGTCGGCCATCTACGGCACCGTCGGTTACCAGGCGCCGGAGGTGGCGCAGGTGGGCACCACGGTGGCCTCCGACATCTACACCATCGGCCGGACGTTGCTGGTGTTGATGATGGAGTTCCGCGGCTACCAGACGAAGTACGTCGCGAGCCTGCCACCGGTCGATGAGACACCGCTGTTCGCTGAACACGACTCGCTCTATCGGCTGCTGGCGAAAGCATGCGCTCCGGATCCGGCCGATCGGTTCGGCTCGGTCGATGAGCTCCGCGTTCAGATGCTCGGTGTGCTGCGAGAGGTGGTGGCCGAGAAAACCCCGGGCACAGCTCTCACCTCCGCGGCCTCGGTGCTTTTCGAGGCGCCGGCGATCACCACCGACGCTCTGGAATGGCATGAGCTGCCGCCGCTGCGCGCCGACACGAGCGATCCGCAATATTCGTGGCTGAGCAACATCTCACTCGACGACCCGGCGGCCCGTTTACGCGAGCTGCGGCGCGCACCGGCTGCCACAGCCGAGGTGCTCCTCGCCAGCTGCCATGCGGCGCTTCAACTCGGCAAGCCGGAATTCGTGGACGAGTTCGTCAATGCGATGCTCGGCAACGACCCGTGGGAGTGGCGGGCCGTATGGGTCAGCGGACTGGCAAGCCTGCAGCGTCGAGACTTCTCCGCCGCCCAAGCCTCCTTCAACGCGGTCTACGGGCAGGTCCCTGGTGAGCTTGCGCCCAAGCTGGCGCTTGCATTGGCCTGTGAGCGTGGTGGCGAGGATGTCATCGCTGAATCCCTCTACCGCACCTGTGCGAGCACCGACGCCAACTACGTCGCGCCGGCCGCCTTCGGCATGGCGCGAATCCGGGCCGCACGCCACGACGTCAGCGGCGCGGTCGCGGCCCTTGACCTGGTCCCGTCCACGAGTCGGGCCTTTCCCGAAGCGCGCCGGCTTCGTGCGGTCCACCTGTATGAATCAGACGATGGGCTACTCGCCCTGTCCAAAGCGATGGAGAGCGTCAATGGCGTTCGCCTCGATCCTCGCGAACAAGCCGAGTTGACCGCGGAGATTCTTCGCCGTGCGCTGGTCGAGGTGGGTCGGTCCGGGCCGAAGCACAACGTTCAGCTGGGCCCGTACCGCGCTACCGACGACTCGCTACGCGATGGGCTGGAAGCCACCTATCGAACGATGGCCGCGGTGGAGACCGACGAGGCCCATCGCTATGAGCTGGTCGATCAGGCCAATGCCGTGCGAAGGTGGACACTGCGATGACCGACCCTGCGATTGCCGCGCCCCAGAGAACCACGCCAACGTGTCCCAACTGCGGTAACTCGGTCGCGCCCACCGCGAGCTTCTGTGAAGTATGCGGCGCCACGCTGACGCCGACCGCCACCGAGGACGGCTCGGAGCAATCTCCTGAGGAGCTCGAGTCGCCGATCACACTGTCCAGACCGCTCGAGGCCAGCACGCTGGAAACGGATCCGCCGGACGGCTTCGACAAGACGCTGGTGGTAGTGCGGCCATGTGCCAACTGCGGCGGTGAGATCGGCTCGGACGGCTACTGCCTGACCTGCGGCACCAAAGCGCCAACCGAACGCGACCACTACACCGAACATCCCGCCAGCTGGGTGGCCGCCTGCTGTGACAAGGGAATCCGCCACTTCCGGAACGAGGACGCCACAGCAGTGGCAGCGGACCCCGACGGTGGTGGCCGGGCTGTGCTGGTGGTGTGCGACGGGGTATCGACGTCCGTGGACTCCGATGTGGCCAGCTTGGCAGCAGCCCGCGCTGCGCGTGACGTCTTGATGGCTCAGCGGCCGGCTGGGATAGGCGTGCCCGCCAGTCGGGCCGCGGCGATCGCCACTTCCGTCGAAGCCGCCGCCGCTGCAGCGAACGCCGCCGTCATCGATCAGACGGCGAAGGACAGCAACAGCGCGGCGTCGTGCACGTTCGCCGCCGCGGTCGTCGAGGACGATCTCATCGTCTTCGGCAATGTCGGCGACAGCCGGGTGTATTGGATTCCCGACCGCGGCAGCTCCGGAGAGCCGCGAGAGCTCAGTCTTGACGACTCGGTGGCCCAGGTCCGTATTGCCATGGGGGTTCCCCGTGAGGAGGCGGAGAACGGGCCGCAAGCACACGCCATCACCAAGTGGCTTGGACGGGACACCCCCGACTTCGTCCCGCGTACGGGCTCGATCGAAGCCACCGGGCCGGGCTGGCTGGTCGTGTGCTCTGATGGCCTCTGGAACTACGTCTCCGAAGCTGGCGAGCTGCAAGAGCTGATGGCCGAGCTGAGCGTCGCCGACGACGATCCACTCGCTTTGAGCTCCGCTCTGGTCGGCTGGGCCAACGATCAAGGCGGCAAGGACAACATCTCGGTCGCCCTGGCACGCCTTAACGCACCCTGATCCTGAAAAAGGCCGGCAGGCATACTGAGGCGCACGAACGAGAAGAGGAAATCGATCATGGCCGAGTTCAGCGCGACCGTCTACCAGAACGAGTTTCTGCCTGACGGCGGCACGGATGTGAATGCCATCGTCACGATCACGTGCGCGGGCGCAGGAGCGGCTGGTCAAACGGGCGCCGGTGACGCCGGCGAGATCATCATCGTGGACACCTCGGGCTCGATGGGCCGCATGAAGCTGGAGGCGGCGAAGGTGGCTGCTGCGGCAGCTGTCGACCAGATTCTCGACGGAACGTGGTTCGCGGTGGTGGCCGGCACGCATCAGGCCTATCTCGCTTATCCACCGGTTCGCACCGGCACTGGGATGGTTCGCATGGATGCCCGCACGCGTTTCGACGCCCATCAGGCCATCAGCATGTTCCGTTCCGACGGCGGCACCGCCATGGGCACCTGGCTGACCCTGGCCGGTCGGCTGTTCGACTCCGTGCCAATGCTGGCTCAACGCCATGCGATCTTGCTGACCGATGGGGAGAACCACAACGAAACGCCTGACCAACTGACAGGCGCGATCCGCGGCGTCACCGGCAAGTTCCAATGCGACTGTCGTGGTGTGGGTGTTGACTGGCAGGTCGCAGAAGTGCGTCGGATCGCCCAGGCACTGCTCGGCACGGTTGACATCATCCCGAGTCCTGAGCAAATGGGTCAGGTCTTCGAGGAACTGATGCAGCAGTCGATGAGCCGCGGGGTCGCCGACGCGGAACTCCGGGTTTGGGCGCCCCAAGGCGCCGAGGTGCTGTTCGTCCGACAGGTATCTCCGACGGTGGAGGATCTGACGGCACGTCGAGTGGAGGTGAACCCGCTTACCGGCGGCTACCCCACGGGATCGTGGGGCGACGAGTCGCGGGAATACCACGTGAGCGTCCGACTGTCCGCGAAGGCAATCGGCCAAGAACAGCTCGCCGCACGAGTTCAACTCGCTATCGGCGGCCAGGTCATGACCCAGGGGCTGGTGAAGGCGAAGTGGTCAGACGACGATCAGCTGACCACACGGATCAACCCTGAGGTCGCCCATTACACCGGACAGACCGAGCTCGCCCAGGCCATTCAGGACGGCCTCGCGGCCAAGGCGGCCGGAGATGAGGACACGGCCACCAGGAAGCTCGGCCGCGCCGTGCAGCTCGCCGCGGAGACCGGCAACGAGGATGCGACGGCGAAGTTGCGCAAGGTCGTCGACATCGACAATGTGGAGACCGGGACCGTGCGACTCAAGCGGTCGGTCGACAAGGCCGACGAGATGGCCCTGGACACAGCGTCGACCAAAACCACCCGAGTTCGCAGCTGAGCATGTGCACCCACGCCCAGGACAGGACATCTCGATGACAGCAGTGTGCCCGGCCGGACACACGTCGCAGTCGGACGACTATTGCGACGTCTGCGGAATGCCCATCGAAGCCGGCGGGACCACCGGCGAGTCCGCAACGCCGCCACCACCGACGGACGCGCCTACTCAGGCGCCCGAGCCCACCAGCCGCCCTGCCCAAAGTTGTCCCAACTGTGGCACCCCAAATGTCGCCGACGCGCTTTTCTGCGAGGCCTGCGGGTATGACTTCACCACGGGGACGATGCCCCGCCCAGCGTCTCCGCCTGAGGAACATCGGGCCGCTCCCGAGTCGACCACAGATCAGGCTGATGCAATCCAAGCGCCGGTTGCACGATCGTTCGACTGGGTCGCAGAAATGTGGATCGACCCGGAGTGGTACGAGGCACAGGAAAGCCCGGATCCTCTTCCATCGGCCGGTCTTCCCGAGATCGTGCCCCTTCTGGCCACCTCGGTGCTGGTTGGTCGCACGTCGAAGAGCCGCAATATCCATCCGGAGATCGATTGTGATCTCGACAACGGCGTGAGCCGGCGGCAATGCCAACTGACCACGGACGGCACGCGCTGGTGGGTGGAGGACCTCGACTCGGCCAACGGTACGTTCGTCGGTTCTGCGTCCGGCGCGATGCCGACAGATCCAGTTCCGGTCGGCGTGAAGCGGGAGCTGAAGCCCGATGACCGGGTCTACGTCGGCGCCTGGACCCGCCTGGTCATCCGCCCGGCCACCGATGAAGAGAAGGCAACTGGTTAGCTGGTCAAGTTGCTCGCTTGCATGTCATTCGCAGGAGGAAATCGTGGAGATCAAGGTCGGCATCCAACACGTCACCCGTGAGATCGTGGTAGACACCACCGAGTCGGCCGCCGACGTGCAGAAGGCGTTCGAGGAGGCGATGAACGGCAACGGCTCAGGCGTGTTCACCCTCACCGACGAGCACGGCCGCAAGGTACTCATTCCGGCCGAGCGCATCGCCTACGTCGACATCGGGGAGGAGAACGCCCGCCGCGTCGGCTTCGGTGGGGTCTAGGTCTTTTGTTCGCTCGCGCGATCGCGCTCTCAAGACCCTGTCTTCCTCACTCGCTCGCACGACGAAAAGCGTGTCGTGCTCACTCACTCGTCCAGACAGGGCCGCGCGATCTACCGACGCTCGCGAACGTGCGGTCAATCCTGTTCGCTCGCGCGATCGCGCTCTCAAGACCCTGTCTTCCTCACTCGCTCGCACGACGAAAAGCGTGTCGTGCTCACTCACTCGTCCAGACAGGGCCGCGCGATCTACCGACGCTCGCGAACGGCGCTGTTTCGGCTAGGGCTGTAAGCCTAGGGTGGACATGCGGCGGGTGTGGTTCTCGACGAGTCGGGTGAACATCCTGCTGATCGCCGCCAGATCCATGCCTGGACGGTCGACCGTTCCGGTCAGCAAGCTGGTCAGCGCGTCGCGGTTGGCGGCCACCCGCTGAGCCTGGCTCAACGCCTCGCCGACCAGGCGGCGTCCCCAGAGCGCCAGGCGTCCAGCCACCTTGGCGTCCGTACTGATCGCGGCGCGTACCTTCTCGACCACGAAGTCAGCGTGACCGGCGTCAGCGAGAACCTCGTGCACCAGGCCGCGAGTCTCGGAATCCACGAAGGCAGCCACCTCGCGATAGAAGTCGGCCGCAATGCCGTCCCCGACGTAGGCCTTCAGCAACCCCTCGAGCCAGTCTTTCGGCTTGGTGTAGGAGTGATACGTATCGAAGGCCGGGTGGAAGGGCTTCATCGCGTCCATGACGTCGACGTCATAGCCAGCAAGATGGGTACGGACCCGCTCGAAGTGGGCGACTTGTCGGGCAGCCATGGTGGCCACGTGCACCTTGTCAGCCAGCTCAGGAGCCATCCCGCCGTCGTCGGCCAGGCGCTCGAAGGCGCTGAGGGCGCCGTAGGCGAGGATGCCGAGGAGGTCAACCACACCCTGCCGATAAGCCAGATCATCGGCCCACGGCTCCGCCGGCTTGATCGACTCCTCGTCCATGGGCGCAGCCTAACCGCCGAAGGCGACCCGGTCAGTACGCCGGGAGCAGGCCGATCGTCCTTGGCACACCGTCATGACCAGCCACCCAAATGCCGTTAGACTACGCAAGTTCGCGGCGCAGGCTGGGGGGCCAACGTCGCGCAGGTGGCGGCAGTGCGCTCTGCTGCACGTCCCTGGCCACAAGATCACGCAATCAAAGGCACGATTCTGAGCGAAGAAGCCCAGGCAGCGGATCGCAAGACATTCAGCGATCTCGGGGTCCTGTCATCCATCGCCGATGCACTGGCGCAATCGGACATCATTCATCCGTTCCCGATTCAGGCAATGGCGATTCCCATTGCGCTGACAGGCACGGACATGATCGGGCAGGCCCGAACGGGCACGGGCAAGACTCTCGCCTTCGGGATCACCATCCTGCAGCGCATTGTCATTCCAGGTGAACGGGACTTCGCTCAGCTTGCCCGACCGGGAGCACCGCAGGCACTGGTCGTGGCCCCCACGCGTGAGCTGGCGCTACAGGTAAGTGCCGACATTGCCGCCGCGTCGGCGCAACGTCCGGCGCGGATCGTCACGGTCTACGGCGGTGTCGGCTATGACACCCAACTTGACACCCTCCGCGACGGAGTCGAGGTGGTGGTAGGAACCCCTGGCCGGCTACTTGATCTTGCCGACCGCGGCGTGCTGGATCTGAGCCAGATCAAAGTGCTGGTCCTGGACGAGGCCGACGAAATGCTGGACCTCGGCTTTCTGCCGGACGTGGAACGCATACTGAGCAAGACACCCGAACTCCGCCAGACCATGCTCTTCTCGGCGACCATGCCGGCCGCCATCGTGACGTTGGCTCGCCGCCATCTGAGACACCCGGTGAACATCCGGGCGGAGTCGCCCTCCGATACGACCACGGTGCCCACCACCGCGCAGTTCGTCTACCAGGCGCACGATCTCGACAAGCCGGAAGTCGTGGCCCGGATTCTGCAAGCAGAGAATCGCCATCGGGTGATGATCTTCTGCCGCACAAAACGCTCGGCGCAGCGAGTGGCTGACGATCTGGTCGAGCGTGGTTTCGCCGCCACCTCTATCCATGGAGACCTCTCCCAGGTGTTGCGTGAGAAGGCGCTGAAGCGGTTCCGCGACGGACGGGCCGATGTGCTGGTGGCGACCGACGTTGCTGCCCGCGGAATCGACATCGAAGGCGTTACCCATGTGATCAACTACGAGTGTCCGGAGGATGACAAGAACTACGTGCACCGGATCGGCCGGACTGGCCGGGCCGGTGCCTCCGGAGTTGCGATCACTTTCGTGGATTGGGCCGACCGGGCCCGCTGGAAGGTGATCAACAGTACCCTCGGCCTACCCTTCGAGCAGCCGCAGGAGACCTACTCGACCTCGCCACACCTGTACCACGATCTCGGTATCGATCCGGGAGCGAAGGGTCGCATCGCCCCGCCCCGTTCCAAGCACGCCGAACCGAGGACGCAACCGCGCGAACGGCCGACGCGGCGCTCGCGTACCCGGCGACGCCTGCGTAATGGGATTCCGGTGGCTCGCGGTGAGGAGGCCAGCGTGGAACCGGCAGTCGAACCTCCCGAGACTGCCGCGGACGCCGAGCCCTCCCCTCAGCGTCGGCGACGCCGACGCAGCCGCCGGCCGGCATCGGAGGCATGAGCCCGTTTCGTCGGACCGGCCGTGCGGGTTATGCAGATCCGCACGCTTTCAACGTCCGGGGTGCCTCAGCGTGCGGAACCAAGGGGACGGGCGACCACGACCAGGTTTCGGTCATATCCGCCCTGGTCCGGATGGTAGACGCCCGTACAAGTGATCAAGACCAGACGATGATCACCGGTCTGGTCGAAGGCCTGGGTGTCGGAGGCCAGGGCATCCTTGGCGACCGTCTCGATCGCGACCACCCGGTAGCTGAGCCGGTGCCCGTTCCCCTGGAGCGTCACCTTTGCGCCGACCCGAATTCCGAGAAGCTTGGCAAAGAATCCGATTCCCTCCGTGACGGAGTCGACGTGACCGGCGATCACGGTCGAGCCGAATGGATCGCCGACGTACGCGCTGCCATCCCACCAGCCGACACGGTTCACATTGCTCGGCACCTGCAATTCGCCGTCCACCGTCTGAGCCGCTTCGACTGAGGCCTCTCCACCGGGCAGCGTCAGACGTTCGGGAACGAAGCGAACCCTCGTGCTCTTGGCCGCTCGACCTTCGCGCGCTGTTGACGCTTGTTCGCCGGGAGCCTGGCCAGCGCCGGCCTCCGTCGACATCTCCGGCGAAACGGGCTGCGACGGAAATCCCGTTCCGCCGCCACAGCCGACGAGAACCATGCACAACAGCGCGCCGGACAGCACACCCCCAGCTCGGAGGCGAGGCGATCTCCACCGTCGTTCAACGATTCCGGTGTCCATCAAGGACAAGTTGCGCCTTCGCTTGGTCCGCGGGTCACCGCAGCAGATCGACGTGCGGCGCCGGCCGCTGGCCGACCGCCTGTCCGCCGGTGCCCGTATTGACTTGGGAGGGTTTGCTGGAGCCCTTCGTGGAGAGCGCGATAACGTGCACCGCAACGCTCATCGTCTTCTTGTCGGGGTCTCCCACCGCATACACCCGGTTCAGCGAATCGCCTTTCACTGTGAGGTCAACCGGCCCGAGGATGACCGGCCCAGTCTCCCCCGTCGGGACGATGGCGACCTTGTAGGTCGCCACAGGAACGATGAGGTTGAGCGACTCCCCGTTGGCGATGTTTTCGAACAGCACCTTTCCGTTGACCCGGATGTCGGCCGGAGGAACCGCGGCAGTGTGCGCCACGGTTAGCGAAGCCTTGCCCTTCGGCACTGCCGACACGTCGTTCTTGAACACCGTGATCAGCGGATCGCCCGAGGTCTGGGCGGGCAGGTGCACCACCACGTCCCAGTTGGACTTGGCCGTCACCGAGAACGTCCGCTCGAGCACAGCCTCGCCGTCGGAGGTGAACGTCACCTCGCGACGTCCGGCTGCGACCTCGAAGGGGCCGGCGACCTCCGCCGTCTTGACGCCCTTGGCCACCGGATCCCCGTCAACCGATACGTCCAGCGTCTTACCTGGCAAACCCTGCACGATATAGATGGTGGCCGTGTCAGCGGCGTAGCTCGGTCCGGCAATCAAGCCCGCGAACGCCAGAGCACCAGAAAGAAATAACCCGACGAAGGACCAACGACCCGCAAGCTTTGAAGACACGCTTCCCCCAGATGTGAATCTTGCTGCGGTCAGGGACCCAGACCCGTCCGGGCGTAATATATGCGATCGATCACCGTGCACGTCGGCCAATCCGAGAACGGGTGGCGGCCCTTCGACTCCGGGGCGGAATGTCTGGGGGATAGATGACGTCTGGACGGCCCCGCCTTCGGGCAGTCCGTCGGGCGGTCGGACTGGCGGTGGTTCTTGTTCTTCTCGGTTGCGCCTTCGCGTTTTATCGAGCGGCACCGACGCTGCGTAAGAGCGCAGTCCCGCAGCCAGCCAGTGCAGCCGGTGCCACCCCGACGAGCGGACTGACCACTCCGGCGCCGCCCAGCGCTGGATCCGTTGGACCGACGCCCGGTAGCGGCGCTACCGCACGGCGTGACGCGGCGCCTGGTCCGGGAGGAGGGAGCGCGGTCGGCATCTACCTCACCGCTACTCCCGCGGCCGACGGCAGCTTCGATGTCGTCGAATCGGTCGTTCTCGCCTCGCCGGTCAGCGTGCTGCAGTTACGCATACCCCCGATCGGAGACGGCGGCTCGGTCTTCAGGTCCGTGCACGCCCGGGCGACCGATGTACACGTCAGCGCAGGTAGCCAGCCGGTAACAGTTCCCGATGCCGAGATAGGCGCCGATGTGGACCTACCGCTGACTGCGGCCGCCACAAAGTTCGAGCTCCGCTACCGACTCACCGGCGTGACAATACGCAGCCCGGGGTCCATGGCTGGTCGTGCTCTGGCCGCTCTGGGTCCTCTGACGTCGGGCGTCCCGCCCGATCTTCCGGTTGCGACCGCTGTCCCTGGCCGTACCGTACTGAATCTGCGCTGTCCCCACCTGCCGCTCGGAGAGCAGGCTTGCTCAGCCGGGAGCGACGGCAACCTTCGCGTGAACCGCACTCTTCCGTGGCACCAGTCCGTGGTGGTCGTCCAGCTGGACCTGCCCAGACCGTGATGACGCGCACGTCAATCCTCAGCGCCGAAGTCGCCCGACAAGATCGTCGTAGACCTCCGGAGCGGTGGTGTTGCAGCCAAGATCATGATCGAGCTTGCCGGTACCGTGGTAGTCACTAGACCCCGTGGCCAGCAGACCTAGCTCGGCGGCGAGCGCGCGCAGCTGAGCTCGAGTATTCGCGTCGTGATCCTGGTGGTCGACTTCGACGCCGTCCAGGGCATGCTCGGCGGCGAGCGCGGTCAGCAGGGCCGCGGGTAGCACGTGTTCGCGGCCGCGTCCCCACGGGTGACCGATGACCGCCACTCCTCCCGCGGCGTGCACCAAGTCGATGCCACGCTCCAGCTCGATCGCATAGCGCTGCACGTGTGCGGGCCCACCCTCCGCCAAGAATCGGTCGAAGGCCTCCTCGCGGTCGCGCACATGACCAGCCTTGATCATGGCGTCGGCGATGTGCGGCCGACCGACCGACGGTGAATCTCCCACCTGGGCCATCACCTCCGCCTCGCTCACCGGAACCCCGAGGTCGGCCAGCTTCGTCAAGACACCGGCTAAGCGGCCCTTGCGACCACCACGCACCAGCGCCATCTCGGCGACGAGGTCGGCATTCAACTGATCCGCGCCATAAGCCAGAAGATGCACACTGTCGCCTCGCCTCGAACAGGACAGTTCCATGCCGGGGAGCACCTGCACACCGATCCGTTGCCCTTCGGCAACGGCGGCATTCAGGCCGTCGAAGGTGTCGTGATCAGTCAGTGCGACCACGTCGAGGCCGGCGGCTGCAGCCTTGCGGACGAGCTCCTCCGGAGTGTCTGTGCCGTCTGAGATAGACGAGTGCGTGTGCAGATCGATCCGCATATCTCACACGTACCACGTCGGTGATCGCGGAATGGTCACCTGTTGGGTTTGGACAGCAGGCCCCGGACGATCCGCAGCCCGACCGACATCCGCGCCAGGTCGGGACGCCCGGCACATATCGAGCGCAAGGTCTTGACCACCTCGGACACGCTCGGTGTCTTCCGCTCCCAGGCGGCGACCAACTCCTTGGCACCGTTGCCGGATTCGCCACCCCCCAACACCTCGGCGGTCAGCTGCGCGTGCGCTGCATGAAGATCGTCTCGCAGCGCTGCCCGAGCCATGGTCTGCCAGCGGTCGTCTCGGGGTAGCTCGACGATCCGCGACAGCAGGCGATCCAGACCGAGCCGCTGACCCACGGTGAAGTGCACCTCGGCCACCGACACCGGACTGAGCGCCTCTCGGTCGGCGGTCTGGACCACGGTCAGTGCCGCGTACGCCGGTGACAGCGCCGCCGTGATGGCAGCAAGATCATCTGGCACACCCGCGCTGCGGTAGCTTTGCAACCGCTTTTCGTACGCGTCATGATCACGGCCCTGCAGCACGGTCGGCAACGCCTGCTGCACTTGCCGAACCCCGCTGGACATCTCCCGGACTGCCGTCGAGATGTCCAGGGGTCGCTGTTGGTTGTTGATCAGCCAACGAGTGGCTCGTTCCACGAGCGTTCGCACTTCCATCCGCAATATCGTCTGGATCTGACTCTCGACTCGATGATCAAGACCACGAATGGCCTCATCGTGCTGATCAGCGTTGAAGATGCTCCGGGCGGCGATCTGCGCCCGGATGACATCGGCCGCGGAGGCGCCTGTCTCTGCGGACAGCCGGTGGAAACAGGTGATGCCCGACGCGTCGACGAACTGGTTGACCACCACCGTGGCGATGATCTCCCGGTGCAGGCGATGCGCCGGCATCACCGCGGCGTACCGCTCACGCATGGCGGTCGGGAAGTAGCTGACCAACCGATCACCGAGGTAGGGATCATCGGGCAAGTCGGAGCCGAGGATCTCGTCCTCGAGCACGATCTTGGTGTAGGCCATCAGCGTGGCCAGCTCCGGCGACGTTAGTCCGCGGTTCTTGCTTCGCCGGTTGTCCATCTCCTCCGTGGAGGGCAACGCCTCCAACTCACGGTTGAGCAACCCTGAGTGAGCGAGCCGCTCCATCCAGTCCTCGTGGACGCCGGCCATGGACGCCGACTGATAGACGCTGTTCGCCATAGCGAGATTCTGGTCGTAGTTGTGCGCGAGCACGAGATCGGCCACATCATCGGTCATCGACGCGAGGAGATCGTCCCGGTCGTGCTGAGTCAGCCGACCGGCCGCCTTCTCACTGGACAACAAGATCTTGATGTTGACCTCGTAGTCCGACGTGTCGACCCCGGCTGAATTGTCGATGAAGTCGGTGTTGATGCGACCACCACGGGCGGCGTACTCGACTCGGCCACGTTGGGTGAACCCGAGATTTCCGCCTTCACCGACGCAACGCGCGCGCAGCTCGCAGCCGTCGACGCGCACGCCGTCGTTAGCCTTGTCACCTACCTCGGCGTGGGTTTCGGTGAGTGCCTTCACGTAGGTGCCGATGCCGCCGTTCCAGAGCAGGTCGACCGGCGCCTTCAGACACGTGTTGATCAAGCCGGCCGGAGTCAGCGAATCGACGGCCGCCGGGATGCCGAGAGCTTTGTGCATCGCTGGTGTGATCTCGATCGATTTCGCCGTGCGCAGAAACACTCCACCGCCATCTGAGATCAGTGCGGGGTCGTAGTCAGCCCAGCTCGAAGCTTGGAGGGCGAACAGCCTGGCCCGCTCCGTCCAGCTGGTGGCCGGATCCGGGGTGGGGTCGACGAAGACGTGCCGGTGATCGAAGGCCGCGATGAGCTTGAGATGTTTGCTCAGCAGCATGCCGTTGCCGAACACGTCGCCGCTCATGTCACCGATGCCCACGCAGGTGAAGTCCTCGGCCTGGCAATCGACGCCCATCTCCCGGAAGTGCCGGCGCACCGACTCCCATGCCCCCCGGGCGGTGATGCCCATCGCCTTGTGGTCGTATCCGGCGGAGCCACCCGAGGCGAACGCATCGCCCAGCCAGAAGCCGGAGGAGACCGCGATCGAGTTCGCGATGTCCGAGAACGTGGCAGTGCCTTTGTCGGCCGCGACCACAAGATAGGGATCATCGGCGTCGTACCGAATGACGTCTGGCGGCGGAACCACATCGCCGGCGACCAGGTTGTCGGTGAGGTCGAGCAGGCTCGAGATGAACAGTGAGTAACAGGCCTGCCCCTCGTTCAGCCAAGCCTCGCGATCGACCGCGGGATTTGGCAGCCGCTTGGCATAGAACCCACCTTTGGCGCCGACCGGGACAATCACGGTGTTCTTGACCATCTGGGCTTTGACCAGGCCCAGCACCTCGGTCCGGAAGTCTTCCGCCCGGTCAGACCACCGCAACCCGCCGCGGGCCACCGGACCGAAGCGCAGGTGGACACCTTCGACCCGCGGCGAGTAGACGAAGATCTCGAAAGCCGGCCTGGGTTCCGGCAGCTCGGGGATCTGGCGCGGCAAGAGCTTGAAGGCGAACGTGGGCCGGCCGGACTGGTAGGCGTTGGTCCTCACCATGGCCGATATCACGGCCAGGTAGGAGCGCACGATTCGATCATGATCAAGGCTCGGCACGTCGTTCAACGCGATCTTGATCTTGTCGACCAGCTCCGCCGCCTGCGTCTTGCGGGTCTCGATGTCAAGCTGTGCGGAGCGGATTGAAGCGGGTCTCGAACAGCGACACCAGTTGCCGGGCCAGGGCGACATTCGAGCTGAGCGCCGAAGCGAGGTAGGTCTGGCTGTACGTGGTACCGGTCTGGCGCAGGTACCTGCCGATGGCACGCAAGATCATGACCTGTTGCCAGCTGAGATCGGCTCCCATCACCAGGGCGTGGAACCGATCGGGCTCGCTGAGGCCGGCATAGGACGCCGAGAACGCATCCATGAACTTCTGGCGGGCCGCTATCGGCCATCCAGAACGGACGGCCGGGCGCCCTCCCGGCACGGTGATCCCGAAGTCGTAGATGAAGGCGCGCTGATCGCTGCCCAACACCAGCTCGTACGGACGCTCGTCGATGACGTCTACCCCGAGCAATGACAGGTGCGGCAAGATCTGGGACAACGAGATCGGTGAGTCCCACCGGAAGATCTTCAAGCGCAGGTCCGCTTCATCGTCGGTCCGGTCCGGGACGTACATGACCATGCTCTTGCCGGGCGCGCTGTCCGCATCCGCGCCGGCGGCGGAATCGCTCCGCAACGCCATCAGCGCAACCAGATCCTGCACCCCTTGCCGGGCCGAGAAGTCTTCCTTGTAGCCCTCCGGGAGCGCACCTACCAGGGTCGAGAGCTCGTCCGGCGTCGTGTCGTCCAACGGGGTCGGCCAGCTAGCGAGGACATCGGCAAACTCGTCGTCCCAGGAGCGGGTGGCAAGTGTCAGTTCGCGCTCCAGCGGGCGAACGTCCACCTCGCCCAGCGATTCCCCCATGGGCATCCGCACCACGAAGTGCAACCGAGCGAGCACCGATTCCGACACTCGGGCCGTGTAGTCGATCGACGCACCGCCGAGCCTGGTGAGCAGCAGCTCCTCCATCCGCTTGCGAACCGCGGTCGTGTAACGATCGCGCGGAAGATAGACCAGGCACGACAGATACCGTCCGTAGGGTTCCCGCCGGACGAACATCCGAACTTGGCGGCGCTCCTTGAGATGTGCGACCTTCTCCACGACGGGGGCGAGCTCGTCGATCGAGGCCTGGAACAACTCGTCCCGGGGGTAGGTGTCGAGGACGTCCATGATCGCCTTGCCGCCATGACTGCTCGGCGCGTAGCCGGAGCGTCGCAGCACCTCAGCCGCCTTCTGTCGCAGGACCGGGATACGCGGCACCGACTCGGAATAGGCCGACGAGGCGAACAGCCCCAGGAATCGGCGTTCGCCACTCACCTGACCGTCGGCGGAGAACGTCCGGATCCCGATGTAGTCAAGGTACGCCGGCCGGTGGACCCGGGACTTCTCGTTGTCCTTGGTGATGATCGTCAATTCCGCTGGCATGCCGGGACGAGGCAGGGCATGGAAGGCGCCGGGCCGATCGGAGTCGGCGCGCAGGATACCTAGGCCGGTCGACGGCACCGGCTCGAATCCCTGACCCCCGCTCAGCAGGCGGTACTGCCGATAGCCGAGGAAGGTGAAGTGGTTGTCGTTGAGCCACTCGAGGAGCTCGGTGACGAGCGCCGCCTCGTCGTGGTGACCGTCGGCCAACGCCGCTCTCCGAAGCATGGCGATCGTCTCCACTGACCGCGTACGCATCCGCGACCAGTCCTGAACCACCTCCTCGACGAGCCGCAGGACCTCCAGCAGCCCGTGTTCGAGATCAGAGAGGAGCGTGTCCGGCCGCTCCGGCCGAGACGGCGGAAGGATCTCCAGGTGCATCCAGGATTCGGAGAGGACTTCGGGATCCGTGCTCGCCTCGTTCGCCCAGACAATGCCTCGCAGCGAACCGCCGACATCACGGCGAACGAGGAACTGCGGGTGAAAGACCTCGCGGATGCTCCACCCTTGACGGAGCACCTCCATGGTCACCGAGTCGACCAGGAACGGCCGGTCGTCGGTGACGATCTGGACGACCGTGGCGCCTCCGGCGGTCCAGCCGTCCTGTGACTGGCTGGGGCTCCGGATCGCCACGGTGGCCCGTGAGGCGGGTCGGTGCATCGCCAGCCGATAGTGACTTTCCACCAGCCCGAGCAGATCCTCGACGCTGCGTTGGTCGACGTCCATAGCGTCGACATGGCGAAAGTAATGGGACAGAAAGATCGACACCGCCCGTGGCTGCTGGCCGAGCGGGGCCGCTATCGAAATCCCCCGGGCCGCAACTTGAGCGATCTTCTCGGTCTTCTCCTGTTCGAGCTCCACCTCGAATGTCGTCACGTTCTCGTCCGCTCCTGCCGCCACACTGCGCTGTGCGGTTGAATCGACCATAGCCCTCCGGCGGTGATCCCGAGCGCGTCCTGCACCGAAGCGAGGTGGCGCGAACTCCGGCGCCGCGAGCGTGGCCCGAGAAATTCTGAACTACGGCTGGAGCGGAAGTTGTTGGCTGGTCGTGGTAGCCGCAAGGAGTCGGCGCGCCCGCCGTCCCAGATCGCTCAGGTCCACCCGCCCGGCCTCGGCGGCATCGGCCAGTCGAGAGGCCAGATCCACTGCCTCCTCGAGCAGCGGTGCGTCCGCGGCGGCATCCTGACCCATATCGCGCAGGATGGTCACTTCGGTTCGGGAGGCGATGATGGGTTCGAGGATGCCCTCGACCCAGACTCTGGTCCTGCGGCCGTCGCCACGGGCCTCTCCGAGGAGCGGCTCCAGTGCGAAGATGCGGTCAGCACGGACGAACTTCCCGAAGCCTAGGGAGATCATCCGCGGTTCGGTGGGCACCCTTCCATCTTCCCAGGCTTGGCCGGCCCCGTCATTCCTGCCATCGATCACGCCGATGCCATGATGTGCGGCATGGACATTTCGACTCGGCTGGATTTCGCCGCGGCCACCGATCAGGTCTACGCCATGATGACCGATCGGGCGTACCTGGAAGAGGTGTGCGTCGCCTCCGAGTCGATCAGCTACGACGCCTCGGTGTCCGGCTCGGCGACCCATACATCGCGCACGCTGCCGGCCCCTGAGTCTGCCGCTCGATTCACCGGCAGCCAGCTCACTGTGATCGAGGATGTGACGTGGAGTGGTCCGTCGAGCGACGGGTCGCGGACGGCAGACATCGTCATGACGGTGTTGGGACAGCCGGTGACGCTCCGCGGGCAGCTTCAGATGTCACCCGGAGGCCGCGGAACGATCGTCGCGCTCGACGGCGAGCTCAAAGTGGCGATCCCGCTGCTCGGCAAGAAGCTCGAAGAGTCCTCCGCTCCGGCGGTGTTGGCCGGCTTCCGAACCCAGCAGCGGGTCGGTGATCAGTGGCTTTCTCGATGAGCAAGGAGCTGCCCCAAACCAGGCCGCGGGGGTCTGGCGGCCGCGTGCGAATATTCGGCAGCGGCGGCCAGATCCCCTAGCGGCTCGTCACCTCAGGCTTCGATCGTCCGCTTCGAGTCGGTCGATTCGACGGCGATCTTGCGCGGCTTGGCCCGCTCGGCCACGGGAACCTCGAGCTTGAGCACACCGTCGGCGTAGTTCGCGGTGATCTTGTCGAGGTCGAGGTTGTCCCCCAGAATCAGCTGCCGACTGAACAGACCCCTCGGCCGCTCCGCGGCGATCTGCTCGCCGGACAGCTCCTGCGCTGGCCGCTCAGCCCTCACGGTCAATACGTTGCGCTCGACGTCCAGATCGATCGAATCGGCTTGCACGCCGGGCAGGTCGAACTCAATGCGGAATACCTCGCCATCCCGCCAGGCGTCCATCGGCATGAACGCCGGCCGGGCGGCGGTGCCGAACACCTGCTGCGTCAGGCGGTCGAGTTCGCGGAAGGGGTCGGTGCGCATCAACACCATAGCTTCACCTCCAATAGGTTGACAGGAAGTCGATGCTCTCGACATCTCTGATCTGTAGTAGTGCATACAGATTATCGCATGCTAACATGAGCGTCAAGTTCGACATTCGATAGAGGTGAAATCTCTGGCGTCGCATGTCCCAGACCCAACGGCCGCGGTCTACGGCATCTCCGTCGCCGCGCATCTGGTCGGGACCGGGGTGCAGAACCTCCGCGCGTACGAGAAAGCCGGCCTGGTCGAGCCTCGTCGGACGGCTGGTGGGACCCGCCTCTACAGCGGCGACGACATCGCGCGGATGCGGCGCATCGCCGAGCTGGTCGCCGAAGGCCTCAATCTCAGCGCGATCGCGATGGTGCTCGACCTCCAGGACACCAATGAGCAATTGCGTCAGGAGAACGCGAAGTTCCGGTCGAACTCGCGCAAGTCATGATCAACCCTGATGCGGGTACCCGATCTCCTTGGGCGGCACGAAAGTCTCTTTGATCGAACGTGGACTGCTCCATCGGATCAGATTCCAGATCGAGCCGGCCTTGTCGTTGGTTCCCGAGCCCCGGGACCCCCCAAACGGTTGTTGCCCAACGACGGCACCCGTCGGCTTGTCATTGAGGTAGAAGTTACCCGCCGCATGTCGCAGCCGCCGACTCGCCTGATCCAGGGCCGCCCGCTCCTCGGCGATGATCGCTCCGGTCAGCCCGTACGGAGCGGCCGCATCGACCTCCGCCAAGGTCGCGTCGAAGTTCGCGTCGTCGTAGACATGCAGCGCCAGAATCGGTCCGAAGTACTCGGTCGTGAAGATGTCCTGCCTCGGGTTGTCCGAGAGGATCACGGTGGGTCGGACGTACCATCCGTCCTCATCGTCGTAGGTGCCGCCCGCGATGATTTCGGCGTCATCGGAGTTCCTGGCCGCCTCGATGGCGTCCACGTGCTTGGCGAAAGCGCGCTGGTCGATCACCGCGGAGGTGAAGTTCGACAAGTCGCGGACGTCACCGACCGTCAGTGCTTCGGTTTCACCGACGAGGTCGTCTTTGATCTTGTCCCAGACACTCCGGGCAACGTAGGCGCGGGATGCAGCTGAGCACTTCTGGCCGGAGTATTCGAAGGCACCCCGAATCAGCGCCGTGCGGAGAACATCGGGATCGGCGCTCGGATGGGCGACCACGAAGTCCTTGCCGCCGGTCTCGCCCACGAGTCGGGGGTAGCTGCGGTAACTGCCGATGTTCTCCCCGACCGTGCGCCACAAGCGCTGGAAGGTCGTTGTCGATCCAGTGAAATGGATCCCGGCGAAGTCGGGATGGCGAAGGATGACCTCCGACACCGCCACCCCGTCGCCGGGCAGCAGATTGATCACCCCCGGCGGCAATCCGGCCGCTTGTAGCAGGCGCAACGTGTAATGGGCCGCGAACTGTTGGGTCGGGCTCGGCTTCCAGATCACGGTGTTGCCCATCAGCGCGGGCGCAGTGGGCAGGTTCCCGGCAATCGCGGTGAAGTTGAACGGCGTGATCGCATAGACGAAGCCGTCCAGCGGACGGTAGTCGATGCGGTTCCAGACGCCCGGTGAAGAAACGGGCTGCTCAGCCAGCATCTGGCGGGCGAACGCGACGTTGAAGCGCCAGAAGTCGATCAACTCGCACGCGGAGTCGATCTCGGCCTGCTGCACCGTCTTGCCCTGTCCCAGCATGGTGGCCGCATTGAGGGTGTCACGCCATGGCCCGGCCAGCAGATCGGCCGCACGAAGGAACACCGCGGCCCGATCGTCGAAGCTCAGGTCCGCCCAGTCCGGTGCGGCCCTCAGGGCCGCGTCGGCGGCTTCCTGGGCATCTGCTTCGGTGGCATTCGCGGAGTGCCCGAGAACGTGCCGGTGGTCCGACGGCATGATGACGTCGAACGCCTCTCCTCCGCCGAGTCGGCTGCCGCTACCGATGGTGGCGGGCAGATCGATGGGATCGGCCTCGGCTAGCGATTTCAGGCTCGCTTCGAGGCTGATTCGCTCCGCCGATCCAGGGGCGTAGGTTCGCACCGGCTCGTTTGCCGGCAGCGGGACGTCGGTGATCGCGTCCACGAATCGAGATTAGCCGGTCGCCTTGGCCTGCTCCGCCTGTTCGCGGCGCTTCTTCGCCGCCTCCACCGAGGCGCGTAAGGCGGCAACGAGGTCGACGACCTCCGCCTCCTTGGGCGCTTCTGGTTCCTCGGCCAAGGGGATGCCCTCGGCCTTACTCTGCACCAGCGTATCCAAGGCCTCCCGATAGGAGTCGGTGTACTCCTCGGGGTTGAAGTCGCCGGCCAGCGCATCGATGAATGACTGTGCCATGGTCACCTCGGCATCGGAGACCTTCACGTCGGCCGGCGGTGCCGCGAACGACCCGTCCCGCAGCTCGTCCGGCCAGAGCATGGTGTGCATCAACAACACGCCGTCCTTCGGCCGCAGGAGCGCCAACGCTTCGCGTGAGCGAAGTGCCACCTTGACGACCGCACTCTGAGCGCTCTTGGTGAGCGCATCGCGCAGCAGCACATACGGCTTCACGCCAGGGCCGTCCGCCTGCAGGAAGTAGGTCTTGTCGAAGTAGGTCGGATCGACTTCGTCCTCGGCCACGAACTGGACCACCTCCACCGCCTTGGTTGTGGCCAATGGGAGGGAGTCGAAATCCTCCTTCTCCAAGATCACCATCCGGCCGTCCGGCATCTCGTACCCCTTGGCGATCTCGGCGAACGGAATCTCGTTGCCGCACTTCTCGCACACCCTCTTGTACTTGATGCGGCCACCGTCCTCGGGGTGGACCTGGCGAAAACTGATGTCCTTCTCCTCGGTCGCCGAGAAGAGCTTCACCGGAATCGTGACCAGTCCGAAGGAGATGGCGCCCTTCCAGATTGAGCGTGGCATGAGGCTAGTCTGCCCGATTCGCGGCAGAATCCGTCGGATCACCCATCGACCCAAGGTGATCCAGCTCATCGGGTGCGAACCACAGCAGGTCGTAGCCTTCCAGCAATTCGCCGATCTCCGGCAGCTGCAGGGCCGCCGCCAGCGTGACATCTCCCAGCCGCTCCGCTGCCTGCCGCGCTTTCCTCGCCGCTTCGGCGGCCTCCGGCTCAGCGAGAAACAGGGCCTGCACCTGCGTCCAGGAAAGCGATGAGAGCCTTACCTCACCAGCCGCATCCTCGGCGGCAGCAATCTGCTCTGGCTCAACCTCCGCGGCGAGTACCAACCGTCTGGGCTCCGAGCTGACCAACAGAGCCAGCACACCAGCGTTGCTGAGGGCAGCGAATTCCGCCTCCTCGATCGTCGTCTGGGATTCCAGGGCACGCAAGAATGCCGTCGTCACCGAACAACCCCGATGAAGCCCTGGATCGGCCCCGCTCCGCAGCGCCATCGCCTGCTCCGTGCTGGCTGGAATGAACGCAATCTGCCCCATCTAGCCCTCGGCTCGTCGGCCCCGTTCGCGACCCCGCAAGCCCTGGCCGGTGGGATATCGCCGACCAACCCGCCGCGCAGCTTCCTGCTTGGCCGTGGCCTTTCGTTCAGCAGCCCGACGGGCTGCCGGACTGGCCTTGCGGGTGGGCTGGCGGAGGCTGGCCGCATCAGCGGTGGCGTCGAGCAGCTCTTGCACGGCATCCTCCAGACATTGAGCCAACACATCCAGGTCTCGGATGGCGTACCGGTCTCCGGTGAGACCGACGAACACGTCGCCGTCGTAAGACGTCAGTCCGATGGTCAACAGATGAGCCGCTGACAGCGGCAGCAGCGGATAGCTCGCCACCATCCGCGCTCCCGCGGCATACAGGGGAAGCTGAGGGCCGGGAACGTTGGTGATCAAGATGTCGTGTTGCTTTCGCATCACCTCGATGGAGACCCGTACGCCCAAGGCGTGCAGCGTAGCGGGAGCGAAGCCGGCGATGTCCGACAGCGACCGGGCACCGACGGCGCGTCCGCTTTCCTTGTGTGCCTTGGTCGCGTAAGCCACTTGATGCAGCCGCATCAGCGCGTTCGGTTCCCCGATCGGCAGGCTCTGCAAGTGCGGTGCCACTTGGCTGCCGAGGGAGGTAGGTTCACCGTCATCCTCCGTCACGCTCATCGGCACCAGCGACGTCAGCGTGCTGCTCGAACTGATGGATTCCCCCCGGGTCAGCAGCCAGGTCCGCAGTCCGCCAGTGACCACGGCCAGCACGACGTCGTTGACGGTGTGGTTCTGCTCCTGGCGGATGGCCTTCAGCCGGGCCAGCGGCACTTGTAGCAGGGCGACGCGACGCTGCTCGGACACCTCGCCGGCCAGAGGTGAGTCGGCCGCCGGACGCCGACCACGGAGTGCTTCTCCGGCCAGCTCGCCAAGAGCGCCGCCGATCCCGCCCACGGCCTCCCCGATCGCTATTGCGATGCCCAAAGCGCTGGTGACGGCGCCCCGGACGTTCTCGATCGCCTTGGCGGGATCCTTGGCGCTCTCCCACAGCGCCCCCCCGACCAGATCCAGCGACCCAGGCTCGGGTAGTGGTTCCCATGCTGTGGTCGAGGTGCCTGGGGGCCGACGATCGGCGTCCAGCAGCACCTGCCCGAGATCGACTCCGTCGATGCCATCGACCAGGGCCAGGTGAGTCTTGCTCACCAGCGCGAAGCTTCCGTCCTCCATTCCTTCGACCAGATAGATCTCCCACAGCGGTCGGGACGGGTCCAGCCGCCTAGCGAGTACGCGGCCAACGAACTCGCGGAGTTGATCAAGGGTGCCCGGACGCGGCAGCGCGGAGCGACGAACGTGGAAGGTAAGGTCGAAGTTCTCGTCGTCGACCCACACCGGAGCAGCCAGCCGTGCGGGTACGGGCAGGACCCGCTGCCGGTAGTGAGGCACGAACTCGATGCGATCGCGGATCAAGGCGATGAGCCGCTCGTAGTCGAAGCCCTCGGTTCCAGGATCGAAGATGTCGACCATACCGACGTGTCCCGGTGTTCGTACCGTGTCCAACGCCAGCATCGACACCTCGAGGGGGGTCAATCGCCGTGGCATGGAAGTCCCTTCGAGCTGCACAGTCGAGTCCACCGCGAGTGGAAGATCTTCACCGTACTACCCGCGCGGCCGCTGCGAGCCGACCGCGGAGGCGGACAGATGAAGCATGCAGACACGGACGGCCAGCAGCGTGATGCTGATCGGCGTGCCGGGCATGGCCACGCCTGGAACACTTGACCGGCGATGGGCTCGGCCGGCCGAGCCGAGCGGGCACAGTGTCGAGACAGAGATCGAGGGCAACGTGCGCAGAAGTGGATCAACCCGGTGGCTACGAGCGACGTCGGCAATCGATGCGCCCTGGGAGCGCCGGCGTCGCGAGTCCGGGTTATGACCTCGGTTCTGGTGCCACTGCACGGCATTGCTTCCCGACAGGACCTTCCGCTGCCCTTCACATTCGTGGTGGTGGGGGCGGCCTTGGCCCTGATCATCTCCTTCGTCGTGCTGGTCTTCGCCTGGCGAACCCCTCGTTTCTCCACGCTGAGCGGGGTGCCGCTGCCCAGGCTCACCTCCCTCGTCGACCATCCTGTGGTCCGCTGGACTGCACGTCTGCTGGTCCTGGCCGCCTTCGCCATCGCGGCGCTGGCGGTCATGGCTGGGCAGGACCGTCTGACCAACCCGATCTTCGGCTTCGTCTTCGTCTGGATGTGGGTCGGCCTGGTGCCGATCTCACTGCTCCTGGGCTGGTTCTGGCGGGCAACCAACCCTCTCCGGACCGTTCACGCCGCTCTCTGCGCGGTCGCGCGCATCAACACTGAGGACCGCCTGGCGACCATACCGAAGCCGATCGGTGTCTGGCCGGCCGCCGCGGGCATCTTCGCCTTCAGCTGGCTTGAGCTGGTGCAGCCCGACCGGACCACCTTGTCGGTGCTCAGGCTCTGGGCGGTCGCCTGGGTTGTGATCATGATCATCGGTGCGATCGTGTTCAGCCAGCGTTGGATCGCGGCCGCCGATCCCTTCGAGGCGTACGCGTCCACCGTCGCCGAACTGTCGGCCTGGCGACGGATCGACGGAAATCTGTCGCTGGTCAATCCGCTCGCCGGGCTGAGTGCATGGACGCCGCCACCAGGCGCAGTGGGCATCGTGGCCGCGTTATTGGGCGGCACGGCCTACGACAGCTTCTCCAATACGAGCTGGTGGATCCAGACCGTTCAGGAGTCTGCCGTACCATCACTGGTCTGGCAGACGGCCGGACTGCTCGGAATGATCATTATCGTGCTGACCAGCTTCAGCCTCGCAGCAAGCTGGATGGGGCGCTTTACCTCCCAACCAGCTCGCATCTATCCACGCCTGATGGCCGGTTCGCTGGTCCCCATCGTGGTCGGCTATGCGATCGCACACTACGCCACGCTGTTGATCCTGGAAGGTCAGCGAGCGGCGATCAACTTCTCCGACCCGCTGGGCCGTGGCTGGAATCTATTCGGCTCCGCGGAGATGGGCGTGAATGCCTCGATCGTGAACCATCCGACGATCATCGCGATGATCCAACTCGTGGCCATCGTCGGCGGCCACCTGCTGGCGATCATCGTTGCGCACGAGAAGGCGGTCCGTCTGCTGCCGCCGAACCGCGCGCTCGCGGGACAATGGCCGATGCTGGCCGTGATGATCGGTTACACCTGCGCCGGCCTGATCCTGCTCTTCTCCCCCTGAGCTCGAGCGCTCACATTCGGTTGCTTTGTGCGGACAAAGCGGGCCCGTCGACGTGAGAAGTTGGGCCGGTGATCCTATGCTTCTCGCATGACGGAGGCGCCGGCCGCGCGCGAATTGGACATCACGCTGGAGCGCAACTCGCCCGTGCCGCTCTACCACCAACTGGCCCAGTCGATCGAGCATGCCATCAACACCGGCGCCCTCTCCCCCGGTGACCGGTTGGAGAACGAACTGTCGCTGACCAGTCGGCTGGGCCTGTCCCGGCCCACTGCCCGCCAGGCGATTCAAGAGCTGGTGAAGAAGGGGATGCTTGTTCGCAAGCGCGGCGTCGGTACCCAGGTCGTACGGTCACAGTTCCGGCGCGACGAGCGCTTGAGCAGCTTCAACGAAGACCTGACGAAGGCGGGCAAGGTACCGGGCACTCGGTTGCTGGAGTACTCGGTCGGCAGCCTCGATCAAGACGTGCGAGACGCCATCGACGCCGAGAAGGTCACAGACGAGACGTTCATCAAGATCCGGCGGCTGCGGCTTGCTGACGACGTGCCGCTGGCGATCTTGACGAACTATCTGCCCAGCCGTTTCGAGATCACTGAGGCGGATCTGAGGGACAAGGGCCTTTATGCCTGTCTGCGCTCGATCGGTGTGAACCTCAAGATCGGTCATCAGCGTATCTCCGCACGGCTGATGACCGACGAAGAAGCAGAACTGCTCGACGCGGAAGCGCCAGCAGCCTGCCTCACGGTTGATCGCATCGCCTACGACGACGTAGGCCAGTTCGTCGAGTTCGGCCGGCACATGTACCACGCCGCCCATTACTCGATCCAGAGCTCACTGGCGGTGTGAGCTCCGGCGGGTTCGGTGGAAACCCTGCGAGCGTCGCCAGATCGGCTCCGATGTCCGGACGAGCGAGTTGAGCAGACCGCGGAGTCCGGGAGGAGTCAGGACCAAGCCCGGCAGGAGAATTCGACCTTCCGGAAACCAGAGATCAGGGCGGCGGCAGGACGATGCCGAAGCCGCCGGCAGCGAGGCGTAGCAGGACCTGTCCGGAGGCGGTGATGTCCGCAATCTTGGCAGCCGACAGCAGCTCGAGCTCCGCCAGTCGGCCGAGATAGGCATCCGACCCGGCGAGCCTCGCCTGCTGCAGCGCGAAGGTGTTGCGCCAGACCTTCTGCCTGGCCTCGCGGAGGAATCGCTTCGAGCTCGCTCGGTTGAGCGGAGTCAGGAGATGATCGAGCAGCCGCCGGGATCCGCCGAGCTGGCCATCCTCGGCTGACACCCGGGAGGCCAGGATCTGGTCGATGCGTTCATGATCACGACGGCGCCGGTCGATCAACACCGGATTTGTGAAGTCGTCGTCGGTGATCACCGCAAGCAGCGCCTGCGGCAGGTCGAAGTTGATGTGCGCGTTCATGCCCAGCAGCAGGTGCTGGAGAGTGTTCAGTCGCTCAGACGGAGTGAATGCCAACCGCCAGGGCCGCGGGGGCAGTTCACCCGCCAGATCGGCATCGTGGGCAAGGAAGAAAAGGTCGGCGAACGCAACGTCCCAGGCGGCTACCCACCGAGGGTCGTTGAAGCTACCGTGCTCGATCGCTCGACCTATCGCCTCCGTCGTCCGGCGGTAGGTAGCGATGAATGTCCGGCGGAACTCCATGCCGGCCGGCAGTGAGTCCAGCCGTTCCTGAAGCTCGTCCAAGACACGTGTGATCTTGGCATCAGTGGCCATCCCGACATTGTGCCCCGCGGCTTATCCACAGATTCGCCCCTTGCCCTTCCGTGGCAGCGGCATTTCTCCCACGCTGGTGGCCACTGCTCCAGAGAGGAAGAGAGTGGCTGTCGCATCCATGGCTCCATCGACGCTCAAGCTACGGCCGGCCATCGAGAGTCGACCACCTGCACAGACGTGGCTCCCGCGGCTCACCGAGAGCCCGAACGCCTCACAGCCGATGCTGGATTTCGAAGGCGACCCACCGGTGCCGGCGAGCATCGGCGGCGCCTGGATGGCCGCTCCGTCCGCGGAGTTGCCAGATCCTAAGGCGTGGAGTACCTCACTCGCACGAGTCTTGATCGAGACCCTGCAGGACCTGCGGCCCATCGGACAACTCAATCGCTGGGTCGACGAGAAGGTACTGGCGGCGATCACGATCCAACGCCGACAACGAACCGCAGGCCAGTCACGCCCACGGCCGACCCGCCCCGCAACCCTTCACTCGGTCCATGTGCAGTTCCCCACCCCGCTGGCCGTTGAGGTCGCCGCCCACTTCACGCTCGGCCGCCGGTCAATCGCCCTGGCCTTCCGGCTGGAGGAGTACTACGGTCGCTGGCTCTGCACCGCTGTGGAGCTGGGCCCTAAGCCTTAGCCGTACCAGGGCGGCCGTGGCACATCTTGAATTTCTTGCCGGACCCGCACGGGCAGGGCGCATTCCGCCCGACCCCCGCGTACGGGTCCTTCGGGTCGTCACCACTGGCCGCTGTCTTGACCGAACCGTCTTCGTCCGGCGCCGAGTAGGTCAACGGCCGAGAACCGGTCCCACCGAGACCCTTGGCGCTCACCCGAGGACGTGCTGCCGGCGTCTGTTCCCGCTCCGCAAGCTCGAGCCTGGCCAGCTGCGCATCGTCGAGCACCTCGTTCATGTCCGCGGCAAGCGCCGCTGCATCAGCGTCGTCACCCACTGCGTGCACCTCGATTCCGGTGCCATCAGGGTCGGGGCCGGATTCGATCAGGTGCTGTTGGGCTCGACCGTTTCCGTTGCTCGCCGCGGCTGCCACTTGCACCGGCAGCCCGTCCTCGCCGGTGACGATGCCGACCGCCGGCCCCGCGTCCGAAGCCTGCTCAACTTCCACTTCCAGGTGGAAGACGAAGCCGACGACCTCCTCCATGAACGCTTCCATCATGGTGTTGAACATGTCGCTACCCTCCCGCTGGTACTCCACCAGTGGGTCGCGCTGAGCCATCGCTCTTAGCCCAATGCCCTCGCGCAAGTAGTCCATCTCATACAGGTGCTCGCGCCACTTTCGATCCAGAACAGTCAGCAGGACGCGGCGCTCAAGCTCGCGCATGACCTCGGGTCCGAGCGACTCTTCCCGTCTGTCGTAGGCCGCCTGAGCGTCAGCCTTGAAGTCCTCGATGAGCAGCTGCCGGTCGAGATCGTCCCGCTCCTCGTACTCAGCGCGGTTGAGCCCGACCGGGTACAGCGTGCGCATGCTGGTCCACAATTGTTCGAGGTCCCACTCCTCCGCGAAGCCCTCCGTCGCGCCGACCACGTATTGCTCGACCACGGCGTCCACGGTCGAACGCAGTCGAGCCTCGACGTCGGCACCCTCCAGGACCTTTCGCCGATCGCCGTAGACGGCATGGCGTTGCCGATTCATGACGTCGTCGTATTTCAGGATGTTCTTCCGAATCTCGAAGTTCTGCGCCTCGACCTGAGACTGCGCGCTCGCGATCGAAGCCGATACCCGCTTGTTTTCGATCGGCTGGTCGTCGGGCACCTTGAGGGCCTGCAGCACCCACTCGACGATGTCGGACTTGAACAGCCGCATCAGGTCATCACCGAGAGAGAGATAGAACCGGCTCTCGCCCGGATCACCCTGCCGGCCCGACCGGCCACGAAGCTGATTGTCGATCCGCCGCGATTCGTGTCGCTCGGAGCCGACGACGTAGAGACCGCCCAGGGCGACGACCTCTTCGTGCTCGGCCTGCACCGCCTGCTCGAACTCGCGGAGCAGGACGGGGAAGCGTTTCTCGTACTCATCCGACTGTTCGAGTGCGTCGATGCCTTGGTCGTGGAGCTGCTTGTCGGCGAGGAATTCGGGGTTTCCCCCCAGGATGATGTCGGTTCCGCGGCCGGCCATGTTGGTCGCCACGGTGACTGCGCCCTTGGCCCCCGCGACGGCGATGATGGCTGCCTCACGCTCGTGCTGCTTGGCGTTCAGCACCTCATGTTTGACGCCGGCCTGCTTCAGCATCCCCGACAGGATCTCCGACTTCGCGACCGAGGCGGTGCCGATCAGCACCGGCTGGCCATCCTCGTGCCGAGCTGCGACGTCCTCGACGACTGCGGTGAACTTGGCCTCCTCGGTGCGGTAGATCAAGTCCCGCTGATCGCTGCGGATCATGTCCTTGTTGGTCGGGATCGGTACCACGCCGAGGCCGTAGATCTTCTGGAACTCCGCCGCCTCGGTCATTGCCGTACCGGTCATCCCGGCCAACTTCTCGTACATCCGGAAATAGTTCTGCAGGGTGATCGTGGCGAGCGTCTGGTATTCATCCCGGATCTCGACCTTCTCCTTGGCCTCGATCGCCTGGTGCAGACCCTCGTTGTAGCGGCGGCCGATCAGTGTTCGTCCCGTGTGCTCGTCGACGATCAGGACCTCGCCGTTCAAGATCACGTAGTCCCGGTCGAGCTTGAACAGCTCCTTGGCCTTGATGGCGTTGTTCAGATAGGAGATGAGCGGTGTGTTGGCCGACTCGTAGAGATTGTCGATGCCGAGCCGGTCCTCCACCAGGTCGATGCCGGCTTCCAAGATCGCCACCGTGCGCTTCTTCTCGTCCACCTCATAGTGCTCGTCGCGCTTCAGCCGCTCGGCCATTCGAGCGAACTCCGGATACCACTGGTGTGAGTCCTCGGCAGGACCGGAAATGATCAGGGGCGTTCGAGCTTCATCGACCAAGATCGAATCCACCTCGTCGACGATGGCGAAGTGGTGCTCGCGCTGCACACAGTCGGCCAGACTGAGCGCCATGTTGTCACGTAGATAGTCGAAGCCGAACTCGTTGTTGGTGCCGTAGGTGATGTCGGCGGCGTAGGCCCTGCGACGATCCGCCGGCTCCATCTGCGACAAGATCGCGCCCACGTCGAGACCGAGGAAGTGGTGGACCCGGCCCATCCACTCCGCGTCACGCTTGGCCAGGTAGTCGTTGACGGTGACGATGTGTACGCCGCGACCGGAGATCGCGTTGAGGTAGGCCGGTGCGGTCGAAACCAGGGTCTTGCCCTCGCCGGTCTTCATCTCCGCGATGTTGCCCAGGTGTAGCGCCGCGCCGCCCATGATCTGAACGTCGAAATGCCGCTTGTCCAGCACCCGTCGGCTGGCCTCCCGCACCGTCGCGAATGCCTCCGGCAGCAGGGACTCGAGCGTTTCGCCCCTCTCGAAGCGGGACTTGAAGTCGCCGGTCTGGCCGCGAAGCTCGTCGTCGCTCATCGCCAGATAGTCGTCCTCGATGGCCTTCACCTGTTCGGAGATGCCCTTGAGCTGTTTGAGGATTTTGCCCTCGCCGATGCGGAGCAGCCTGTCCATCAAAGCCACGGAAACTGGCTCCCTTGATCTCGATTTCTTGAAAAGACTTACCGTTTCAGGCGCCAAGCTGTTCTGGCGGCGCGCCCTCCATCGTAGGCCAGTCTCTGTGAGTGTCGTGCGGTCGCGGTAGAGGGCGGCATCTGAGCCCGCGGCACCAGCCCGATATGCGGGCTCTTCCTAGATCAGCCTCGGTCGGCTCCGTCGGCTGATCGGGACTTTGACTGCGCCGGTCGGGGCGGGTTCCGTCAGTGAGTTGCTGGGTCGCTGCTGATCTTCGAAGCGCCCGTTCCGTCTCCCCCTCGCGCTTCAGCCATGGACGTGGGCACCCGAGACGGCTCACCCGGGTTCATCTACGACAGGCAGAAAAACTTCGGACTGAGATGTCGAGAACCGGTGACTGGATCCGTCCCCGCTATGAACGCGACCAAAATAGGTCGCACCAGCACCGAGGAGAAACACAATGGCCAAGTACTTGCTGCTCAAGCACTACCGCGGCGCCCCGGCTCCGGTCAACGACGTGCCCATGGACCAATGGACGCCTGAGGAGATCTCGGCCCACATGCAGTACATGGAGGACTTCGCGGCCCGGCTGGAGGGGACCGGCGAGTTCATCGACGGTCAGGCGCTCGCGCCCGAGGGGACGTTTGTCCGGTACGACGGCGAGGGTCGCCCGCCGGTCACCGACGGCCCATTCGCCGAGACAAAGGACCTCATCGCCGGTTGGATGGTGATCGACGTCGACAGCTACGAGCGCGCCGTCGAGCTGGCGGGGGATCTGTCGGCCGCCCCTGGGGCGGGCGGGAAGCCGATCCACGAGTGGCTCGAGGTGCGCCCGTTCCTGGCCGCGCCGCCCACCATCACGGAGTGACCTCTGAGGTGAACGAGGTCCTGCTCCGGAGTCTCACTCCGAGCGTGCTCGGGATCCTCGTCCGCCGCGGAGCCGACTTCGCGGCGGCCGAGGACGCCGTGCAGGACGCGCTGGTCGAGGCGGTCCGGGTCTGGCCGACGGACCCACCACGGGACCCGAAGGGCTGGCTGGTCACTGTGGCCTGGCGCCGGTTCCTCGACGCGACCCGGGCGGACGCCGCGCGCCGGCGGCGTGAGGACCTCGTCGACGAGGAGCCGGCGCCTGGGCCTGCGCCCCCCGTGGACGACACCCTCCAGCTCTACTTCCTGTGCGGCCACCCGTCGCTGACGCCGTCGTCGGCGGTGGCGCTCACGCTGCGCGCGGTCGGTGGGCTGACCACCCGTCAGATCGCCGAGGCCTACCTGGTGCCGGAGGCGACCATGGCGCAGCGCATCAGCCGGGCCAAGCGCACCGTCTCGGGCGTGCGGTTCGACCAGCCCGGCGACGTCGCCACCGTGCTGCGCGTCCTCTACTTGGTCTTCAACGAGGGCTACTCCGGCGACGTCGACCTCGCCGCCGAGGCCATCCGGCTCACCCGGCAGCTGGCGGCCGCGATCGACCACCCCGAGGTGGCGGGGCTGCTCGCGCTCATGCTGCTCCACCACGCCCGGCGCGCCGCCCGAACCGCGCCCGATGGCAGTCTGGTGCCGCTTGCCGAGCAGGACCGCGGCCGGTGGGACACCGAGTCGATCGCCGAGGGT
Source organism: uncultured Actinomycetota bacterium (assembly GCA_963808495.1). Lineage (GTDB taxonomy): Bacteria > Actinomycetota > Actinomycetes > Propionibacteriales > Propionibacteriaceae > Microlunatus. Next base: position 149,139 of record CAWEGC010000008.1, read on the forward strand.
GTCGAGATCCTGCAGGCCGCCCTCGCCCGCGACCGGCTGGGCGAGTTCCAGGCCCAGGCCGCCATCGCGGCACTCCACGCTGACGCGCCCACCGCCGAGGAGACTGACTGGGTGCAGATCGTCGAGTGGTACGACGAGCTGGCGCGCCTGACCGACAGCCCGGTCGTTCGGCTCAACCGCGCAGTGGCCGTCGGTGAGGCCGACGGAGCGCGCGCCGGCCTGGCGGCGCTGGTGGCGCTGGACGACTCACTGCCCCGCCACTCCGCGGTGGCGGCGTACCTCCACGAGCGCAACGGCGACCTGGCGACGGCGGCACGGCTGTACGCCGAGGCGGCCCAAAAGGCACCCAACCTCGCCGAGCGCGACCACCTGACGCGCCAGGCCGCCCGGCTCAACGCCCACCGGTCTGATTGACGGGTCGCTGTCGGATTTCGCCCAGGCACTTGGCGCGGCCTCCAGTTTCGACGAAGAGCCATTTTCGGTGTACGCACACCGAACTCGCCGCTGCTTCCCCGACCGCACCAGAGCGGGGATCAGGCCCTATCCAGTGCGGAGGCGAGGTCACCGCGCGCCGTCACTTCGACGTCCGACAGCCCCAGCCAGCACGCCATGGTCGTCAGCTCCGCACGCAACTCGGCTGCGACCTGCCCAGCCTCCTGACCAGGCTCGAGCCATGCGGAGTTCACCCGCAGCACTCCCCTGGTCCGGTCCGCCTTGAGATCGACTCGGGCGGCGAACCGATCCCCCAGCAGGAAGGGATAGACGTAGTAGCCGTAGGTTCGCTTCGGCTCGGGCACGTAGATCTCGATCCGGTAGGAGAAATCGAAGAGCCACTCCAACCGACTGCGCTCGAAGACCATCGAGTCGAAGGGGCTGAGTAGCGCGCGAGCATCGATCTTCCGCGGCACCCGCGCCTCGTGCCAGAGGTACGCCGCCCTCGCCCCACCATCGACCCGGACCGGGATCAGTTCACCGGAATCGACCAGATCGGCGATGGCCGCCCGCGTCATCGCGGGCCGGGTCCGGAAGTAGTCCCGAAGACAGAATTCGGTGCCCACGCCCAGCGCGCGGGCTGCTCGGCGGACCAAGGTCCGCACCGACTCCTCTGGCGTGGGCGTCGGTGCCTGGAGCACCGTCCTGGGCAGCACTCGGTCAGGTAGGTCGTACACCCGCTCGAACTGAGAGTTCCGGCGCGCCGAGGTGATGTCACCGGTATAGAACAACCACTCCATGACGGTCTTGACCGACGACCAGTTCCAGCCCCAGTTGTCCCGGGTCCGCTCTTCTTGATACTCCAGCTGGCGGGCGCTGATCGGCCCGCGGGCGGCGACCTCCTCACGCACCAGATCCACCAGGGTGGGGTTGTTCCGGGCGACCCGCTCCACACCGGCCCACACATCGCGGAAGCCGGCCTGCATCCGAAACCGCAGCTGTGGCTGCAACGTCACGTCGATCAGGCTCGCCGCGTGGCCCCAGTATTCGAAGAGGCGGCGGGGTGGACTATGCGCAGCCCGCTCCAGCAGCGCGACATCGTAGGGACCAAGGCGGGAGAATAACGGCACGAAGTGCGCCCGGGTCACGACATTGATCGAGTCGATCTGGAACTGGGCGACCCGGTCGATCACCGCCTGGATGTCGCGGATGCCGATCGTCCGCTCCGGGCGCGGCCGTCCGAAGCCTTGAGCCGCCAGCGCCACCCGCCGCGCCGATGCTCGGCTCAACTTCTCCGGTCTCACCTGCGGCAGGCTAGCCGGGCCCGCCGACATACTTGCGTGCGTGTTTCCTCGCGCGACCTCCAGCCCGCCGTGCTGTGCGGCCGCTGCGGTTGCTCATCGCGGGCGCCGGGAGCGCGTTCGGCGGCACGATCGACCGCGGCTATCCCGTCAAGAGGCGAGATTGGCCAAAGGAGAACCTGCGCTGTCCAAGCGGATCACCCCGTAGTCGTACGCCCGGCGGCGGTAGACGACGCTCGGCGTCATGTGCTCCGAGTCGATGAACAGGTAGAAGTCGTGGCCGACGAGCTCCATCTCCAACAGGGCCTGGTCCAGACTCATGGGCACGGCGGCGTGCACCTTCTCGCGGACCACGGGAGGACCATCACCGTGCACTTCGATACCCGCAACGCTGTGAACGTCGGCGCCGTTGGCAGGCTCGCTGCCATCGGAGAGTGGCAGCTGGGCCGCGGCCGCTTGCAGGGATTGCGGTGTGCGCTGCCCGCGATGGACCCGTTTGCGATCGGCGGCCTTCCGCAGTTGGGCCATCAGTTTGTCGAGGGCCATGTCGAACGCCGCCAATTGATCTTCGGCCGCGGCCTCAGCTCGGATCACCGGGCCCTTGTTACGCAGGGTGATCTCTACTCGGCTGGCCTGGTCGTGTTGTCGCTTGTTGCGTTCCACCGAGACTTCGACGTCGACCCGAATGACCCGGCCGTCGAGCTTCTCGAGTCGAGTGATCTTCTCCTCGACGTAGGTTCGAAACGCATCCGACACTGCGCAGTGCCGGCCCTTGACGACAACATCCATGTCAGCCTCCAACTGGTGTGCGAACCCCCGACGGCCGTCCCTCTACGCTGCGATTCGAGGCGCGTCGAGGCGGAAGAGAAATCGCTCCCTACCAATCCCCTCAAGCAAATGAGAAAGCTGGTGCAGGAGCGCCATATCCCGACGGTAGTCCCCTCATGCCGGCATTTCCACGGCCGGGTGCGATCTGTATCACGGCCATCGAGGATTCACGGTCGGGAAACTGGGCGGTCTCGCTGAGTCGCCGCTACGGTTGCCGCGCCGACGACGTGGTGTCCGGCTTCCTCCAAGGCTCGAGTCGCCTCAGTCAGACTGCTGCCGGTGGTCACGACGTCGTCGACCACGACCACCGACGGACCAGGTGGCAGGCTGCTGACGCGGAAAGCGCCCAGAAGATTGCTGGCTCGCTGATCAGCGCTCAGCCCCGCCTGATCGAGTACCGGACGCGCCTGATGCAGCAGCCTGCCGGTACGTACCGACAGCTGCCGTCGGAGCAGCCGGGCGGCCCCGCGCGCCAGAGCCCAGGTCGCATCGAAACCTCGCTCCCGCACGACGGCACGCGCGGACGGCACCGGAACCAGCACCACGGCGCCCCTGGACTGTCCGTGAAGTGCAGAACGCCCTCGATTGCAGCCGCCAGCCGGCCCGCGAGGAATGGCGTCAGGTGCAATGCTCCCCGCTCTTTGTGAGCGGCGACAGCTGCCGCAGGATCGCATCGTACGGTGCTGTGCTGACCGTGAAGGGAAAGCCGGCGGGGCAGCGGGTCCGGACGGGTCGCAAAGCAGCCATGACTCAGAACAGCCGCGCGGCACCGAGGGCAGATCCCCCACCAGGGTTCCGAGCAGCCGTGGCAGGCCGCACCCAGCAGCAACTCACCGGCCGCCGATAGCGCTCTCTCGAACCTCATCGGCCGAGTTTCCCGCCGCTGAGTTACAGCGTCACCTCGAGTGAACCGTTCTGTGGATAAGCAGAGCAGCGTCCGGGATGTGAGCCTGCCCGTGACCGGGTGGTGCATCAGCCCGCCGCGAGTACCGGATAGCCGAGCGGTCAGACCTCAGGCGTTCTGGCACCACCTGATCAGCCAGGGTAGGCGATCGTCGACACCTTGCCCAGGAACTTTGTCCACTCACTGCCCCCGTCGCGATAGGTCTGGCCGTTCCGATCCACGGCGATGACCGTCTGCTTCGGTAGTAGTACGGCGAGCTCTTTCGCATCCCAGTTGGTCGACTCACCTTCGGTAATGATGCTCGACGCGTCCTGGTTCATGCGGAAGGGCTGCCGCACCGTCGAGGTAAATGGAGAGCCGAGGACCAACAGGTCGGTGGCGTCGATCCAGGCCACGTCCTGCAGATGGAGTAGGTGCGGCTGGTCGGTCTGAGTGGTGTTGAGTGGCCGCCAGCCGTCTACCGTGATCTTGTCCGCCGCTCGACTGATCCGGGCTAACCCCAGCTGGCTTCGGTCGCCGGACTTCAGGATCAGGGCTATCCGCGTACCGTCCGGGGAAATTCTGAAGGCCGTGACCTCCCCTTCGCCCAAGACCTTCTCGGCTGAAACCTCGATCCGCTTTTCAGCAGTGAGCATCCACATCCGCTGGTCACTGCCAGATCCACTGAGAGCCCAAAGCTCGCCGAACCGCGAGAACTGGGGACGCAACAGGTTGCGGACTCCAGACAGCACCGTGTGGACCTCGCCAGTCGCCGTCCGGCTCCAGCGCAATTCCGTGCGGTTGTCGGTCACCGCAGCCACGTCGGTATTCGCGGTCGATACGGCCAGGGAGTCAACCCGATAGCGGCCCTCGCCCAGATCGCCGAGGACGGGATGGGCTTTGGGTGGAGCGGCTGTTTGCTTCCACCGCCGCAACGACACCGTTGCGGACAACGTAGAGCTGGTCTGCGGCAACGGATGGAATCGGACCAAGGTCTCGTGGGATGGCGTCGGCTGGCACCACGAAGCTCACGGGGTCACCGCCGGGCACCGGCAGCGGCTGCTGGTTCACGGTGAAGAGGATGCCTTTGATCCCCACAACCTCGCGTAGCGTGTACATCACCTGGGCGGCCATCATCAGCCGTTGCTGATCATCGAGCTGCATCACCGGATCGCTGAGCGGAACGGTCGCGATCCCGTCCGACGTGGTGACGGCGTCACCGATGAGAGCAGTGTTCGGCGGAATGCCGCTCGTCACCGCTGGACGGAGCCACGCCGACGGTCCACTCAGCAACGCCTTCATCAAGACCGAGGCGATGGTGGACTGGCTGCGCAGGTCGGGAAGGTAGATCGCATCCGGGACCAGGCGGCCGTTGCCGACGAAATACACCGAGTGCGCCGAATAGAAGCGAGTGAACGCCGACTCAGCGACCATGCAGGCCGCTCGGGGGAGCCCCGATCCGCCACTGGCCGTCCTCCTTCGTCAATTTGAAGTTGACATTAGCCGGGTGTCTCGAGCCGTGTAGCTCCGGTGGCCGTCCAGCGTGCCGATCAGCAGCGCATCCAGCTTCACTTTGTTGCCATTCACGGTCGGTGACCACGGTAGATCTTGGCGCCGTCCTCGGGGCTCCACTTCTCGGCCGCCGCCCTGGTCAGGAACTCCTTGGCTACCGAGTAGTTCGGTTGGTAGTGCGACGTTGCTCGCAGGTAGCCTTCGACGATTTGACGGGGGTCATCCCCCGGCGAAGGCGCGGCGACCTCAACGTCCACACAGTTTTGACACGTCTGCTGCTGGCCCTCGATCGTTCCTCACCGGTCCGGCCGTCGGCACCGTGACGCAACTTGTCAACAGTGCAACGAGGACGGACAGCCCAGCCATCAGGACCACTCGGCGTGCCGGCGGGACAGGGCGTCGCGATGTCATCGTCGCCCGCTCGCTGCTTCGCTCGCGCCTTGCGCAGCGGAGCCCGCAACCGAGGTGAGCGGAGTCGTCGAGCTGGCAGCCGATCCGGGGGCCGGATCGGCTCGTCGGCGAGGCCCGTGCATGATCGAGCCATCGCTCGCCACCGATTCGCTGCGTATTCCGGCGATGGACGCCTCCGGGCTCGCCGGCGGCATGTCCCGGGCCTCCAGCCGTACCCCATCCGGACCGACCAGATCCCGAGGAACCATGGGCAGCGGCGATGTCTCGAGGATGGTGCCGGCCTTTCGCGGCAAGGTGAGCCGGAACTGGGCACCCATGCCCGGCCGTCCCCAGGCGGTCAGCCAGCCATGGTGCAGATTGGCGTCCTCCATCGAAATCGCCAACCCCAGCCCGGTTCCGCCGACCGTCCGAGCGCGGGCCGGATCACCGCGCCAGAAGCGGTGGAAGACCTGCTTGGACTGAACGGCTTCGAAACCGACACCGTGGTCCCGCACCGCTACCGCGACGGCCGCGTCATCGCCTTCGACAAAGATGTCGATCGGGCGGCCCTCACCGTGCTCGATCGCATTGACCAGCAAGTTGCGCACGATGCGCTCGATCCGACGTGCGTCCACCTCAGCCTTGCATGGTTGGCTGGCGTGAATCTGGATCTGCGTGCCTGTCGTTTCCGCGAACCTCGCGTGCGCGTCGACCACCCGAAGCACCAGGTCGCGCAGGTCAACCTCCTCCGTCGACAGCACGGCCACTCCGGCGTCGAACCGCGATATCTCCAGCAGGTCGGTCAGCAGCGCTTCGAACCGGTCAAGCTCGGTCTGCAACAGTTCCGCCGACCGCGCCGTCACCGGGTCGAAATCATCGCGCGCCTCGTGCAGCACTTCCGCCGCCATCCGTACGGTGGTCAGCGGCGTCCGAAGCTCGTGCGAGACGTCGGAGACGAACTGCTGCTGAATGGCGGAAAGGTCTTCGAGCGTGTGAATCTGCTTCTGCAGCTCAGAGGCCATGTAGTTCATCGACGTGGCCAGCCGGGCCAGGTCGTCCTGCCCTCGTACCGTCATCCGGTCATTGAGATTCCCCGAAGCCAGGCTTTCGGCAGCTCGCCGGGCAGCCCGCACCGGCGTGACGACTTGGCGACTGACCAGGGCGGCGATGAAGGTCAGCAAGATCACCAGGATGGCGCCGGTGGTCAGCACGGCGGTCCGCAGGACATGGAGCGTGTCGACTTCCTGGGTAAGCGGAAAGATCAGATAGATCTGATACCGGTCTGTTCCCGGCAAAGTCAGCGTTGAGCCTGCCACGAGCCCCGCAACCGACGGCCGACCATCGCGATAGTGGACCTCCGTGGGGGTGATCAGCAAGGCGTTGGCTTGGCCGACTTGCTCTCGAAGGTTGGCAGGAATGCTGGATGTGTCTGCCTGCCCGGCCGTGACGGTCTGCGCCCGCGCGAGGATGATCGTCTCGAACTGTCCACCGCTCGAGCGGTTGGCAAAGCTCGTCGCCAGATCCACCAAGATCTTGTCGACATCCACACCACCCGTCAGGTCCGCGGCATCCAACTGCTGCTGCGCCGTGCTGACGGCCTGCCGGGCGTCACTCTCCGCGGCCTCGCGCTTGCCATCCAGCACGCCGCTGGTTGCGCGCTGCATCAGCAGGAACCCCCCGAGTACCAACACCAGCACTGACGCCAGGAACACCGAGGAGATCACCCGAAGCGGCAGTGACCGCCACCAGACGACCGTGGGCCATTTCCACCAGGGCGTACGGGCGCGGCGAGGACTCGACATCAGGGTGATTTCACAACATCACGAGTGATCGACACGGCGCAACCGGACCTTCCCTACGCCGAAGCGTCGGTTTCACCGGCCTTGTAGCCGATCCCGCGAACCGTCACGACAATCTCGGGATGCTCCGGATCGCGCTCGATCTTGGAGCGAAGCCGCTGCACGTGGACATTGACCAGCCGCGTGTCGGCCGCATGCCGATATCCCCAGACCTGCTCGAGCAGCACCTCGCGGCTGAAGACCTGCCAGGGCCGTCGAGCCAGCGCGAGCAACAAATCGAACTCGAGCGGGGTCAGCTGGATGGGGATACCGTCGCGTTTCACCGAGTGGCCATCCACGCTGATCGACAGGTCGCCAATCCGCAGCGTTTCGGCATCCGTTTCCTCCGAGCCCGGTGACCGGCGTAACCGGGTTCGGATCCGGGCGACCAACTCCTTGGCCTTGAACGGCTTGGCTACGTAGTCGTCGGCGCCCGCCTCCAGCCCCGAGACGACATCGATGGTGTCGCTCTTCGCCGTGAGCATGACGATCGGAACTCCGGATTCGGCTCGGATGTCACGGCACACGTCGACGCCGTCGCGACCCGGGAGCATCAAGTCCAACAGAACCAGGTCGGGCTTTGAATCGCGATAGGCTCCGAAAGCCTTGTCACCGTGGGCACACCAGATCGGCTCGAAACCTTCGTTGCGAAGCACGATGGACAGCATCTCGGCCAGAGCCGCATCGTCGTCAATGACGAGAATCCGACTCCGGCTGCCCCCCTTGACCGCTTCGGTCATCCTCGCGCCTCCGTGCCTTCCCCAACCGCCGAGCTGAGTGTTCGTTGCCCGTCATCCTATGTGGGAGCAACTAGTTCTCCTGTGGATCTTCCACCCAGGTCGAGAAGAACGCGAGTTCACCGCGCTGACGACGTAAGACAGTCCGCCAGAGTGTCAACGGGCTGGTGCTGAAGACGTCGGAGTAGTCGGCCTTCACGACATGCCACATTCCTTCGGCAATCTCGGACTGCAACTGCCCAGCCGCCCACCCGGAATAGCCGGCGAATATCCGCAGGTCGCGATAGGCACCAGTCACGATCTCGATCGGCGTATCGAGGTGCAGCAGGCCGATGCTGTCGAACAGCGGGCGCCAGCCGGGCGGCTCCTCCTCTGATGATTTGACGCTGGCCAGACAGATGGCGCCGTTTGGCGACACTGGCCCGCCGTGGAACAACAGCTTGGGCTCCGACACGGTGTCCGCCCAGTCAGGCAGGACCGCGTCCAGAGGTAGTTGCGAGATCTCGTTGACGATCACTCCCAGGGCACCATCGGCGTCGAAGTCCAAGATCAGCACGACACTCTGGTTGAACACCCCGTCGGCGAGCAGCACGCTCGCCACCAGGAGGTCACCAGCGACGGGGCTCCGCTGGGTCACGGTCGCCCAGCTTCGACACGGCCCGTCCAGCGGCGGTCGACCAATGCATAGCCGAATACAGCCAGCGTGCATCCCACCCAATCGGCCAGCACGTCCCACGGATCACCGACACGCTCGCTATAGAGCCGGTGCTGGATCCACTCACTCACCACGGCATGTCCGGCGAAGACGGCAGCCGTGATCCACACGAATCGCACGGTCGGCCGTCGGCGGAGAGCTCGACGTCGGCTTGCACCAGTAACCAAGATCAACAACAGCGGCAGCCCGAAGATGACGGCGTGCCCGAGCTTGTCGGCATTCGGTAGCCATGACAGGGCAGACGGATCCGCCGGTCGATAGAGGGCCCACAGATGCAAGCCCGTCGCCACGACCGACCCGATGAGCCATAGCTGCCAGCCGGTCCCCTCGCGCTGTGCCATGAGCTGCGGGCGGGCAGGCATCGTTGTCACTCGTCGACGAGGGGATGAACGACGCTCACGCGGTGATCCTCTCACGCGCGGGCCCTGCCACCCGGTCGCTGAGGGCTCGCCGCGGCCGCCCGCGAGTCAGCTCACGTCGGCGGCCGCTGCGGCGGTTTGCGCTGCCCAAGCTGCGACGTCGCCACCCCCGAGGGCGACCGCCAGCAGGTCCGGAAAGGTGTCCGGCGTGCAGGCGAAGGCGGGCACGCCCAGGTCGGCCAGTGCGACCGCATGCTCATGGTCATACGCCGGTGCACCCGAGTCGGACAGGGCCAGCAGCGCCACCAGAGTGACGCCGGACCGCACCAGCTCGGCGACCCTCCGGAGCATCTCCCCTGCCGCCCCTCCCTCGATGAGGTCGGAAATCAATACCAGGATCGTCTCGCTGGGCCTGCTGACCAGTTGCTGGCAATAGGCGATGGCCCGGTTGATGTCTGTCCCGCCGCCGAGTTGGCAACCGAACAACACGCCGACGGGATCCGCCAGCTTCTCCGTCAGATCGATGATCTCGGTGTCGAAGGCGATGAGGGAAGTCCTCACGGTCCTGATCGAGGCCAGCGTCGCGCCGAAGACGGCCGCGTAGACCAACGACTCGGCCATGGACCCCGACTGGTCCACCGCCACGATGATGTCCTTGCTGAGTGACCGGGAGGCGCGGCCACGGCCCACCAGGCGCTGCGGAATCACGGTGTGGAACTCGGGCAGATAGTGCTGGAGGTTCCTGCCGATGGTTGCCGGCCAGTCGACATCGGCAAGGCGGGGACGGCGGGTCCGGCTGCCGCGGTTGAGCGCACCGGAGACCGCCGCTCGAGTTCGAAGAGCGATACGTCTCTCGATCTGCTCCAGGACTTGTCCGACAACAAGACGCGCGGTGGCCCGGGTCGTCTCCGGCATGGCCGAGTTCAGGCTGAGCAAGGTGGCGGCCAGATCCACATTTGGCTCCACCGTGGACAGCAGCTCAGGCTCGAGCAACATCGAGGTGAGACCGAGACGCTCGATCGCGTCGCGCTGGAGCACCCGGACCACGCTGGTCGGGAAGTAGCGGCGAATGTCGCCGAGCCAGTGGGCGACCTGTGGCGCGGACGCGCCGAGGCCCCCGGTCCTCGCGGAAGGCTCATCACCGGTCACCGTTTCCCCGTCATAGACCGCGGCAAGGGCTTGATCCATGCCGATGTCCAGGCCCTCCAATTCGACGCTCAGCGGCTCGGCTGCCGGCTCGCCGAGCAGCAGTCGCCACCGTCGTCGAGCCTCGCTGGCCGTGACCTCCGACCGCTCAGGCATGGCCAGCCCTGAGGATCATCTGTACGGTCGCCAGCGCGGGCGCCGCCAATTCCTCGTCAATGCTGGCGTCCTGCTCGTCCTCGGCCACATCGCCGGCGGAACCGACGCGGTCACCGATGGCCCGCCGTTCCGCGGCGCTGAAGGTCGCGAAGCTGCGCCGCACCAGCGGTAACAGATCGACGAACTCGGGTTCGCTGAGGCCCTGAACCCACGCTTCCAGGACCCTGCGCAGCTCGTGGTCGTGGATGAGGAGCAGGGCGCCGTCGGCGAAGAACCCGTCCACCCAGGCAGCCTTGGCTGCTGCGTCCGCCCCAACCGAAAGCGCCCGCTGCAGCCGAACGGCGACATCGTCTAGTCGCTCGGCATCGTGCAAGAGTCGCACCATCCGCCCCACCAGTTGTCCGTGGACGTCGCGCCGATCAATCGTCGCGGCGAGCGTGTCGTGCCACATGGCAAGCACTGTCGAACCCTCTGCGGTCGTGTCGCGGAGCAGGCTGACAGCGGCGGAGACCTCGTCGATGCGTCCCCGCATCTGTGTCGCGTTGTCCTCGTCCAGCCCGGTCACAGCTCGGGGCAGCCCGGCGCAGATCCGCCGCAGCAGCACGTCGCTGACCTGCTTCAGGGCGGTGGTGTCGGTTCGCCGTACATCGCCGTAGCGCTGTGCCCGCGCCAGTGCCGGTAGGGCCTCCATCAGGTGCACCACGTCCGCGTCCAGTGCCGCCTTGGCGGTGAGGGCCGCCAACAGGTCGCGGAGCGCGTCGGGGAGGTCGGCGTGCAGACACCGTTCGACGGTCTGCGTCAGCTGAACAAGGTTTCCCTCCGTCAGCACCGCCCCCACCCGGCCGCCCGCAGCGTCAGCGACGGTCGTGCCCCACACCGAAGCCTCGACCACCGCCACGGAGAACTCGGGCCGCCATTGGACCCGCCACGTCTCCCGAAATGTGCCAAGTGCTTCGATGTCGCTGCGAGCCGGGCGCACCCAGTGGATCTCCAGCAAGCGCAGCCGATGGAACAGCCTTGATCGATCCTGATCGTACGGCTTGCGCAGATCAAGATCGTAAATCCGAGCGGCCGCCTCCCGCCGCACGCGCAGGCGCCGGCACGTGCTGAGCAGATCGGCCTCGAGCGGAACGGTCGGTACGTGCTCGTTGACCGCACCCAGGGCCTGATCCGACGACCAGATGTTGGGTGATGAAGCGCACCGCACGCTCATCGCCATCACAGAGCACGGCCCGGGTCGCCTCCGTGACCTCCGACAATCCGGCGAGTGGTCGGCCGCGCAGCGCCGCAAGCGTCTCGGCTAGTCGAACCGCCTCGATCACCTGAGCGCTCGAGGCAGTCAGATCGCGGGTACGCAGCGATCGGGCCACCTTGCTCAGCCACCGGGTGATCGGCTGATCCGGCGCACTCCACAGATGGGCATACCAGCCCGGCGAGGCAACCCCGGCCCCGTAGCCGGTGCTGGCCGCCAGGCGTTCGTGACTCCACGGCACCCAGGTGATCGTGATCTTGCGCCGTCGGCTGCCGCGCAGGATGGCGGCGTCCTGCTTGGCGGGCGGCAGGGGCGGTTGTACCGCAGGTGCGTGCCAGGCACCGCAGACGACGGCAACGCGGCTGCGACCCCGCCTCAAGGCCGAGCGGATCGTTTGCCTCATGTACGCCTCTCGGCGCGCTTCACTGAGTACTTCCTTCGAGTCGCTCGGACCGAGCTCCGCCCTCAACTCGGTCATCGCCTCGACGAGCGCGGGGAATGGTGAGGACCCGTCCAGCCGTGACTCGACCATGTCGTCCCACCACCGTTCCGGATCGTCGTAGCCAGCCGCCTCGGCGAGCGCGCGGAGTGGATCGGCGGCTTCACTTCGTTGGTCGCGGTGCAGCACGACGGCCGGCTCGTCCGGATCGACATCCTGAGGATGATCACCATCGTCGCGGGCGGGCGCGCTGTGATCTTGGTCATCGAAGGCAGGCTGGGCTGCTACCGGCTGCGCCGCCAACGACATCGCGGCCGGTAGATCGCAGAAATGAGTCTCGATACCGCGGCCACGGGCCCAGGTCATCGCCTGCCACTCGGGCGAGAAGGTGGCGAACGGCCAGAATGCCGCCACGCTGGGCCGCTCCGGGGCGTAGGCGAGGAGCGCCAGGGGCGGCTGCATCCCGTCCGCGAGGACCCAATCCAGCACTCGGTCCGCGTCGGCGGGACCCTCGATCAAAACGGCATCCGGTTCGAAGTCCGCCAAGAGCGGCAAGCATGGACCGGGCGGACCCCGGCCCATGGTGCCGGATTCCGTACACCTCGACCGTAGGCTCGGGCGTCGAGGGTCACGACACCTCGCGGCAGGCCGTGTAGAACTCCGACCATCCGGGGCGTTCCCGAACCACCACTTCGAGGTACTCGGTCCAGGCGACCCGATCAGCAACCGGGTCCTTGATCACGGCCCCGACGATGCCGCCCGCCACGTCATCCGGAGTCAACCGCCCGCTACCGAAATGGGCGGACAGCGCCATTCCGCTAGTGATCACCGAGATCGCCTCGGCAGTGGACAACGTGCCCGACGGGGACTTGATCTTGGTACGTCCGTCCTCGGTAACGCCGGATCGCAACTCGCGAAAGACCGAGACCACCCGCCGGATCTCGTCCAACGCCGCCGGCACCGGCGGCAACTCCAAAGCGGTCGAAAGATCGGCGACCCGCGTGGAGACGATCGTCGACCTCCTCCTCTTCGCTCGCGGGCAGCGGCAACACCACCGTGTTGAACCGGCGGCGAAGCGCCGATGACAACTCGTTGACCCCCCGGTCACGATCGTTGGCGGTGGCGATCACGTTGAAGCCCTTCACCGCCTGGGCCTCGGTACCCAACTCGGGGATCGGCAGGGCCTTCTCGGACAAGATCATGATCAAGGCGTCTTGGACGTCGGCCGGGATCCGGGTGAGCTCCTCGATGCGCACCAGGCAGCCGCGTTGCATCGCGGTCATCACCGGCGAGGGCACCATGGCATTCTCACTTGGGCCTTCAGCGAGCAAGCGGGCGTAGTTCCATCCGTACCGAATGGCTTCTTCGGCAGTGCCGGCCGTGCCCTGCACCAGCAGCGCGGAGTCGCCCGAGATGGCCGCGGCCAGATGCTCGGAAACCCAGGACTTCGCCGTACCGGGAACGCCGAGAAGCAACAACGCCCGATCGGTGGCCAGGGTGGCCACCGCCACTTCGATCAGCCGGCGCGAGCCGACGTATTTCGGTCTGATCATCGTTCCGTCTGGCAATGGACCACCCATCAGATACCGCACCACCGCCCAGGGAGACAGTCGCCAATGGGGCGGTCGTGGTTGATCGTCGACCTGCTGCAGGGCGGCGAGTTCGTGGGCGTACTCCTGCTCCGCATGCGGACGCAGCTGCTCGCTCGTCGACCTCGGCTGCAGGCGCGGATCGGCGTCAAGAGCCACCGGATGCCTCCGTTCGGTCGCACGCTTGTCGGATCGGTGGGGACTACAGGCCGGCGAATCGTGTCTCGCGGCGGTGAAAGCGCTCATCATTCGTGGTCACTCCCGGTGAAGACCGCGTCGATCTCTAGCTGGACTGGCGGCAGTGCGCTCTGACATCGGTTCTGGCATCTCGTCGGTGCGGGTTGTTTCGTCGGACATTGTGGCGGCGACCTGCGCCGCCAGACGGGCCCAGGCAGGGTTCTGATGGAGAAACCAGATACCGCCGGACGCCCATGGCTCGAGCGAGCAGTAGCGGGTCGTACGCCACCGATGCCCGTCGCCAACTCGGCGAGCAGCTGCCAATGTTCTGGCCAGACGTGATGTCGGCGGTCCACACAAGCGGCCAGCCAGTAATTGATCATGTCGGGTTCCGGATGGTCGAGCAAGCGGCCGAGCAAGTCCTGCGCCGGAGCGGGTGCCCAGTTCGTCTCGATCGCTGGCGCGGTTGGCGGCGGCTCGGCGATGGCGAGCGGAGATCCGGCCCAGCGCCACGATCGATGTTGCGCGGCAAGATCAAGAATCTGGGTAGCCGGGTCCTCGCTGGTGGCGGGAATTGCCCACGCTGCGGCCGGCGTAGTGAAGGACGGGGACGGCGGTCCGTACCGAGCAGCGCGGTGGCCACAACGTCGCTCCAGCTCGTGTCGGCCATCACGCAGCCCGGCCAAGCACCGACGTGCTGAACGGCAGACCGTGGTGGTCAGCCAGCACGCTGAGCGGTCGGAACTCCTGACCGTTCCACTCACCGAAGATACGGAGCGGCTCGCCGCCTGACCGCGCTAGCAGCGGCCATGGCTCGCCATATCGCTCTAAAAGGCGGCAAGCCGATCCGGAGCTGTCGCGTAGCAGCCAGGATCCGCTTCCGCGAGTGGCCACGAATGGGAGCCGCCTCGACGACCGCCGGCATCCGGGTGGCCCAGGGGTCGGCCGCAAGGAGTTCCGCGAATCGATGTTGCACCTCAGCAAGGGATTCCGTCGCGACGTCATCCTCTGGGCCCAGCTGATCATCACCGACGTCGTCATGTTCGCCGATCAACGCCCGATATTGCCCCGAGCCGGGATAAAAGTGCATTCTCGACAGAAGGACCTGTCCGGGCAGCACGGTCGCATCGAGGTAGCCGCCCGGTGGGGCGAAATTGAGCCAGAGCGCCCAGCGCGACGTCGCACTACCGTAGAGCCACACCCGCCGGGTTTCGAGCCGGAACTCGACGGTGTCCACCATGCCGAGCGCCAGCCATCGGTCTGAAACCCCAGGACTGGCCAGAACCTGGCCTTTGTTCACCGGATAGCCGATCCGCGACCTTACGGTCGCGGCTAGGTCGGGCGGCAACAAGTCCAGCTGGCGATGAGCCTGGATCAGCAGGTGAAGTGCAGCCAACTGGCTCAGCACCCGTTCGGGCCATCCAACGCCTGTCAGTTCAGCCGGGATGGATCGCAGCAGGCTGGCGACGCCTGGCGCCTGGGCGTCAACCATCCGTGCTGCCATGTGATCGACATGGTAGGAACCGGTCCGCTCGAACCCGGCGAGCCCACCCCGGACCTGATCGCTGAGCCAGCGATCAAGCTCCTCCAGACCCCCACTGACTCGCTCGACCCGGGTCGCGGCTCGCTTGGCAGCGGCAGCGGGATCTGCCAGTGCGGGTGCCGCTGCACGCTCACCGACGGCCATCCCGACAGCGTAGTTTGCGGCTCTGACAGACAGATCGGCTGCGATGAACTCAAAGGTTGTGCCGGGGAGACGCAGGGCGTCGGAACCCCAGGATCGCCTCGACCATATGCGCGGCCGCCACAGCGTGGACGACATCGTGCATACGAAGAATCCGTGCCCCGTTCAACATGCACGCCGTAGCGGCGGCAATGGTTGGCGCCAGTCGATCTGCCTTCGACGAAACCGGTCGCCTCGCCCACGAAGTCCTTGTTCGAGACGGCGGCGAGCAGCGGCAGACCGATGTCTGCGATCTCGGTCAGCCGGCGGGTGAGTTCGAGAGAGTGAGAAGTGTTCTTGTTGAGGTCGTGCCCGGGATCAACAATGATCTTGTTCTCCGGCACCCCTGCGTCGATGGCGCGCTGCACCCGTTCCAGCAGGAAATTCTTGATCTCTGAAGCGATGTCGTCGTAGTGAGGATGTGGGAAGTGCTGTCGCGGTTGGGCCTTGCTGTGGGTGATGACCACGGAGGCCTGGCCGGCGGCGACCACGGCAGCAAGATCACGATCGTGCAGGCCTGTGGTGTCGTTGATCACCGATGCACCGGCCGCGAGGCTCCGAGCTGCCACCTCCGGACGAAAGGTGTCAACCGAGATGACGATGTCGCTGACGGCCGCCACCGCCGCGATGACCGGAAGTACCCGGTCGATCTCCTCCGCCTCGTCGACCTCCGGTGTATCGGGTGAAAACGGCACTCCGCCGATGTCGACCCAGCCCGCTCCCGCCTTTTCTGCGGCCAGCGCTGCGGTAATGGCCTCATCGAGTCGGTAGGTGCGGCCCCTGTCGAAGAAGGAATCCGGCGTCCGGTTCACGATGCCCATGACGATGATCTGGCGGGAGAAGTCGAACGCGCGCCGTCCGATGATGCGGACCGGGTCCCTGAGGGGTGGCAGGTAGGTCACAGTGCCAGTCTTGCCGACGGTGGCGCGAGGACGAGTGGTGAGATGATCGGGTGGGGTCGCGGATCGACGATTTTCTCGAGCTCGTCGAGCAGCTGGACGTGGAGCGCATCGACTCGGCGCGGTACTCCACCTTCACGATCAATGGCGACACGTTCGGATATCTCTGGCCTCGAACCCGCACCGTCGGCCTCAAGCAACTGGTAACTGAACAGCTCGCCCTGGTCGCTGAGAGGCCTGAGGTTTTCGAGGTGCAGTTCACTGCCGGCCGATTCGGCTGGGTGGTGGTCTACCTCGACGGCATTGATCGGCCAGAGCTAGCTGAACTCACCTATGAGGCGTGGCGGCTGACCGCTCCGGCGGCGTTGATCGACCGCCGCGGTGACGAGCTGCCGACATAGCGGCGATCGGGGCGCGGGATCGAGCGAGCACGGAACGCAACTTTGCCCACCGGCAACCCACGAAGAACGGCCGGGCACACAACCTCCGCGCGTACCAGGGCTGTCACCACGCCGCTGCTGTGCCAGTGTCTCCGCCGGCGATCTCGGCGGGTGACGGGCCGAAGTAGGCTGAATCGGTGCGACCGTCCATCCCGCTGGGCCGCATCGCTGGCATCAAGGTGGGGATCAACGCCAGCGTGTTTCTCATCGTGGTGATCTTGGTGGGTGCGCTGACGACCGGCCAGCTGCCCGCCGCCTTTCCGAACCGCAGCAGTACCGCCTACGTGATCGCGGCGATCATCGCCGCGGTGCTGTTCCTGGCCTCGCTACTGGCTCACGAGCTGGCACACTCGCTGGTGGCCCGCCGCAACGGCATCGAGGTCGAGAGCATCGTGCTGTGGCTCCTCGGCGGCGTCGCCCAGCTCCGGGGCGAGGCGAAAACTCCGGGGGCGGACTTTCGGATCGCCATCGTGGGCCCTTTGACAAGTCTGGGATTGGCCATCGGGTTCGGCCTCGCCGCCGTCGGTCTTGGATTGCTCGGCGCCACTGGGTTGCCTTCTGGGGTGCTTGGTTATCTGGCCGCAACCAACGTGATGCTGGCAGTGTTCAATCTCCTCCCCGCCGCGCCACTGGACGGAGGGCGGGTATTGCGAGCGGCGTTGTGGCGGTGGCGAGGTGAGCGGCAGACAGCCGCGGTGAACGCCGCTCGTGCGGGCAGGGTTCTCGGCTTCGTGCTGATTGCGCTCGGCGTGCTGCAGGTCGTGACTGGTTATGGAGTGGGTGGGATCTGGCTCGCACTCATCGGCTGGTTCGTGGTCAGCGCCGCGACTGCTGAGGAGAAGCAGGCCCGGCTGGCTGGCCAGGCGGGCGGTGCCATGTCCGCCCCCAGCGGGGCTGACCTGACGTCACTTCCACCAGATCGAGACGACCGTTCAGCCGGTCGCTGATCCGTACCGACGTCGGAGCCAGCCGGGGTTCCGCGCATGAAACGGGCATTCGGCTACAAACTGTTGCCGCGACGGCCGTTGCGAAGACGAGCGGCCCTGGATGGGCTCAGCACAACCGCGGCGCCCTCTGGGCGTCGTCGTTGGTGAGGTGAGTGCCGGTCCCTGCTCGAGCGCAGGCTGTGCCGCGGGGACGGGTAGGCACCATGGTGGAAGTGGCGCATGGTGGAGGTGGCGGGAATCGAACCCGCGTCCTCAGACGACGATCCAGGACTTCTCCGGGCGCAGCTGGTTAGTCGTTCTGCTCGGCCCCTACGCTCTCACCAGCACGTCGTAGACAGGCCCAGTCTCAGTTCATTTCCCTACTAGCCCCCGGGACCATTGCTAGCAGGTAAGCCTCCTGGATGAGGCCAGGGTCCGGGTCGGAGGCTCGCCCGGTCTGACCGTTCGATCACTGCTCAGGCAGCGAGAGCGAACTGAGTGCGCTTAGAGTTGGCACTTGTTGGTTTCCAAGGGACATTAACGAGTTGACCTTGGATTCTCGGCCCGCTTCTCCTGGGTCAATCGACCCGAGTCGAAACCAATCACCCCCTATGAAGTTTTGCATCCGACCCAGCTGGCGCCGGGTGCGTTCACTCTACCGGTGTGGCAACGTCGGCGCCTCCACATTGATTCCGCGCCCGGCCCCAGCTTGTACTGCTAGCCGTGCTCTACTTCTCGGAAAGAACCTGAAGCGGAACGACGCGCCGCACGGGGTTCTTCCAGTTCTCACCCTGTAGCGCCTTGGCGCCGCCGACGATGGTCAAGATCAGCCAGCTCAGACCCATGAACGGCATCAGCCAGCCGAAGATATCAAGACCAGTGATGCCCCCGAGCATGCCGACCACAACGAATGCGACCAGCGCGATCAACTGGAAGTTGAAGGCCTTCGCCGCCTCGCGCCGCGCATACGTCCCCGGCGTCGACAGTGCATAGACCAGACCCGGTCCGAAGAGCCACAGCAGAAAGGCTGAGAAGTGCGCGAAGGCGGCCACGCCTCGCCCGGCGCGCTCCTTGTCCTCCGGCCGGACCAGCGGCTGGTATGCCGGGTGCAGTCCGAGCGCCCGTGATGGAGTCGCCACTTGAACCAGGCCGTAGAAGGCCTCATTCAGTTCCTTGCGCGTGACCGCAGACAGCACTTGCCCGATCCGCTGATCGAACTCGAGTTCGCTGATCCGACCGTCTGCGTAGGCCTCTTTGAGCCAGGACTCAGCTCGGTCGCGTTGTTCGGGGGTGACGTGCATGTGCAGGCTGGGGTGCTCGTAGGTCGCGCTCATGTGATCAAGCATCACCGCGATCGGTCGCGTGCACCATCAGGCACTCCCCCGGGCGGACCCGGAGCTGTCCGTGGCCGAAGGGAAGGGGGCCGTAGGTTGTTGTTATGACCGAGAAGCCAGAAGTCGACTTTCCTGACGGCCCGCCGCCTACCGAACTCGACGTCGCCGATCTCACCGTCGGTGACGGCCCCGAGGCCCGCGCGGGCAGCCGAGTCCGCGTGCACTACGTCGGTGTGGCCTAT
Organism: uncultured Actinomycetota bacterium; assembly: GCA_963808495.1. Classification (GTDB taxonomy): domain Bacteria; phylum Actinomycetota; class Actinomycetes; order Propionibacteriales; family Propionibacteriaceae; genus Microlunatus. The sequence continues at coordinate 168,457 of CAWEGC010000008.1, forward strand.
AGCAGCGGGGAGGAGTTCGACGCGTCCTACAACCGCGGCGAGCCGCTGGAGTTCCAGCTCGGTGCCGGCCGGGTCATCGCTGGATGGGATCAGGGTGTAGCGGGAATGAGGGTCGGTGGTCGGCGAAAGCTCATCATCCCGCCTGATCTGGCCTACGGCGACCGGGGTGCCGGCGGTGGTGTCATCGCGCCGGGTGAAACGTTGATCTTCCTTGTCGACCTGGTGGACGTTCGTTAGCCGGCTCCCGGCCGAACGACGGTCACCTCCGCGACGTGATCCGAAGGCACACCGCGTTGTGCCGCAGAAGTCGGGCTGTCGGCGCCCAGCTCGTCACATCGACCTAGGGCTCAGGGGCGTGCCGGCGGCTCTACCAGCTGCCACCGCCCCCGCCTCCGCCTCCGCCGCCGGAGAAGCCTCCCCCACCAAATGAGCTGCCGCCACCAAAGCCAGTGCCGCCGCTGCCCGACGACGGGAGCGGAGTTGCCGCACTGGTCAGGCTGCTCGTGATGAAGGCGGTGTTGAACGCGGCCAGATGGTAAGTGCCGACGTACCAGTACGGTGTCACGTCAGGAAGCCGGCCCATCGCGACCAGATCCGCGCATACCTTGGCCCAGCGATCAGCCAGCTCAAAGGCGATAGCCCAAGGTAAGTACTTCGAGAAGATGTCCTCACCCTCTTCGAATCGCAGCTGGTCGGCCTCAGCAGTGGCCAGGTAGGTCTTGAAGCCTTCCACCTGATCGCACATCGCCCGGCCTTCGGCAGTCCGCTGCCCGCGCCGAAGCTTGGCGCGGATGACCAGCACGGTGATGATCACCGGAAGCAGCGGCACCAAGATCCACAGCACCCAGGCACCCAGCGTGAACGCCGCGATGGCGGCGACCACGATGCCGCCGAAGCCGATACCGTGAGCTGCCGCTGACGACGGCACCTTTGTGAACCAGCCGCGAGCGGCGACCTGGTTGCGTACCGACGCTTGCATCTGCTGGTGCGCGCTCAGCAGGCTGCCTCGGTTTGATAGATCGCGAACGGCGCCCGGCGGCTCGCCGTCGAAGAGCGCGGTCAACAGCACCATCTCGTGCGGTGCCGTCGCCAGCCTTGGGTCGAGCAGGGCGACCCGGAAGTCGTTGTCACCCGAACTCTCCACCCTCAGCGCGCCGCGCACCGCCAGGTCGATGATCGTTGCCGCGGTTTCCCGGGCGTCCACCTGCCCGTCGAGCAATAGTCCGGCTTCCGCGACAGGTATGGGCGGCGGCGAAAAGGCGACGGGAATGGGCAGGTCAGGATCGCTGGCGACGACTTCGGCCGTTTGCCCCGGCAATGGCACCGTCCCCGGCGCAAGTCCGGCATAGCGGCGGTCGCGGCCGTTCTTGCGCCACCACACCACGCCGGCGATCGGCGATCCGATCGTGATGCCCAGACCGGCAACACCCGCCGCGCCAATCAGCACCTTCTGGCTGCTGGTCAGCTTCGAGCCGTCCGGTTCCAAGTGCGGCGCATTGTCCGCCACCAGTCCGGACTTGATCTTCACGCCAATCGTGACCCCCTCACCTTCGGCAAGATTGCTCGCGCTGAAGGTTGCCTTACCTCTCGACATGCTGGCTTGGCAGGTCTCGGTGCTCTGGGCGGCGCCGGAGAAGCAGCTGACGTCTTGGGCGCCACCCGGCACCGTCGCCGTTATCTTGACGGACTTGAGCGCGGCCTGCCAGTCGAGGCCTGTGGCATCCCAGTAAAACTCGTCGTAGTCGTTGAAGGTGCGCATCGCGCCGATCAGGTCGTAGCTGATCACGTAGGTTGCGGTCGGCGCGGAAATCGTCTCGTTCGGATCGCCGATGCGCAGCCGCAACTGCTCTTCCCGACCTCCTTTCGCCTCGTCGGTGCGCGTGCTGAACTGCGTCGCGACGTCGTCCGGACTGGTCACCGAAATGTTCGCGACCTCATAGACCGCGTCTTGGGTCTCGTCGTAAGGCTCACGGGTCACGAAGTAGCGCTCTATGCCGTGCCGCCCCGAGCCCGAGCCGAATCGATAGACAATGGTCTCTTCGACCTTCACCACCCCGCTTGTCGCGACGTTGTAGTTGATGGCGAAGGAGTCGATCTGATCACCGCTGGCCGCCGCCGCTGGCAGCGGCACGGCCAGCATGATGCCGAGCGCTGCCAGGGCGGCAACTATCGCGGCGACAAGGATTCGCACCGGCTGGCTCAACAGAACAGCGGTCGCCACCCGCCCCCGTGACTCAGGCACGACGGTTCCGAGCCGCAAGAGCACGCTCGGCTTCGCGCTTGGACTCGCGCGCCGCAATCGTCTGGCGTTTGTCGTACTCCCGCTTTCCGGTTGCCAGCGCGATCTCGACCTTGGCGTAACCGTCGGAAAAATAGAGGGCCAGTGGGACCAACGTCGTCCCCGCGGTCGACAACTCGCGTTCGATCTTGTCGATCTCGCGACGGTTCAGCAGAAGCTTCCGAGTACGGCGTGCGGAGTGGTTGGTCCACGTACCGTGGCTGTACTCGGGGATGTGTGCCGCTCGCAGCCAGACTTCGCCGTCGTCCACGGTCGCGAAGGCGTCGGACAAGGTGGCCCGTCCCTCACGCAGCGACTTGACCTCGGTTCCGTTGAGCACGATGCCGGCTTCGTACGTGTCGTGGATGTGGTAGTCGTGCCTCGCCTTGCGGTTCTGCGCGACAAGCTTGCGGCCCTTCTCCTTCGCCATGCCTCCATACTCCCCGCCCGAGGGGCCAGATCAGAGCCTTTGTGCGAAACCGCTGGTCAGAACCAGGTCATCGGATTGGTCACCCGGCCGTTCAGCCAGACCATCAAGTGCAGATGACAGCCGGTGGAGTAGCCAGTGCTGCCGACGTAGCCAATCACCTGACCCTTATGGACATGCTGACCTACGCGCACCACATATCCGCTGGCATGGTTGTATCCGGTGGTCACATACTTGCCGCTGCGGAAGCCGTGGTCGATCATCAACCGATTCCCGTAGCCGCCGTTGTAGTACCGCTCCGCGACCCGACCGGCGTAGGGGGCTCGGATCGCCGCGCCGCAGCCTGCACCGAAGTCGGTTCCGTCGTGCAACTTCCAGTAGTGCAGTACGGGATGGAAACGCATCCCGAATGCTGACGTAATGGGCGCGGATACCGGATAGGAGAATCCGTGGCTGGCCAAAGCCATGGAGGTCCGACGGATTGCCTTCTTCTCGTGGGCCGGCTCCTTCACGGGTTCGCTGGTTGCCTTGTGCCGAGTTTTGGTCGAACCGTGGTGCGCCCGCTCGCGTGCCTTACGAGCGCGTTCGGCCGCTTCAGCCTTGCGTGCTGCGATCTTGGCCGCCTTTTCGGCGGCCGCCTTGCGGGCAGCCGCTGCCTTGGCCGCGGCGATACGGATCGCGATGCGCTGCTCGACTGATGCACGCTCCTGGGTCAGCTTGGCGTATTGGGCTCGGTCCTCGGCCACATCGTCAGCCGCCGCCTCTTCTATCACCCTCTGTTGCGAGAGCAGGCTTTGGACGCTCGCTTCCTCGAAAGCTGCCCGCGCCTCCAGGGTTTGCTTCGTCCGCAGCGCGGTCGCGGCAACCTTCCGGTCGGCTCGCACCTGCGCTTCCAACTCTGTCTTGCGCGCCTTCGCCGCGTCGAGTTGCCGCTGGATGATGATCAGCCGATCAATCTCGGCCTGAGTGGAGTCGAACATCGTTGTCGACCACTGGAGCCGTGTCTGCAGGTCGGCTGGCGAGCTGGTGTCAACGAGGACGGCAAGCGGTAGCAGGTTGCTCTGCTGCTGATATTGATCGCGAGCCAGGTTTCCCGCGACGGCCTTCTCTTCAGCAAGATTTTTCTGCCCCAGGGCGACGCGCTCCCTGGCCGTGGCCAGCTCGGCCTTCGCCTGCCGCAGCTTGGCCGCGAGGCGGAGATCCTCTGAGCGAGCTATCGCCAGCTCACGTTGGGTTCCAGCGAGGCGGATACGCGCCGACGTGAGCTGAGCTGCCGTGCGGTCGACGGCCTTGGCGGCGACCGACAGAGCCTTGCTCGATTCGTTGAGATCACCACTGGTCTTCGCCAACTGTTGCGCGACGCGATCGCGCTCGTCCGTCAGATCGTCAGCAGCCGCGTACGGTGCGAGCAAGGCCAGACCGAGAACAGAGACGACAACCGCCGTCAACAGCGGCACAAGCCGCGCGTACGGCATCGGTGTCGCGCGCCACCTGCGGATCGCGCGGACATCGCTGGACGCCGGCCTAGCAGGAGTCCAGCGACTCCTGCTGGGCCGAGCGAAGCGCATCGCCTCGCTGTCGTCCGGAACGTCCTTGCGGACGTAGGGAAGGTCCGGAAGCACAGCTTTCCCCAATCACCTGTTCGGTTGTACGACCGGCAGCTTGTTCGCGCCCGGCCTGAAGTCCGGCGGATCGGGACTCGACGTCAGGCCGACGGCACGTCCTGCTCTTCCGTTCGTGATCAGCTCCGGAATGGTATGCAGACCCCAGTAGCGGGTGGCAACCTTCGCTGAGCCGAATGGCCAAAATGGTCGCAGAATCCGTAGTCAAGCCTCAATGCGAGACTATAGAGAAATTGCGTAACACCAGATAACCAATGTTATCTGCTGTTATCTCGTGTGACTGATGAGCCAACCAGCTACATCGATCGACGGGGGCTCCTCGGGTCCTGTCAAAACGACGCTCGGGGCCAAGCTAAACGCGCAGATAGCGTCGGGTCGTGATCAAGGTCGGAACGATCGCCAAGATCAAGCCCACGACTACCATGCCGAGCATCGCCAGGCCTACCTGTCGCCAGCCGATCCAGGCCACGAATCGGATGGTCTCGCGCGCGCCGCGCATGATCCAGAAATAGACCCCCGCCGCCAGCGAGGCGCAGGCGAGCGCGATGCCGCCCAGGGCGGATACCACCGCTTCGAGCAAGAACGGCATCGTGATGTAGAAGTTGCTGGCACCAACCAGCCTCATGATGCCGATTTCTCGGCGTCGGGCGAAGGTCGCCAGCCGGATGGTGTTGCCGATCTGGAGTGCCGAGGCCAGCAGGAGCAGGACCGAAGCGCCGACCGTCGCCCACTGCAGCAACCTGAGAGCTGAGAACACCGGATCCAGCACTTGGTGCAGATCTTGCACCTTCTGGACGCCCTTGAGCCCCACCACTGAGCTGACCACGCCCTGGTATTGCTCCGGATTCTTGAGCTTGACCCGGAACGACTCCTGCATCTGGTCGACCGTCAGCGAGTCCTGGATCGGACTGCCTTCATAGGCCCTCTGGAACTCGGCGTACGCCTCGGCTTTCGTCTCGAAATAGACCCCGCCTGCAGCCACCTCCGGATTGGCCTCCAAGGTCTGGCGGATCGCATCCTTCTGCGACTGCGTGACATCCTCTCCTGGTTCACACTGGTCACCGCGAGTGTCCTCGGTGCAGAGGAAGATCGAAATCTCGATCTTGTCGTACCAGCGGCCCTTCATCAGGTCGACCTGCTGGTTGGCCAAGAGCCCGGCGCCGAACAGTGAGAGCGACACCCACATGGTCATGATCACCGCGAGGGTCATCGTGAGGTTCTGCCGCAACCCGGCCCGGGTCTCGGAGAAGATATGGCGGAAACGCATTCAGGTAAGTCCCTTGCTTCGCAGATGTCGAGCGGATCGGGCTACTGATAGCCGTAGACGCCGCGAGTTTGATCACGGACGACGGATCCGTCGTCGAGCTCGATCACGCGCTTGCGCATCTGATCGACGATCGTGGAGTCGTGCGTGGCCATCAGCACGGTGGTGTCCGCACGATTGATGCGGTCGAGAAGCTTCATGATTCCCACGCTGGTCGCAGGGTCGAGGTTTCCCGTGGGTTCGTCGGCGATGAGAATCATTGGGCGGTTCACGAAGGCTCTGGCGATCGCCACCCGCTGCTGTTCGCCGCCGGACAGCTCTTCGGGGAGCCGGCCGCCCTTTCCCTGGAGGCCAACGAGCTCCAATACCTCCGGCACGACGCGCTTGATGGTGGAGGCCGGCTTGCCGATGACCTGCAAGGCAAACGCGACATTCTCCGTCACCGTCTTGTTGGGCAGCAAGCGGAAGTCCTGGAAGACGGTGCCGATCTGACGGCGCATGGCGGGGATCTTCCAGGTGGCGAGCTTGTCGACCTCCCGGCCCGCCACGAACACCTTTCCCTTAGTCGGCCGCTGTTCACGCAGGATCAACCGCAGGAAGGTGGATTTGCCCGATCCTGACGCGCCGACGAGGAAGACGAACTCACCTTTCGCGATCTCGACGTCGATCTCGGAGAGCGCGGCCCGGCGCTGCCCTTCGTAGGTCTTGGTCACGTGGTCGAAACGAATCACAGTTCAGCCCTGGCCGGGTAGACATCGGGGTCCAAACGCAAGCGCCGCCCCACGGCCAGCGTCGAGTTTAGGTGAAAGGGCTGGGGCCGGGCGCCATTTCGGACGTACGACGGCGTGCCAACTCTGTGGCGCCCCGTCAGGCGACCTTGCCGTGGGCCATCTTCCGCCACCGGATTCCCGACTCGATGAAGCCGTCGATGTCGCCGTCGAAGACTGCGTCAGGGTTCGATACTTCGTAGTCGGTACGCAGGTCTTTGACCATCTGGTACGGATGCAGCACGTAGGAGCGCATCTGGGAGCCCCAGCTATTGCCGCCGTCGCCGCGCAGAGCGTTGAGCTCCGCCTCACGCTCCTGTCGGGCGCGTTCCAGCAGCCGGGACTGGAGCACGCGCATCGCGGCCACCTTGTTCTGCAGTTGGGATTTCTCGTTCTGGCAGGAAACCACGATGCCGGTGGGCAGATGAGTGATGCGGACCGCCGAGTCGGTCGTGTTCACGCTTTGACCGCCCGGGCCGGAGGAGCGGAACACATCGATCCGCAGATCGGATTCCGGAATGTCGATGTGATCGGCTGCCTGGGTCACGGGAAGCACCTCGACACCGGCGAACGAGGTCTGCCGCCTTCCCTGGTTGTCGAAGGGTGAGATCCGGACGAGGCGATGCGTGCCCTGCTCGACCGAGAGGGTGCCGTAGGCGAACGGCGCTCGTACCTGGAACGTCGCCGACTTGATACCAGCCTCCTCGGCATAGGAGGTGTCGTACACCTCCGCGGGATAGTTGTGCCGCTCTGCCCAGCGCAGGTACATCCGCAACAGCATGGCAGCGAAGTCCGCAGCGTCGATGCCGCCGGCTTCCGATCGAATCGTCACGAGCGCGTCCCGCTCGTCGTACTCACCGGACAGCAGCGTCCGGACCTCGAGCGCGTCGATCGCTGTGCGCAGCGACGTTAGTTCAGCGTCCGCCTCCGCCAGGCTGGCGGCATCGGCCTCATCCTCAGCCAACTCGACCAACACGGCCAGATCGTCCAGCCGCGACCGCAATCCCTTGACTCGATCGACCTCGGCTTGTGCGACCGAGAGCCGCGAGGTGACGCGCTGGGCGTTCTCTGGGTCGTCCCACAACCTTGGTGCGGCGACCTGGTTCTCCAAGTCCGCGATTTCCTCGGCCTTCGCGGCGGGGTCGACAACTGCCTCGATCGAGGCCAGCGCCCTGTCGAGTTCCGCCAACGCGGTGGAGAAATCGGGTCCAGCCACAAACGCCCACTCTACTGGAACGCGGATTGACGAAGATCGTGAACATTCGACCTCGACTACCCTGCCCAGTCGTTCACGATCTGCCGACTTCAGACGAGCGGGCTCAATCCAGATCCTCGGCGTTCAGTTCTTCGATCTTCACAAACGTGTCAGCGGTACGCGACCGCCGAGGCGGCAAGTCGCTCACCCAGATAACACCGAAGGCGGCCAGTGAGCAGGCTAAGGCGATGACCGGGCCCAACGTCGACAGCCACACGATGGCCAGTCCGGCCAAACACAATCCGAGCACCGCCACCGCGTTGCGCCTCGACATACGCCCGCGCCACGCCCGCCAAGCGCAGTACGCCACCCACGGAATCATGGCCAGGAGAATCGCCATCCACGCGAATCTGGTCGGGCCCTCGCTAAAAGCCCCAGAGACCAGCCGAATCATCGCGATCAGCCCCACCGCCCCGGTGGTGATGCCGAGGGCCAGCCTGAGAATGCTGTTCGGCATTTGTTCTCCCGATCTGGTGCCGCCTTGGACGGCCCATCGTGTCTGGGACTAGTCTGGACGGCTGCGTACCCAGATGTCTGGGCCGCCCGGGAGCATAGCTCAGTTGGTTAGAGCGCTTGTCTTACAAACAAGAGGTCGCCCGTTCGAGTCGGGCTGTTCCCACCGATGAATTGCCTAGTCAAGTACCGGTTCGGTCGGGCGAGCGCTGACCGGTCGAGGTCCTGGCCGGCGGGAGCTTTACGAAACATTTCACAGGGGCCAGCGGGCCGACCCGGCTCAACCACGAGAGCGACTGACATGCCTTAGACGCTACAGGTCACCACTGACACTTATTCGCGCACACGTTTGAATTCCGGGCCAGGCAAGCGCAGTCGTTCGGGACACTAATAGGCCGGCAGTCGAGTCATCCCGTAATACGTCGGCCCGCCGGACCCAGCGGGAAAGCCAGGTTGGGTGAGCTCGAACCCTTGGCGGCGGTAATACTCCACGTTCGCATAGTCCGATGTGTGCAGATAGCAGGCGATACGGTCGGCGTCTACTCGGACAAGCCCGGCGGCAAGCAGGGCTGCACCAGATCCTCGCCGCTGCACATCGGGATGGACGCCGAGCGCTTGTAGGTACCACACAGACTCTGCCGGGAATTCTCGCTCCAATGCAGCGCCGGATCGGGCGAACCGGGGAAACGCTCCGGGCGCGGCAGCCGCCGAACGCAACAACGCCGGCGCCATCCGCAGTTTCCGCGTTTTGCTGAGTGGAAACCGCCCGGGTGGCTGCCACAGCGCGACGCCGACCAGCTCGCCATCCATAAAGGCGCCATGGGCATGACCGTTTTGTACGGCATCGCGGACGGCCGCCGTGTGGAACGGCAACAGCATCCGCCGACGGACCACCGGATCTGGTACCAGCGTCCGGAACGCCGGATACTCACCGTGACTCGCGGCAAGCAACGCGCCCGCAGCCTTAACGTCGTCCAGACGGAGCGGACGGACAGCCGGTTCAGTCATGCCGCGGCGCTTTGTGGGTGCCGAATCGTCATCTCGCGGCGATACCAAAGTTCCAGCAACGGAACGCCAACCAGTGTCGGTAAGGCCCATGCGGCTACCTGAGCCAGGCCGTCCACCGACACGACGAACGTCGCCGTCACCAAAGCGATGCATGCTCCTCCCTGGCCGTGGATCCCGAGGCGCAGCCATCCCGGTGACCGCTCTCTGGGTGCCATATGGCCGACCATAGCCAGGCCATAAGAGAAGACCGCGAGCAGCCAGAGCCACCAGAGATCCTGCGGCTTGAACGCCACCAGCACCGAGGCGCTGATCGCCACGGCGAGCACCGACCAAGCGAAGGCGCCGAGCCCATCACGAGGCCGACGATGAGTGACGCTCAGCCACAAAGCGATTGCGCCGAGCACCCAAGCCAAGAGCCCGGCTCCTACGTGGATCCACAGCACGAGGTCTTTGCTCATGAGGAGCTCCTTGATGTATAACGCTGTTCGTATACTATAACAGCGTTACGCCACACCAAAGTGTGAGTCAATCAGAACGGGAATCATCGTTGAACGATTCGGACACTGCAGCGACGAGTCCGTACGCGGTGACGCAAGCCGCTGGTAGGGCGTCGCTTCGCCGGCTGCTGCTCGACACAGCGAGTTCACTGCTCGACCGCGAGGGTCCGGACGCGCTCACCATGCGCCGCATCGCCAGCGAGGCAGGTTGCTCCACGAGCGTGCTTTACACCATGTTCGGCGGGAAGGCCGGAATCGCCGATGCGCTTTGGAGAGAGGGCTTCGGCCGTCTGGCAGAAGCCCTGAACCAGGCGACCGGATCAGAACCGCTGCAGCGGCTGGGCGCAATGGGTCGCGCCTACCGGACGAGTGCGCTCGCCAATCGGTCCTATTACGCGGTGATGTTCCAGCGCCCCATTCCAGGGTTCGAGCCGTCACCGGAGGCGTATCAGGAAAGTCTGAAGCCGCTGCACGCTCTGGCCGGCACGGTGGCGGACTGCATTCGCGCCGGAGTCTTCCGCGCCGAAGACCCGATGCATATTGCGAGCGTCCTGTGGGCGGCAACCCACGGGGCGGTGAGCCTGGAGCTCGCGGGGTACGAGGGAGCGATGGATGCCGAGCACCGATTCGACGACCTGTGCGCCGCGGCGGCGGCCTGGTTCATGCCGCGGTAGTCGCCGCGCTTAACCGTGAGCTTTAGACCACGATGCGGGGGACCGCAGCGACGAGTCCCCGCCGATGTCCAGCTCGGAGGGGCACCCACCGGCCATCCCACTCGGGAGGCGAAACCTCAGGTGCTTACGGTCCGGGTCGACACAGTCGAGTAGCCACCGCCACCCGGATAGTGCCAGGCACCGGTGAGCGTGTTGCCATCCTCGCTGAACGTGCCTTCGTAGTACGCCGGGGAGTTCCGCTCGCCCATCCAGATGGTGAGCGTGTCATCCAGGATCTCGTACGTGTAGTCCAGCGTCTCGCCTTCAGAGAAGCCGTAGTAGCGCGACCTGATGTCCGCGCTCGGATCCTCACCGTACTTGTGCTCGTGACCGATGACCTCGAGACCTTTGTTGCCGCCGAGGTCGACATGCTGCAGCAGAAAGAAGCCTCCTTCGGTCCACTCATAGACGACGGTTCCCTCCGCTTCGCCGGACACAGCCCAAGTGCCGACCAGCCTGTCCAGGCTCGCGAGGTCCGGATGGGGTTGCTCCGCCTGCCCGTCCGAGAGGTTCGTGCTGTCCGTCATGAATTTCTCCTCTGCGCCGTCAGTCGCCGCCCCAGCGGCGCCGTCGGTCGTGGTTCACGCTTGGTCGTCCGTATCCCAGACGACGCGCCCGCCATCGCCTGCCGTCCCGCTCCCAAGGCTGCATCTTCGTCGGAGTTGCCCAACTGGTGTGTCGAATCATGCTCGTGTGACCACAATCACGTCGTCTGTATGCCTGTGCGCCGTTGGCTACTCCGGTACGCGTGGCGGGCTGGGCTGCATGCCCCACGAATTTGAGCCAGCAGCGTCACAGCTCATCCGCCTGGACCGTGGCCAGCCGGGCGATGCTGCGGCCAGGACGCTCATGATCGTGTTGGACGTCGCGGGAAACCGGGGATCGGGTCCGGCAGCCGACGGCCGCGATTTGCATGTTCGCGCTGTGACACTCATTAGCCTGGCGCGTCTGTCCGCATGCGAAACTGTGCCGAAATTCAGCCAGGAGCAATCGATGTCTCAGCCGCCCGAGCAGCCCTACCCCGCCCAGAGAGCGACACTCCAGCAGCCCAACCTGCCCGAGGAGGAGATACCGACACAGCGGACCCCGCGGGTCGTGATGCCGACGCAGCACCAATCCACACACGACAAGGTTGACCGACGCGCTGCCGACTCGACAGATGCGGATATTGACGAGCAACCGACACAGCGCATCCGCACGGATCACAACGCCGACACAGCACCCCTCCACCCAGGACAACGCCGACCCACCCGCTACGGACGGTGCGGCCGAGGAGATTGACGAGCAACCGACACAGCGCATCCGACGGATCACAACGCCGACACAGCACCCCTCCACCCAGGACAACGCCGACCCACCCGCTACGGACGGTGCGGCCGAGGAGATTGACGAGCAACCGACACAGCGCATCCGACGGATCACAACACCGACGCACCAGTCATCCACACAAGACAACGCCGACGGACGATCCGCCGACTCTGCGGCCGTCGATACCGAGAAGGTCGACCTGGCACCCGACGACTCCGCCGCCGCCGACACCGAGAAAGTCGACCTGCCACCCGACGACTCCGCCGCCGCCGACACCGAGAAAGTCGACCTGCCACCCGACGACTCCGCCGCCGCCGACACCGAGAAAGTCGACCTGCCACCCGACGACTCCGCCGCCGCCGACACCGAGAAAGTGGACCTGCCACCCGACGACTCCGCCGCCGCCGACACCGAGAAAGTGGACCTGCCACCCGACGACTCCGCCGCCGCCGACACCGAGAAAGTGGACCTAGAACCTGACGGGTCTGAGGATGCTGACACTGTAGAAATTCCTTCAGTCCCTGCGATCTTCAGCAGTCCGGGAGACTCAGCTGCCGGCACTGAGAGAACCGAAGGCCAGAAGCTAGTGCCGACAGCTGCCCACACCGAGAAGGTCGACACAGGACCTGCTAGCTCAGACGATGCGGACTCACTAGAGAAGCCTTCTGACCGTCCGGTAGTCGCCGCAGGTGGGGACCCGTTTCCTCAGCTCGGAGCAGCAACTCGTTGGACCTGTGCCCACGAGAAATCCTGCGGGAAAGAAACGCTTGGTATCTGGGGGCCTAGCGGCCATCGCCTTGTCGGCGCTGCTTGGGGGCGCGTTGTTTGTCTCAAGTAGAGATGCGGGCAAGGTGACCGCACAATCGGTCGCTACCGATACCGCGATCGTCTCACCAACGGCGAGCAAGCCGTCGAGTGGGGCGTCAACCGGATCGACCGACACCGAAAGGGATGAGTCGACGATTCAGGTGAAGGGTTTAGCCGCTTCCGCCAGGCCCTTCCAAGCCGTTCGTATTCAAGGTAAGTACCCCGGTGGAGCAGACACCTACCTGCGGGTGCAGCGCTGGGACGAAGGTGAGTGGCTGGCCTTTCCGCTACCTACGAAGACCGATCGGTCCGGCCAGTTCACTGCCTATGTCGAGCTCGGGCAGCCAGGTCGTTATCCGCTTCGCGTGCTGGACCCCAACTCCGGCACGACGTCCAAGACCTTTGTCATATTGATCGAGCGCTGACACGTTTTCATGAGCCGCCCCGGGCCGCTGGGATACGGGCTCGTCTCTCCGACAAGACCCTTGACGCATTACAGCTATGAGCGGCAGGCCCGGTTCAGCAAGCGGGAAGCTCAGACGAAGAGCGGCGCCAAGCCGAATGCCCTGTCCAACTCTTCCATAGCCTCGTCGGACGGACGCTCAGTGAAGCGCTCCGCCGCTTCGAGCACCTTGGGCAGCACATGGATGTCGCCAACGGTGTTCAAGAAAACCCCATCGCGACCAAGGACCCAACTGACAGCAAGATCAATGGCCGCCTGATCGGTGAGGGGCTCGTACCACGTGTTGGCGGTCTGCTGACGCTCGCCCCATGGTGCCCGGGTGATCGCCTTGATCGTCTGGATGGCCACGCTGCCCTGCACGCACGCCTCGACAAGGGCCTCGAAATCGTCCATGTAGGCGGCGTTTCGTGACATCGGGTAGTTGTACGGCAGCAGCACCGAGTCGAAAGGGTATTCGCCCAGCGATCGCAGATGTTGAGCCGCGACGGTGACACCGTGGCCCGTCACACCGATGAAGCGGACCAGGCCCTCATCCTTCGCACGGACTACCGCCTCGAGGACACCGCCGGGAGCGAAGGCTGTCTGCCACTCCGACTCGTCGACCAGGTTGTGCAGTTGGATCAGGTCAACGTGATCGGTGTGAAGCCGTTCGAGCGATCGCGAGATCTCCTCGTACGCCTGCTCACGCTTCCGCTCTCCGGTCTTGGTCGCCAAGAAGAAGTCCGACCGGTGGGTCTCCATCCAGGGCCCGATCCTGAGCTCTGCGTCACCGTAACTCGCGGCAGTGTCGATGTGATTGATGCCGTGCTGGCGGATCAACTCCATCGTGTCATCGGCTTCGGCCTGGCCGACGTTACTGAGGGCCGCGGCTCCGAAGATGGCGCGGGTGCTGTGATGTCCGGTACGTCCGAACTCCAGAACGGGGATCATGGCAGCCATTGTGCCCTGCGCCGGGTCAAGCTCGGCGTTCGGCCAGCAGCACGGGGATCCTGCGCTCGGTACGCGTCTGATACTCCGCGTAGGGCGGGTACGCGGCGACGGCGCGCTGCCACCAGATGTCCCGTTCCTCGCCCTCGAGCTCGCGTGCGTGGGCGTCGAACCGGTCGGCACCGTCCTGGACCATCAAGGCATCGGGATCCGCCTTGAGGTTGTAATACCAGTTCGGATGCTCCGGAGCACCGCCCTGCGAGGCCACCATGGCGTACGCGCCGCCGTGCTCCACCCGCATCAGGGCAATCTTTCTGATCTTGCCGCTCTTCCGGCCGCGGGTCGTGAAGATCACCACCGGCAGTCCGGTGTCACGCAGCGTGTTTGCTTCTCGCCCGTCCGTGGCTTCGTAGCGCTCGACCTGTTCTCGTACCCACGGCCGCGGACTTGGCTCGTACTCCCCATCCAATGGCATGTTTCCTCCTCGGCGCTCAGGCAGCCAGCGTGCGAATGACGTCAGCCAGCTGTCGGGCGTCCCCGATCTCATTGACGACCTGCCAGGTGATCCGGCCCGAGGCGTCCGCAACGAACGACCCCCTCAACGCGCAGCCCCGCTGCTCGTCGAACACCCCGTACCTGCGGGCGACCGCTCCGTGCGGCCAGTGATCGCTCAGCAGATCGAAGGTCAGTCCTTCGTGCTCGGCGAAGGCCCGCAGGGTGAACATCGCGTCGCAGGAAATGGCCAGAACCCGGGCTCCGACCGCCGACAACTCCGCGGCGTGATCACGGACCTCCGCCAACTCGCTTCGACAGATGCGGGAAAAGGCCCACGGATAGAAGATGATCACCACCGGGTTGCCGCGCAGTGTGGACAGAGTGATCGCCTCCCCGTGCTGGTTCCGGGCGGTGAAGTCAGGCGCCGGCGTGCCGCTCGCCGGCCCGCTCACCGGCGAGAACCGCGGGGCCGCACCAGCCTGGTGGCCGCCCAGTCTGCCGACACAGAGGCGCTGTTGGTCAACGCCAGGCCGGCCGTCACCGCTGCCTCAGCAAGATCGGCAGCATCGACGTAACCATCACGACCGACCTTAGGTGTCATCAGCCAGATGTATCCGGCGTCGCTGAGATCGGTCAACGCGTCCACCAGCCCGTCCACCAGATCACCGTCGCCATCACGCCACCACAGCAGCACGACGTCGACCGCTTCCACCGCTTCCTCGATCAACTCGCCGTCGATCGAATCCTCGATCATGACCCGTACGTCGTCGTCGACGTCGGAATCCCAGCCCAGTTCTTGAACGACCGTGCCAGGAGCGAGCGAGAGCTTGTTGCCCGCGGGAGCCTTCAGCTCCTCCGGTCCCGCCGTCGAACTCACCTCCACCGCGTTGCCCTTACGACTTGTTGGGGGAAAGCCTGCCAGAGCCTCCTGCGCAGCGGAACCCCGGCGGTCCTAACTCGGCAGCGCGTTAGCCAATCACGCCTCAAGTGCTGCCTTGGTCTCAGCAACGGACTGCCGGTTGCCGGCGATCTGCCAGAGGTTGCCGCCGATCTGCAACGTCTCGGCGACTCCCCCGGCGCCGATCACCAGGGCTGCTCCCGGATACCAATCCCACGGGCTGAGGTTCGCCTGCAGGAATATCCCGAGCCGCCCGCTCGCCACCCCTGCCAGGTCGACCGATGCCGATCCCAACATCCGGACGGTGGCAGCAGCGCTTACCGCACCGAGCCACGAAGCGACTCGCTGCCGATCCTGGACATACCGAGGATGGAGGTAGGTGGCGATCGATACCGCGCCCAAAGGTTGGTCGAGCAGTTCCGGAACGCGGGCGCCGTCCAACGTGGTGGGCCGGCCCGGACCTCCGACCCACAGCTCGTTCGGACCTGGGTAGTAGACAGCTCCGGCAACCGGCTCGGCGCCATCGACCAGTCCGATCGCCGAGCACCAGTACGGCACCCGGGACAAGAAGTTGTACGTGCCGTCAACCGGGTCGATGTACCACGTGCGGTGCCCTCCCGGACGCTTCGCGCCCTCCTCACCGACCACCGCGTCATCGGGTCGAAGCTCACGCAGCCGGTCTGCCACCAGCCGCTCCGCGGCCTCGTCGGCGCCCGACACAACGTCGGAGATCGATGACTTGTACCGCGTTTCCAGACCATCGGCCAACATGTCTGCCGCCAGCGTTCCGGCAGACCGTACAAGGTCAGCGGCCAGGTCGTAGTCGTTCACCGCTGCAGGTTAGCGTCCGCTCTTGTCGCACCACGCCAGCAAGCGTTCCAAGGACCAGGTGTTGATCACACGGTCAGGATCCAGACCGAGCGCCTCGGCGCGCTCGCAGCCATAGGCGACAAACTCGAGCTGACCTGGCGCGTGGGCATCGGTATCGATTGAGAAAAGGCAGCCCATGTCGATCGCCATGCTCAACAGCCGGGTGGGAGGATCACGGCGTTCCGGCCGGGAATTGATCTCTACTGCCACGTCGAAGGTCCGGCAGGCCTCGAAAACCACTTCCGGGTCGAACACCGACTGGGGGCGCAGGCCGCGCTCCCCCTGGATCAACCGCCCCGTGCAGTGCCCGAGCACGTTGGTTCGCGGATTGGAAATCCCGCCGACCATGCGATGCGTCATCGTCTCCGAATCCGACCGCAGCTTGGAGTGCACGCTTGACACAACCACGTCCAGCTCGCCGAGCAGGTCGTCGTCTTGATCAAGGCCCCCGTCCTCGAGGATGTCGACCTCAATCCCCCGCAGGATCCGAAACGGCGTCATCACCTCGTTGAGGCGGTCGATCAGTTCCATTTGGGTACGGAGGCGGTCCGCGGTGAGCCCGCGGGCAACTGTCAACCGCGGCGAGTGGTCAGTGAGCGCACAGTATTCGTGTCCGAGCTGGCGCGCCGTCAGCATCATCTCCTCCGGCGGACTCCCCCCGTCGGACCAGTTCGAATGGCAATGCAGATCTCCTTTGAGCGCGGCTCGCATGCTGTCGCCACCATCGACGAGCGACTGCTTCTCTTCCCGCAGCTTTTGCAGATACTCCGGTACCTGACCGGCCATCGCCTGGCTGATCACCACTGCGGTCTTGGGACCGACCCCCTGCACTTTGCCCCAGGTGTGCTGCTCCTGATGCGCTCGACGTTCTTCCTCACTGAGCTGCGAGATCACATCTGCCGCGCCACGATAGGCCCGCACGCGATAGGTGTCGGCTCGCGAGCGCTCCAACAGGAAGCCGATCTCCCGCAGGGCTTCCACCGGATTCATGACGCGGGCAGCGACGTCATCGCGCCCGCCGAGGACGCGGCCGCAGATGTACGGTCGGCATGGCAGGAGCCTCCATCACCTTCTCGTTGCGGTCGACGACGGGCGGAAACCTCGGCTCACGGCGCTCCCAGGCGTTGCGGAAGGCGACGATTTCGTCGTGGCTGCGGCCGACGAAATTCCACCACATGACGATCTCCTCGGCGAACGGCTCGCCGCCCAACAAGATTGCGCGACCACCGTGGTCGCTGAGCAGACGGACGGAACTGCGTTGAGACCCGAGGTAGAGAAGTTGATCAACTCCGACCGGGGTGGACTCGACCATCACATCGCCCTGGACCACGAAGACCCCGTACTCGAACTCCCTGTCGACCGCAAGCTCTATCGGGACACCGGGCGCGAACGTGAGGTCAGCGCCGACCAGCGGCGTGTGGCTTTGCGCCGGGGAACGTACTCCGCTGAGTTCACCGACCAGCACCGTACCGGTCAACCCGGGGACAGTGAGGACCGGCAGTTCGACATGACTATCGAACCGGGGCCTCGCCTCTCGATCAGAGTCGGGTAGCGCAACCCACAGCTGCACTCCATGAAGGGTCGGCGGCTTGTCGGCCAGGGACAGCTCACTGTGCACAATGCCGACTCCAGCCGTCATGATGTGCAACTGCTGCGGGCGGACCATCACCTGGGAGCCGAGGCTGTCACGATGCTCGACTTCTCCCTCCATCAACCAGCTCACCGTCTGCAGGCCGGTGTGTGGATGCGCCCACACCTGCATGCCTGGTGACTCGCGGACGCTCTCAGGTCCGTAATGATCAAGAAAGCACCAGGCACCGATCATCCGGATCTGGGCGTCCGGCAGAGCGCGCGCCACTTCGGTGGTCTTGCCGAGGTAGACCCGCCGCGCCGTGAGCAGCAGCTCCTCGGGTTCGGGACTCGGAACCGACCCGCAGACGATCTCCCGCGGCCGAAGATCAAGATCACTCATTGGTGAACCATCCTTCCGCTGGGCGCGATCACTAAAGCGGGCAGCGCCTAGAGTGTCAGCCTATGGCGGCGAGCTCACGGGGGATCACCAAGTCCCTGCTGCCCTCCGCCAGGAGCAGAGCTTCCATTGCGAAACGACTCTCTTCCGCGACGGGCGCGATGACCACGGCCACCATCGCTGAGATGGAGTCGCGACACCAGTGGTTCCAGCGGCTCGACGCGGAGCATCGTTCGCAGATCACGCTGGTAGCCCAGGCAGGTATCGACGGCTTCGTGAAGTGGTTCGCCGACCCTGATCCGCGCGGCCCGACCACGTCGGAGGTGTTCAGCTCCGCACCCCGAGAGCTGACCCGCAAGATCTCCTTGCACCAGACTGTCGAGCTGGTTCGCACCACCATCGACGTGGTGGAAGCTCAGATCGATGAGCTCATGCCCAAAGGGGACAGGCCGGTGCTGCACGCGGCCATCGTTCAGTACAGCCGGGAGGTCGCCTTTGCCGCCGCTGAGATCTACGCGCGGGCCGCAGAGCTTCGCGGCGCCTGGGACGCACGTCTGGAAGCGCTTGTCGTGGATGCGGTGCTGCGTGGAGAGACCGATGAGACGGTTCTCTCTCGCGCGTCGACCCTGGGTTGGCGGTCAGCTGCGCCAGTTGTGGTCGTCGTGGGCTCAGCCCCGGAACTGGAACCGGCCCAGGCACTGGAAGCCATTCGTCATGCGTCGGTCATCGGCGGCGCCGACATGCTCGGTGCGGTCCAGGGCGATCGCATGGTCGTCGTCCTGGGGAGCAGCGCATTCACCTCGGCCGCTCGAGCCGTCGAGGTCGTACGCACCTTCGCCGGCGACTTCGGCCCCGGCCCGATCGTCGTCGGACCGCCCGTCGAACACCTGATGGAGGCCGCATCCAGCACCCGTGAGGCATTGTCTGGCTTCCGTGCGGCCGTTGGCTGGCCGGAGGCACCACGGCCGGTCACCGCAGAGGACCTGCTGCCCGAACGTGCGTTGGCTGGTGACGGTCATGCGCGTCGAGAGCTGGCGCGCGGCCTTTACGACCCGCTCCTTGCGTCAGGAGGCGGCCTGTTGGACACCCTCGTCACCTTCTTCGACCAGGGCTCCTCGATCGAAGCCGCGTCGCGAGCGTTGTTCGTGCACGCCAACACGGTCCGTTATCGGCTCCGCCGCATCCAGGAGGTGAGCGGCTACAGCCCCACCGACCCCCGCGATGCGTACGCTCTCCGCCTCGCCTTGACCCTTGGCCGGCTGCTCAAACCCACCTGAGTCGCATCGCCACCGAACCGTAAGGCGATCACACGATGCCCACATGTCGGGGCACTCCTGCGACTTTGAGCCCGGTTGATGCACCTTGAGCCCTTAGTACAGGGCTCGAACAATGCCGACGGGGCTCAAAGTCGAGCTCGGCTCGGACTACGGGCGTTTGTAGGAGGTAAACAATAGGGCGCCCGAAGATTCGTGGCGTCCCCGAACGGCATGCCACGACAGATTCGGGAACGATTGAGGGATGCTCGTGATCGTGGCGCCCGGCCAGGGTGCGCAGACCCCAGGGTTGCTGCGCCCGTGGCTGACCGAGTCCACGTTCGCGGATCGGCTCAGCTGGCTGTCAGCGGTGTCCAGCCTCGACCTGCGCCACTACGGCACCGACGCCGACGCGGAGACCATTCGTGACACCGCGATCGCACAACCCCTGCTGGTCGCCTCCGGCCTGCTGGCCGCTCTCGAGCTGTTCCCGCACCCGGCAGACGCCTATCCGCTGATCGGGGTTGCCGCCGGACACTCCGTCGGCGAGATCACGGCCGCCGCCGGAGTCGGCGTGCTGTCGGCTGAGCAGGCCATGGTTTTCGTCCGAGAACGTGGCCGGGCGATGGCTGCCGCCAGTGATGCCACTCCTACCTCGATGACCGCTGTGGTCGGCGGCAATCCGGAGGACGTGCTGGAGGCTATCGCCGCCCACGGCTTGACCGCCGCCAATCACAACGGGTCCGGACAGATCGTGGCGGCCGGAACCAAGGAACAGCTCGCCAAATTCGCCGCCCAGCCGCCGGAGCGGGCTCGGCTGGTCGAGCTGAGCGTGGCCGGTGCGTTCCACACCGTCCACATGGAACCAGCGGTCGCTCACTTGGCCTCTCTGGCCAGGGCTATCACCACCCACGACCCGCGCACCCGCCTGCTGTCCAACGCCGACGGCCAGGTCGTGCACTCCGGTCGTGAGGTGCTGAAACGCCTGGTCGCTCAGGTCGCCTCTCCCGTCCGATGGGACCTTTGCATGACGGCTATGGCGGATCTTGGTGTCACCGGTCTGCTGGAGATGCCACCGGCCGGCACGCTGACCGGCATCGCCAAGCGCAACCTCAAGGGCGTCGATCTCTTCGCGCTCAACACCCCCGACCAGTTGCCCGATGCGATGAACTTCGTCCGAAAGCACGGCGGCCCGGCGCTCGCCTCGCCGATCTCCGGCAATCCCACGTGGCGCCTGGTCGTCTCGCCGGGCAAGGGACAATTCACCCGGACCGACGACATCGAGACCGACAGTGTGCTGCCGAACCACAGCACTGTGGGCACCGTCAAGAATCTCCGCGACGAGATCCCGGTCACCGCGCCGCACGGCGGCATCGTCGTCGAGTGGCTGGTGGAGAACGGCGACCCTGTTGCTCCAGGCCAGCCCCTCCTGCGCCTGTATCCCAACGTCGAAACGTCCGAGGCTACGGAGGTCACCCGATGAATCTCGCTGTCAGCAGGGGTGCCAGTTTCTCGGCCATCCTCGGCGTCGGCGGCTACCGGCCGCGCCGGATAGTCGACAACGCCGAAATCTGTACTTATATCGACTCGTCCGATGAGTGGATCCGCACCAGATCCGGCATCATCGAGCGCCGCTGGGCATCGGAGGACGAGACAGTCCAGATGATGTCTGTGGCCGCCGCTCGCCGTGCGATGGAGCGCGCCGAAGTCGAGCCGGCCCAGATCGACACCGTCATCGTCTCCACCGTCACCCACCTCTACCAAACACCAGCGGTGGCGACCACGATCGCAAGCGAGCTCGGCGCCACCGGTGCGGCCGCGTTCGACATCTCTGCGGCCTGCGCCGGGTTCTGCTACGCCACAGCAATGGCCGACTCATTCGTTCGTACGGGCGCCTCCAAATATGTCTTGGTCGTCGGTGTGGAACGGCTCAGCGACATGACCAACAAGCATGACCGCTCGACCGCCTTTCTCTTCGCTGATGGTGCCGGCGCAGCCGTGATCGGGCCCAGCGACGAACCTGGCATCGGTCCGGTGGTCTGGGGTTCGGACGGTGAGCAGGCGCCGCTGATCCAGCAGACCGAGCCTTGGGACCGCGCCCTCGACAAGGCCGAGGGTGAGGCTGGCGATCCGCACTGGCCCACCTTGCGGATGGACGGCAACCCGGTGTTCAAGTGGGCCGCCTACACCATGTCCAAGACCGCGGCCGAGGCGCTCGATGCAGCCGGGGTCAGTCCTGATGATCTTGATGTGTTCGTTCCACATCAGGCCAACATGCGAATCACCGACGCCATGTTCCGAGCGCTGAAGCTACCCGAGAAGGTGGTGGTCGGCCGCGACATCGCCTATCAGGGCAACACCTCGGCGGCGTCCATTCCGCTCGCCCTCGAGGCGCTGCTGGACTCCGGCGAGGCCAAGTCCGGTCAGACCTGCTTGATCATCGGGTTTGGGGCCGGCCTGGTCTACGCCGGCCAGGTGATCGTCCTTCCCTAAGCTGTTCGCCCGATGTGATCCCACTCATCCTGAAGGAGTCATGCTCATGCCCACCACCGAAGAAGTCCGGACCGACCTCGCTGAAATCGTCAACGAGGTCGCCGGTGTACCGGCCGACGATGTCCAGCTCGACAAGTCGTTCACCGACGACCTCGATGTGGACTCGTTATCCATGGTCGAGATCATCTACGCCGCCGAGGAGAAGTTCGGGGTCAGCATCCCCGACGAAGAGGCGAAGAACCTCAAGACGGTCGGCGACGCCGTTGCCTACATCGAGCGCGCAGCTTCGTAGATCGCGAAAGCCGGGAGCCAGCAACACCTGAGCTCCGTACGGCTCCCCCATCCATCTCCACATAGCACCGCATCCGCAAGGAGTGCTCAGATGACACGAACACCCGTAGTCGTAACCGGTATCGGCGCCACCACACCCCTGGGTGGCGACGCGGCCAGCACGTGGGAGGCCCTGCTGGCCGGCAAGTCCGGCGTCCGGAGGATCGACGCCGAATGGGCTGAGGATCTACCCGTCAAGATCGCAGCACAGGTCGCGGTCGATCCGTCGGAGGTCCTCGATCGAGTGGAAGCTCGCCGGCTTGACCGCTCCGCGCAGCTAGGCGTCATCGCGGCAATGGAGGCGTGGCGGGACGCGGGCTACGGCTTGAAGGAGGAGAACCCAGTGGATCGGGAACGCCTCGGCGTCGCGATAGCCACGGGTATCGGCGGGCTGCAGACCCTCCTGGTCAACTGGGACATACAGAAGGACAAGGGCTCCCGGCGAGTCAGTCCATTGGCCATTCCCATGCTGATGGCCAACGCTACGGCGGCCAACGTAAGCCTGCGGTTGGGTGCCCAAGCAGGCGTTCACACTCCCGTCTCGGCGTGCGCGTCCAGCAACGAGTCGATCGCGTTGGGGCTGGACATGATCCGGCTGGGTCGGGCCGATGTCGTGGTGGTCGGCGGAACTGAGGGCGTCATCCACCCGCTGCCGATCGCCTGCTTCGCGCAGATGCAGGCGATGAGCCGGCGCAACGACGAACCCGAACGAGCATCGCGCCCCTGGGACGTGGACCGGGACGGCTTCGTGCTGGCTGAGGGCGCCGCGATGTTCGTCATCGAGACCCTCGAGCACGCTCAAGCACGAGGCGCCAAAATCTACGGCGAGCTCGCCGGCGCCGGCATCACCGCTGACGCTCATGACATGGTCCAGCCCAATCCCACGGGCCACACCCAGGCGCTGGCAATGACCCGCGCGCTTCGAGAAGGCGAGTTGGATCCGGCGGACATCGTCCACGTCAATGCGCACGCCACGTCGACTCCGCAAGGCGACATAACGGAAGCGAGCTCGATCCGCCAGGCCCTCGGCGAGGACACCGAAGCCATCGTCAACGGCACCAAGTCGATGACCGGACACCTGCTCGGTGGTGCCGGCGCCCTGGAGTCTCTGGCAACCCTGCTCGCGTTGCGACACCGCAAGGTGCCGCCAACGATCAATCTCGACAACTGTGAGCCTGACCTCGGCATCGATATCGCCACCAAGGTCCGCGATCTTCCGAGTGGAGACCTGGCCGGCATCAACAACTCGTTCGGCTTCGGCGGCCACAACGTCGCCGTCGCACTAACCAACGCCTACGCGACGGAGATCGACAGATGACCACCACAGCCCCACCACCTCCAGCGAGTACCGCCGCCGAACGGCTGCCGTCTCCAGGGAAGGTGCCACCGAAGAAAGAAAAGCTGCCGCGAGAACTCGATCCCCGCAATCCCAATTTCCGGCTGCAGGCGCTGCTCGACAAGGGATCGGTGGAGTTGATCACCCCCGACGACGACTCGGGCATGCTGGCTGCGGTCGGCACCATCAACGGCAGCCCGGTGGTTGCGTTCTGCTCCGACGCCACCGTCATGGGTGGGGCGATGGGAGTGCACGGCTGCGACGTCGTCGTTCAGGCCTACGAACGCGCGCTGAAGGAAAAGGTTCCTATTCTCGGCATCTGGCACTCCGGCGGCGCCAGGCTGGCTGAAGGTGTGCTGTCGTTGGATGCGGTCGGCCGGATCTTCCACGCCATGACCACGGCCTCCGGCAAGATCCCGCAGATATCCATCGTCCTGGGTTTCGCCGCCGGGGGCGCGGCGTACGGGCCGGCCCTCACCGACATCGTGATCTTGGCGCCCGAAGGCCGAATCTTCGTCACCGGTCCGGACGTGGTTCGCTCGGTCACCGGCGAGGACGTCGACATGCTGCGGCTCGGCGGTCCGGACACTCACGGCCGCCGCTCGGGGGTCGTGCACATCGTGGCGGACGGCGAATCGCACGCCATCGAGCAGGGCAGGTCGCTGGCCACTCTGCTGGCCAGCCAGGGCACAACACAACCAGAGGTGGCCGATGCCGACCTGGCGTCCTTGCTGCCGGAGTCGCCTCGGCGCGCATACGACGTGCACCCGTTGATCAAGGGGTTGCTGGACGAAGAGTCGATGATCGAGCTGCACGCTCGCTGGGCGCCGAACGTCACTATTGCTCTCGGCCGGCTGGGCGGTCGTACGGTCGGCGTCATCGCCAACAACCCACTGCGGCTTGGCGGTTGTCTCGACTCACTCAGTGCGGAGAAGGCTGCCCGCTTTGTTCGGATGTGCGACGCCTTCGGCGTCCCGCTGATCGTGCTGGTCGACGTGCCGGGGTACTTGCCGGGTGTCGGCCAGGAGTGGGACGGCGTGGTGCGCCGAGGGGCCAAGCTGCTGCACGCCTTCGGTGAAGCGGTGGTCCCTCGGGTGACGCTGGTGACGCGTAAGGCCTATGGCGGCGCGTACATCGCCATGAACGCCCGCTCCTTGGGTGCGACGAAGGTTTTCGCGTGGCCGGGCGCCGAAGTCGCGGTGATGGGGCCGATTGCGGCGGTTCGGATTCTGCACCGCAGGAAGCTGGCGGAGGTCGCCGACGATCTCCGACCCCAGGTCGAAGCAGAGCTGGCCGTTGAGCACGAGCGCATCGCCGGCGGTGTCGAGAAGGCGGTCGAGATCGGCGTCGTCGACGAGATCGTGGCCCCGTCCAGCACCCGCTCCGCCCTGGCCAGGGCCATCCGGGACACCGACATCGGGGCGCGTGGGGGGCACACCAACATCCCCTTGTGATTCCTGACGGAAATCAGCGCGTCAGCCCGAGACGTCGTTTGGCGGCGGGCTCAGCGTCAGCTCTAGCAGGGCTGTCGGGTGATTCCCTCAGACAACCTGATGTAGCCAGCGGACCGGCGCGTCTTCACCGGCATAGCGGAACGGTTCTAATTCGTCGTCCCATTCCTTGCCGAGCAGGATGTCCAGTGCGGCGTGTAGGTCGCGGCCACCGGAGTTGGCGGTCATCATGGCGTGCCGTAGCCGATCCTCGGGCACCAGGATGTCGCCGTGCTTGCCGGTGACGGCGTAGAAGACACCCAGCGTCGGCGTGTAGGCGTATCGCTCACCCTCGCCTGAGCTCGTGGCGTCTTCGGTGACTTCGTACCGGAGCTTCTGCCAGCCCGTGAGTGCCGACGCCAGCCGGGCGCCTGTCCCCACCGATCCGGTCCACGAGTAGTCGGTCCGGTACGCAGATCGTTCGATCGGCTGTGGGATCCAGTCCAGTCGGGCAGGCGCGCCAAGTACGCCGCCTATCGCCCACTCGATATGCGGGCACAGCGCGGCTGGCGCGGAGTGGATGAACAAAACTCCACGGGTGCTACTCATGCGATCCTCCAGGCGGCGAGACCAGACAGCTTGAGGGCTGCCTTCCCCGACATCCTCAAACCGGCGCGGCCGCAGGCGGATCGTTTGGTTGTGGTCTCATCTTGCACCAGTAATCAGGGCCAGACCAACAACCGGGCCCGCAATGGGCCGCGTCGGAGTGTCGTGCTCACCGGGTGATCACCAAGATGGCAGAAACGCAGGTGAGCCTACTGGGCGGTGCTCAGCCGCGGACCGAAGATCGCTTCGCCCACCCGGACTGTGGTCGCGCCATAGGCGATGGCCAGCTCGAAGTCGTTCGACATGCCCATCGAAAGCTCGTCGTAGGTGCCGGGTGCCAGATCTCGCTCACGAAGTCGCAGCTGGATCGACTGCATCCGGGCGAAACAAGCAGCCAGAGCTTGTTGCTCATCGGAGAACACCGCGAGTGTCATCAGCCCCCGCACCCGCAACGTGGTGAACGTCTTGAGGTTCACCACGAACGGCTCGACCTCATCCGGCGGCAGACCGAACTTCTGCGGTTCGTCGGAGGAGTTGACCTGAACGAACACATCGAGACTCCGCCCCTGCTGCTGCAGTCGGCGGTCGAGGGCCTCGGCGATCTTGACCGAGTCGAGCGCATGAAACTCACTCGCGAATTCCGTTACCTGCTTGACTTTGTTGCTTTGCAGATGACCGATGATCGCCCACTGAAGGTCGGCGAGTCCCGCGAGCTGTTCAGCCTTCTCCGCCGCCTCCTGCACCCGGTTCTCACCGAAGACCCGCGCTCCCGCCGCGTATGCCTCCTTGATCAATCCAGGACCGTGCGTCTTGGTCACCGGCATCAGCCGGACTTCAGCCGGCTCCCGCCCCACCCTTCGGCAGGCTTCATCGACCCTGGCCCGGACTCGGCCGAGGTTTTCCGCCACCCCCATGCTCAGCAGACTAGGGCCAGCGGGCGCCCAACGAGACCATGCCGAGCGCCGCGAGAATCGCCAGGCCCAGGCCGAACCCGGCATAACGTGCTGTCACTTCCCGGTCCACTTTCTCCTTGCCGACCGAGCTGCCGATGTCCTTGTAGACCTGTTTGAGCTCTCCCGCTGACGAGGCGCTGTAGGCCTCGCCGCCAGAGATCTTCGAGACCCGGGCAAGTTCGGCCTTATCCACGGGGACCGGCTCTTGCCGGCCACCAATCTCGATGTAACCATCGGCGGTCCCGTACGCGATGGTGTAGATGGGCACGCGCTGGGCCTTTGCTTCCTGTGCCGCTTGATCTGAGGTTCGCCCGACCTGAGTCTTTCCGTCGCTGAGCAGCACGACGCGCGCAGGAACGACCGCGTCGGGGTTGTCGGGGTCCGGAGGCACCTGGGCCAGCGCGGCGAGCGAGGTATAGATCCCTTCGCCGATCGCAGTTGAGCGGTCGGGGCGGAGGTTCTCGATGGCGGCCGTGACCGCGCCGCGATCAAGCGTCGGGGGCACGACCGTCGTCGCCGTTCCGGCAAATGAGACCAGTGCGACATTGAACTTGGGCGGCAGGGCGTTGACGAAATCCACCGCCGCCCCCTTGGCGGCTTCCAGCCGGGTGGGCTCGACGTCGGTTGCCTCCATGGACAAGGAGACATCGATCGTCACCACGATCGTTGCCCGCTCGCGGGGCACGGAGACCTCGTCCTTCGGCTTGGCGAAAGCGAGGGTGAGCGTCAGCAGGCTCAGGATCGACAGTCCGACGGCCAGATGCCGCAGCCAGGTCCGGTCCCGGGGAATCACCAGGTCGAACATGGTCCGCCCCACCTGCTTGTTCCGGTTCCGCTTGCGCTGGATCAGCAGCAGGTAGAGCCCGACGAGCGCCGGGATGAGAAGCAGCAGCCACAACCGTGACGGCGCAAGAAACTGCAGCATCGGAATCATCGGGCCGACACCTCGACAGCGTTCGGACGCAAGCGGTGGGTGAACATCACGGCCACCTCGCCCCCAGCGAGATCGCGCCGAGCGCAGCAAGAACGGCGAACGCGAGACCGTACCCCGCGAACCGCGCGGTTACCTCGCGATCCGCCTTCTCGTATCCGACCTGGGAGCCGATGTTGTCGTACACCGTCCTGAGTTGATCAGGGGTGGCGGCACTGAAGTACTTTCCGCCGCTCAGCTCGGCGATCTCCTGCATCAATTCATGATCGACCGGCACGGGTTCACGCTTTCCGTCAAGGTCAACGTAACCGTTCTCGGTGCCGTACGCGATCGTGTAGATCGGCACTTTGGCCGCCCGCGCCTCCGCGGCCGCCTGTTGAGGCGCCCGGCCAGCGGTATTCGTCCCGTCGCTGAGCATGACGATCGCTCCCGGCGCGATTGCCTCGGGGTTCGCAGGGTCCTTCGGTGCCTGCTCGAGCGCGCGAAGCGCGGTGATGATGCTTTCCCCGATCGCCGTCGACTCCTGCAGCCTGATGGTGTTGATCGCGTTTTCGACGGTGTTGTGGGCCAGAGTCGGCGGCACCAGGATGTTCGGGTTACCCGACATCGACACCACCGCGACGTTGTACTTCTCGGGCAGGCTCTCCACGAAGGCCACCGCCGCCTGTTTGGCTGCCGAAAGCCGGTCTGGATTCACGTCGGTGGCCTCCATCGACAGTGACGCGTCGATCACCACCACGACGGTAGCCCGCTCGCGGGGCACATCCACCTGGGTCTTGGGTTGCGCGAACGCCGCCGTCAGGGTGATCAAGCTCAACAGCGACAGTGCGACCGCGAGGTGACGCCGCCACTGTGACTGCTTGGGCACCACGACATCGAGCATGGAGGTGTTCGTGAAGCGCATACCACGGCGGTTCTTGCGATGGGTCGCGATGATGTACGCCACGATCAGGAGCGGGATGACGAGCAGGATGAGCAACCGATCCGGCGAACCGAACGCGAGCTCGGAGATCACTTGGCCACTCCCTGAGGCGGCGCGTGCAGCATGCTCGCGACCCGGCGATACGCCATCACAAACCTCGCGATGTCTTGCACCCAGTCTCGGTCGGTACGCAACTGGATATGTCCGACACCTGCACGACGAAGCGAAATCCGGATTCGTTCCCGCTGTGCGGCGCTGGCCGCGTCCATCCGCGCGCGGGCGTCGGGGTCCGCGGTGTTCACGTAGCGCTCAAAACTGGTCTCCGGATCGCGGATCAACATGTCGCCGACGTTGGGAAACTCCACCTCGCGCCGGTCGACGACCTCGATCGCCAGGACCTGATTGCGAACTCCGAGGCGCCGCATCGACCGTTCCCACTCCGGCTCCACGTTCGGGTCCAGCTCGTGGTCGCCAGGGGTGAGGAAGTCGGACACGACGACGCGCAGTCCGCGCCGCCGTTGAGTACGGGAGAGCTGCTCGACCGCCGCCGAGAGAGTCATCGGACCCTCGGCGTGGTCGGGTACGAACGGCTCGATCAGCATCTTGCGTAACAGCCCGTACAGGGCGGAGCGGCCGGACAGCGCGGGCAACCGACTCAGATTGCTCGGGCGCATGATGTAGCCGCCGAACCGGTCGCCCATCTTCTGGCTGAGGAAGCCGATCGTGGCGATGGCCGCAATCCCCAGATCGCGTTTCGTGACCCCCTCGGTACCCCAGTTCATCGACGGGGTGACGTCGAGCAATGCCCAGACCTCGAGTTCCCGGTCGGAGATGGTGTCGCGCACGTGCGGCACGGTGGTGCGCGCCGTCACCGACCAGTCGATTCTGCGGACATCGTCCTCGCCGGGTCGGTAGACCCGCGCTTCGTTGGCGTCCGAGCCTGGTCCCGGGAGCAGTCCGAGGTGGTCGCCGTGCAGATACCCCTCCAGTCGCCGGACGATCGTCAGTTCCAGCCTCCGCAACGCGGCCTCGGGCGCCAGCTTGTTCAGCGGGATGGTGGGAAAGGTCGGGACGCCGACCACCGACGACGCCGCTCCGTACGACTGCGGCGTAGGCGCCGAAAACCCTTGCGGCCGCCGTACCGCGGGCACGACAGCCGGCTGCGGGTGAGCGACCGGCGGCCCGGTTGGGGGCGGGAAGTTGGGAGGCCGGTTAGGGGGCGGATACGACACTGGCCGATCTCAGCGGAATTCGGGTTGCGACACGTACGGCGACTGGCCGGTCACCGGGCGCGGTGCATTGTTCGTTGCCTGCGCGTTCCAGACCGGAGTTGGTGGCGGGACCATCGCCACGATCCGTTCGATGACCTGCGCCGGCGCGATGTTGTCGGCCACGGCGTCGAAGCCCAGCACGATCCGGTGCGACATCACGTCACGGGCCACCGCCTGTACGTCCGTCGGCAACACGTAGTCCCTGCCGTGGATCAGTGCGAGCGCGCGGGCTGCGGCGACCAGGCCCAGAGTGGCGCGCGGGCTGCAGCCGATCTGGATCACCGAGGTCAGATCCGGCAGATTGAATTCGGCTGGGGTGCGGGTCGCGAGCACCAGGCGCACGATGTACTCCGCCACCAGGTTGTGCACGAAGACCTCGGATGCCTGTCGCTGCAGCGACAGGATCATCTGTGGGTTGAGCACTGGCTGCGGGGTCGGCGGATCGACGCTCATCCGGCGCAGGATGTCGAACTCCTCGTTGCCCCGCGGGTAGGGGACGTCGACCTTCATCAAGAACCGGTCCCGTTGGGCCTCCGGCAGCGGGTAGACCCCTTCGGACTCGACCGGGTTCTGAGTGGCGATCACGATGAACGGCTGTGGCACCGGGTACGTCGTACCGCCGATCGAGACCTGCTTCTCGGCCATCAGCTCGAGCATGGCGGCCTGCACCTTTGCCGGTGCTCGGTTGATCTCGTCGGCCAGGATGAAGTTGACGAAGACCGGCCCCAGCTCGACGTCGAAGGCCTCCTGGCTCGCCTTGTAGATGCGGGTGCCGACAATGTCGGACGGCACCAAGTCGGGAGTGAATTGGATCCGGGCGAACTCTCCGCCCACAACGGTGGCGAAACTCCGGACTGCCAGGGTCTTGGCGACACCCGGCACACCTTCGAGCAGGCAGTGACCCTTGGCGAGCAGCGACACCATCAGCTGCTCCACCATGTGTTCCTGACCGACGATGACCCGCTGCACCTGAGCGATCGCGTCGCCGAGCACGCGCGCTGCCTGGACGTTGCCGCTCTGTCCGGACTGGAGTGATCCCGGCTGGGCTCCGCCCTGGCCAGGCTGGCCTCCGTTGGTGCTTTGTCCCGGCTGCGCCCGATCGCCCACCGATGAGCCGGGGGGGCCGTAGGAGGGACTGCTCACTCGACGTCTCCTGTGGTCGTGGCCTGAAGCGATCGTTCAAGCGTCTCGTCAATCCTGCACGCGGGTCCCAATTCTCGCAGATTCGTCGCTCATCCAGCTTTGTGCCAGCTGTGCGTTGGCCGTGAGACGGTCGAGGGGCGCGAATAGACTCGCACCTGCTTCCCGGACCGGCTGCGACGGCCCGCTCGCAGCATCGCCGACGAGATCGAGGAACCATGACGCCGCCTGAGTCGCATGATCCCCTCTGGGGACACGGCGACGGCTACGTCCCCGTGAGCCCACTGCTGCCGCAGGATCCGCCTCGAATTGGCGACTTCTGGCTCGATGCTCGGCTTCATGCGACTCCGGCCGGGATCGCGTTCACCGCACACAGCGGGACAGAGCCGGGTGTCGCAGGGCTGGACACGGCAAGCCAGCCGGCCCTGGTGATCTTGTTATCGGAGGGCGCCGCAGCTGACCCTGTTGCCCGAGATCGGCTCGCCGGCGTGGTCAACGCCATGCATATCGACTCGGTGCTGGCCCGCGGTGGTCACGGCCAGGACTTCGGCCGACTTGCCCGCAAGTACGTCGCTGACCAGGATGACCCGACTGCTCCCGACGACCGGATCGTCGCCCCGTGGGTGGCGCTGGCCTACGACGGGTCACCGGCCGCCGCTGACCAGGCCGCGCAGATCTTGGACGAGGTCGAGCTGGCCACGCTGGCTCCGCTTGGTCGCCCCGTGGGGCCCGGCTACCAGCACTACTGGATCGACAAGGTCAAGCCGGGACTGACCCGGTTGTGGCCGCTGCCTTGGCCGGGACGTTTCGACCGCGCCGGGTGGCGGACGATCCTGGTCTCCTGGTTGTTGATGATCTTGCTGGCTGCGCTTGCGGTGTTGATCGCCATCTTGATCTTTCGCAACCAGCCGCCGCAGTCCCCACCGCCGCCGACCGGCCAGTCAGGTAGCCCGCCGCCGCAATCCAGCTCACCGCAGTCCGGCTCCGGCTCACCGGAGTCGGGATCCCCATCGGAGTCCGGCTCAGCTTCTCCGAGCGATTCGGGTCCACCCTCGCCCGGTTCTGGCTCGCCCACCAGCGGGTCGCCATCTCCGTCCGGCACGGAGACCAGCGGAGGCGAACCGACACCGGAGAGCTCCGGATCGTCGGCAGTGACGAACTCCCCGCGCTCCCGCCTCTAGTGCAGGGCCGGTCATGACCCATCGCCATCCCATTCCGCGACTCATCGCGACAGATCTCGA
The DNA here is from genome assembly GCA_963808495.1 of uncultured Actinomycetota bacterium. Classification (GTDB taxonomy): domain Bacteria; phylum Actinomycetota; class Actinomycetes; order Propionibacteriales; family Propionibacteriaceae; genus Microlunatus. Next base: position 200,384 of record CAWEGC010000008.1, read on the forward strand.
CGGCACGTTTCTCTCCCCCGACGGATCGGTGAGCGAACTCAATTCGGCGGCCGTCGGCGCGGCTCAAGCAGGCGGGAATTCCTGTCGTCTTCGCCACGGGCCGGCCAGTGCGGTGGCTGGACGTGATCCGCGACCTTCCGGGCGCACACCCGACCGTGATCGCCAGCAACGGTGCCGCCCTGTACGACCTGGGCGCCGGCGAGCTGCTCGATCGGATCTGCATCGACCGTGAGGCGGCGCTGGAAGCGGTACAGCTCGTACGAGCAGCAGTGCCGGGGGTGGCGTTCGCGTTCGAGTCCGGCACTCGTTTCGGCTACGAACCGACGTACGCCAGCTGGCCGTCGGATCAGGGCAGCGACCCGGCCATCTTCAGCGGGTCGGCGGAGCAGATCGTGCGCGACGAAGATTTCGTCAAGATGCTGATCCGGCACATCGAGATCCGTCCGGATGATCTGCTGGAGCGAGTCCGCTCTGTCCTCGGCGACCTGCTCACGGCTACACACTCAGCCAGTCACGACATTGGACTGGTGGAGATCAGCGCGCCGGGAGTGAGCAAGGCCTCCATGCTCCAGCGGTTGTGTGCCCGACTCGGCATCGACGCAAGCGACGTTGCCGCCTTCGGTGACATGCCGAATGATGTGGCCATGCTGTCCTGGGCCGGCATGCCGTTCGTGGTGTCCAATGCGCATCCGTTGCTGTTGGGCGGAACGTTCACCGTGGTTCCCGGCAATCACGAGTCCGGCGTGGGCCAGACGATTCAGGCATGGCTCAGCAGGTGACCGACGGCACGACGTCTGAATCACCGCCACCCGTCGCGGACAAGGGCGCTCCTGGAACTCTCGGGATCGCAGCCTTGGGTCGGGCCGTGGCGGTGTGCGTGCTGCCGATCGTTGTTGGGCTCTGGATGGCCGCCACGACGTTCGTGGGCGGTACGTTGATTCCTTGGCGTCCGCACATGGTGGATCTCGACGTCTATCGAAGCGCCGGCGCGACGCTGCTGGATGGCGGCGACTTCTACGCATTGCCAGGCCCCTTGCCATTCCTCTACCCGCCGTTTGCTGCATTGTTGACCGTCCCGCTCACTGTGCTGCCGAGCGCGGCGGTAGAGATCGGTTGGACGGTCGCAAGCGTGCTGGCCCTTCTCGCCGTGTTGTACCGGCTCGGCTTGAAGGGATGGCGACTTAGCCTGGTGGGCGCGGCGTGCGTGTATTTCGTCGACCCGATCAGCGAGACGCTTGGCCTTCGGCCAGCCTGGGATCTTCTTGATGGCACTCGTCGTTCTCGACCTGGTGCCCGGGCCGGCGGTGCTACCGCGACGCATCCTGCCTCCCGGAGTGCTGACCGGGATCGCGGCCTCCGTCAAGCTCACTCCGGCGATATTCGTGATCTACCTGATTGCCGTACGTCGATGGCGCGCGGCCATGACCGCCATTCTCACTGGTGTCGTCCTGACGCTCGGCAGCCTGCTGGTGCTTCCGGGTCCCTCGATCGACTTCTGGACGCGCCTTGCTGCCGGTGATACGGGGCTGGGTCAAAGCCTCATCTACTACACGAACCAGTCGGTCATGGCCGATGTCGTACGGATCCTGGAGCCGGGTCGAACGTCGGCGCTGATCGGCCTGGGTTTGGCAGTCGTCGTCGCGTTGGTGGGTGTCTGGGCTGCCATGCTCTGGCACCGGCTCGGGGAGATCGGCCTGGCGGTGACACTGTGTGGAATTGCCGGTGCCCTGGCCTCGCCGGTCTCGTGGTTGCACCACTTCGTCTGGGTCGTGCCGTTGGCCGTCTGCCTTATTGGCGGTGACCCGAGTCGGAGGCGCGTTCGGCTGCCAATTGCGTTTGTCGTATGGGGATGGGTCTTCATCGGCTGGGTCGTCGCGCAGCTCCCGATCACTTCCGCACCTTTGCGGCGACTCCCGAACGGCGCGGATCTCGAGTTGCAATGGACATGGTGGCAGCACGCAGTGGCGTCGGTGACCACTGTTCTTGGGGTGGGGTTGTTGGTAACGAGCGTGGTATCTGCCCAGCGGAGGCGGCTCGCATCGCGAGCATCTGCGCGGCCCGACAGCCGCCTGATCAAGACGTCGAGCGCATGTTCAAAAAGCCGATCAGCACGGCGGACCACCACAACGCTTGAGACGTCGCGGCGAGTAGCAGCCCGCGCATCAGCACCGAGGCGCTAACTCTCGGCATCTGCCGCATCATCGTTCGCTTGGTCGACAACGCCAGGACGCCGACTATCCCGACTCCGACGACACAGCCCATCTTGATCAATGTCAACGGTGCTTCGAGCTGCGGCTCCATCAAGGACCCGGTCAATGATGAGCCCTCCCAAACCGAGCCAGATCAACGGCGACATCCGATCGGCTTGCAGCAGCATCGTCTCCAGCGAGATCCGGCGGAGGAACCAGAGCAGCCCGAAGTAGTCCACCCCCACCACCGAACCGAAGCCGACGATGAGCGCCGCCAGGTGTCCGAAAAGGGCGATCGAGTGCAGCAGCGGCGGAGTCTGGACTCTCGACGAGACGAACACCGCGGCCAAAATCAGCACCGAGACCACGATCAGGAGCCGAATTTCCGGTGCGCTGATACGCGAAGACGCGTGTACCTGCCTGGTCTCGACCTTCGGCACCGCACTCCCTGCGAGTTCTCTCGAGTTGTGCGTCGACTCTATCCACGCATCGTTGCGGATTCGACACGGTTGTACGGCGGTTGTGATTCCTGGTAACACCCACATCTGCCGCCAGTGGCCACGGTAGCGGTGACAGTCACCTCGGGAACTGCCCGAGCCACGCTCGCAGATTCATCCAAGCACCGCAAGGACGAGCGGACCGGCCAAGCCAGCATGCCGCCGAAGGAGTCGCTAGCCAATCCGGCCGCGCGAGAATGATGACGTGGACTGCGTCCGGACCGCACCTGGTGGAACGAACGCAGGGGCCGGAGGAGGTAACCGATGGCGGAAGGCGCCGCCAAGCTACTGAACTGGGCGGTAGTGCCGCTGGCCGTTACGGCTACTTGGTCTACGTCGCGCTCGGCCTGTCGAATCCCGCGGTTGACGGGCCAGCCGCATTCACGCCGGACGACGCCGTCTGGGCGCTTGGCCAAGTGGCCTTTGCGGTGGTTGGAGCGCTGGTGGCGTCGCGACGGCCTGAGTTGCCGATCGGCTGGTTGTATTGCGCAGCCGGCCTGCTCGGCCTAGCCGAGGGGATCGCTGCCCGCACTGCCGTTGATGCGCTCGCCGACGGAATGTGGTCGCCGCTGGGCGGTGCGGCCGCATGGCTGTCGGCCGCACTGTGGTATCCCAACATCGCCCTGCTGGTGCTGGGTAGCCTGCTATTTCCGTCCGGCCGGCCGCCGTCGCGGGGCTGGTGGACGGTCGGCTGGATGCTGCTGGCCGGTGGAGTGCTGGCCGCTGTCGGGCTGCTGCTGCTGTGGCCGGCCCGAGGCCTTGACCTGCTGGACAGCCGACCCGCCAGTCCTCGCGCCCCGCTTGGCACGGCCTTCATCAACGCCGCGCTCCTGGTGCTGGCCGCCTGCGCTGTCGCCACAGTGATCGCCCTTCTCATCCGGCTGAAGCGGTCTCGAGGGGTGGAGCATCAGCAGCTCAAGTGGCTCACTTATGCTGGCGCGTTCGCGGTGCTCGGCCTGTTGCTGCTGCTTCCGGGCGATGTCTGGTCCGGCTCTCAAGCCGGCTCGCTGGACCTGGCGGGAGCCGTCCTGACGGCTGGCGGGGTACTCGGAATTCCGGTCGCCGTGGGTGTGGCCATCCTGCGTTACCGCCTCTTCGACATTGACGTGCTGATCGCCCGGACGGTGGTCTATGGGCTGCTCAGCGCCGCGTTCACGGTGATCTATCTGGCCGTGGTGGTAGGAGTTGGCACGCTGATCGGCTCCGGGGGCCAACCCAACCTGTTGCTCTCGGTAGCCGCTACCGGCGTGATGGCGGTGGCGTTCCAACCCTTGCGCGACCGCAGCCGGCGGCTGGCCAACCGACTTGTCTACGGCAACAGAGCCACGCCGTATGAAGTCCTGTCGACGTTCTCGCGCGCCATGGCGAGCGCATCCGGCGACGACTCGCTGCCGCGGCTGGCCCGGCTGGTCGTGGAGGCCACTGGGGCGGTGCAGGCGACGGTGTGGCTGCGGTTCGGTGACGTACTCCAGCCGCAGGACTCATGGCCTGTCGGTGGGCAACTGCCCGAACCGGTCCCTCTTCAGGGTCGCAGCCTGGACGAGGCCCTGCCCGAGCAGCCTGCCGTTCCGGGTAGGGCACGAGGAGGAGCTGCTGGGGGCGCTGACGGTGACGGTTTCCCCAGCCGAACCGCTCACCCCCGCCAGCCACAAGCTCATCACCGATCTGGCGACCCAGACGGGTCTCGGGCTTCGGTTCCAGCAGATGAAGGAACGGGCACTGTTTGCCCGCGCGCTGGCGTCCTTCCTCCCGCCAGAGGTCACCGAGCTGGTAGAGGCATCGCCGTCGGCGTTGTCGCTGCAAGAGGAACTCGAGGCAACCATCGTGTTCTCCGACATCCGCGGCTTTGCCTCCCTGGCCGAGCGGCTCCCGCCGCGGCAAGTGGCGGAGGTGATAGGGCGGCACCTGACGGCCATGGTGGAAGTGGTCAGTTCCCATGGTGGAGTCCTGGACAAGTTCGCCGGGGACGCGGTGATGGCGGTGTTCGGCGCGCCCCGCCCGGTCAAGGATCATGAACGGCAGGCTTTGGTGTGCGCGGCGGCCATGCAACGCCGGCAGCGCGACCTCAACCAGACCGCCGAGCAGACGAACTTGCCGACTTCCCAGATCGGGATCGGGATCAACACCGGCACAGTGATCGCCGGAACCCTCGGCGGGCCCGGACGGCTGGACTACACCGTGCTGGGAGACGCGGTCAATATCGCCCAACGGCTGCAGAGCCAGGCAACCGGTGGTGAAATCCTCGCCGCCGCCGTGACCGTGCTACGGGCCGGCGACGACCAGGCGGAGCTGATCGGTCCAATGCAGCTCAAGGGCCGCAAGGAGCTGGTCGATACCTACCGAATCCGGTGGAGGAACATGTCACCGATTACCACACCTGGGCAGAGGCCCGCGCACGCTGAATGATGTCGCGAAGAGGCCCGATAGGGGTTGCAGCGCGGAATTCAGCGAGCACCTCGTCGAATGGGCGGCAAATCGCGATCGATGCAACTATCTCTGGACTGCTTCTTCCTCGCGATAGTCGAACTCGGCTGGGTCGATCCCCTGTTCGGACAGCAGGCGGTCGACCTTGGCTTCCAGTCGGTCGTCGCTCTCCCTGGACTGAGATGAGCCCCAGAAATAGAAGAACGCCAGGCCAGCGGCCTGCCAAATGAGTTGCAAGAATTCCGACTGCCAGTTCTCGAAGGTGGACGAGAAGAATTGCGGCAAGAAGTCGGACCAGGTGAAGGGCTGCCCGTGTTGTGCGGCCTCGTTCCGTTCGGTGATCATCTGGAAGATGAACTGTGCGGCCCATGACAGCACGAAGAACAAGCCGGTCACCAGGCCGAAGGAGTACGCCTTGGTGAACCTCGGTTTCGCTTTGGACACTGCTACCCCCTTTTCCTTAGCGGGCCGCCGAGCGCAAACGGACGGCCCAAAACCCGAGCATCCCCAAGCTTTTATCCGTCCCGGTGTCGTCCCAAACCGTTCATAGGCGGCATTGGCATCGCCGGCTTGGCGTTTGGTGAAGCTGGTGATTCCGTGCTCGCGACATCGGTTCGACGGATCGCCTTTTGCTCTCTTCCAGCCCGAGACAGCCCTTTCAGGGAACCAGCTCGGCTCGGTAACGTGACCTCTGTCGCACCCTTCGGCGCTCTCGGAGTGAAGCTATGACCGTCACTGCCCAATCCGCCCCCTCATCACTGCTGTCGGCTAGCTCTCACGCCGTCGTTTCAGCAACAGCCTCGGTCGTCGCTGAGCACGCCGATGAGATAACGGCTCGCTTCTACAGCAACATGTTCGCCGCACACCCCGAGCTGCTGCGAGTGTTCAACCAGGGAAACCAGGCCACCGGGGAGCAGGCCAAGGCGCTCGCGAGCTCGGTGGTCGCGTACGCCGTTCAGCTGATTGACCCGAACCCGCCGTCGTTCGCCCACGTCATGCGGCGGATCGCCTACAAGCACATCTCACTGGGCGTCCGATCTCACCAGTACACCGTCGTTGGTCACCATCTCCTGGAGGCAGTGGCTCAGGTCCTCGGTGAGGCGATCACTCCCGAGGTCGCAGCGGCCTGGGAGGAGGTCTACTGGCTGTTCGCCCTTCAGTTGGTCGCCGAGGAGGCGCGGCTCTACCAGCATGCCGGCGTCGATCCAGCCCAGCCCACCCGTCCGTATCGCATCGTCAAGACCATCGACGGAAACGTCCGACATCATCTCCCTGGTGCTGGAACCAGCCGATGACCTGCCGCTGCCGGAGATCCTGCCTGGGCAGTACGTCTCGGTGTTCGTCAACTTGCCCGACGGTGACCGCCAGCCGCGGCAGTACACGGTCTCATCGACCGCGGTCGGTACGCGACTCCAGATCACCGTTCGGCGAGTGCTCGGCAGGGACGGCGCTCCCAACGGTCGGGTGTCCAGCTATCTGCACGACAAGGCGAAGGTGGGCGATATCGTGGACGTCAGCGCCCCGGCCGGAGATTTTGTGCTGACGCCCTCGGATTCCCCGCTCCTCCTGGCAAGCGCCGGGGCAGGCATCACGACCGTCCTGCCGATCGTGGAGCACATCGTGCGGACACAGCCTCGGCGGCAAGTCATCGTGGCCCACGCCGACCGTACCGCTCAGGATCATGCGCTTCGCCAGACGGTCCAGCGCATGGGGCATCAGCTCGACAGCTTCAGCTCCTACACCTGGTATGAGCATGTGGAGCCCGACGACACCAGCTCTCGTCAGGGCCACATGGACCTGTCCGACATCCCATTGCCTGACAACGTCCACGTCTTCACCTGCGGCCCACTCGGCTTCATGCGTCATATTCGCACCGAGCTAATGCAGCGGGGCGTGCCGGCTCACCACATCCGCTATGAGGTGTTCGGCCCTGATCTTTGGGCCGCACAGGCAGGTTGAGCAGGCGACCCGATCGTCCCCGAGTCGCCGGAAATACGTCGCGCTGCCATATTTCGGAAATTGGCACACCTGAGGCCCGAGGCTCCCTTCATCATGAGTGCCACCAGGAAGGCTGTCCGCGCCATGCTACGCATGCATGCTTGACGTCCCCCCGCACGGTGAGCTCAAATCATCCCTGATAGCGCAGTGCGACTGTCCTGCCAGAGTCGCGATTACGGGAATACGGGGAAATGACGCTATGAACGTTGCCGCACTTTCACTGGTTCTTGCGGCGATCTTTTTGTGGGGAGTTATTTCGGCACGGGTGGCGGCCATATCAACGCCGATATTCTTCGTCGCCACGGGTCTGGCCCTGGCCGAGGGTTTGAGGCTGGTGCAGGCCCAGCCCGATCCGCACTCAACGAAGCTGATAGCCGAAGTCACGCTTGTCTGGGTGCTCTTCGCCGACGCCAGCCGGGTCAGATTCTCGGCCCTGCAAACAGACTTCAGACGTTACCTTCGGCTTCTTGCCTTGGGTCTGCCGTTGACCATCGGCTTCGGAGCGGCGACAGCCGCCGCTGTCCTTGATGTCAGTCCCTGGTACGCATTGCTGCTCGGAGCCGCGCTGGCGCCTACTGATGCAGCCCTTGGCTCGGCGGTCATGTCCGACCGACGTGTTCCCTCTCGAGTGCGGCAGACACTCAACGTGGAAAGTGGACTGAATGACGGACTCGCCACGCCCGTCGTCACCGGCGCCCTGGTCGCGATTGCTGCAGAAGCCGGTGCGGCACAGGAAGGCGCCCCGCATGCCTTGCTCGGACTCCTTCTGGGGGCGACGATGGGCGCGCTGCTGGGTGCATTGGGCGGTGTTCTGCTGCGCGCTGCCGGTCAGCGCGGCTGGAGTTCGGAGGAGTTCGCCGGGCCCGCTGTCTTGGCTCTGTCGCTGTTGACATATATCTCTGCGATACCGATCGGCGCCAACGGCTTTGTCGCCGCTTTCGTGGCGGGAAGCACATTCGGTGCCTTTGCCGGCCGACGTGGGGAGACAGAGGTCTATTACGTCGAGCAGACCTGCGGCCTGGCCTCGATGATCTCCTGGCTCCTCTTCGGCGCTCTGGCAGTTCCCAACGTCGCTGAGGATTGGAGCTGGCGGATCCTGCTCTACGCCGTGCTGAGCCTGACCGTGATCCGCATGCTGCCAGTGGCGATCTCGCTGGTGGGCACCCGGATGGACTGGCGCACTGTCGCCTTCATTGGCTGGTTCGGCCCGCGCGGACTGGCTTCGATCGTCTTCGCTCTCATAGCGCTAGAAGACCTGCATGGCCTACCAGGACCCATTGACGAGGTGGTCGCGACGATTGCCTTGACCGTCGTGCTGAGTGTTGTCGTCCACGGAGTCACTGCGCAGCCCCTTGCAGAACGGTACGCATCCAGTCATCCAGTCCATCTGGAGCCAGTCCAACACCCGGAGCCGACGGTGCGTCGACTCGTGGCATCGCGGAAGGTTGCAGACCCAGGTCGACCAGGATCTGCTTGATCACACCAGGAACGAGTGCGCCACGTGTCCGGCCTGGCCAACCCGGCCGATCACGTGTGTGCGACGCTCAGTCTGGTCGCTGCGAGGAGGTTCGGAATGGAAGCACGGCTCCTTTCACCGGCCGGGGTGCGGCCACTGTCGAGATCAGAGATACGTGACGCCGCCACTCGAAATAGCGGCACCCTCTGGCTGGACTTCGACCACACTGAAGAGGACAGCATGGCGCTGCTCGGTGAGCTGATCGAGGTCAGGCCGAGCGACATTCAGGAGTGCCACAATCGGTCTCCGGTGCCGAAGATGCGCTTCTACGCCGACCACCACTTCAGCGCAATCAATGGAATCTCCCGCGGTTCCGACGGCCGCCTGTATTTCCAGCCACTGAAGGTGTTCCTGACTCCCAGCGCTTTGGTCACCGTGCTCGGCCCGACGAGCACGTCGTTGACCTCGGAGATCGCGCGACGCGAGCTCACCGCAGTGCGCCAGCGGATCGACAGCGGCCAACTGCGTCCGGCGAGTTCGTTCGAGCTCGTCGCCGCGATTAGGGCAGAGGCGATGCGGACACACGAGGATTTGATCACCGAGTCTTCCGGTCGGATCGCACAGCTGGAGCGAGACGTGTCGCAACGGGATCCGATCAAGGCGGAAGCGTTGTTGCAGGACCTTTTCGATCTCCGCCACGACCTGGAAGCGATCCGAACCAGTGCCGCCCAGGCGGCTGAGTCGTTCGCGAACTTGATCGAGACCATGGACCTTCAGGAAGGACTGATGCAGACCGACCTACGCCGGGTGCGAAACATGCAGCAGGGCTTTCGTCACTTGCAGCACACTGCTGATCTTGAGCGCGAGTACCTGCAGGAAATGATCGACCTGTTCCAAACGCGAGTGTCCACCGAGCTGAATCGGTTCGTCCGGAAGGTGACTGCCTGGGGCTCGATCGGCATTGCTTGGACGGTGATCGTCGGCCTGTACGGGATGAACTTTGCCTACATGCCGGAGCTCGGCTGGCGATGGGGCTACTTCGCCGTTCTCGGACTCATGCTCGTGGTAGGCGTCATCCTGGTGTTGTTGTTCAGGCGGCGCGGTTGGCTCTGACGCCCCGCTGATCTGAAGGTTGGTGCTGCAGCACGCCGTTCCTCCTGCAAGTCCCGGGCGCGCATGGCTGACAAAGTCCATACGGGTAGTCGCCGTTCCGCGGATGGCAGCCTGGCCATGACCTCGATTTCTATCTCGCCTTGGGCTCCGCCCGCGCTTTGGCTTCGGCCCGCGCGATGGCCTCATCTCGTGCGTTGGCTTCCGCCCGGGCCCTGGCTTCAGCGCGTGCCTTGACTTCAGCCCGTGCCTCAGCTTCAGCTCGACCCTCGCCTTGTGCTGTGACTTCGGCTTTTGTCTCGGCTTCCCGGGTAGCTCTCGCTTGCGCCATGGCTTCGGCCTCTTCCTCAACTTGGGCTTGAGTTTCAGCTTCAGCCGTGGGCTTCGCTTCAGCTTCTCCACCCCTCTTCGGCTCCTCGGGAGCCCTTGCCTTCTCGGCTTGAGCCGTGGCCGAGCCGCTGGAGTCAGGGACGGGTGCGGCGCTCGGTGTCTTGGCCTCCGGATTTGGGGTTGGCGTGCTCAGCGTCGTCGGGGTGGTGAACTCGTGCCTGACACCGGCGAGCCCAGCATTCATGAGGAGGTTCACAAACACGATTGATGGCAATACAACGAGCGCCAGCGATGCTGTGAGCTTCTTGTGCTGAAAGAACCAGATCTTCCTCCCACTTTCCTGAGGGCGGAATACTGGGGGAGCCAACGGCACCTGCATCACCTCACGATGAGAACGGCTGCGCCTTCGCATGTAGTTCGAGCTACTCCCAGTCCTGGTACCCGAGGTTGTGACCATGGCACCGGCGTGTGCCATTGTGCATCCGTCGAGCGATCAGTCAAGACGTGAGAGTGCCGCCGACCGGATTTGGACACCGAACTGGCGCCCGCCTCCCTTCGGACGGCGGCTTGCGGCTCGCGGGAGCAGGTGCCGCGGCGTCAAGCCAGGTATTCAGACCGGCACGCTGCCGTACCCGGATGGGGCCAGGAATATTCCGTGTGCCGTGCTGCCGACTCCCGCGCTTTCCATCCGACTCGCCACGCGGTGACTAGCGTCGAGCAGATATGGGCCACGTTCCGGATGGGCTCGAGCATTCGGCGAATCATCCCCATGCCGGGCGAGCATGTCGTCGATTCGCTCATAGACAGTCATCGGACGGCCGTGGGGACCGATTGTCTGGTCAGCCGCGGTCAAGGCGTCGCTGAGCGGATTTTCGCGATATTGGAATTCGGCCAACGGGTCATCCAAGCCGCGAACGTGCGCGACGAAGCGGCTGCCGGAGTGGTGAGCAACGAGTCCGCAGACCAGTTCGGGCCAGCCTGTCGCCCGTAGATGCTGAGCTCCGTCGAGCGGGTGAAAACCGGTCGCCTTGAGTCCGGGTGCGTATCCGATGTCGTGCAGCCATGCGGCCGCGACCAATAACGGCGCCTGATCGTTCTCGACCGCGAGAGTCAAGAACATGGCACGCTCGGCTACTGACCGGCTGTGCTCGAAGCGTTCTGGCGCGTCCTGGAGGATGTAGTGGGCGAGATCTGCGGCGGCATCCACCACTTGAGGAGTCTGCAATCGCCGGAATTCTTCCTCTGGAATGGCTGCTCCGTCGGCCATTGGACCTCCTCAGCGAGACGCGCCTTCTCGTTGGGACGCTAGGTCAAATCGGTGAACATCTGGTGAACGTGGTTCGTACATTGGCTCCCGATTTACGGGGCGACGCCGCAGGAAGCGCTCAAGGAGGACAGCGACAAAAGGCAAGCCGCCCGCAACCTCAGCGGCTTCCGACCAAATGTCGACTTGGTCTCCTCGATAGCCTCCCGTCCGGCGATTAGACGGGCCTCCACTGGACCGGTGGTGTCGTCCGGAAACTAGCGTGCGCCGTTCGGCATGTCGGGTGGAGCCGGGCGGAGATCGTCGGCGCGCATCCACCGCACGCCATGCCGGCTCGCGACCAGCCCCCACCACCCGTCGTCCGCGAGAAGCCAGACTCTCAGCTCACCGGCCGGCCCCCAGCCGTCAACCTTGACCGGCGGATCTACTCGCCGTGTCACACAGCGAGCGTTCCATTCGGCGACCGCCTGCTGCGCCTCCTCCGAGGTTGCCGGCCGGGTCACGATCTGACCGCTGATGTGGTCTTGGACAACCCAGCCCCCTTCTTTGAGAGCGATGCCGTACCGCATGCGACAGTTTAGAACACTTGTTCGAGCGCGGTCGACCAGAACACCGGCGAGGTCATCGACGTCGTCCCCGCTCCGATCGCCGTCGTCTCCAACAACGACTCGTGTACAACCGCCAGGTACTACCGTCTCGACAAGCGGTTGCAAACCACGAGCGGAAGGAGCCCCATGCTGACGCAGGTCGCGGAGGGTGTGCTGGTCCACCAGAGCGAGTTACTCCAAAACAACGCCGTTGTCGTGCAAGGCCGGGACGGCGTGTTGCTCATCGACCCCGGGATACAAGGCTCCGAAATGGCCTGCCTCGCGAACGACCTTCGCGAGTTGGGCCAGCCCGTTGTGGCAGGCTTTTCGACGCATCCTGATTGGGATCACGTGCTCTGGCACGCCGAGCTCGGCGAGGCGCCCCGTTACGGTACAGCCCGCTGCGCAGCCTATCTGCGAGATCTGCTGTCGAACGCGGACTGGAAGGCCCGCGTCGCCGAGGGGTTACCGCCGGAAATCGCCGAGGAGATACCGCTGGACCTGTTCGGCCTCATTACCGGTCTGCCTGCCGAAACTGCGCAGATTCCTTGGGATGGCCCTGAGGTCCGGATTATCGAGCATCCGGCGCATGCCGAGGGCCATGCGGCGCTGTTGATCGAGGAGCGCGGCGTTCTCGTGGCCGGCGACATGCTTTCTGACATCCTGATTCCGTTCCCCGACCTGGACGCCGCGAATCCGATTGAGGACTACCTCATTGGGCTGCGACTGCTCGAGGACGTGGCGGACGACGTTGATGTCCTCATCCCCGGTCACGGGTCCGTCGGCGGAGCTGATCAGGTACGCGCACGGATCAAACAGGACCGCGCGTACGTGCATGCCTTGCGTGACGGCCATGCTCCCGATGACCCGCGCATCGGCCCATCGGCCACGTTCGGCAAGGATTGGCTGCCCGGCGTGTCTGAATGGCAGCTACAGCAGCTCGCCCAAAAAAGCGAGCGCGACGGGACGCCCGGCTAGCGATCCGCTTGCGGGACTGGCCTGCACGTCCGTCCTGCGAATTTCTTGGCTCAAGACAATACGTAGCAGACAGGTCGCAAGAAATTGGTCTATACCGACGAACCCGGTGGCGGGACACCTCCATCACCCTCTCAATCCTCGGGAGAGACGACGCGCGTCGAACTGGAGTCGTCAGCCAATCCGGGCGATCTGGGGCCAGATCTCTGACCAGGAACGTTGTCGGTCCTGGCACACCCGGATCGGCGCGCCGTCCTCTTCGTTGTCCACCCCCGGTGGGCTGCCGAACCGCTCGACCAACGCACATTGGGCGAACCATTCGGCCAGCTCGTCATCGCTGAAGCGGCCCACGACGATTGCGCTCGATGCTGCCTCCGGCGGTGGTCCCCACGCTGCGTAGGCGTTGTGCCCGGAGTAGACCGGCGGCAGCCCCGACTCGGGGTTGAGGCGCCGTTCCCGGCTGAGTGCCCCGGCCTCGCCGTAGTTCCGGGTGATCACGACTGTGGCGGCGGCGTCTGTGCCGACCGCCGCCCGCTGCACGGCGCGTACCCACTCATCCCAACCCACCGTCTCGGCCTGGTCCGGATTGACCGACACGGCGACCTGGAACACGGGCGAGCCGACCGGGGCGATCGGCAGGGCGAAAATGACCGTCGGCACCACCAGCACCACGGCCAGGGTGGCGGCCACTACCCAGCGCCAGCGCTGGCGAGCGAGGTAGGTGATCAACGGCCCAACCCCGAGCGCGATCATCGCGGCGAAGAATCCAGCCAGGTAGTACGGCTTGGCACCGGTGGCGACGACAAGCACAAGCATCACCAGATAGGCAACAGGAATCCACCGGTGCGGCCGCAGCGCGGGAGAGCGGAAGGTCGCAATCAGCCCGATGATGATCACGATGGCGGCCGCCGGACCGGCCATCAGGAGGTGCATCGGCAGCACCAGGTAACGATCCGACGATGATGTGGACCCTCCGGCGGCGATGTTGCCGGCGACCTCGAGCATCGGCCACCCGTGCACCGTCTGCCAGATCAGGTTGGGCGCGGCGATCACCGCTGCGATCAGCATGGCGAGCCAGGGGCCCTTGCGACGCAGCACGTGACGGGGACCCATGATCACGATGCCGGCCAGGCAGCTGGCCAGGATCATGGCCGGAAGGATCTTGATCTCCAGCGCCAGTCCCGCGATCACCCCGACCGCGACCCAGCGGCGGAGCTCAGCCGGTTCCTGGAGGGCCCGGATGAGCAGCATGATCACCGTGGACGTGAGGAACAGGTCGAAGGTCGTCGTGGAGAAGAGATGTCCGGTGGCCAGCAGGATCGAGGTGCTGGCCATCAGTCCGGCGGTCACGGTCTGGTGCAGCGCCGTGCCACCGAGCAACCGCGCGGTAGCCGCGGCGATGAGGACACAGGCCGCAGCCAGGACCGCCGGAACGATCCGAAACAGCACCAGCTGGCCGCCGACCAGACTGTGCCAGGCCGCTGCGATCAGGGGCACAGTGATCGGGTTGTCCGGCTGCGCCCAGCTCAGGTGATGTCCGCCCTCGATGAAGTACAGCTCGTCGCGATGGAACCCGTACCGGCCGGCCACGATCAGCAGCAGGACGAGCACGACGCCCGCGATAATCCACGATCCCCGACTCAGTCGCCGCATGACATCGCCGCGCCACACTGCTGGTCGTCGTGCTGTCCGACGGCAGCGCTCCAAGGGAAATCCGTGGTCGGTGCCCTCGAGGTCATCTCGGACGGCGCCGCCAAGCCATCACCGATACCTGAGTGTGGATGGCCGTGACGCTGGATGTGATCCGATGCTGTTGATCGTACAGTCGCGCGGCTCTGAAGCCAGCGGGTCGATCTTGACGTGACGTCCTCGCCGTACGCGGCGTCGGTTCTACCCTCAGCACGCGGGAGCGTTCGGTGACACCGACAACCGGGCGGAGATGAGTCGACTCAGCTATGTGTGCAGCGTGTGGGCCAGGAACTGCTCAAGGCGGTCCCGGAGCACATCGGCGGTCAGCTCAGGCCGGATCACGGTCAGCGCTCGGAGAACCGGCTGGGGGTCGGGCAGGAAGCCGAGGATGTCGCTGACTGCCCAGAACCGCTGTGCCTCCGGGTCTGGGTCGATCCTCCCGCCGTGACGTGCGTACGCCGCGCTGAACTCGTACGCCTGGTCGACGCTGTGCAGCACCGCGAAGTTGGTCCGGGAGTGCACGACGTCCAGGTCGGCCGGACCCCAGGAGGTCTCCGCCCAGTCGATAATGCCGGTGATCTTGTCGCCAACCCACAAAACGTTGCCGGGATGGAAGTCGCGATGCACCAGTCCTGACGGGGTGCCGGGTAGGTAGCCCGCGTAGATCTCGAGCGCCCGCCGCCACAATCCAGGATTCCCCGCCCAGACCGGTACCACGGGTCGCGGCGGCACCCAGAACTCGAACCGGCGGGGACGCCCATCCGGCGCCACGACCGTCGCATGCAGCACCGCAGCGGCGTGCGCCAGCTCGTCGATCGCGGCCGAGGACAGCCGATCAAGACGCGGGTGACCGGGCAGCCAGGTCGTCAGGTTGGCATACCCGCCGGTCTCGGCACCGGTCGGATCGCTCGCAATCAGCCTGGGCACCGGCAGTGGTGAGCCGACCAGCAACTGCGCCGCCGCCGATTCTGCGGCAATGTGCTGGCGGCCTCGCTCACCCCAATCCTCCTTGGGCTGGTAACGCAGCACGACCGGGTCGCCGGAGGAGAATCGGACGTTGTAGACGGTGCCCGTACGACCGCCGGATACCGGCGTGATGGAGGCGATTGGGCGGTCGAGATGGTTCTGAGCCCAGGCCTTTGCTTCCTTGGGAACCACAGTTCAGGCTATCGGGCCTCAGTCTTTCAGATGAGCCGTGCGATGAGACCGTCAGTGCGTGGCGTCGTCCTCTACCACCGTGAGGTCGAGCCCACGGTCGCGGAATGGATCCAGAGCGGCGGGGTCCGGTTGTCCGGAGACCATCAGCCGGTCGATGTCCTTCAGCGTCGCGAACTGCACGAAGGCGGCGCGCCCGACTACATCCGCCTCCGCTACCGCGATCACCGACTGAGCACAGGAGACCTCGACGGCGGAGACCGCTGCCGCTGATGGCGTCGACTGCCCAAGACCAGATTCGATCGTGATCCCTGCCGGGCACACCACGCTCACGTCCACCCGCAGCCGGTCCAGTTCCTGCAGCGCCCAATCACCCTCCTGCGCTCGAGTCACGGGCGACACCGTGCCGCCGATGTTGTAGACCGAGACCCACCGGACAGGCGCGAGCGCGATGGCGACGTCGAGCGAGTTCGTCACGACGGTCAGTCCCGAGCCGGTGGGTGGATCGGCGTTTATCACCTTGGCCAGAGCCAGCGTCAACGTGCCGGCGCCGAACAACAGGGTTCCGCGGCGAGGAAGCTGCGACCAGACCAGCCGGGCGAAGGCAAGATGGCTCCCATCAGTGGCCAGGGACGGCGCCAGGTCGCGATAGGGGGGATGCTCGTCGACCGGTAGGGCGCCGCCATGGACGCGGTGCAGCCGGCCACTCTTCTCCAAGATCCGGAGGTCACGCCGGACGGTTTCCTGCGCGACCCCGAGCCGGACGGCCGCGCCCACGACGTCCACCCTGCCGTCCGCGTCCAGCCATTGCATGATCAGGTCGTGCCGGGCAGCAACCGAAGCAGGGTTGTTGAGCGTCGCGCGACCACCTGCCATGCCGGCGGCTAGATCAGCTTCACCGATTCGGTGCTCTGCGGTCGTATCTGAAGCTTTCGACCGGAGCCCTCACGGAACATCTCCAGTGCCTGGCCGTAGTCGTCCAAGGTGAACGCGTGGCTCACCATGCGTTCGGCGCTGATCGCCCCGGCCGCGAACAACTCCACCGCACGACCGTACGTGTTGAGCACCGCCATGGACCCGGTGATGTTGAGCTCGTCGTTGTACACCCGGAACGGGGAGAACGACGCCTTGGCGTCCGTCGGGGCCACCCCGAACTGCTGGAAGGTGCCGCCTCGACGCACCCGGCTCAGCCCATCCTCGATGGCCGGCACCACCCCGGTGCAGTCGATCACCACCTCCCAGCCTCCCGGCCGGTCCAACTCATCGGCAGACAACGCCACCCGGGTGACGCCAACCTCCTCGGCCACGCCGAGCCGGGCGGGGTTGCGGTCCACCACGGTGACCGAAGCGGCGCCCGCCCGCGGGGCGAGCTGGGCCATCATCAGGCCCATGGTTCCGGCGCCGTAGATCAAGTAGTGCTCGCCCATTCGCCGAGGCAGTAGGTCGTAGCCGCGGATCGCGCAGGACAGCGGTTCGATCATGGCTGCCAACGCGAGGTCGACCTCGTCGTGCAGCCGGTGCACATTGCGGACGGGCATCACCATCAGCTCGGCGGTCGAACCATTGGTACGGGCCACGCCGGCACCGTTCCAGTTCTCGCACAGGTTGCCCCGGCCGACCGAACAGAACGAGCACTCACCACAGGTAAGAGTCGGGTCGACCGAAACGTGGTCGCCGGGCGCCAACTCGGTCACCTCGTCCCCGACCGCCTCCACTACCCCAGAGGTCTCGTGGCCCGGGATGATCGGAAAGACAGTCGGCGCGAACTCGCCGTCCAGCACGTGGATGTCAGTGCCGCAAATCCCGACTGCCTCGACCCGGACCACAACGTCCCGCGGGCCCGGTGCTGGATCAGGCACCTCCTCCAGGGAGAGCCGACCGGGACCGGAGAAGACGATGGCGCGCAACTACTTCACCGCACCCATGGCAAGACCACGGACCAGCCTCTTCTGGGCCAGCCAGCCCGCGACGATCACCGGAAGCACTGCAATCGTCGACGCAGCCGACAAGATGGCAAGGAACTGGCCGCGTCCGTCGACGAAGCTGCCAAGGAAGGGTGGCGTGGTCCGGGCCACGACTGCGGTCAGGAGGTTGGCGAGGAAGTACTCGTTCCAGGCGAAGATGAAGCAGATCAGCGCGGCGGCCGCGGCACCAGGAGCGACGATGGGCAGCGCTACCCGCCAGAGCTCACGGCTATAGCTCGCTCCGTCGATCTGGGCTGCCTCCACTACCGCGCGGGGAACCTCGGCGAAGAACGACCTCATCATCCACACCGCCAGAGGCAGATTGATGCCCAGGTAGAGCAGTCCGAGCGACCACAGATTGTCGAGCAAGTTGACCGACCGCAGCAGCAGGAACACGGGGATGATCGAGGCGGCTACCGGCAGGAACTTGGTGGAGATGAAGAAGAACAGGCCGTCCTGCCACCTGCCGATCGGGCGGACCGACAACGCGTAGGCCGCCGGGATGGCGAGCAGCATGACGACCACAGTCGAGAGGACCGCGACGAACAGTGAGTTCAGCAAGTACAAACCCATGCCCCGATCGAACACTGCGGCATAGCGGTCAAATGTCGGGGTGAAGAAGAACTCGGGTGGGAAGGTTGCCGCCTGCCCTTCAGTCTTGAAACTGGTCACGATCATCCAGAGCACGGGGAAGAAGAACAAGAACACGAGCACCCAGGTGAGCAAGGTGGTGAGGTACCCGATCACCTTGCGCCGGGTGAACCGGCTGGTGGTCCTGATCTCCGGCCGAGCCGGCCCGGCAGTCTGCGACCTAGTGCTCTCGAGGGTGGTGGACATCAGCTCGGCTCCTCGGTGAAGATCTTGAACATGGTGCGTAGCGCCGCAGTGGCGATCACGATGGTGACGATGACGGTGATCACGCCATAGGCTGCCGCCTCACCGATCTGCTGACCGATGAAGGCTCGCTCGTAGAGCAGGTAGGCGATGGTCTTGGTGTTGCCCGCCCCCTTGGTCATGATGTTCACCGGATCGAAGACCTGGATCATGAAGACGGTGCCCAGCAGGATGGCGAGCTCGGCGTAGGTGCGCAGGTGGGGCAGCGTCATGTACCGGAAGGTCTGAAGGGTGCTCGCTCCGTCCACGTCAGCCGCCTCGAGTGTCTCCGAGGACTGGGACTGCAGTCCGGCCAGCAAGATCAACATCATGAACGGGGTGTACTGCCAGGTGAGGGTGAACACGATCGTCATCGCCGGGTAGTCGGTGTTCCAGGCGATCGGGTCGATGCCGATCAGACCGAGTGCCCAGTTGACCATGCCGGTGTTGACTTCGAGCAAGGAGTACTTCCAGATCAACGCGGCTGCGGCCGGCATCACCAGGAACGGGGTGATCAACAAGGTGCGCGCCAGCGCCTGGCCCTTGAAACTGCGGTCCAGGAGCACCGCCAGCAGTAGGCCCAGGAGCAACGACAAGATCATCGAGCCACCGACGATCCGGACCGTGGCCCACACCGACGGGATGAAGGCGCCATTGGTGATCACCGCGATGTAGTTCTCGAAGCCGGCGAATGAGCGCTCTTCGGGCCGGGCCAGGTTCCAGTCCTGGAACGAGTAGTAGATCGTGGCGAGGAAGGGGATCTGGGTGATCAAGATGGCGACCACGAGGGCCGGGGCGATCAGCTTCCGCGCGAACTTCCGCTCGGCCAGGTCCTGACCCTTGAGCTCGACCTTGGCGGCCTTCCGGCCGGTCGTCCCTCCGCGAGGTGCCTCAATCGTCGGAGTCTGCTCGGCTGTGGTGGACATCTCAGCCCTTCCTCTGATCCTCGCCGGCTCGTTCGGCGATCTCCTGACCTTGGTTAAGTGCCAGATTTAGTGGTCTTCGGCCCGCGATCGAGTCTGCGATCAGCTGCGAGGTCTGGTTGCCGACGTCTTGGAACTCGGGGATGGTGACGTACTGGATGCCCACCCACGGCTGCGGGTTGACACCCGGCTGCTTGGGATTCACCTCGGACATGATCTGGGCCGTCAGTGGGGCGAACTCGCCGCCGGCCTCGACGTACTCGGGGATCTGGTAGGTGGACTTCCGGGTTCCGGGGGGAGTCTTCGACCAGCCGAGTGTCGAACCGACCAGCTTGGCGTACTCCTTGGACGTCGCCCACTTGAGGAACTCCCAGGACTGGTCCTTGCTGTCGGACTCGGCGTTGATCCCGAGGTTCCACGACCAGAGCCAGCCCGAGTTCTCGGTCTCCTTGACCGGTGCCCGCACATAGCCCACCTTGCCCGCCACCTTGGAGTCGCTCGACTCCACCGAGCCAGCCGCCGACGTGGCGTCGTACCACATCGCCGCACGGTCCTGGCTGAAGAGGTTGAGGCACTCGGTGAAGCCAAAGGAGACCGGGTCGGCCTCACCGCCGGCCTCAAGGGTGTCGAGATAGAACTGCACGGCCTCGGTGAAGCCTGGCTGGTTCACCTGAGCGTTCCAGTTCATGTCATACCACTGGCCGCCGAAGGTGTTGACCATCGTGGTCAGGGGCGCGAACATCTCGCCCCATCCGGGCTTGCCGCGCAGGCAGATGCCGGCCCGGTCCGCGGCCGGGTCCTTGAGCTGCTGCGGCGAATTGGGCAACCTGCTCCCACGTCGGGCGCTCCGGCATCGTCAAGCCCGCTTGCTCGAACAGATCCTTGCGGTACATGAGGAACGACGACTCGCCGTAGAACGGCACGGCGTAGAGCCGGTTGTCGACGGAAACTCCGTCGCGGACCGGCTGGAAGAAGTCGTCGACGTCATAGGCCGGGTCCGCAGCCGCCTTGTCAGTGAGGTCGACCAGCCAGCGGTTCTGTCCCCAGATCGGCACCTCATAGGCACCCACCGTCATGATGTCGTACTGACCGCCCTGGGTCGCCACGTCCTTGGTGGCGGAGTTGCGCAGGTCGTTCTCCTCCATGAAGATCATGTTGATCTTGATCTTCGGGTGGAGCTTGTTGAACTCCGGCAACAGCTGCGCCATGTCTTGCATCTGAGGGTTGTTCACCGTGGCCAGAGTCACGGTGGTGACACCGGGCTCAGTGCCCAGGTTGCCGAAACCGGCGCAGCTGGAGAGCGCCAGCGTGACGCTGACCCCCATTCCGACGATTCCCAGGCGGCGTCGCGTGGTTGTGGTCATGACAGGGCTTCTCTCTGTCGTGCGGATCACGTGGGGGCGATTAGCCGAATGTCTGTGCTTGCGCATCCGTTTCGTTGCTGATGCCAGATTAGACCGGGCAATGCACGAAGGTCCAGCCTTTTGGTGATGGAATTTCGTTGATTGATGACCGATTGTGTTTGGATGGGGGTGTGGTGCGAGAGCCCGTAGTGGACCCGAAGTCAATTCGGATCCCGATGTATCCGCCGGAGCGGCAACGCGCGATCACCGAGTTGTTGGGTCATGTGGACGGTCAGCGAGCTACCGTCACGCGAATCAGTGAGCGTCTTGGCGTGACTGCCGAGACGGTCCGGCGTGACCTCGACGTGCTCGAGCGCCGTGGCGTGTTGCGTCGGGTCCGCGGAGGCGCTGAGCTGATGCCCACCACACCATTCGAGATCGCACTGACGGCACGCCACGCCGAGCAGTTCGAGGACAAGGTGGCGATCGCCCGACGACTGACCGCCGAGTTGCCTGAGGACGGTGTTGTCGTACTCGACTCAGGCTCGCTGACCTTCGTCTGTGCGCAGGTGATGCCGACAGACCGGGCTCTGGTCGTGGTCACCAACAACCTACCGGCCGCCCAACTGTTGGCCCACCGCGACAACCTGCGCGTCATGACTCTCCCCGGGACGATCCGCGGACTCACCACGGCGGCCGTTGACCCCTGGACCAGCCGGCGCCTGAAGACTCTGAGCGCGGATCTGGCCATTGTCGGGGTAAACGGCCTGACGAGCAGCCAGGGTCTGACCACCACGAACCCTGAGGAGGCGGCAGCCAAACGAGCGATGCTGCAGACCGCCCGCCGGCGAGTCGTCCCGGTCATCTCCGGGAAACTCGGCAGGAACTCCTTCTGCTCCTTCGCCGCCGTGTCCGAGGTCGATCTCATCATCACCGACGAGCACGCCCAGCCCGATCTCGTTAGCGAGTTGGCCGCGGCTGGTCCAGAGGTGATCGTGGCGCCGAGCTAAGGCTCCACGCTGGCGCCGACAGGACCGGTCGCGTGCTCGGCGCGCTCGCCCTGATCACCTTCGGGTGCCCAGCACCGTCTCCAGCTCCGGGACCGTCGGCGGGTCCGCGCCGTGCCGTGAACAGACAATGGAGGCGGCCGCCGAGCCGCGCGCGAGCGAGGTCTCAACGTCCTGGCCACGGCCGACGTAGCCGTCGAGGAACCCGGCCATGAACGTGTCGCCTGCGCCCACGGTGTCGACGACTTCCGTGGGGAAGCCAGGCACTGCTGTACGGCGGCCATCGGGGTCCACCGCCAGCGCACCTCCGGCGCCCAGGGTGAGGACTCCGAGCAGCAGGCCGTACTGCTCCACCCAGCCGGCGAGCACGTCCACCGGTTCGGCGCCATCCCCGTCTGACTTGGCCAGAAATGCGACATCAGCGTCGCTGGCCTTGACCACACCTCGGTGCTCGCCCACGACTCGCAGCCAGGGCTGGACTTCCTCCCAGTACACCTCGGGGTCGGTGATCACCGTCGGCCGTACGTTGATGTCGTAGGACATCCCGGCCCGGCAAGTCCGGGCCCAGTCCAGTAGTACCTCCGATCCGGGCCGGACCACACACGCCAGCGAGGCGATGTGCAACCAGTCGTCAGCGTCGAGCACGGGCAGGTCTTCCGGTTGCCAGTCGAAGTTCGCGGTTCCCGCGAAGTGGAAGGTGTAACTGGCAACGCCCGCCGAGTCGAGGCTCACTACCGCGATTGAGGTCGACTGCGGCGACTCGGTGGTCAGGTCCAAGTCGACGTTGGACTTCTGGATGTGGCCGCGGAGCTGTGCACCGAACGAGTCCCGAGACAACCGTCCAAGGAAGTGGACGTCGGCCCCTAGACGGCCCATGGCCACCGCCGTGTTCATCGGTCCCCCGGCTGAGAGCGCGTGCCACGTGGAGCGGAACGTGTCCGGCGTGTCGCTCGCTGGGGCGAGGTCGATCAGTGCCTCGCCGCACACCACGAACCTGGTCACGACACCGCTTCCCGATGGAGGCGCCGGCTGCGCTCAAGCCCTTGGTCCATGTGCTCAACGTAGTCAGGTGGCCCGGGTGGCTGCCCCGGGTCATCGCTCTACATCGGCCCGTGGCTCCAAGATCACCAACGCGGTCTCAGAGGAACGGCGAGCCGCGTAGGCGTCAAGTTTCGGCTCCACTTCACGCCACTTGGCCCACAGGCGGGACCGCTCCACGCCCGCGGCCGCGCGTCCTGTCACCGAACGCTGCCCATCAGCGAGATCTACTCTGGCGGTGGGATGCGCCTGCAGGTTGAGCCACCAGGCGGGCTCGCCGTCGGCCCATCCGTTCATCGCCATGGTGACCAGATTCGGGCCGTCCTCGAGATAACCGAGAATGACGCTGCGCTCCTGGTTGGTGCGACGGCCCGTAGTCGTAAGGCGCAGCGTGCCCCAGCGGTTGGACTTCGCCCTCCACAGTCCGACTCGCCCACCGGTCACGCGGTACAAGGCACGGTGCGCGTACCAGGCAAAACGGACGAACCAGCGTGGAGGAACCCGCGGCGGCCGCTCGCGTACGTTCGACATGGGCACCCCACTGATGCGGCTCTCGCGAGCCTATGTCTCAGCCGTGCCCGGCGTCCACGGTCATCGACGATCGACCCTCGCCTTGGTATCACGACGCCCTTCCCCATGCAGCCTGTGTTCGCGCTGACGTCGGTTGCTGGCAGGCTGAGTTCTGTCGAATGAGAGGAGTGCCCAATGCCCGGGACAAACGGGGCCACCGCCGCCGACGCCGGAACGGTCGACATCGGTGGTGACATCAGCGTCAACCGGCTGGGTTTCGGGGCGATGCGCATCACTGGTCGAGGAATCTGGGGTGAACCGCCCGACCGCGACCAGGCGTTGGCCGTACTGCGACGGGCCGTCGACCTTGGCGTCAACTTCATCGACACAGCCGACGCCTACGGCCCCAACGTGAGCGAGGAGCTCATCGCCGAGGCGCTGCATCCCTATCCGGACGATCTCGTCGTCGCCACCAAGGGTGGACTCGTACGGCCAGGCCCGGGGAGGTGGGATCCCAACGGCCGGCCCGAGTACTTGCGTCAGGCATGTGAGGGTAGCTTGCGGCGGCTCCGGTTGGACCAGATTCCCCTGTACCAGTTCCATCGCCCCGACCCGGCGGTGCCGCTGGAGGACTCGATCGGCGCCCTGGTCGCGCTGAAGAACGAGGGCAAGGTCCGCCACATTGGGCTGTCCAACGTCAACGAGGATCAGCTGCATCGGGCGCAAGCCCTGACCCCGATCGTGTCGATCCAGAATCGCTACAACCCCGGCGACCGCTCGTCGGAGGCGCTCGTCGACTTGTGCGCCCAGGAGCGCATAGCCTTCCTGCCCTGGGCGCCCGTCCAGAACCTCGATCGGCTCCCAACGTTAACTCGCATTGCTGAGCGGCACGGCGCGACGGCGTACCAGGTGGCATTGGCCTGGCTGCTTGCCTGGTCCGAAACGATGCTGCCGATCCCCGGTACCGGCTCGGTCCGACACCTCGAGGAGAACGTGGCCGCCGCTGGGCTGCGCCTCGACAGTCAGGAGATCGCAGCCCTCAATGACCTGAGCTAAGGCTGTACCGGAGCCTCCGGCATTACGGGGGTAGCAGGTGGTCCGCGCGCACCGCGGGATCCGAGAAAGCCAGGGCCGCCTCCTCGACCAGTTGGTCGGATCCGGTGAGGCGGCCCTCATGCTGACGGAGGTGTTCCTCCCAGGAGGGCACCCGGAAGATCTCGACGAAGCGATCCGGGTGTTCGCCGTCACGGTATAGCTCCCAGCTGGTCGCCCCGGTTCGGAGCCGGGAGAGCCGGAGCTCATCCATCGCAGTCAGAAAGGCCGGCTGCCGCTCGGCCGCGACGGTGAAATGAACTGCGACCAGCACTGGTCCGGCATCCAGCCCGGGTTCGAAGGCGACCCTTGGGTCACCCCAGTAGGCGGCGGGCTGCGGGTCGATGTGGCCGGTCTCGGGCAACCGCCAGACCAGGCCGGCGCCAACTCCGGCAAGCACGACAACAGCCGCGGCAAGGATGGCCGGGCGCAAACCGACCCGATCGGCGACAAATCCCCAAAGTAAGGCGCCGGCGGTCTGGGAGCCCATGAATGTCACGGTGTAGAGGGCCATGCCGCGAGCTCGCACCCACCCCGGCAGGATGAGCTGAAGCTCGGCCTGCAAAGTCGAGGTGATCGCCATCCAGCCCACCCCACTGAGAACGAGCGTAGCCAAGGCGGCGAGGACGCTGGGCACCAGGATGATCACCGCAAGGGCTGCCGCGTACAGAATGCCGGCAGCGAAGAGGATGGCGTTGGTGGAGAACCTGCTTGTCAACCGTCCAAGCACCAGCGCGCCGAGAATCGCGCCGGCGCCAAGTGCCCCGAAGAGCGCGCCGAAACCGTCGGCTCCTACCCCGAGGTGCTGACTGGCGATCAGCGGCAAGAGTGCCCACAGCGCCATGGCCGGTGCGACGAACATGGTTGCGCGCAGCATGATGCGCCGTACGACGGGTTCATGCCACACGTAACGGCCGCCCGCGCGGAGGGCCGGTACGAAGCGTTCTCGGCTTGCCATGTCGCGCTGCGGGCGACGCCACAGGAGCAGTGCGACGGCGAGGAAGATCACGGACGCGGCGTTCAACGCGAAAACAACCGGGACACCACCAAGGTGCGCGATGACCACCCCAGCCAGGGCCGGCCCGACAGCCCGTGACACGTTGACGCCGACCAGGTCGAGCCTCGATGCCGCACGCAGCTCTGTCCTGGGTACGAGCTCGGGAACGGTCGCCGCCCATGTGGGCAACTGCACCGCCGCGCCTACACCAAGAAGGAAAGTGAACGCGATCAGCAAGATCGGCGGCATCTGCCCGGCTGCGGTCAGTACGGCGAGCAGGATGCCGAGGAAGAAAAAGTAGGCCTGGATCGAGAACAACAGCCAGCGCCGGTCGAAGGAGTCGGCCAGGACTCCACCGGGCAGCGCGAGCAGCATGACAGGCAACGTGGTCGCCGCCTGCACCAACGAGACGAGCGTTGCTGCGTTGGGCTCGTCGACGACCAGCCACTGCGCACCGACGGTCTGCATCCAGGTGCCGGTCCAACTAATCAGCACACCGATCCACAGCCAGCGGTAGGCGCGATGACGGAACGGTGCCCACGCTGGAGAGTCGGCCGCCCCGGGCACCGCAACCTGTCCTGCTGAAGGCGCAGCGTCGTCCGCCGTCGCGCCGCCGTCTTGCGTCATGCCACCTCCCAAGCCCGCCTCTGTCCCCAACTCGGTTGTCGAGTGACAACCGGGAACCCACGGGTTTGCCCGGCCGGTTGCAGATATTGAGGGTCTGTTTCTGCGCCTGTGATGGCCGCCTGGGGACAGACTCGCCGGAAGATCCTGGTGCGCCAGTCCGGCGACTCGTATCGATCACGAACTTATCGCAGCCGGGATGCTCATCTTCGATGGCGGTGACCAGGCGTCCCGCTGGACCATCAGGAACCTTGAGCGGTGGACGCGGGTTGGGACTGAGCGCGGTACGAGACCACGGCACGGGAACACGGAAGTCGGGGTATCGCGGAGGAGGGTTACCAGAGCAGCGCTCGGCGCGCCTGATGCGTACTTCATGCGCTGGAAGAGCGGTCCGCATCAATCCGGCCCGGTACAGGTTCCGGATGCGTCTGGCGGCGGTCTTTCACACTCGCTAGGGTGGCATCGTCTGACCCCCGATCGAGCGTGACTGCCTCGGACTCGTGGTTCTCAGCTCAGTGAACGGAAGCCGCGATGCAGAACCTGATCCAGCTCCACGAGGCACTGGCTGGAGTCGTCCTGACCGACCGCAGGGTCTCCGACGTGTTGACCGAGATCACCGGAATCGCTCGACGGGCGATGCCCGGGACGGACGCCGCCTCCGTCACGTTGATCCGAGGGGAAGAGCCGTTCACGGCTGCCTACGACGGAAAGATGGCCCTGGACGCAGACGAGCTGCAGTACGAGCGGGGGTACGGCCCTTGCGTCGACGCCGGTAGGGCGGCCCAGGTGTTTCTCATCGACGACATGCGGACCGAGGAGCGCTGGCCCGACTACGCTCAGCACGCCGCCGCGCATGGCGCACTCAGTTCGCTGTCGGTGCCGTTACCGTTCCAGGGCACATCGATCGGCGCGCTCAATACCTACGCCGGGCGTCCGCACGCGTTCGGGGAGCGCGATGTTGTCCTGGCCGAAGAGGTCGCCGCGTGGGTCGCGGTCGCGATCGGCAGGGCGGATGCAGCAGCTCGGACCAGCGAAGATCTCGCTCACCTGCGCATCGCGATGATGTCGCGAGCCGTCATCGAACAGGCCAAAGGCATCTTGATGGAGCGGCACAAGGTCACTGAGGACCAGGCTTTCACCATACTTACTCACGCCTCCCAACGCACCAATACGAAGCTGCGAGACGTCGCAGCAGAGCTGGTTCAGACCGGCGCATTGCTGGGCCGCGGTTGAGATTTGAGAGCTTCGGCATTCTCGCAGGACCTGGACCGCCGGGATGCTACGAAGTCGAAGCGGTTGATGACAGCAGTGCGCCCGTCACGAATCTCCGCGAACGGGCGCACTGGTCATCTCGTCGAACCTGTGAAATCGGCGCCTCTAGGTTGTCGACGGGTGATTGAGCGCGGCGCCCCTCAATTTGCGACTAGCGAGCGTCGTCGCGACTGCCGGACTTGGCCAAGCCGCGGCTGATCAAGTAACCGATAGTCAGCAAGGTCACCAGGAACCAGCCTTGGTAGGCACCAAAGCCTTGTCCGTCCTCATTGGCGTCGACCACCAATGAGGCGATCAGAACACCGAGTACGGAAAGTACGTACACAATCAGTTCGGTGGTCTTCAATGAGGGCTTGGTCTCTCTGCCGAGATGATGATCGCGGGCGACGGCTCGGGCTTGCAGCGATTAAGCCGGATTGCCTGTGCCGTCGTAGGCGTAGAAGCCGAAGAGCCGCACTCCGACGTAGTAGATGGCCGCCACTGTGTAGCAGGTCAATAACAGCCCAGGCTGGGTCGAGTAGGCCTCATAGCAGGCTGACCGGAGATCTAAAAACAGCTGCCGGTCGCACTTCGCCCGGTTGATGTCACTGGCTGGTGAATAGCAGTCATCGTGGGTGTCACAGGCTGTGGTGAAGTCTGCGCTGCCGAATGTGTCCGGGACTGCCGTACAGGAGTCGACCTCAGTCGTCGAGGTGCTCGCCAGAGCCGCAACTCTCGACTTCGCTCGATCGACACTGGCCGATGACGCAGCACGCGGGAAGTGCTCAGTTTGGCCTGGGGTGCGCTCGACGCGCACATCGGTGGGATCGGAGCTGCTCCAGCTGACCGTGTAGCCCTTGTATACCGCCGTCTGGCGGGCCTCGTCAGGACTAGCCGCCTCACTCGGAAGGGCCCCGATGCCTGTACCCAACAGGAGCAGGGCGACTGTCAAGGCCAGTGCGATCCGCTTCTTCACGATTCTCCCTTGCGCCGCCGGCCCGGTTACCACAAACTTCGGTGACGCTAACACCGGACTTTCGACTACGGCAAGATCACCAGTGACACGATCGTCTCCGGGAGAATTCCTGGGCTGCTTCACTGCTCTCGGCCGACCGTGGCGGCGAGCACACCGTGAACCGGGCGAAAGCCGCCGTCGAGCGCCAGCTCACCGAGCAGCACTGTCCCCACTAACAACACCCACTCTGGACACACCATCGGCGGCAAGCACCGCAACAAGGCTCGCCAGGTCAAGTTCAGCGAGAGCCCGTCCTATTTGCCGCCCGAAATTGAGCTTATCGGTCGGAACGGTCAGCCCGTAGGCGTCTAGCCGATCGGGTTTTCCGGCGTCGGAACGATCGGGTTGTCCGAGCAGTTTGCCTTGACGAACTTGATCATCTCTTGGACCGAGACCGTTGGCCCGAAGAGCTCAACGGCCGGAGGGAAGCCGTCATCCACAAGCTCCTGAAGCCCGGCGGCCCTCTCCTTCGGCGTCAGCTTGTGATCGCTGGAACCGTGGCTGATCCGCTGACCGAAGCAGTTCGGAGTGCCAGGCACGCCGACAATATCCGCCGAAGCGATCTGCGGCACTCCCCACATGGCGGCAGCAGCGGCCGATGCAACAAGCAAGGTCCTGATACGCACTATTCTGATCCCCCTTTTCCGCCAGGCGGCGGTCATCCGAAACAACAGGATGCTAAGTCTGCACTTACGGGGACGCACGCAGCAAACCCACCCCAGCCATGCGAAATCCACAGCGCTGCAGGACCACTGCTGCTCGCTAACTCATCGGCGGCGGCGAACGCATCAGCCTCGGCCACGATCGCCACAAAGCCATTCGTATGCCCCGACCTCGAGCGGCGTGAGAGGCGGCGAGGTTCACCGTCCGGCCATCACTGATCACCGCGAGCACTGCGCGATACCGCTGCTCGGCCACACTCATCTCCCTCATACGGGAGTGTCAAGGATCAGCCGAAGTAGGTGTCAACCATCAACCGAAACCGTGTAAAGCATCAGCCGAAGCCGAAAAGTCAAGCATCAAGCGGAGTCATACATGGACTTTGTGGGGCGGGTGGGGCTCGAACCCACGACCCAAGGATTATGAGTCCTTTGCTCTGACCGGCTGAGCTACCGCCCCAAGAAATGTGATCAGAGTCTAGCCAAGAGCACGCTTGGCGCTGGCCGCTTCGATTGCGTCGGCCAGGTCGCTCAGCCAGCCGGCAATCCCGGTCGGACCGTCGACGATCACATCCGAGATGGTGGTCAGGGCGTCCTCCTCTTGGGAGGCCGAGCAGATCAGCAGCCCAGGGATTCCTTGAGCTCGCAGCCGCTGAACGGCATGAAAGGCGGGCAGATCACCAAGATCATCTCCGGCGAAGATCACCGACCGGGCGCTCGCCTCAGCCACCGCGCTGATCAAGGCCTCGCCCTTGTCGACTCCCGGCGCTCGAATCTCCAAGACGTTCTTGCCGGGCTCCAGGCGCAGTTTGTGACGGCTGGCCAAATCTCGTAGCGGTTCGGTCAGTCGGCGCAATGCACCGGCGGGATCGGGCAATTTGCGCGTGTGCACACCCACGGCCCTGCCCTTGTGCTCGAGCTTCGCCTGACCGGCGTCGTGCTGCTCCAGGATGGCCGGCAACTCCTCGGCAACCATGTCAATGGCGGGCGGTTGCGGCGGCAGGTAGTAGGTGTTCGATCGAGCATCCCAGCGCTCGACGCCGTACTGGCCGAGCAAGATCATCGACTCCAAGCCTCGGGTCCTCCGAAACCGGCCGAGCCGTACGGCCGTCTTCACCGGCCGCCCAGTCAGCACCACGATGCGACCGACGAGGGATCCGAGACGACCCAATGCCCGAACGGCCGCCGCATCGGGGTGGGCATGTTCAGGATCAGGGACGATCGGCGCCAGCGTTCCGTCGTAATCGACCGCAACCAGGGTGCCGGTCGGGTCAGCAACGATCGCCGCCACCGCCGCCCTTCCAGCTTCGGTAATCGGTTCGACCAGACTCACGAGAACAGACTCGCAGAGATTGACACCACACGCGCGGGTGGCCCAGCAACGACTCGACTGGAGAGCAGAACCGGAGAGCCAGTTAGGGTCGAAGGGCACGCCGAGGAAGGATGACGTGACCGAGCCCGACTCCCCCACTGAATGACCCGCCGACAGCATCGTTTGTCGTGGTCGCAAATCGGCTGCCGGTCGACCGCGTGGAGAACTCCGACGGAAGCATTGCGTGGCGAACCTCCCCCGGTGGACTGGTCGCGGCATTCCAGCCGGTGATGCATCGGCACCGAGGTGCTTGGGTGGGCTGGCCCGGCACACCCGGAGATGAGCTGGATCCCTTCATCGAGGACGGGATCCAACTGATTCCCGTGACCTTGTCGGCCGGTGAGGTCGAGGACTACTACGAAGGCTTTTCCAACGCCACACTCTGGCCGCTCTACCACGACGTGATCGCCCACCCGGAGTTCCGTCGGGAGTGGTGGGAGCGCTACGTCGAAGTCAACGACCGCTTCGCCGAGCAGGCGGCAACCGTCGCCGAGGAAGGCGGGACCGTCTGGGTGCAGGACTATCAGCTTCAGCTGGTTCCCCACATGCTTCGGGAACGACGGCCTGATCTGCGGATCGGCTTCTTCCTGCATATTCCCTTTCCACCGACCGAACTCTTCAACCAGTTGCCCTGGCGTCGGCAGATCCTCACCGGTCTTCTCGGAGCCGACCTCGTGGGCTTTCAGCTCCCTGGTGGTGCGCAGAACTTCCTGAGGCTGGTACGGACGCGGTTGAACCTGGAAACCCGTCGCGACCGGATCCAGACAGTCGACGGCCGTACGGTCGTGGCCGGCGCCTACCCCATCGCCATCGACGCCACGACCATGCACGACCTGGCACGACGTCCGGAAACCGAGGAGCGCGCCAAGGAGATCCGGCACAACCTCGGCGACCCGGAGACGCTGTTCCTCGGCGTCGATCGGCTGGACTACACCAAGGGGCTCACCGAACGCATCCGAGCTTTCGGCGAGCTGTTCGCTGAGGGTTTGATTGATCCGGAACGAGTCGCCTTCGTTCAGGTCGCGACGCCGTCGCGGGAACGGGTGGAGCAATATCGGCAGCTGCGCGACGACATCGATCGGCTCGTTGGACGGATCAACGGAGAGATCGGCCGATTGGGCCGTGGCGCCGATCACGTATCTCCACACGTCCTTCCCCCACGATGAGATGGCGGCGCTGTATCGAGCCGCCGACATCATGGTCGTCACCCCGCTGCGGGATGGGATGAATCTGGTGGCCAAGGAGTTCATCGCCTGCCGGACAGAAGATCGGGGGGCGCTGCTGCTCAGTGAGTTCGCCGGCGCCGCCTACGAACTCCGCCAGGCCTACCTGGTCAATCCGTACGATATCGATGGCTTGAAAGAGCGGGTACTGGACGCGATGAATGACAGTCCGCGCAATCATGCGCGTCGCATGAAGGCGCTCCGCCGCCAGGTCTTTGAGAACGACATCGACCGGTGGGCGAGTTCCTTCCTGGCAGATCTGGAAAACGTCGAGCCGGCGGGAGAGACCTGAGCATGGCAATCCGTTTGGGCAGCGTGGTGATCAACTGCGCCGATATCGAGCTGATGACCCAGTTTTGGACTGCTGCCCTCGACATGAAGGCCGGACCCTTGTCGCCGGAAGGCGATTTCCGGGTGCTAGGCGGCGGCGTGACCGCTATCTCTCTGCAGGTTGCCAAGACTCCGGTCAGCGGCCGAGACCAGATGCATCTCGACCTTTTCACCCACGAGCAGGACGCGGAGGTGCACCGGCTGCTCGGGCTCGGGGCCGTGTTCGTGCGACACAACGAAGATCCCGACGACGATTCGTCGTGCTGCGAGATCCGGAGGGCAACTTCTTCTGCGTTTGCGCGTTGCCCAACGACGAGGACGGCGAACGGCCTCAGGAGTAGCCCGCAAGACCGGCGGCAGTACTGTCCCCGCCCCTGCCCGGCGCGTGGGCGTACAACTGAGACATGGAGACCTGGGACGCCATCCGCGCGCGTCGCAACGTGCGCCAGTACACCGACCAGCCGATCAGCCGGGCGGACCTGGAGCGCATCCTCGACGCCGGTCGGAGGGCCGCGTCCGCGAGCAACTGGCAGCCGTGGAACTTTGTTGTCGTCACCGATCGCCCGCAGCTGGTCGAGCTTGCGAAGGTCTGGCGGGAGCGAGGCACATTGCCCGGTCCACGGCGACGATCGCCTTCGTCGTCCGGCAACCGGAGGGCACTCGTCAGCAGGACCTGCTCATGTACGACCTCGGGCAGGCGACGACGAACATCATGCTGGCCGCCACCGACCTCGGCATCGGCTCCGGTCACGCCTCGGTGTCCGACCAGGAGCAGGCGCGGCGCGTGCTCGGGTTTCCCGACGGCTATTTCTGCGCGTACCTGATCGGTCTGGGCTACCCCGCCGACCGCCGGCTACGACCGCTTGTTCGGCCGAACCGGCGGCCTCTCGACGAGGTCGTCCACTGGGACCGGTGGTAGGCCGCCGCAGCGCCGCGGTCGGTCGTGTCAAGATGAGCGCCCATGACAGCAACGTGACACAGACGAGGCAAAGACCCCCGATCGGCAACCTGTTACGGTGCCTGACCAGGTCGTCTCGCTCCCCCGTTGGACTCGAACCAACAACGTCAAATGAGAGACCCGCGCCTGGCATCGGTGATTGTTGTTCTTCGTCAGCTGTGCTTGACGGCCGCCCGCTCCACCGGCAGCGCAGCAACGTACCGCTGGATGAATGCGTCGAAGCCAGCAACGTCAGCCGGGTCAGGCTCGACGGTCTCCAGGATGCTGTCGGCGAACACCTGAGTGTTCAAG
This sequence comes from uncultured Actinomycetota bacterium, assembly GCA_963808495.1. GTDB lineage: Bacteria > Actinomycetota > Actinomycetes > Propionibacteriales > Propionibacteriaceae > Microlunatus. Next base: position 233,528 of record CAWEGC010000008.1, read on the forward strand.
AAGTCGGCCAGGCTCTGTCCGGACGTGCGACCAGCGCGAAAGGCGGCGAGTACCGCGATCCCCCAGGCGCCACCTTCGGCAGCGACCTCGCCTACTGCGACATCGGTGTCGATGGCGGCAGCCAGGAACCGCTGCGCCACCCCCTTGGTCTTGAAAAGGCCGCCATGCGCGAACATACGGTCTAGCCGTACGCCCTCGTTCTTCTGCAGCACATCCATCCCGATCCGCAGGGTGGCCAGGGACGCGAACAGGTGCGCTCGCATGAAGTTCGCCAGGTTGAAGGGGGCGTCCGGGGTGCGCAGGAACAGTGGGCGACCTTCGTCGAGTTCGGTGATCGGCTCGCCGGAGAGATAGTTGTAGGCCATCAGTCCGCCGACGTCGGGCTCACCGTTCAGCGCGGCCGTGAACAACGTCTCAAAGATCATCGAGGAGTCCACCTGGGCGCCGAGTGCCGCGGCGAACTCCGCAAACAATCCGACCCAGGAGTTCAGCTCGCTCGCACCGTTGTTGCAGTGCACCATCGCCACCAGGTCCCCGGCCGGGGTGGTGACCAGATCCAGCTCGCGGTGTACTCGGCTGAGCTCACGCTCGAGCACGACCATCGCGAAGATGCTGGTGCCGGCGCTGACGTTCCCGGTGCGCGGAGCAACCGAATTGGTGGCGACCATGCCTGTCCCGGCGTCGCCCTCGGGAGGGCACATCGCGACGCCAGGACGCAACCGCCCGGTCGGGTCGAGCAGCTTCGCGCCCGATGCGGTGAGCTCACCCGCCGGCTCACCGGCGAGCCGGATCGTGGGCAGCAGGTCGGCCAACCGCAGTTCCACTCCAGTCCTAGCGGCGAGTTGGTCGAACTGGACCAGCATTCGGGCGTCGTAGTCGCTGTGGCGACGTCGATGGGGAACATGCCGCTGGCATCACCTATGCCTAGCACTTTCTCGCCAGTGAGCTGCCAGTGGACGTAGCCGGCCAGTGTGGTCAGGTGCCCGATCCGACCCACATGATCCTCGCCGTTCAGAATCGCCTGAAAGAGGTGCGCCACGCTCCAGCGATGGGGGATGTTGTGCCCGAACTGAGTACTCAGCCGCTCGGCGGCCTCGCCGGTGTTCGTGTTTCGCCAGGTCCGAAACGGCGTCAGCAGCTCGTCGTCGGAGTCAAAGGCGAGGTAGCCGTGCATCATGGCCGAGACACCGAACGCGCCGACCGAGGTCAGTTCGACGTCATAGCGGCTTCTGCACGTCGGTGGCTAGAGCGGCGTAGCACTGTTGAATCCCGGACCAGACCGCGTCGAAGGTGTAGGTCCAGATCTTGTCGATGAACTGGTTCTCCCAGTCGTGGCTACCGACGGCGATCGGCGCATGGCCCGGTCCGGTCAGCACCGCCTTGATCCTGGTCGATCCCAGTTCGATCCCGAGGGCGGTGCGGCCCGTGGTGATGGCATCGCGCGCATCCGTCATCATCTCGTTCATCACCCGCTGCCTCAGAAACCTTGGGCCAAGCGGTAGTAGGCCTGGTTCCAGCGGATCCGGTCGGCGAAGTCCCGCCGATTGGTCGAGCTGTCGATGATCAACAGCTCGATCCCGAGCAGGTTGGCGAAGTCGACGAGCTGGTCGGTGTCGACGGCCGTCGACAGCACCGTGTGGTGCGGGCCGCCCGCGGTGATCCAGGACTCTGCGGAGGTCGCCAGGTCGGGCTTGGGTTCCCATACCGCGCGGGCCACTGGGAGCTTGGGAAGTGGCTCGTCGGGCGGGACGACGTCGACTTCATTGAGCACGAGGCGGAACCGGTCGCCGAGGTCGCAGATGCCGAGGATCGTTGCCGGACCCGGAGCCGCGTCGAAGACCAACCGGACCGGGTCCTCGCGATCGCCGATCCCGAGCGGGTGGATCTCGACCCGCGGTCGCTCCGCGGCGATGGTCGGGCAGACCTCCAGCATGTGCGCGCCGAGGATCTTCGGACGGTCTGGTCCCAGGTGGTAGGTGTAGTCCTCCATGAACGAGGTGCCACCCGGGGCGCCAGCGCCGATCGCCTTGATCGTGTGCAGCATGACTGAGGTCTTCCAGTCGCCCTCGCCGCCGAAGCCGTAGCCGTCGGCCATCAGCCGTTGCACAGCCAGACCCGGAAGCTGCCGCAGCCCACCGAGGTCCTCGAAGTTCGTGGTGAAGGCTCCAAACCCACCCTCGGCGAGGAAGGCCCGCAGGCCGCCCTCGATCTTGGCGCCGTAGCGCAGCGACTCGTGCCGATCGGCACCCACTCGCAGCTCGGGCGCGATCTCGTACGCATCGGCATACCGCTCCAACAGGTCGTCCACCTCGGCCTCGGACACCGCGTCCACCCGCTCGACCAGATCGTTGACGCCGTAGGTGTTCACCGAAACCCCGAACCGGAGCTCGGCCTCGACCTTGTCGCCCTCGGTGACCGCGACGTTGCGCATGTTGTCACCGAACCTGGCGAGTTTCAGGCTGCGGATGGCGGCCACACCGCGGGCGGCGCGCTGCCAGCCGGCGATCCGGGCCTGGGTGGTCGGGTCGGAGACGTGGCCGGCGACCGTGGTTCGCGGCACGCCGAGTCGGGTCTGGATGTAGCCGAACTCCCGGTCGCCGTGGGCGGCCTGGTTGAGGTTCATGAAGTCCATATCGATCTCGGCCCAAGGCAGCGACACGTTGGCCTGCGTGTGCAGGTGGAGGAACGGCGTCTTCAGCGCATCCAGGCCGGTGATCCACATCTTGGCTGGGGAGAAGGTATGCATCCAGGCGATCAGGCCGATGCAGTCGGAATCGGCGTTGGCAGCCATGATCATCTCGTGGATGGCGCTGGAGTCGGTGAGTACCGGCTTCCAGGTCACCGGCACCGGGAGGGTGCCGGTGTCGTTCAGCTGGTCAACGACGGCGCGTGACTGCTGCTCTACCTGGGCAAGTGTCTCCGGGCCGTAGAGGCCCTGACTCCCGGTGAGGAACCAGCAGGTGGGGTTGTCGATCATGGTCAATTGCTCCCGGTTTGGCCGTAGACGTTCTGGTAGCGGGCGTACAGCGAGTCGATGTCTGACTGCGCGATGGCGAGGGGTTCACCGAGCTGGCGGGAAATGTGCACGGTCCGTGCGACCTCCTCACACAGCACCGCGGCTTTGACCGCAGCCTTGGCGGTGGGTCCGATGGTGAACGGTCCGTGGTTGCGCATCAACACAGCGGGCGAGCGATGATCCCGAAGCGTCTCGACGATCCCCCGACCGATCGAGTCGTCACCGATCAGCGCGAACGGACCGACCGGGATCTCACCCCCAAACTCATCGCCCATCATCGTCAGCACACACGGGATGGCCTCACCGCGGGCGGCCCAGGCGGTCGCGTACGTCGAGTGGGTGTGGACCACTCCGCCGACTTGCGGCATGTGCTTGTAGACGTAGGCGTGCGCGGCGGTGTCGGATGAGGGCGAACGGTCGCCGTCGACCAGGCGGCCGTCGAGGTCGGTGACCACCATTGTCGCGGGGGTGAGCTCGTCATAACCGACCCCGGACGGTTTGATGACCAGCAGGTCATGGCCGGGTATCCGTGCGGAGACGTTGCCGGCGGTCCATACGACGAGCTGGTAGCGGGGCAGTTCGGCGTGCAGCCGGGCGACTTCCGCCCGAATGGTCTTGATCACGTCGGCGATGTCGGCGGTGATGGTCATGATCGTTCTCCTGCGGTGAGGGCATCTCGGCGAAGCTCAGGGAGCCGGCGCCTGACCTCGGTAGCGCCTTGTCGAACATCCTCGCAGGCGCAACCGGCCGCCCAGCCACACCACCGCATTCACTCGGCACGAAGCCAGACACGCATCGGACCTTCTCCACGGTTGCCCCAGGCGTAGTAGGGCACCGCCGTCAGCGTCGTGCTGCCTGCCGAGGACTCCGGTGAGGATGAGATGGCCGCGTACGGCCACCACGAGTCCTGGCTGCGGCTGCGGCGAGTGGCCCGAAGTCTGAGCGCCGTTACTGGGCCGAGCTGGGCGACCGGCCCTGCCAGTCGGGTGGGCTGTGTAGGTCGATCACGAGATCGTCGAGCCGCTGGCCCGGATGATCAACCGCCTCGATGCAGTAGACCAGGGGGCCGCGCTCCACTGCGACCAAGCCGCGGTCGGCGTCGACGCGCGGGTCCGCGCGGGTGAATCGCGGCTCCAGGGGGAGATCGAGGACCACTTCGTCACCGGGCGCCCATTCCCGCTCGATGTGCAGCCAGCCGTCGGTGACCGCGCCCGGCAGCGGCTCGTCGTTCACTCGCGCGCTCGGGCCGTCGGCCCAGTGAGGCACCCGCAGTGCCAAGCTCCAACGCCCGCCCGGTACAGAGACCACGACGACCCGCACCCGCCCGTTCCATGGGTAGTCGGTCTCCACCTCCAGGGTCGTCTCACCTTCGCCGACACTGCCGCTGTAGCGGCCGGAGATGTACTGGTGCAGCCGGACCTCCCCGGCGCTGCTGATCAGCACGTAGTGCTCCAAGGAGGCCAGCGTGCGCATCACATTGGGTGGGCAGCACGCGCACTTGAACCATGGCTTGCGGGCGTAGTCCTGGTCGGTTCCGCCGGACAGATGCCCCTCACGAACCTGAAGGGGGTTGGCGTAGATGTAGCGCTGCCCGTCCAGCGACAGCCCGCTGAGAAAGCCGTTGTAGAGGGTGCGCTCTATCAGGTCGGCGTATCGCGCTTCCCCGGTCACCAACAGCATGCGCCAGGAAAACATCACCGATGCGATTGCGGCGCACGTTTCGCAGTAGCTGCGCTCATTGGTCAGTTCGTACGGGTCGCCAAAGGCCTCGTCGCTGTGGTGGGTGCCGATTCCCCCAGTGATGTAGGTCTTGGTGGACACCATCTCCTGCCACAAGCGCTCAGCCGCCTGCCGTAAAGAGTCGTCTCCCGTGTCGATGTACACATCGGCCACCCCTGCCAACAGATACAGCTGGCGTACGGCATGCCCCTCAACCGAGGCCGCATCGCGCACCGGGACGTGATCTTGGAAGTAGTGGGCTCCGAATCGGCCTGGCCCGAGCAGCCCGTGCCCACGCCGATCGACGAAGTAGGTGGCGGCGTCGAGATAGGAGCGTTCTTCGGTCTCCCGGTACAGCTCCACCAGGGCGGTCTCAATCTCCGGGTGGCCGTCGACCCCGTCGATCTGCCCTTCGCCGGTCCCGAACGACCGGACGACAAGGTCGGCTACCCGGCGTGTCACCTCCAGCAGCCGCGAATCACCGCTGGTGCGATGCAGGGCGATCGCCGCTTGCATCAGGTGCCCCGCGCAGTACAGCTCGTGACCCCACTGCAAGTCCTCGAACCGAGTGCCTGGGTAGCGGACTTGGAAGTAGGAGTCGAGGTAGCCGTCCTCGGCCTGCGCCTGAGCAAGCAGTTCGCAGGATGCGTCAACTTGCTCCTCCAGGCGCGCCGCCGCGTCCGCGCCCAGCTCCGGATCGGCTAGCGTCCACCCGACGGCCTCCAGCCACTTGTACAGGTCACTGTCCAGGAACCACAGATCGCTGGAGTACTCGCCGGTGCCCAGGCCAGCGGCCAGCTCCAGGTTGCGGAAGTTGCCGGCCTCGTGCAGTCGGTCCCATCCCGACGGCACCGTCACCTGACGGTTCACTCGACGGCGTTCGGCCCAAAAGCCGCTGGTGATGGCTGCCCGGCTGGCGGGCCGGAAGCTCACCTGGCTGTGCCGGGTGAGGCGCACGGGGCCTGGCTGGGCGGGCGAGGAGAGCATGTTGAAGATCCCTTCTTAGAAGAGGCGGTTCGGAGCGCCCGTCCTGGGCGAAGGGTGATCGTCTACTTCAGTGCACCGCTCAACATTCCGCTGACGTAGTAGCGCTGCAGCAGCATATAGGCGATGACGCAGGGGATGACCGTCAGGGCAACGCCCGCCTGCAGCGCAGCCCAGTTGACTGGCCGAACTGGCCGCTGCTCACCAGCGTCACGGTGACGGGCAGGGTGAGCGGGCCTATCCGCCCGATTCCGTCCGGTCGGCGCCGCTGGAGCATGGTCGCCCACGGCGGCAGGTTGAGCATGGTCACCGCCCACGGCGGCAGGTTGAGCTCCCAGTTTGTGTCGGGTCGTGAGCGGTCAGTTCTGAGGAAACTCCTGCACCCAGATCACGAAGACAAGGGGTTGACCGGTCTCGTTCGACGCCTTCACTTCCCAACAGCCTTCAGCGGAGAAGGTCAGTCGGGACGGGATGAAGCCGGCGCTTCCGTAGCCCGATGGAGGAAAGTCGGCGGTGAAACTGCCCTGAGCTTCCCTGAGCCCAACCGTCACGGACAGGCTGCCAGGCTGTAACCGCCCCACCAAGGGAACTTGGTGCCAAGACCGGCCTCGTCTTGGTAGACGGGAAGAACCCCAGCTTGGGGGAGCCGTGTCCACAACCACGGGTTGCCAAACCAGCGATTGGCCCAGGGAACCGGTTGAAGGCTGGGATCGATCGGTGGAGGCGGGGCCCGATTGCTCATCATTACCATGAGCAACACAGGCTCGAGGGCCTGGTGTGGATGTGCTGCAACTCGCTTCATGTGCTCAGGGATGAGGTGCTGACGATGGCCACTGCATTGCTGTATGGATCGTTGGCCAGCTCAAGTTTCGTTATCGGTGTGCTTCTCGGACTCTTTACGTCACCACCGCGACGGCTCGTGGCTGGCATCATCGGATTCGGGGCAGGCGTCCTGGTGTCCGCTTTGACCTTCGACTTGATGCGTGAGGCGTTCGACACGGGCGGCGCGGCCTACGCAATCGGCGGGTTCCTCATCGGCGCCGTCATCTACGTGGCGGCCGATGTGGTGTTGGAGCGGATGGCCGCCATATCACCGAAACGCACTGGACGTGACCCCACGGACGTCGTTCCCGATGCGGAGGAAAAGCCCGAGAGCCCGAAAGCCGCCACGGTGGCTGGCACTGCGCTGCTGGTTGGTGCCGTGATTGATGGCATCCCTGAGAGCATCGCGATCGGTGTAAGTCTGCACGCGGAAGGACCAAGTCTGGGTCTCGTGCTGCTGGCGGCGGTGTTTTTAGCGAACGTCCCAGAAAGCCTCGCCAGCGCCGCGGCGATGAAGGAGGAGGGCCGCTCCCGGGGTTACATCCTTGGTGTTTGGGGGGCAGTCGCGCTGGTATGCGTCGTAGCGACCGTGGTCGGATATGCGGTCCTATCGGGGCTGTCCCCGGGGCTGACCAGCGGCATCCTCGCGCTCGCGGCGGGCGGCATCTTGGCCATGCTCGCCGACACAATGTTTCCGGAGGCGCTTGAACATGGCGGCCCGAAGGTTGCGCTGGCGACTGCGGTGGGTTTTGCCTGCGCGCTTCTGTTGAGTGAGCTGACTGCCAGCTGATGCCCCAGGCTGCCATGCGGCCTAATACCGGTGTCCGCCACGGTTTGATCGACCTGTGTTCCTTACCCTTGTTCTATCCAAGGGTCTCGCTGGCACACACTGATCAAAGAGGCCAGCAGATACCACGAATCGAATACTGTGCCTAAACCGTGCCCGTCCGTAGGCGTGCGGTCTCAAACTTCCTAGCCAGAGCTCCCCCGGTTGGACTCGAACCAACAACCCTTCGATTAACAGTCGAATGCTCTGCCAATTGAGCTACGAGGGATCGTGAAGACGGCTACGTACCTTACCAGCCGTCCTCAGAGCAGCCCGTATTCCGCTTGCAGCTCGGCCAAGGCAACATCCGCCGCGTTACGAACCTCGTCCGAATTCCAACTGAGTCCACGGCCAAGTGTCTGGTGCCAGGTGATCGCTGGCGACGACGCGGCAAGATCACGGCGGCCGCTGACGGTAACACCGCGCTCGCCCGCGATCGGCACGAACCGTTCGGCGACAATGCTGGCCGAGACACGTTCACGGAAGAGTTCCGGCATGCGACCCGGCTCAACCAGGTCGATGGACTCCCGGTCCCCGTTGTATGTAGACCAGCTCAGCTTGCGGGTCTCGGCGTTCCAACCTCCGTGCTCGATCTGGTGCCAGCCGACGTGCCGCCACGCCGAGTCATTGCCATACGAGAGCATCGACGGGCTGCCGATGCAGACGCCGCTCGGCGTTCGTGCCCAGGCCAGGATGCGTGTTTGGCGTCCGGGATGGCTGCGCATTGACTCCAGCCACGACTGATACGTGGCGGTCGGCAGGCCGCGGGCGCGGGACCACCATCGCACTGGCACGCTTCTGTTTCCCCGCACGCCAGCCATTCTCCGCCCGGTCAGAGGTGCGCGGCCGCGCTCTGGGGACATATCCCTCGCAGCTGCTCAAGGGCCCGACGCTCGCGGCGGCGCACGTGGGTGGTGGTCATCTGCAGCGATCTGGCCGTCTCGGCATAGCTGTGCGGCTCGCCGTCGGCAAATCCCAGCCGAAACTCAAGCACTCGGCGATCAACATCATCGAGATGGCGAAGCAGCTCAGCTCCCAACGCCTCACGGTCGACCTTGCTCATACCCGAGGACTGCTCGACGCTCTGGGTGACGATATCGAGATCGAGCGCGTTCAGCGACTGCGGCCGTTGGTAGTTGATCAGTCTGGATGTCCAGTCCTCACCCTTCCCCAGAGCCTGAGCCAGTTCCCCGGTGGTCGGCAACCGGCCCAGCCTCTGGGCGAGCTCTGCCTCCAGGCGACGAGCCGTCCGATACTGCTCGGCCCGGCTGATCGGCAGGTTCATCGCACCCAGTTGCCTCGCGGTCGCCGCGCCGACATAGGCGCGAATCCAATACAACGCATACGTCGCAAACCGAATACCCCGGGCGTAGTCGAAGCGCATCACCGCGACGGCGAGCCCAAGGCAACCCTCCTGAAACAGATCCGGCTCCGGAAACAGCCTGCGTGGCGCGAGCTCCCGGACCGCCAGCGCCACCAGCGCCAGGTTGGCCGAGATGAACCGCAGCCGGGCCCGGTCGCCCTCCTGCTCGATCACAAGCAGCTCAGCGGCCTCGGCGTCGGTCACCTCGCTCCCGCTGAGCCTGAGCTCTCGAGCGAGCACCCCGGCCTCCATCTGCTGCGCAAGCTCTCGCTCGTCCTCCCGACTGAGGACAGCGTGCACTTCATGATCAACTCCGACTCTCCGCACACCGCCACCCTGCTCGTCGATTCACGCAGCGAGCAGGCGCACCGCAAATCTGTGGATGCAGTGACTCGACGCCGGCAGCACTGTGGAGAACACGGTGGTCCGCCAATGACTGTGCTAATCCTGCGCGCCAAGGCTCCGCGTCTGGAGCTGCTGGCGCCGCGCTTCCAGAACGACGAGCTCGGAGAACATCTGGTTGTACTTCTTCTCAGCCTCTACCGGATTCGTGCGCTGCAGCCGGGATTTGAGATCAGCGATCTGGCGCATCACGCGGAGCAACTGCAAGCGCGCCGAATGCGCGACCACAAATCGTCGAGTCACCTCACCACTGACCTGGAGCGGTTCGACGGCAAGGGAGACGATGAGCGAACGGACATGATCAGAATCAGCCGCTCGAGCAACACGATGAACCCAGTCCTCCTCCATGGGCTCGGCGACTGCCTTCTCCACGCTGGTCAGCACCGCCCCGTAGGCCGGGTGGGTGAAATCCCTGGTGGTCAGGCCATCCCAGCCTTCCTCGAAGAGCTGCGGCGCCTGCACGAGGAGCTTGCTCGTCTCGCGCTCGGTGGCCAGCAAGCGGTCGCCGGGATCGGGCAGCTGCGCTGCGGTCGGCCGCGATTCCGCGGCGGGCTCAGCCGGTGGTTCCGGCGACTTGCGGCCGCCACGCGAGGCAACCCGCACCACCTCTGCCCGGACCTCCTCGATGTCCATGCCCAGCATCCCGGACAACTCCCGGATGTAGCCGGAGACCAATGCGGTGTCGCGGATGCTGGCGACCAACGTCGCCGCGGCGCGGAGGGCCGCCAGCCGGCCGTCGGCCCGGTCGAGGTCGTGCTGGGACAGCATGTTGCTCATCACGAAGCGGTAGAGCGGCACGCGTCGGGCGACCAGTTCCCGTACGGCGGCGTCGCCGTGCTGGAGGCGAAGGTCGCAAGGATCAAGCCCGGTCGGCTCAACCGCGACGTATGTCTGGGCGATGAAGTTCTGATCGCCGCTGAACACCTTGAGTGCGGCTGCCTGGCCGGCCGCATCCCCATCAAAGGTGAAGATCACCTCGCCGTGGAAGGCATCATGGTTACCCATCAACCGGCGCAGCAGCCGAGCATGGTCATCGCCGAACGCCGTTCCGCAGGAGGCAACGGCGGTGTCCACGCCGGAAAGGTGAGCCGCCATCACGTCGGTGTAGCCCTCGACGACAACCGCTTGGCTTTTCTTGCCGATCGCGATCCGGGCCAGATCGAGGCCGTACAACACGTGGGACTTCTTGTAGAGCAGGGTTTCCGGCGTGTTGACGTACTTCGCCGGCACCCGGTCGTCGTCGTAGAGACGGCGGGCGCCGAAACCCAGCACCTGCTTGCCAGAGTCGCGGATCGGCCAAATCAGCCGACCCTGGAAGAAGTCGTAACCCGACTCCCGGGCCAGACCGGCGGCCACCAGATCCTTGTCCGCAAAGCCTCGCCCCCGCAGGTGACGCAGCAAAGCACGTCCGTCACGGGGGGCGAAGCCGACGCCGAAGCGTTCCGCCGCCGCTCGGTCGAAGCCTCGTTCGGCCAGGAAGTGACGGCCGTCGACCGCCTCCGGCCCGCTGAGCTGTTCGGCGAAGAACTCGGCGGCGGCTTGCAGGGCTTCCATCAGCCGGATCCGCTGGCCAGGCTCGGTCCATGGACGATGATCATCGCTGTAACGGAGATGGACCCCCACCCGATCGGCCAGCCGCTCGACCGCCTCGGCGAAGGACAAATTGTCGATTTTCTGCAGGAAGTCGATCACATCACCGCCCTCGCCGCAGGCTCCGAAGCAGTACCAGAAGCCACGCGACGGAGTCACCTGGAAGCTGGGAGTCTTCTCGTCGTGGAAGGGGCACAAACCCTTGAGGGATCCGCCACCGGCGTTGCGCAACGTGACGTAGGAGCCGATCACTTCCTCGACTCGGGCACGGTCCCGGACGGCGACGATGTCCTCGTCGTTGATCCGTCCTGGCACCCAGGGATTGTATGTTCGCCAGCCGACACGGGAGGGGCGTACTGAAATACGACGTCCCGCTGGCCCTCGCGAATACTCATTCTCCCGCAGTTGGCTCAGGATGGAGCAGTGAGCGAGCGGCGCGAACTTCCCCTGTTGATCTTCGACGGTGACTGCGCGTTCTGCACGTCGAGCGCCGGCTGGCTGGCGGACCGGCTGCACCGAAAGGTGGGTCCCAACGCCCAGCTCGTCGCCTGGCAGTTCCTCGATCTGGCCGCCCTCGGCACCTCCCGGCAGCGCGCCCAGCAGGAGGCATTGTGGATCACCACGGACGGAACCATCGCCGGCGGGGCCGAGGCGTTCGCCGCCTGGCTGCGGTTCCGGGGAGGGTTGTACGGCTTGGCCGGATCGGCCATGTCCTTGCCGGGGATTCGTCGGCTAGCCGCTGCCGTCTACCGCCTGATCGCGAGAAACCGGCACCGGATGCCGGGCGGATCGCCGGCCTGTGCGCTGCCGCCAGCCGGATATGACCCCACGGAACCAGGGACCAAAGCGCTCTAGCGGCGCGAACGCCAGCCAGCAGATCAGGGTGGGCGCGAAATGGATGTACAGAATGGTCGCGGTGAAGACGTGGAAGCTGAGCCAGAACAGCGCCGCGACGAGCAACGCGCGCCCATGCAACCACAAGATCACCACGGACGTCAGCTCGGCCACAAAAGCGAACCACTGCATGAGGTGCAGTAGCTCTGGATAGGCCATCAGGAACTGCCCTAGGCCATTCGGCCGGCGGATGATCGCCCACATCAGGATCGAGCTCTCCGGCCAACTGGTGAGGCTCCAACCGCCGCTACGGACCTTGGTGAGCGCGGACAGGAAGTAGGTGAAGACCACGGCAATCTGGACGCACTTGAGCGCCCAACCCGCCTGCCGGGATCGCTCCCGGCTGGCCCAGCGTTGAGGAATGGCGCCCACCGTCGGTAGGACCCAGACGGCCACGATCAAGGCAAGATGATCATGGTCGACCTTGCCGTAGCTCATGCCGATCGCCGTCCACCAGGTGAAGCCCGCGGCGACCAGATAACCGGCGGCCCGCGGCAGGCGATTGGCCGCTCCCACCAAGGAGCCGATGAGCACCAAGAGGTAGAGGCCAATGGTCAGCGGCACGCTCGGTGGCGGAAGGGAGAACATCCGCTCAAGCAGCAACGGCCGGTAGAGCTCAGGATGGCGGCTCAGTGGGATGGGATCGCGGACGATGAGGTGCATGTCGACGATCACGAACAGGTAGCAGATCGTACGGAAAATCGCAGCCCGGCTGTCGGGAAGCAGCGGAGCGAACCAGTCGGCCAGGTAGCGCGTGCGTCGCTTTTCGACGAGATCAGGAGGCCCCTCGTGGAAGTGGCGATCGTCGCCCTTCGACGGAATCGACGTCTGTGGGCCAGCGTCGGTAGCGCTCACCGAGGCACCTCCCAGGCAGCCAACTCGACCAAACGTGTCGGGCCGCGGCGTCCGTCGACCAGGCGCGTCTCGTCTTGCACCAGCCAGACCTGCTCGATCTCTGGCTCGCCGTGGTGGCGCCGCGCCCAGCCGTCGACGACCGCGCGCAGCAGTGAGGGATCGGACGTGATCTCTGGAATGCGTGCCTCGATCTCCGCCCGGCTGATTCCGGCGCTCTCCACCCGAAGCGGGAGATCGATCCGGCGGCCATCCGCCAGCCGGCCCTCGACCCGCGTGATCACGATGGTGGCGTCCCGCGGCGGGGAGAAGGCGTACTGGGACAGGGGTCCGAACGGCCAGACGTCGTCGCTCATCCGCAACGACCCGTTGAGAAGGAGCCCGATTCCGATCACAGCGACCGCGATACGCCACCCCAACGACCACTTGCCGATCATGCGGACATCTGGCTCCACCGCCCGATTACAACACAGCAGGGCGTCTCGGTGCCGCGAGCAGGATTGTCGATCGGCGTCCGATCTGACAGGTGGTGTGCGCCAGCCATCGGCCGCCGCCAGTGCCAGCATTCCGCTTCAGGTGACCGCTTCGGCTAGATAGATCACTGCCTGATCCGGATGGATGATCGGCGCCATCAGGCCGGTTGAGTTGAGCGCGGCGCCGCTGAGGACCACGCCGGGCGGCTCGACACGACTGGGTTGGACGGAAGGCATCTGCTCCTCTGGATCGACGGACGGTTCGGGTGCGAGTTGCTGCGCGCCCCACCAGAGGGGTGCCCGCAGTCCCTCGGGTGGCCCCCCGACCAGTAGCGGACGCACCGAGTAGCGGCGGTCCGGATCGAGCCCGGGCAGCCGTAGCCTGCCGAGCAGGGCAACCTCAGAGCGCCCGACTGAGGCGAGGGAGTAAATGGCTCCTGACCCGTCGGGCGCCACGACGCCGTTGACGCAGACGGAGTCATCGGGAAAGTCGAGCCGCACGAACTCCCCCCGGAACAGCAGCTCCCGCTGCCCTTTGAAGAAGTCGATCCACTCCCGCAGCTGATCCAGTTCATCGCGACTAGCGCCCGCCAGATTCCACTCGATACCAAGATGGCCGAAGACAGCCGTCGCCGCCCGGAATGACAGGCTGTGTATCCGGCCGGTGGTGTGGGAATGGCCGGACGCGATATGCGACCCCATCAGTTCCAGCGGGATCAGCTGAGCGGTCCAGCGTTGCATCTGCTGCCGCTCCAGCGGGTCGATGCAGTCCGACACCCAGACTCGCTCAGTGCGTTCCAATACACCAAGATCAACGCGGCCCCCGCCGGAAGAACACGACTCGATCTCCAGGTGCGGATACGCCGACTTGATCTCATCCAGCAGCCGGTATAACGCCAAGGTCTGCTCGTGAACCCCAGGCCGTCCCGACGGCGAGCTACCGGCGTCAATGAGGTCCCGATTGTGATCCCACTTGATGTAACTGATGTTGTACTCGGCGAGGATCTCCAAGATCGCGTTCCGGATGTAGGCGTAGCAGTCCGGCAAACCGAGATTGATCACCTGCTGAAACCGCGACTCGACCGGGAGCCGGCCTCCGGTGGCCATCACCCACTCCGGATGGGCACGGGCGGCGTCGGAGTCCAGATTGATCATCTCGGGCTCGAACCACAAACCGAACTGCATACCGAGGTCGGTCACCTTGTCCACGAGAGGATGCAGGCCATGGGGCCAGACTTCGGTGGATACCTTCCAGTCTCCGAGGCCAGCGCGATCTGTCCGCCGAGCGCCGAACCAGCCGTCGTCGAGCACATAACGTTCCACTCCGACCGCCGCGGCGATCTCGGCGAGCTCCATCAGTCGGTCAAGATCGTGGTTGAAGTAGACGGCCTCCCACACGTTGAGAGTGACCGGCCGCTGAACCGACGGATGCCCCTTTCGGGATCGAAGGTGGCGATGAAAACGGGCGGCGATCGCATCCAGGCCCACGGCGTACGAACCGTAGATCCATGGCGAGCGATACGTTTCGCCTTCGGCCAGGATCACTTCGCCGGGCAGCAGGAACTCCCCGCCGCCGACGACCTGTTCACCGGTCGACAGTCGCTCCGCGTAGTGGGTGTGATTACCACTCCAACCCGTGTGCAGGGCCCAGACCTCGCCATCGTTGAAGGAGAAGCCCGGCGTGCCGACGTGCAGCACCGTGGCGGCGTCGGCCCCGGTGCGGCCCTTGCGGCTCTCCCGCAGATGCATGCCGACGCCCAGCGACCGACGCTGCGGCACCCGCTCCTTGCCCCAACGGCCGGCCATGTCCAAGATCTCCCGAGCGGACTGGGGAACCGGAAATGCCAGCACGCAGTCGATCAGCTCGTACGGATCGGTCGATAGGTTGGTGAGCTCGGCGCAGCCGCGGAGCAACCCGCTGACGGAAAGCTCCAGTGTGATCGTCAGCCGGAGCTGAGCCACGTCGTCCACCGCATCGACCGCGACAGACCCGCCGCCGCTGTTGATCAACGTCGGCCGGTCGATCCCGGCGTCAACCACCGAACCGTCCAATCGAATCTCAGTGGCGGTGAACTTCGGCGACCAATCACGGCCGCCGCGGGATCCGCTGAGTCCCGGCCGGCCCACCCAGCCGGTCCAGTGCTCCGGCAGAACGGCGACTCGGACCGGCTCGTCCACGACGTTGGCCGAAATCGGGTGAATACCAGAAAGCACCAAGGCTTCGGCGTCCTGCGGACTCACCTCACCCAGATCGGCACCCCAATGGACGACCGCAGGCAGTCGGCCCTGCGTGATGTCCAGCAGAACCGAGACCCCTTCGGAACGCAGGGCGATGACGGCGTTGGCGCGGTCGGGCACACTTCACCTCTCAGGGACGTCGCGGCCCAGCCACCCTATCCAGGGTCAGACGTGGCGATCCACGCCCTGCGGCAGCCGTGAACGGTCCCAGCCCAGCTCGGCGACGGCCAACTCGAATGCATAGCGATCGGTCATCCCCGCGACATATTCGACGGCGATCCGAAGACTGTCGTCTTCAACGGCGATCCGAAGACTGTCGTCGGACACGGGGGTCGCTCCAGGAACGAGCTGAGGGCGCTCGGCGTAATACTCGACCAACGCGTGGAGGACCTCCACCACGGCACGCGACTGTGCCAGCGAGGCTGGCCGTACATAGATCTGCTGGTAGTTGAACGCCCGCAGTGAGGCCAGGGCTCCAGCCTCCGTGGCGGGCATGCCGATCTCGCCTTGCTCGACGATGCGGTGGGAGACGGCTCGGACGAAGGTGTTGAGCTGCTGCCGACGGCTGCGGCCGCACACGCTCACCACCTCAGCGGGTAGATCCGATTCGGCGACGATGCCGGCATGCACGGCGTCCTCCAGATCGTGCGCACAGTAGGCGATCCGGTCGGCCCAGCTCACGACCTCGCCTTCAGGCGTACGGGGAGCTGGGCGGGACCACGAGTGGTTCCGAATGCCGTCGAGTGTCTCGGCGCACAAGTTCAGGCCGGTCAGCACGACGTCCGCCCCCCACGGCCCATGCTCGTACCCGTCAGCGAGGAAGGCGTCGAAGGCTTCTTCACTGGCGTGTCCGCCGGGGCCATGGCCGCAGTCGTGGCCGAGGGCGATCGCCTCGGTCAAGGTGGCGTTCAGGCCGGCGCTGCGGGCGATGGAGGTGGCCACCTGCGCGACCTCGAGCGCGTGGGTCAGCCGTGTGCGCTGGTGATCACTTGGATAGACCACGACCTGGGTCTTGCCTGCCAGCCGCCGGAACGCCGTCGAGTGCACGATCCGATCGCGATCCCGCTCGAAACAGGTCCGGACGTCGTCGGGCTCCTCGGGTATGGCTCGGTGACCGGCACCTTCGGCGAAGGTGGCCTCCGGCCGCAGGATCTGCCGTTCCTGCTCCTCCCGGCGGAGTCGGTCGACAACCGGAGCCGGCTGGAGCCGCCGGACAGAGTCGTCGTGGGCACGCACCGTGCCACCCCCCGGATGCCCGGCCATGGTGGCGGCCCACGCCTTGGCCCGAGGAGAGATCTCCTCATCCACCAGAGGTGTCCAACTCCGCATCAGCGAGCTCGAGATCACGACCCGAGGTGTCGTTCAGCCAGCCATCGGGCAGTGCCACCTTGTCGCGAGGGGTTCCTTGACGACCACGGGGCAGACCCAGCTCACGCTGTCGGAAAGGCGACGTCCTGGTCGACCTGGCCGAGCAATCCATCGAGTTCGGCGAGCGTGGAGACCATGCCCAGCCTGCGGCGGATTTCACCGCCAACCGGGAACCCCTTGAAGTACCAGGCCATGTGCTTGCGCAGATCCGTTAGGCCGGCGACTTCGCCGAAGAGCATCACCAGCAGCTCGGCATGCCGGCGCACCACAGCCGCCACCTCGCCGAGTGTCGGCAGCAACTGGCGAGGCCGATCAGAGAACGCGTCAGCGAGATCACGGAACAGCCATGGACGGCCGAGGCAGCCGCGCCCGATGACCACACCGTCGGCGCCCGTCCCCTGGACCATCGCCATCGCGTCCGCAGCCTCCCAGATGTCACCGTTGCCGAGGACGGGGATGGTGACGGCGTCCTTCAGCGCGGCAATGGCGTGCCAGTCCGCGGAGCCGGAATAGGCCTGCTGCGCCGTACGGCCGTGCAAGGCGATGGCGGCACAACCGCTTTCTTCCGCGATCCGTCCGGCGTCCAGAAAAGTTTGGTGATCATCATCGATGCCGATTCGCGTTTTCATGGTCACCGGCACGTGATGGCGAGACGCCGCGGCAACGGTCGCGGTCAAGATCATCCGCAACCGGTCGCGCTTGTACGGGAGCGCCGCTCCCCCGCCCTTGCGGGTCACCTTCGGCACCGGGCAGCCGAAGTTCAGGTCGATGTGGTCGACGCCGTACTCGACGCAGAGGATCTCCGCGGCCCGCGCCATGATCACCGGGTCGACCCCGTAGAGCTGCACCGACCGGATCTCCTCGCCCGGGTCGAACCGCAGCATGGACAACGTCTTGCGGTCCCGCTCGACGATGCCGCGGGAGGTGATCATCTCGCAGACATACAGACCTGCGCCGAATTCCCGGCACAGCTGCCGGAAGGCAGCGTTGGTGATCCCTGCCATCGGCGCCAGGACCACCGGCGTATCGACGGCGATAGTGCCGATCCGCAGGCCGCGCCGCCGCTCCTCGACAGGCTCGGGCCGGGTGCTTGCCGCTGCTAGAGCGCGCGCTGGGCCTGTTGATGGACTCGGGGGCGTGAGCACCGAGCTGGTGATCATCAACAGCCGATCAAACGGGTGGCCAGGTAGTCCTCGACCTTGTCCAGGGAGACGCGATCTTGCTGCATCGAGTCGCGCTCCCGCACAGTCACCGCCTGGTCGTCGAGGGTGTCGAAATCCACGGTGATGCAGTACGGCGTACCGATCTCGTCCTGCCGCCGGTACCTCCGGCCGATCGCCTGCGCGTCATCGAAATCCACGTTCCAGCTTCTCCGCAGGACGGCAGCGAGATCGCGAGCCTTCGGGGACAGATCCTCGTTACGGGACAGCGGCAGCACCGCGGCTTTGACGGGCGCCAGCCGAGGGTCAAGCCTCAGCACCGTTCTCTTGTCCATGCCTCCCTTGGTGTTGGGCGCCTCGTCCTCCACGTATGCCTCCACCAGGAACGCCATCAGCGAACGAGTGAGGCCGGCTGCGGGCTCGATCACATACGGCAGATACCGCTCGCCCGAGGCCTGGTCGAAGTACGACAAGTCGACGCCGGAGTGCTCGCTGTGCGTACCGAGATCGAAGTCGGTCCGATTGGCGATCCCCTCCAGCTCGCCCCACTCGCTGGCCGGGAACTGGAAGCGGTACTCGATGTCGACCGTTCGCTTCGAGTAGTGCGACAGCTTTTCCTTCGGATGTTCGAAATGGCGGAGGTTCTCCGACGAGATGCCGAGGTCCACGTACCAGCGTGTCCGCTCATCGATCCAGTACTGATGCCACTCTTCGTCGGTCCCCGGTTCGACGAAGAACTCCATCTCCATCTGCTCGAACTCCCGGGTCCGGAAGATGAAGTTGCCGGGAGTGATCTCGTTGCGGAAGGACTTGCCGACCTGCCCGATGCCGAACGGTGGCCTCTTGCGACTCGCGGTCACCACGTTGGCGAAGTTCACGAAGATTCCCTGTGCGGTCTCCGGTCGCAGATAGTGCAGTCCCGACTCGTCCTCGACCGCCCCAAGATAGGTCTTGAGCATCATGTTGAAGTCGCGTGGCTCCGTCCACTGTCCGCGGGTGCCACAGTTCGGGCAGGCGATCTCCTCGAGGCCGCTCGGCGGCCGTGACTTGCGCGCCTCGAATTCGTCCTCGAGCTGATCGGCGCGGAAACGCTTGTGGCAGGACAGACACTCGGTCAGCGGATCGTGGAAGGCGCTGATGTGACCAGAGGCGACCCATACCTGGCGCGGCAGGATGATCGCGGAATCGAGGCCGACGACGTCCTCACGGGCGGTCACCACAGATCGCCACCACTGTTTCTTGATGTTTTCCTTGAGCTCTACGCCGAACGGACCGTAGTCCCAGGCGGACCGGGTGCCGCCGTAGATCTCCCCGGACGGGAAGACGAAGCCCCGGCGTTTGCACAGGCTGATCACGTTGTCCAGACGGCTGGTCGCGGCCACGCGTACTTCTCCTCACCAATTGCGCCATCCCCGGCTGGGATGGCACTCAAGCGCTAAAGACTATCTTCGCGCAGCAATCACCGCTCATCATCGCGTCACGCAGGGACCTGTCACGCCGTTGAAACCCGTTGGAAACGCACCGCACATACGGTCGCCGTCGTGAGAACCGCCTGCATGACGTCACAATGACCTCACCATGCTTGAACATGTCGATCCCTTCATCGGGACCTCCGCCACCGATCTGCCCGAGCCGCGTGGCCTGGCCGCCACCTGGTGGTGGCCCAAGCCGCAGGTCGGCAACACTCATCCTGGCGCCACCTATCCGTTCGGCATGGTCTCGGCCTGCGCGTACTCCGGTGCCTACCCCACCGGCTACGGCCTGTACGACCTGAACACCGAGGGGGTGCCGCCGCAGCTCCATGAGGACCAGATTGCGTCCGGTTTCACGCACTTCCAGCAGTCCGGCACGGGAGCCATCCGGAAGTACTACAACTACTTCCGGGTGACGCCGATGCTCGAGCCGCTGGACGCCCTCGGCACCACGTGGGATCTGGTCGACGAGCACGCTGAGCCGGGCTACTACCGGGCAAGGATGAGCTCCGGCATCACCTGTGAGCTGACGGTCGGCCCGAAAAGCGCGGTCCATCGGTACACCTTTCCGGAGCACGCCGACGCTCGGGTGGTCGTCGACTTCTCGATGGGGGGCCTGACCATTCCCTACGGCTCCACGGTGCCGTTGCGTGCCCACCTCCAGGCACTGGGACCCGGCGTAGCACAGGCCGAGACGGTGGTCGAAGGAGCCCCGCTTGCCACGCATGTGGAGTGTGAGCCCGGCCACTGGCGTCAGTTGTTGTGGTACGACCGCCGGCTGATGCACGGTGGCACGCGACTTGATCTTGACCGGATCCGCCAAACCACGTTGCGCCCGTTCGGCCTGATGTGGCGCGGCCGGTCAGCACCAGGTCAGGTGCTCGAGCTGCGGTTCGGGTTCTCCCTGCGCGGCGTTGAGCAAGCGCGACAGAACCTGTTGGCCGATTGCCCACCGGGACACGCCTCGTTCAAGGCCCGGCGCCGCAAGACGTCCGCGGCCTGGAAGTCGCACCTCGGCAGGGTGGAGATCGAGACCCGGAACCCCACCAGGCAGACGGTGTTCGCGACGGCGCTTTACCACTCCATGATCAAGCCCTGCTTTGCCCCGGATGAGAGCCCGTTCTGGCCCGACACTGGTCCGTTTGTTTTCGACATCTGCACCATGTGGGACATCTATCGCACCCAGCTGCCCCTGATCAGCGCCTTGTTCCCGGATCGGGCAATTGAGCTGGCCAACGCGCTGCTCTCCATTTGCGAGGAGGAGGGCAACCTGCCGATCGGTTATCGGATGGCCAAGGGCGCGGACCGCTTCTTCCATCAGGGAAGCGCCCTGGCCCACACGTTCCTGGCCGACCTCTGCCAGCTGAACGTCTCGGACATCGACTGGGACTGGGCGTTGTGTCACATGGATGCTGACTTGCGACGCCAGTACGGCGAGGAGTTCCTCCGCCGAGGCGTGGTACATCCCATCACCCACACCCTGGACCTCGCGCTCGGTTGCCTCTGCACAGCCGTCGTGGCTCGCCGCGTGGGCGACGGCCAGTTGGCCGCTCAGCTCGAGCGTCAGGCTCAGCAATGGAGAAAGGCCTTCGACCCCGAGACCGGGTTGCTGGTCGATTCGGCCTATTACGAGGGTGGCAAGTGGAACTATTCGTTCCGCTTGCTGCCCGATATGGATTCCCGGATCCAGCTGGCGGGCGGTGACGACCGGTTCATGGAGAAACTCGACGCGTTCTTCGGATACGGTGCCGAGCCGGTGCATCAGGTCGGCGAGCGACCCAGCGTCGAAGAACTGGCCGACGGATTTGCGCTCGATCGCTTCCAAGGCCTCAACAACGAGCCGGATATGGAAGCTCCCTGGTGCTATCACTACCTTGGCCGTCCCGACCGTACGGCCGAAGTGGTGCATGCCGCGTTGAACAACCAGTTCGGCCTCGGTCGCGGTGGTCTGCCGGGTAACGACGACTCGGGCGGATTGAGCTCCTGGTACGTGTGGGCAACGCTCGGCCTGTTTCCCGTGGCGGGACAGAGTTTGTATCTGCTGAACCCGCCTTCCGTGCGCTCCGCGCGACTGGTCTTGGGAACGACGGAACTGGCGTTGGAGACGAGCGGCTTCGTCGAGCCCGAACCGGGTGGGCCGGTGCAGTACGTCCAGTCGGTGACGTTCAACGGTGAACCGCTCGATCGGACTTGGCTATCGGCTTCGGACGTGCACAGCGGCGGTGAACTGCATGTCAAGCTCGGGCACGAGGCTCCCAGTTGGGGCCGCTCGAGCCGACCCCCATCGATCTCCGTACGCGAGGAGCCTGGATGACCGATCAGCGACGACTGGTCCTGGTGGTTCGTGCCGACCCGGTAATCTGCGGTCACTCAGGCGAGGCCCGAAACCTCGCGGAGGCCGCCTTGCTGCGTGGCTTCACCCAGGTCCGGATAGTGACCTGGCCGCTCGACATGCTGAGCCGATCGGGGTTGCCCCTCAAGCCGCTCGACGGGGTGCTGCCGTACAGCGACGGCATCGAGGTCGAGCGTCCTGGCCCGGTCGGCGACTACAAAGTGCCGGATGGTCGCTTTCTCGCCGGCCTTACCGGGCGACTGGTCGAGCTCTTCACCGACGGCGTCCCAACCGTCTGCATGTCGCTGTACCTGAGCCCGCACACGACCGCCGTAGCGGAGGCCTTGCGCGTTGCGCGCAGCACCGGTATGCCTGTCGCGGCATCGACCATCGCGGAGGCCGTTGGCTCCGACGTGACCAACGTTGTCCGCTCATGCGTGGCTGAGGGCAAGTTCGGAGCTGCCGCCCACGTCCTCTCGTCCTATCTGGATGCCGACCTACCAGTCGCAGTCTCTGAGTACACGCGCCAACTGGTGATCGCAGCAGCTGAAGAGATCGACGCCCGGCATGGCACGAACTTCGCCGACCGCGGTCGTGAGCGCATTGCCGTCTCCTATCCGGCCATCAACACCGCGGCGTATCTGGAACTTCCCCCAGCAGACGTGGCAAAGCGTCTGGCCGCTCGAGGGCTGACCCCGGGCCGCTACGTGCTGTACCTTTCCCGGCTCGCTCAGGCCAAGGGGGTGGACGACGTGATCGCAGGATTCGCCCAGAGTTCCAGCTGCGCGGACCGCCGCCTGATTATTGCCGGCAACGGTCCGCAGGCGGCCGAGTTGAGAGCGCTGGCCCGGGAGTGTCCGGCTGCGGATCGGATTCTGTTCTTCGATGACGTCGACGACGCCGAGAAGCCGCACCTGATGGCGGGGTGCGCGGCCTTCGTGCTGCCGAGCAAACCCCGGCCGGAGTTCGTCGAGACCTTCGGCATCGCGCTCGTGGAAAAGATGCTGGCCGGTGGCGGGCCGGTGATCACCACCGAGACGGGCGGCATCGGCGAGGCCGTCGGCGACACCGCCCTTATCGTCCCGTCCAATAGCCCAGCAGCCATCGCTGCCGCCCTCGATCACGCATTGACCATGCCGGAGTCGGATCGAGTCGTGATGGCCGAGCGGGCACGACGCCACGCCCTTCAATTCGATCGGATCGAGGTCTTCGAGCGACTGCTCGCCAGAATGCCGGCTGCCCGAGAGCGGAGACTGACGCCGGCTGGTGGATGACCGCTCCAGCAAAGCGCTCAGGAAGTTGACCATCCGCTAGTTCCAAATGATAATCGTTTTCATGAAGACGCGGCGAGGCTTCCGAGATGCCCTCACTGCCGTCACGCTTCCGCTGCTCATGGTGGGCTGCGGTGCGGCTGGTAGCGAAGCCGCAGACTCCACCAGGCCGGGGATCCTGCAGATCGTCGCAGCGGCTTATCCGTTCCAGTTCATCGCCGAGCGGGTCGCCGGGGCTCATGCCGTCGTCAGCAACCTCACCCAACCTGGCGCCGAACCGCACGATCTCGAGCTCGCGCCGCGCCAAGTAGCGTCGATGGCTTCGGCAGATTTCGTTATCTACGAGCGTGGTTTCCAGCCGGTCGTCGACGAGGCTGTGGCCCAGAGCGAGAATCCACAGGTTCTGGACACCACCACCGTGGTGCCATTGCGGGTTCATGACCAACAAGACGGCTCGGACGATGGTCATGCACATCAGGGAGCAGAGCCAGGGCCTGACCCTCATGTGTGGCTCGACCCGCTCCACGTGGCGGCGATTGCCAACGCAGTCGCTGATCGGCTGGCCGCCATCGACCCGGCCGGCGCCGCCGACTATCGAGCGAATGTCACCCGTCTCCAAGGACAGTTGACTGACCTTGACGCCCGCTTCGATGCCGGACTGGCATCCTGCGAGCGCACCGAATTCATCACTACGCATGCCGCCTTCGGATACCTGGCCGAGCGCTACGGGTTGTCTCAGATCGGGATCAGCGGGCTGAGTCCCGATGACGAGGCGTCCCCGGCCCGCATCGCAGAGATCCAGCAAGAGGCAGAAGCGCACGGCATCACCACGATCTTCTTCGAGACGCTCGCATCCCCTGCGGTGGCGGAAGCAATAGCCAGTGATCTTGGCTTGGTCACAGACGTCCTGGATCCGATCGAGGGCATCACTGCCGACTCCAGAGGCCGCGATTACCTCACCGTGATGGCCGCCAATCTCGCGGCTCTGCGAAAGGCCAACGGGTGTTCGTAGGGACGGCGCCAGAGCGCACTGAAGTCATCAGCGCCGACAACGTGACGGTCCAGCTGGGTGGTCTTCCCGTGCTCCGCGGCATCGATCTTCGGGTGCATCGGGGCGAGGCAGTGGCGCTGATGGGCGGCAATGGATCGGGCAAGTCGACGCTGGTCCGATCGTTGATCCGGCTGCTTCCCTATCAGCGCGGGGAGGTAAGCCTCTTCGGGACTCCACTGAACAGGTTTCGAGCCTGGTCCCGGATCGGCTACGTACCACAACGCTCGGCGCCCGTGCTGCGGGGAGCCAAGGTCAAGGAGGTGGTCGCCTCCGGTCGGCTGGCCCGCCGTAAACCCTTTCGTCCCGCTCCGAGCTGGCGATCGCAGCGCGGTATCGCAGGCGCTGGCCGCCGTCGATTTGGCTGACCGAGCGACGTCCGAGATGACCACGCTCTCCGGCGGACAGCAACAGCGGGTCTTGATCGCTCGAGCGCTGGCCGGCGAGCCGGAGTTGCTGGTGCTGGACGAGCCGACCGCCGGGGTCGACCTGAAATCCCAACGCGCCTTGGCCGACTTGCTGGCGGAGTTGGTGGCCGCCGGTGGATCGGTGCTGGTCGTCCTGCACGAGATGGGCCCGCTACGACCCCTGCTGGATCGAGCGGTCGTGCTGCACGAGGGCAGGGTCATCTCCGACGGTCCGGTCGTCCCATCGGATGAGGGCATGCGGCTGGGCAGGCACGAACACGACGAGCAGCGGCCAGTCAACGACCAACCGTGGCTCGGTGGGGCGGTCGAGCGTTGATCGAAGTGCTCGCATTCCCATTCATGCAACGAGCACTGCTCGCAGCCCTGCTGACCGGACTCATGGCACCTGCCATCGGGACCTACATCGTCCAACGCAGGTTGAGCCTGCTCGGCGACGGGCTCGGACACGTCGCGATCGCCGGTGTCGGCTTGGCCTTGATCACGGGGCAGGCTCCCATCCCGGTCGCCGTCGTGGTCTGCGTGGCGGGCGCAGTGCTCGTGGAGACGCTTCGCCAGTTCGGTAAGGCCAGCGGCGACGTCGGGTTGGCGATCCTGTTCTACGGCGGGCTGGCGGCCGGTGTGCTGATGTCGGGGATCGCCGGATCCGGCGCCGCTGCCCTGTCGGGCTACCTGTTCGGTTCACTGACCACCGTGACCCGGGGCGATCTGATCATGGTCGGCGTGCTGGCCCTGGTCGTCTTGGTGCCCGCCGTCGGACTGGCGCCGCAGCTGTTCGCCGTCTGCACCGATGAGGACTTCGCCCGAGTACAGGGCCTGCGAGTTCGGTTGTACAACATCATGATCGTGGCGCTCGCCGCGATCACCGTCACGTTGGCCATGCGTACGGTGGGCTTGTTGCTGGTAAGTGCCTTGATGGTGGTACCGGTAGCCGCAGCCTCGAACCTGGTCCGCGGTTTCTATGCCGCCCTCGGCTGGGCGATGGTGTTGGGCGTCCTCGTGTCTGTGGGCGGTGCGGCGGGCGCGTATTACGCCGACACCGCACCCGGCGCGCTGATCGTCGTGCTGGCCATTCTGGTATTCGTCCTCACGTTGCCCGCCTCGGCGCTGCTGAGGCGCCGGCACCAGGCGGCACTTGAGCTTCCCGGAGTCGGTCGACGACGACAACGTCGTACTACCGCACGTCGATACCGGCGCCCACCCACATCAACACGGGCCCGGCTGCGGCCACCCGTACGTGCAGCATGGCGACCACACCGACTTCATTCACGAGGGTCATCGGCACGCCCAGCACGCCGACCACTACGACGAGCACTGAGCCGAGACGCCGGTCGGAACCGACGGCGGCGCCGGAGACCTGCCGCCCGCCCAATCCCGACTTTGAGCCCCGTCGGTGCACTTCGAGCCCGATGCTAGGGGCTCAAGGTATGAGTCCGGGGCTCAAAGTGCGTCAGATGGGGATCAGCTGACGGCATTTGGGATGGCGCCGCCGTAGCGTCGGTCTCGATCCGCATACAGCTCGATCGCGCGCCACAAGTCCCGGCGATCGAAGTCCGGCCACAGCCGGTCGAGGAAGACCAGTTCGGCGTACGCGCTCTGCCAGAGCAGGAAGTTGGACGTGCGCTGCTCACCCGATGAGCGGACGAAGAGGTCGACGTCAGGAATGTCGGGCTCATCGAGGAAGTGTCGGAACCGTTCCTCGGTGAGCTTCCTCGGATCCAGCCGCCCGGCCGCGGCGAGTTCGGCAATACGGCGAGTGGCGTCGACGATCTCCGCGCGGCCGCCGTAGTTCACGCAGAACTGCAAGGTCAGCACGTCGTTGCCGAGAGTGCGCTGCTCGGCGTCGAGGAGCTCGCTGATCACGCTACGCCACAGCCGCGGCCGCCGGCCGGCCCAGCGGACCCGTACCCCCATGGCGTCGAGCTGATCACGTCGGCGCCGGATCACGTCCCGGTTGAAACCCATCAGCCAGCGCACTTCGTCGGGTGATCGACTCCAGTTCTCGGTCGAGAAGGCGTACGCCGAAAGGTACTTCACGCCGATCTCGATCGCGCCCTCGATGACGTCGAACAGCGACTCCTCCCCTCGGGCGTGACCCTCCGTCCGCGGGAGGTTGCGCGCCTTCGCCCAACGCCCGTTGCCGTCCATGACGATCGCGACATGGGTCGGGAGCCGGTCGGCGGGGACCTGTGGTGCGCGAGCGCCGCTGGAGTGCGGGCGTCGGCGGACGAGGCGGTCGCCCAACCTCCGTCGGCGTGGCCGTGCTCCGCGATTTCCTTGGCATGTCGGGGACAATATCGAGGTGCCGACTTATCGCGACGATGCGATCGTGCTGCGCACCCACAAACTGGGCGAAGCCGACCGGATCATCACGATGCTGAGCCGGCGGCATGGCAAGGTACGCGCGGTAGCCAAGGGTGTTCGGCGTACGTCGTCGAAGTTCGGCGCTCGACTGGAGCCGTTTTCTCACATCGATCTGCAGTTCGCCACTGGCCGGACGCTGGACATCGTGACCCAGGTTGAGTCGCTGGACGCTTTTGGGGAGCCGCTGACCGACGACTATCGCGCTTACACCGCCGGCCAGGTGATGCTGGAAACCGCAGACCGGCTGGTCGCCGAGGAAGGTGAGCCGGCGTTGCAGCAGTATCTCCTGCTCGTCGCTGCCTTGCGAGTGTTGAATTCGGGCACCTCCGATGGTCCGCGGCCGGCGACGTTGATCTTGGACTCCTACCTGCTGCGAGCACTCGCCATCGCCGGCTACGCACCGTCCTTCACCGACTGCGCGCGGTGCGGGGTGGAGGGACCGCATGACGCCTTCTCGCCTGCTGCAGGCGGGGTGGTGTGCACCGTCTGCCGACCGCCCGGATCAGCCCGTCCCGCTGCCGAAACGCTACGTCTCCTCGGCGCCTTGCTGGAGGGCCGCTGGGAGGACACGCGCGACGTGCCTGGTCCGGTTGCGCGAGAAGCCAGCGGGATCACGTCGGCGTTCGTGGCCTGGCACCTCGATCGGAATCTGAGGTCGCTCGCGCATGTCGAGCGTTAACCCCAATAGGCCACTCCCCGATCCCCGATCCATCCCTCAACAACACCAACCGTTCCGCGCGGCTCACGTCCTCGCGATCGTGTTGCCGCTGATGTTGGTCGCCTTGCTGGCCCTGCCTGTGGGCATGGCTCTGGCCCGGCGTACCTCGTCGACCGATCGCGCATCCGGCCAAGGCACCGGGGCAGCCGGAGGACCGGGCGTCGGTGATCCGTACTTTCCTGACGCCGGCAGTAGCGGTTATGACGTGATCACATACGACATCGCGATCGATTGGGATGCGAAGTCCGAAACCATGCGATCGACGGCCAAGATCACCGCACGTGCCAGCCAACCGCTCTCGTCGTTTTATCTGGATCTGGCCCTGCAGACAGACAAGGTCCAGGTGAACGGCAGGGACGCCAGTTTCGAGATGCGGGACTTCCAGGACGTCCGGATCATCCCGGTCGTCCCGATCTCTGCCGGGTCAACGTTCGAGGTCGTGGTCGACTATTCGGGCGCGCCAGGGCGGGTCAGCCGCGGCGAGGTGCGGCCATGGTTCAGCAGCGGTCAGGAGTGGACGGTGGCGGGTGAGCCGGAAAGCGCCGCATGGTGGTTTCCGTCCAATGATCATCCCTCCGACGTGGCACTGATGGACATCTCGATCCGGGTTCCGGCCGGTCTGCAAGCGATCAGCATCGGCCGCCTGGAATCCGCGGACGCTGGTGCCGAGGAGGACTTCGACACCTGGCACTGGAAATCGCGGCAACCGCTGGCGACCTACCTCGCATTCCTTTCCATCGGGAAATACCAGCTTGAGCAAGGGATGGTCGACGGTCGCCCGTACGTCTACGCGGTCTCCATGCAGCTTTCGGCAGAGGACCGGAATCGGGTTCTTGCGCAGTTGCAACGGTCTGGACCCCTGATCCGGATCCTGGAGCAGATGTTCGGTCCGTACCCCTTCACCGAAATCGGTGGTGTGGTACCCGTCCATCGACTGCAGTTCGGTGGTTTGGAGACCCAGACCCGCCCTGTGTACAACGCTGCTTCGCTGCTGAATGCCGACTATGCGCCCGTGCTCATCACTCACGAGCTGGCCCATATGTGGTTCGGCGACAACGTGACTGTGCGGGAATGGAACGACATCTTCAACAACGAGGCGTACGCATCGTGGGCCCAGTGGGGAGTTGCTGAGCGGACGGGCAGTCGGCCCGCCAACGCGTCGCTCAACGCTGCCTACGACCGGACAAAGGACAAGGCCGCGCTTCTGGGAGATCACGATGATCGACCCGGGCGCCGACGAGCTGTTCAGCGCGGTGTATGTCCGAGGTCCGATGGCGCTGCAGGCGCTGCGCAATGTGATCGGCGACTCACGCGTTCTTCACCTTGGCCAGGGACTGGGGCCAACGCCCCGGGAGCCGCAGCGTGGAGGAATGGATGGTGGCCGCCCAGTCGCACACGACCGTCAATCTGAAGCCGTTCTTCGACGCATGGATCTTCGCCCCCGTTGCCCCAGCGAGAACGGCAGCGAACGGGTTCCGCGACTAGCTTGCGAGGCTACCTTCGCCACCGCAGCACGCCCGCACTTTGAGCCCTGTCGGCGTTTCGAGCCCGAAGGACGGGCTCGAAGCGTGCCGAAGGGGCTCAAGATCGCGACCGGGCTTCGCGACAGCTCGCCGGCGCTAGTCTGCACCACCGCACTCGCACCACGCCCGCACTTTGAGCCCTGTCGGCGTTGCTTGAGCCCGAAGGACAGGGCTCGAGGCGTGCCGACCGGGCTCAAGATCGCGAACGGGCGAAGGCTTGGCGAAGACGACTGGCGATCTCCTGAGGCTGGGCCAGATCGGCCCAGGTCCATCGGACCACTTGCCAGCCAGCGCCGCGCAGCGCATCTTCCCGTACCTTCTCCCGATAAACCGCGTCGTCAGGCGTCTCCCCCGGCTTGAGCAACCGCCCGTACTTTGCCTTGCCGTCGAATTCGCCGAGCGTGTGGAACTGCTCCCAGGCGAAGTCCGTACGTCCAATGAGCCGGCCGCGCTCGTCGTAGACCTCATGCTGCGGCTCTGGAGACGGTATGCCGGATGTCAGGAAACCCACACGACTTCGGGACTCGCCCGGACTCTCGCTGCGCCCGTCAAGAAACCTGGTGACGCGCCGGGCTTGGATAACACCGGGCCATCGCCGCATCCGCAGCAGGCAGTCCTCAACTTCGTCACGCGAAAGTCCTAGACGAAGTGCCGCGTCTCCGGTGACCACCGCCTGTTCGAAGGTCAGCGATCGCGCCAGGTCAGCGACCGTACGCGGGAGCGTGGTGACGGCTATCCCATCCATGACACCACATCGCTCGCATCAAGGGATGCAGCATGCAGCTGGATGGCCGATCGTGCCTTGCCGCCTGGAATCTCGTCGCGCGTCAGCTGCACCCGTGTCAACGTGGTGGCGAGCAACGGCAGTCCATGGAGCACTGCTGCGGATGTATGGCTAACGACAGCGCCGAGCGCGAGCAGCGGGAACGTTGCACGCACGAGACGGCGGTGCTGCTCGATAGAGTCCAGCGGTTCAGTCGGGGCCGGTCCGTAGCACCCACGCCTGATCCGCGTCAGGTGACCTCTCGTTACGAGCCTGGACAGCTCACCAGGGGTGTAGCCGACGTCACGAAGCTCGCTGGTTCGTCGAAGAAATTCCACGTCTCAAACGCGACCACGAAGCGGCGGCGCACGGAGCACGTCGGTCAGATCTGTGGATGGCGAGGACTCTCACGCAGTCCTGTGGACAGCGCGGCGTCCGCGACGTCCCTTTTCCGACTTTGAGCCCGTTTGGCACTCCTCGAGCCCGTTCCTAGGGGCTCGAGGCGTGCCGGCGGGGCTCAAAGTCCGGAGCTACCGGCGGCTCGAGGAGTGCCGGCGGGGCTCAAAGTCCGGAGCTACCGGGGCTCGAGGAGTGCCGGCGGGGCTCAAAGTCCGGAATTACCGGCGCTCGAGGAGTGCCGGCGGGGCTCAGAGTCGGGAATTAGGGGCGGTGAGATTTGACCCGGTCAACCGCGGAGGTGACGGCCTTGAGGGAGGCGGTGACGATGTTGGGGTCCATGCCGACACCCCAAGCGACCTGACTGTCCTCGCCGGAACCGACCTCGCACTCCACGTACGCGGCGGCGAGGGCGTCTCCACCGGCGGAGAGTGCATGCTCGGAGTAGTCGAGGACGCGGACTGGGAAGCCAAGTGCCGAAATGGCATCGACGTAGGCCGACACCGGCCCGTTGCCCTCGCCGGTGATCTCCTGGCGCCGGCCGTGGACGTTCACGATCGCGTTCACGGAGTCGATCTGCCCGGTCCCCGTAGCACTCGTCACGCTGACCAGCTCCAGCGGCGTGTCCCGACCCAGGTACTCGGTGGAGAAGATCGACCAGAGTTCGGCCGGCGTCACCTCACCGCCGCCCGCGTCGGTTCGCGCCTGCACCACCTGGGAGAACTCGATCTGCAGTCGGCGCGGCAGGTCGAGGTTGTGCTCGGACTTCATGATGTAGGCCACGCCACCCTTGCCCGACTGGGAGTTGACCCGGATCACGGCCTCGTACGTGCGGCCCACGTCGTACGGATCGATAGGCAGGTACGGCGCCTCCCAGGCGATCTCGCGGACGCTGATGCCCTGCTCCTTCGCCCGGACCTCGAGATCCTCCAGGCCCTTCTTGATCGCATCCTGGTGGCTGCCGGAAAAGGCGGTGTAGACCAGATCTCCCGCGTACGGATGGCGCGGGTGAACCGGCAGGTTGGTGCAGTACTCCACCGAGCGACGGATCTCGTCGATATCGGAGAAGTTGATCTTGGGGTCGATTCCTTGGGAGAACAGGTTCATGCCCAAGGTGACCAGGTCGACGTTGCCGGTTCGCTCGCCATGACCGAACAGGCAGCCTTCCACGCGATCTGCCCCGGCCATCAAAGCCAACTCCGTCGCGGCCACCGCAGTGCCCCGGTCGTTGTGCGGATGTAGCGAGATCGCGACGTTCTCCCGGTTGCGCACATGCCGGCCGAACCATTCGATGAGGTCGGCGTAGGTGTTCGGTGTGCACATCTCGACTGTGGCCGGCAGGTTCAGAATGATCTCCCGGCCCGCGGTCGGCTGCCAGACGTCCATCACCGCGTTGCAGACCTCGACAGCGAACTCCGGCTCCGTCCCGGTGAAGATCTCCGGTGAGTACTCATATCCGAACTCGGTGTCACCGAGGTACTGCTCCCCGTACTTCATCACCAGCTCGGTGCCTCTGGTCGCCAACGCCATGCACTCAGCTCGGTCGACATGGAACACCACGCGACGGAACAGCGGTGCAGTCGCGTTGTACATGTGGATGGTTGCCGTCTTGGCGCCGACCAGCGACTCCGCCGTCCGCGCGATCAGGTCTTCGCGGGCTTGGGTCAGCACCGACACCGTCACGTCGTCGGGGATCTTGTCACCCTCGATCAGCTGGCGCACGAAGTCGAAGTCGATCTGACTCGCCGACGGAAAGCCGACCTCGATCTCCTTGTATCCCATGCGCACCAGCAGCTCGAACATCTTGTGCTTGCGGGCCGGCGTCATGGGATCGATCAGGGCCTGGTTGCCGTCCCGCAGATCGGTGCTGAGCCATCGGGGGGCGGACGTGATGCGCTTGGTCGGCCAAGTCCGGTCCGGCAGGTCGACCGCGGTGTAGGCGCGGTAGCGCCCGTACGGCATGGCGCTGGGTTGTTGCACCGGTACCGATTGCACCCGGGTGCCGAATTCATTGCGCCCGGGAGTTTGGCTGGCGGGATCGGAGGGATCCCGCGCCCTGAGGGCGTCGAAGGGCTGGGGTTGGAACTTGACATTGTCATCCTCGCTGGCTGATTCGGGTGGGCGAGCACGCACGAACTCCGCAGCGAGGATGCCGGCCCTTAGGAGGCCTCGCTGCGGCAGCGAAGGAGGAGCAGCGCGTAGCAGCGCAGCACTCCGGGCTTGACCACGTGGTCACTGTAGCCCACCCTGGCTGTCGACGCCAAGCGCGGCGCGGCGCACCGAAAAACGGCTGGCGTGACACCGGTGCATCGGTGCACGCTGGTGGAATGCCATTCGTACGCGTCGAGCCGAGTGATCGCCAAGCCATCCAGTCGATTACCGACATCTACAACGCTGCGCGCCCGGTGGATGACCCAGACAGTCCTCCGGCGATCGCCGAGCTGGTCGCCGCCGATGTCGAATTCGGTTGGGACATGAATCCCGCCACCTACTTCCTCTACACCCCTTCGGACGGTGAGGCACCTGTCGGCGTGCTTTCCCTCGAGATGCCGAAGCACGACAACCTTCAGCTCGGTCTGGACCGACATGACCGTTCATCCTGATCTTCGTCGACGAGGACACGGCACCGAGATGGTGAACGAGGCCCTGCGCCTGACCAAGGACGCCGGTCGGGCGATCATCTGGGCGAGGCGTCGCTGACGATGATCCTGGTGGCCAGGCGTTCGTCGAGAAATTCGGCTTCCGTTACGCCAGCCACGACGCGCGGCGACGGCAACGATTGGCCGAAGTCGATTATGCCGAGATCGACCGGCTGTACGCCCAGGCTGTCGAGGCGGCCTCGGACTACCGCATCGAGCGGCTCACTCCCCCGGTTCCCGATGAAGTGCTGGCCGAGCTGGTCGAGGTCACGGCAGCGATCAATGACGCGCCGGCAGGGACCCTGACCTACGAAGATGAGGTCTTCGACACTGCCCGACTTCGTGACTTCGAGACCGCCCGCCAGAAGCGAGGAGACATCCTCTACCGGGTGGTGGCGCGTCACCGCGACACAGGCAAGGTCGGTGGCCACACCCAGGTGGTGTTCAATCCGCTCGAGCCGACTCTCGGACACGTCGGCGACACGGCGGTCTCCCGCGCCCACCGCGGTCACCGACTGGGCCTGCTCCTCAAGATCGAGATGATGCGCTGGCTCGCCGACGAGCAGCCCCAGCTGGAGACCATCGAAACCTGGAACAACGTCGACAACCGCTACATGATCAATGTCAACGAGGCAATCGGTTACCGGCTCTCCAGGGTCTACAACGCCTACGAGTTGAAGCTCGACGAGGCGGCCGGTTACGGGGCGAACCAGAAGGTGGTTCAGCAGCAGACGGTCTCTGAGCGTCAGAAACCCAGCCGGTTGAGGTGCTTGGGGTCGCGCTGCCACTCCTTCAGCACCTTGACCCGCAGGTCGAGGTAAATCGGAGTGCCCAGCAGCGCCTCGATCTGCTGGCGGGCCGCGGCGCCGATCTCCCGCAGTCGTGAGCCGCGATGGCCGATGAGGATGCCCTTCTGGGAGTCGCGCTCGACGATCATGGACGCGAACACCTCGAGCAGTGGCTTGTCGGCGGAGCGGTCGGCGCGAGGCCTCATCTCCTCCACACTGACCGTGATGGAGTGCGGCAACTCCTCGCGTACACCGTCGAGCGCGGCTTCTCGGATCAGCTCGGCGACCAACGTTTCCTCGGGCTCATCGGTCAATATCCCGTCGGGGTAGAGCTGTGGGCCCACCGGGAGCAATCCGGTCAGCACCTCGGTCAGGACGTCAAGTCGGTCGTTGGGGACCGCGGAGACCGGCACGATGTGGGCCCAGTCGATGCCGTGCTTCGCTTCCAGCGCGGCGATACTCAGCAGATGTTCGGCCAACTGGTTCGGGGACGCCAGATCCGACTTGGTGGCGATCGCTACCAACTCGGCGTCCTCGGCAGTGCGG
Source organism: uncultured Actinomycetota bacterium (assembly GCA_963808495.1). Lineage (GTDB taxonomy): Bacteria > Actinomycetota > Actinomycetes > Propionibacteriales > Propionibacteriaceae > Microlunatus. The sequence goes on from CAWEGC010000008.1 coordinate 267,520, forward strand.
CGATCTCGCTGACCAGGTAGTTGTCTCCCGGCCCAATACGCTCGTTCGCCGGGAGGCAGATGCCGATCACATCCACCTCGGTCCAGGTGCCGCGGACAAGATTGGTTGAGTCGCTCGCCCAGCAGCGTACGGGGCCGGTGCAGGCCCGGTGTGTCGATGACGATCAGCTGGGCATCGGGGCGGGAGACGATGCCCCGAATCGCGTGTCGCGTGGTCTGTGGCTTGGCCGACGCGATGGCGATCTTGCTGCCCACCAGAGCGTTGGTCAACGTCGACTTGCCGGCGTTCGGACGGCCAACGAAACAGGCGAAACCGGAGCGGAACGTGCCGTGTTCAGGGGTTGTCGAAGGCTGCCCTTCGACGGGCTCCAGGCGCGGGCCCTCGACATGCTCAGGGTCCGGGTCCGCAGCACCTGAGTGGGTGTCTACCATCAGGCCTCGATCAGCCCGCGTACGGCACCAGCGGGATCCACAGACCAGATCGCCACACCGATCGCCGGGCAGGTCCTTGATCAGGGCGAGATCTTCTTCACTCGGATGGGCTTCGCCAGCCAGGGCAACTGCTTCGAGACCCGGCGCTCCGGAGGAGACCGCCATGGCGATAGCCACCGCTATGGCCGAGAGCCTCAAGTGCGGAAGGTCCACGCTTGCTCCCGCATAGGTGCGCCCATCGGTGTCCCGCACGCACGCCGCTTCCCTCGCCTGCGACCGGGCCAGAGACGCGCGGGCCAGATTGATGATCTTGACGTCCTCGGGATCGGTGGCTTGGAGGTTCTCCGTCATGAACGCACCGGCGCAGTGCGTCCGGTGGCGGTCGTGCTCGCCCTGCCAGCCGTCATGACGCCCGCAGGGCGGGGTCGGAGACTAATCCTGTCGCCGCCTCGGCACGCCGCGCCTCCTCGCTCCCGTCTGCGTCGATTCGGCTGACGATCACTGTGCCGATCCGGTTTCGACGCCCGGTGGACCGCTCGGCCACGAGTTCCAGCCCGCCGTATTTCACCACCGAGCCGGCTATCGGCACCTTGTTCAGCTGCTTTGCCATCAGACCGCCGACCGTTTCCACGTCGTCCTCATCGAGCTTCAGTCCGAACAAGTCCCCCAGTTCGTCGACGGGCAACCGCGATGAAACTCGATAACGGCCCTCTGCGAGGCCCGTGATATCGCTGGTCTCCTCGTCGTACTCGTCCGTGATCTCGCCAACGATCTCCTCCAGGATGTCCTCGATGGTGGCCATCCCGGCGGTGCCGCCGAATTCGTCGACCACGATCACCACGTGCACGCGCTTGAGCTGCATCTCGCGCAGCAACTCGTCGATCGGCTTGGAGTCCGGACACCACACCGGCTTGCGCATCATCGAGCCGACCCGCTCCGAGCGCTGGGCGTCCGGTGAGTCGTAGACGCGCTTGATCACATCCTTCAGGTAGAGCACCCCCACCACGTCGTCCAGGCCGTCGCGGACCACGGGTATCCGGCTGAAGCCTGACCGCAGGGCGAGCGACACCGCCTGGCGAAGGGTCTTGTATTCCTCGATGAAGACCATGTCGGTACGGGGAACCATCACCTCGCGGACGATGGTGTCGCCCAGGTCGAACACCGAGTGGATCATGCGCCGCTCACCCGATTCGATGACTTCGCTGGCTTCGGCCAGATCGACCAGCTCGCGCAACTCCGCTTCCGTGGCGAACGGGCCGTCGGAAAAGCCCTTACCCGGGGTCAGCGCATTACCGATCAGGATCAGCAGGCGAGGGAACGGTCCGAGCACCGTGGTGATGGCGAACAACGGCCCGGCCGATGCACAGGCGACGCGATCGGCATGCTGGCGACCCAGCGTACGAGGCGCCACGCCCCAGAAGATGTAGGAGATGATGAACATCGAGCCGGCGGTGATCAACCCGGCCAGCCATACCCGCTCGATCTGAGTGAACGCCACCTTCGCGACCAACACGATGGCTGAGATTTCGATCATGCTGCGGAGGAACAGCGCGGTATTGAGATAGCGCGGCAGATCATCGAGCATGCCGCGCAGGCGGGTCGCTCCTGGCCGGCGGTCGTCGACGAGACGGTCGGCTCGCGCTTTGGAGAACGAATAGAGCGAGGCCTCCGCCGCGGCCAACAGCCCGGCGGCGACCACGAGTACCAGGGCGATGCCAAGGAATACCCAGTCGTTCTCAGTCATCGAAGCACCTTCGAGGCGTCCGGTCGTTGTTCGCGCCCAGGCATCGATGATCTTGTCCTTGAGCGCGAACATCTCCGCCTTGTCGGCAGGCTCGCCATGGTCGAATCCCAACAGGTGCAACAGGCCGTGCACCAAGAGGTACTCAGCCTCCTCGCTGCTCGTTCGCCCGTGTTGGTGCGCCTGGCGCTCGGTGACGGCAGGACACAGGACGATGTCACCGAGCAGGCCTTCCGGCGGCTCCTCATCGTCATTGGGGGGTCGCAGCTCGTCCATCGGAAACGACAGGACGTCGGTCGGACCGGTCTCTGCCATGTACTTCTCGTGGTACGCGCTCATGGTCTGCTCATCGACGAGCAGGATGGACAACTCCGCCTGGGGATGGATCCGGAGCTGATTGAGCGCAAAGGTCGCCAGCCGGACGAGGCCGGGACCGTCAGCGTCCAGACCCGACTCATTGTTGATGTCGACAGTCATCCGGCACCGTCTTGCGAGTCACGCCCGACCGGCGCGGGGCGCCGGCGCGGGGTTTGGCGCCGGCTGATCAGCCTCGAACCTGTCGTATGCGGCAACGATTCTGCCCACCAGCTTGTGCCGGACAACGTCGTGATTCGTCAGGTGACAGAACGAGATGTCCTCGACGTTGTCCAGAATGCCCTGGACCACGCGAAGACCGCTCCGGGTGCCGCCGGGCAGATCAACCTGTGTGATGTCACCCGTCACCACGATCTTGGAGCCGAATCCCAACCGGGTCAGGAACATCTTCATCTGCTCCATCGAGGTGTTCTGGGCCTCGTCCAAGATGATGAACGCGTCGTTCAGCGTGCGACCGCGCATGTAGGCCAGCGGCGCTACCTCGATCGTGCCGGCCGTCAGCAGCCGCGGGATGGAGTCGGGGTCCAGCATGTCGTGCAGGGCGTCGTACAGCGGGCGAAGATAGGGATCGATCTTGTCGTTCAGCGTGCCGGGTAGGAAGCCGAGATGCTCACCGGCCTCGACCGCCGGACGGGTGAGGATGATTCGATTCACCTGCTTGTTCTGCAGCGCCTGAACGGCCTTGGCGACCGCCAGATAGGTCTTGCCGGTTCCAGCGGGACCGATCCCGAAGACCACCGTGTGCTTGTCGATGGCGTCGACATACCGCTTCTGGTTCAAGGTCTTCGGCCGGATCGTCTTTCCCCGCGACGACAAGATGTTGTGCGTCAACACGTCGGCCGGATGCGCCTCTTCACGGCCGGCCAGCATCGCGCAAATCCGCTCGACGGCGTCGCTGGTCAAACCCTGGCCGGTGCGCAGCACGGTTACCAACTCGGTGATGACATCAACAGCCAGGTCGACCGCAGCGTGCGAACCGCTCAGGGTGATCTCGTTTCCCCGCACGTGGATGTTGGCGTCGAGCTCGCGCTCCAGGATGCGAAGGAACTCATCGCGGGGGCCGAGGATGTTCACCATGTCGACCGACGCGGGAACCGTGACTCTCCGCATCTCCTCCAGGCCGACGTCGTTGGTGCGCGGGCTGGGGAGCGCACGGCCGCATCGGAAGCAGAAGCCGAGATTTCTGACCTACTCAGTGGGTTCCTCGCTGAAAATGGGAAATGTCGCGCACCATCTTAATGACCAGTGGCCAAGACCCCCAAGACGATAACCCAAGCAGCCGGTCCCGGATCGAAGAACCTTTCCCGAGCTCTCGCGACGGCGGCGGCGCAGAACCTAACTCCAGTCGTCCGGAACGATGTGCATGGCGGCTTCCTCTGCACTGGCCGCCGCACCGTCGATACCGACATCGTCGCCGATGAGATCCTTGTCGACATCTGGTCCGATGCCCTGATTGGGATCGACCAGCCGTCCCGCCCGCTCCCCGCCGACCTCGCCGTCGTCAATGAAATCGCCTTCGGCTTCATCCGGGTTGACGTCGGGCTCCTCGGCGGCCAAGCGGTCATCGAGGCTCTGGTGGTCCCCATGCCGCAACAGCTCCGAGGGCTTCTCCGGCGGAGAGTATCCCTCGTCCAGCGGGTCGTCCACACCGCGGTCGTCTAGGGAGCGCTCCGGCTCGAGCTGGTCGAGTTGTTCGGAGCGGTCATCATCGTCGTACACGTCGGTCATGATCTCAGCCTGCCATGGTCGGACCAGGGGACGAGGCCCGTACCATCGCTGGCTGTGACCACGCTCGAATCTGCCCGGCGGCCGGCTGGCCCGACGGTCGCGTTCGCTACGAGTCCCAGCGGGATCTACGCCGTCGTCGTGGCGGTGTTCTGCGGACTGCTGCTGATCTCGAACATCGCCGCTACGAAGCTCATCACAGTCGTGGACGACCTGCCGGAGGTTCTTGGTGGCGGCATCTTCACCGATGGCGGTGCGTTCCTGTTTCCACTGACCTACGTGCTCGGTGATGTGCTTGCCGAGGTGTACGGGCTGCGCCAGGCCCGGCGTGCTATCTGGGTCGGTTTCGGGCTGTCGGCGCTCGCTTCCCTGACTTTCCTCGCGGTCGGGGCGGCACCGCCCGGCCCCGGCTATGAGCACCAGGAGGCTTTCGTTGCCGTGCTCGGGTTCGTGCCGCGGATCGTGATCGCGAGCCTCTGCGGCTACCTGGCCGGCCAGTTCCTCAACGCCTACGTCCTGGTGAGGATCAAGAAGAAGACTTCTGAGCGCCACCTGTGGGCGCGGCTGGTCGGTTCCACGGTCGTCGGTGAGTTTGCCGACACCGCGCTGTTCTGCGTCATCGCCTTCGTCGGTGTGTTCCCCACCTGGAGCAGTCTGATCAGCTACACCGTGACCGGCTATCTCTACAAGGTCGGCGTCGAAGTGGTGATGCTTCCCGTCACCTACGCGGTGATCCGGGCGATCAAAAGGCGTGAACCCGGGTACGCCGCACGTCCGGTGGGCTCACCCGAGGTCAACCAACTGCGGCTCATGGTCAAGGTGGACGAGTACGACGAAGCCGTCCGGTTCTATCGCGACGAACTCGGTTTGGGGCAGGAAGAGACTGACGAAGCCGATGGCGGCGCCAAAGTGATGATCTTGGATGCAGGCCGGGCGACCCTGGAGCTCTCCAATAGGACGCGCGTGGACTACATCGACACCGTTGAGGTTGGTCGTACGGGGGTCAGTCCGCACTTCAGGGTGGCGTTCGAGGTACAGGACACCGAATCTGTCGCAGACAGGCTGGTCGCGGCCGGGGCCGAGCTGATCGCCCCGCCGGTTCACACGCCCTGGGATTCCCTCAATGCTCGGCTTCGGGCGCCGGGGGACGTACAGCTCACCATCTTCACCGCGGCCGGGCGAAGACCTGAAGCATCACCATGATCAATCGACCAGCTGACTCCGGTGGCGAATCCATCACGTTTGTCGCAGCGGGCAACCGGTCTAACCGGACTACTGCGGTCGGATGGGCGGCACCACACCGTCTTCGATTGCGCGGCGGAGGAGATCGACCTTGCTCGGTGCGGGGCGTGAGAGCTCGCCGTACTTGGTGCGGATACGACGCAGGTATTCCTTGGCACTGTTCTCGGTGATGAAGAGCCGGCGGGCAATCTGCGGCACATCGATACCCGAGACGTAGAGGGTCAGGACCTCACGCTCGCGGCTACTGAGCTTGGCTTCCACAAAGGCTTGATCCCCGTCGATCATCGCCAAGATTTCGGTGGACACGAGTGTCTGGCCGCGCGCCACCTGCCGGATCTTGTCCGCTGTTTCGGCCAGAGACTCAGACTTCCGGCTCAGCCCGTGTGCTCCCGCGGCGAGAGCCCTGCGGATCAGCCGAGGGTTGTCGGCAATGGAGTAGATGAGGACCCGATAGTCGTTGGCTACGAGCTCAGCGACCGTGTCTGCCGGATCCGACATGTCATCCAGCACCAGGTCGAGCACGATGACATCGCAGGCGTTCTCTTTGAGCACCCGCTTGAGGTCGGTGGCGGTGCGGGCCTGAGCGACCACCCGAAGGCCAGCAGTCGTCGGTAAGCGTCCGAGGCTGCCGGCGAGTCCCAGCCGAACCGCGACGTGATCGTCCACGACGACAACGCGGATCTGCTCGGACCCTTCCTCCTGTCGCCCGGTGCGATCAGTCACCGGACTCGATCTCCTCAGAACGCCAGTTTCCTGTCTCGTCAATGGTGGTCAGGCGGGTTCGCGCCCCGTCCTGATAGACCACTGAGGTGGCCTGGTGAGGACCTGGACCGAGCCGGACCACCACCTTCTGCACGGCCGACGACTCCAGCGCCGCCCGCACCTCCGATGTGACCGCCCGTCCGACGACTGGCGGAACGGGACCTGGTCGGCTGTCGACAAACGTCACGCTCACCCCCCGGCGACGTGCCGCGTCGGTGACGTCGGCCAGTTCGTCGCTCATCACGTTGCGAGCGACGAGCGCTTCCCGCATACCGGCCTCCAGCAGCCTGGCCTCCGCCTTGAGCTCGACCGGGATATCCCGATCTGCAGCGGCGATCTTCGTCAGGGTCGTCGATGCTGTCTCGATCAAGTCTGCGACCCAGAGTGACCTCTGGACTCGAGCCGCGTACCAGCCCGCTGATTCTTCAGCAGCCACGATCTCTTGACGATGCGACCGGTCCTGGCGCCGGGCGATGGCCCGCAATCTCCGGGTGACGATGACCGCGAGCAGCAGAAACACCGCTGGACCGAAGACCGCGATCACCAGACCGGTCCAGCCGAAGTCCGACCTCAGACTCCACCAGCCGTAGCAGATCGCGAGCACCAGCAGGCCCACGAGCGCCATCTTGATCCGGCGTCGAATGGCCAGCACGACGAGAACGAGCTGCAGCGGATAGAAGTGCCACAGAGCCGCATCAGGCCATCGGTCTCTCGGCAACGCGAAGTCCATCAGCCCGGCGACGGCACCGATCAGGGCGACAGAGCTGACCGCCGCCCAGGTCGGCAGCCGAAGCGACCTTCCGGCGTGCAGGACCACCGCAGTGAGAACACACATCACGACCATGGCCAGCACGGCCGGTGCCACCTCGATGAACCGATCGGCGTTGAGCAGTCCGAGGAAGATCTCCATGCCGAGCAGCAGCCAAGTCAGCGTCACGAGCTGCGTGACCGGGAAGTCTGCTGGAAGCGCATGCGCGGCACGAGGCTGGGGACCCCCTGTGCGGGAGCCTGGGTCTGACGACGCGCCGGTCCAGGCCACCTCGACGATCGTTCCCAGTCCCGGCTCCGAGGAGACCGAGCAAGTTCCGCCGGCGTCGCGCATGCGTTCGGCCATCGAAAGCCGGAGCCCGAGTCGATCTGCCGGCACGGACCCCACGTCGAAGCCCGCACCGTCATCCTCGACTCGACTGCTCACCCGGAGCTGAGGCCCTTCCCTGGTCGCACTCCAGTTCACAGCGATGTGATGTGGCCGTGCATGACGAACCGCATTGCGGAGTGCTTCTCGTGTCGAGGCGAGCAAAGCCTCTGCCACCCCCGCGGGGAGTTTCTCACCCTTGAGCGACTCAGGCATTGCCGCTCCGAACAGCACGGCAGGACTGACCTGCAGTGCACTGGTCTGAGCGAGCTGCACCAGACCGCTCAGCGTGACGGCTCCATCCGTCTCGGCCTTGGAGCAAAGCTCCTGCAACTTGACCAGCGTCGTCGACGCCAAAGATTTCGTCGCCTCGACCGCTGCTCCATCCTGCGCATGAGCCGCCGCCGTCAGTGTGGTCAACACGTCGTCATGGACCACTCGGTCGAGATCTTCACGCTCGGCGGCCAGCGCCCGGTCCATGGCTGCGGCCGCTTCACGGGAGTAGGCAGCCTGAGCCAAATCGTCGGCGCGGCGGGCGGCCTTGAGCATGCCCAGGGCAACGGCAGCAATGACCAAGGCGGCTGCAGGCGCAAACAGCCCCTGCGAGATCGCGGTCTTCAGGTCGGCAGAACCGCCAGCGCTTGTGGTCCGAAACACCGCGAAGCAAAGACCCAGGACCGCCCCGTACGCCGTGCCCCAGGCCAGCCCCGCCCAGATCGCGGCACATACCACCGACGGCCCGATAAGCCACCAGATCCATGGTTCGCGTGTGGTGGCCACCTCCGGCAACCCCCATGCTGCGGTGGCTACCGCTCCCAGGGTCAACAGCGCGTACGCGACCGCTGGCACACGCACGCTCTGAGCGCGAGCGGCTCTGACCACCATCAGCACGGTGGTGCCCACCAGGCCGGTGCAGAACACCGCGACCCACCACCACCGCGCATGCATAAGCTCCGCACGTGCATACGGGACACTCGGCAGCCAGCTGATGACGTTGTAGCCAGCCATCATGCGGTCGATCAGGATGGCGATACCCAGCGTCACGCTCGCCGGCGCCGCCACCCGACGAGACTCAGCCACGACCAAATGATTCCGTTGCCGAATGGTCAGGCGCCACTGGGCGCCGTCCCCCGTCCTGGGGACACGCACGTGTGCAGAGATTCAGCCCAGAGCGGAATAGGGCCTGAGCCGTCACCCGTCCGAGCTACAGGTGATGCGGCAGACCTCTTCGGCGCATTCCGCTTGACCCTCGAACGGTGTTAATTTCCCGATCGAACTCCGTTTGAGCGGGCTGAAGCTTCGTGTCGGGAGTTGGCAACGCCGATCGGGGGACATCGGCCTGGCCGAGCTGTGACCTCACCTTCGCGCCCCGCGATCGGTGCGGACCGGCTCGCCGGTACCGATGCGTTCGACGATGTCGCTGGTGGCTGTCTGGGAGGCGGGAGCAGACAGCCACCAGCCGTCGACCGTAGGCGGTCGCGCGATCAGGCTCGGACCGTCAGCGGTCGCGCGATCAGGCTCGGACCGTCGATGGCGGTCGCGCGATCAGGCTCGGACCGTAGGCGGTCGCGCGATCAGGGCTTTGGAGTCTTGGCGTAGTAACGCGCCAGAAAGCTGATCTTGAAGTCATCGAAGGTGCCGTCGTCGACACTTGCGCGGATGTCGTCGACCAGTCGGACGATGAACCGCTCGTTGTGGATCGTGCAGAGCGTTGAGGCCAGCATCTCCTTGGCTTTGAAGAGATGGTGCAGGTAAGCCCTGGTGTAGTTCGCGCACGTGTAGCAATCGCAGTCCTCGTCCAGCGGACTGAAATTGCGCCTGCACGCGGCCGTGGTGACATTGAACCGGCCGTCCGGGGTGTAGACCGCCGCATTGCGCGCAACCCGTGACGGAGAGACGCAATCGAAGGTGTCGGCCCCGTTCTCCACGGCTGTGAAGAAGTCGTCGGGCTCGGAGATGCCGAGCAGGTGCCGCGGACTGGCCTCTGGCAGTTCAGCGCAGACCCAGCCCACGATGGTGCCGAGATTCTCCTTCTCCAGAGCTCCGCCTATGCCATAGCCATCGAATCCGACCCCGTCGATTGCCACGGACGTCAGAGCTCGGGTGGCCTTGCGCCGCAGGTCTTCGTATTGAGCGCCCTGCACCACTGCGAAGAGCGCCTGGTACGGGCGGTCGCCGCGCAGTGTGGCCTGCCGGCGATGCTCCGCGAGGCAGCGTTCGGCCCACTGGTGTGTCCTGCGCACCGACTGTTCCTGATACGCACGGGTGTTCATCAGCGTGGTGCACTCGTCGAAGGCGAAGAGGATGTCTGCCCCGAGCTGGTGCTGAATCCGCATCGATACCTCGGGCGTGAACCGATGCAGGGACCCGTCGAGATGAGAGGTGAACGTCACGCCGTCGTCATCGACCTGAGCGAGCCTGCTCTTCCCTTCGGCGATGACGTCGTCGTCTTCCAGCCCTGCGGTGCGCATGGCGAGCACCTTCTTGAAGCCCGCCCCCAGGCTCAGGACCTGGAAGCCGCCACTGTCGGTGAAGGTCGGACCGGGCCAATTCATGAACGCTCCCAGTCCGCCCGCCGCGTCGACGATGTCAGGGCCGGGCTGGAGGTAGAGGTGATAGGCGTTGGCCAGCACGGCCTGAGCACCCAGCTCGACCAGGCTTTCGGGCAGCACTGCTTTAACGGTGGCCTTGGTGCCGACGGCGATAAAGGCCGGCGTTCGAATCGTGCCGTGCGGAGTCGTGATCACGCCGGTGCGACCGAACCGCCCGGGTAGCGCTGTCACGGGCTCGAAGCCAAATCCTTCGACAGCCTCGGGAGGCGACGAAGCCGGGCCCGAACTCGTCAATGACCCCTCGTCGACAACCTCAGACGACGGCCCTACGACCGGTTCTGAGAACGACTCTTCGTGTCGTTCGACGGGCGGCTCTCCGACACGTCCAGGACCTGTCGTCATCGCGACATCAGGGTGGCCAGTGCCACCACTCCGGCGGTTGAGGTACGCAGCACACCGTCGCTGATCAGCACCGGCCGGCCGCCGGCCGCGACCAGCTCATCGATCTCCGCCGGAGCGATCCCTCCTTCGGGGCCGATCACGATCATCACCGTGCCCTGCTCAGGCAGCTCCACTCGAGCCAGCGGCTCGGTCGCCTCCCCGTGCAGGATCAGAGCACAGTCGACCCCGCCGAGGGCCCGAACGAGATCTGCGGTGTCCACCGGCTCGGACACCGCCGGTACGACGAGACGGCGCGATTGCTTCGCGGCCTCACGCGCGGCGGATCGCCAGCGGGTGAGAGCCTTCTGGGCGCGTTCACCCGACCAGCGGACTACTGATCGCCTGGCCTGCCAAGGGATGATCTCGGCGACGCCCACCTCTGTCATCATCTCGACGGCCAGTTCGGCTCGCTCACCCTTGGGCAGCGCCTGTACGGCGATGTAGCGACGATGAGCACGCTCGGCTACGTGCTGCTCGACAACCGTCATCGTGAGAGCGGTCTTCGAGACCTCATCGACCTCGCCGGCTACTGCCCGTCCCCGGCCGTCGCCGATGAGAATCGTTTCGCCGGGCCGGATTCGCCGCACCAGGGCCGCGTGCCGGCCCTCCTCACCGTCCAGCCGAACCGGCGTGCCGACAGCGGGCAACGGGTCGGCAAGATCCTCGAGCAGGAAAAGTGGGATCACTGGCCGGCGAAGGCGTCCCGCAGTCGGCCGAACACTCCTCGACCGTGCTTCTGCACGGTGACCTCGGGTCGCGTCTCGTCCCGCAATTCAGCCAGCTGACGAAGGAGCTCCGCTTGCTCCTCGTCGATCCGAGTCGGTGTCTGGATCAGCAGGGTCACACCCAGTTGTCCGCGCCCACTGGCCCGCAGCCGCGGCACACCCTTGCCGTCCATGGCGATCCGGGTACCCGATTGGGTGCCCGGGGGAACCGCGAGCCGTACGGTCTTGGTCTCCTCGTCGGCATCTTCGAGGTCCGCCTCGAGGGTTGTGACGAGCACCTCGGTACCGAGCGCCGCGGCCGTCATGGGAATCCGGACGACGACCTCCAGGTCGTCGCCATCGCGCCGGAATATCTCGTGCGGGAGAACTTGCAGTTCGACGTACAGATCACCGGCCGGCCCACCACCCGGGCCGACCTCGCCGTGAGCGGCGAGGTGGATGCGGTTGCCGGTGCTCACCCCGGGCGGAATCTTGACGTTGATGGTCCGGTTGGATCGCACCCGCCCGTCACCGGAACATTCGACGCATGGGTACTGGATGATCGTGCCGTATCCGCGGCACGTCGGGCACGGCTGGGTGGTGCGGATGTCGCCGATGAAGGAGCGCTGCACATGAGTGACGTCGCCTTGGCCGTGACAAGTCGTGCACCGTACCGGCGACGAGCCTTCCGACGCCCCGGAGCCATTGCAGCGCGGGCACAGCACCGCGGTATCGACCCGTAGCGGCTTGGTGGTGCCGAAGGCGGCCTCCGCCAGTTCCAGGTCCAACCGGACCAGCGCATCCTGGCCGCGCCGGACGCGCGACCGCGGGCCTCGAGAGGTGGTTTGCCCACCGAACATGGCGTCCATCAGATTCGTGAAGTCGAACCCGCCAGTGGTGAAGCCGCCGTTGAAACCACCCATGCCTCCGCCGAGCGGATCGCCGCCGCGGTCGTAGATGTCGCGTTTCTTCGAATCCTGCAAGACCTCGTACGCCTCGGCGACCTTCTTGAAGCGATCGGCAGCATCCGGCTCGGTCGCCACATCCGGGTGTAGCTTCATCGCCAGCTGGCGGTACGCCTTCTTGATCTGTTCGGGCGTCGCATCCCGCGAGACACCGAGGATCTGGTAGTAGTCCGAGCTCATCGTGTTTCTGTTCATCCTTCAGAGAGGAAGCGGCCCACATAGCGCGCCACGGCGCGGACCGAGGCCATCGTCGACGGGTAGTCCATCCGGGTCGGGCCGACCACCCCCAGCGTCGCTAGCGTGTCCACCGCACTCCCGTAACCGCTGGCGACCATGGAGGTCGACTGTAGTTCCTTGTAGGGGTTCTCCTGGCCGATACGTACGGTGACGGAATCGGAGGTGGTGGCCTCGCCCAGCAGCTTCAACAACACCACCTGCTCCTCCAGTGCCTCCAGGACCGGCTTCACGGTTGTCTCGAACTCGGCTCCGTAACGGGTGAGGTTCGGCATGCCGCCCACCACGATCCGGCCGGACGCCTCACTGCTGAGCATCTCCAACAGCGTGGCGATGGCCGCCTGGCCGATCACCTGGAGCGACGGTGGCAGCGACTCGACAACCTTGCTGAGCCGAACGCCGGCCTGCGAGGAGGAATTCCCTACCGCCGCCGCATTCAGATGCGCCCGTAGTTCGGCCAGGGTTTCGTCGTCGTGCTCGGGCAGCTCCAGCTGGCGCTGCTCGATCCTGCCGGTCGAAGTGATCAAGATCAACAGGATTCGCTGGGTGGAGAGCGAGACGATCTCGACGTGCCGTACCGCCGAGTGACTGAGTGTCGGATACTGCACGATCGCCACCTGCTGGGTCACCTGAGCGAGCAGCTTGACGGTCCGGTGCAACACGTCGTCGAGATCGAGTGCGCCCGAGAGGAACGTCTGGATGGCTCGCTGTTCGGCCTGCGACAGCGGCTTGACCGAGCCCAGCCGGTCCACGAACAATCGATAGCCCTTGTCGGTGGGAATCCGGCCAGCGCTGGTGTGCGGCTGGGTGATGTAGCCCTCTTCCTCGAGGGCTGCCATGTCGTTGCGAACCGTGGCGGGTGAGACACCGAGGTCGTGCCGCTCGACCAGTGTCTTGGACCCGACGGGCTCCTGGCTGGAGACATAGTCGGTGACGATGGCGCGCAGTACCTGGAGTTTGCGCTCGTCCACAGTCGTCCCTCCTTGTCTTGCTCAGCCGGGCGATTGGCACTCAAGCGGTCGAAGTGCCAGTCTAACTGGATGAGCCAGCCTGGACCCGGCGCCGAACCGGGGCCCTGGCGGGAGGTGGCGGGCGGCGTCTATGTCTGCGTCGCACAGCCGGCATCGGTCAATCTGGGCCTAGTTGTCGGATCGGACTTCGCACTGGTGGTGGACACCGGCTCGTCACCAGGGCAAGGGCGTCTTCTTCGCAGCGCTGTGAGAGAAGTGACGGATACAGCTGTCCAGGCGGCCATCGCGACGCACTGGCATTACGACCACTGCTTCGGGTTGGCGGGCTTCACCGATGTGGCGACCTTCGCTCACGAGTCTGTGGCGGCCAGGCTGCGTAGCCCAGAGGCAGCCGCGGTTGCCGCCGATGTCGGCGTCGAGGTGTCCGAGCTGGCCCTGGCGTCGCGCGAGGTAGCGGTGGCGTCGGCGCTCGACCTTGGTGGTCGGCGGGTCGAGATCGCGCATCTTGGCCGGGGGCATACCGACGGTGACCTGGTCGTCGTCGTGCCGGACGCCAACGTACTTTTCACAGGTGACCTGATCGAGTCGGCCAACGCCCCCTGGTACGGCCACGACAGTTTTCCGCACGAGTGGGCGGCCACCCTCGACTCGGTGATCGGTCTGATGACCGCCGACACGGTCGCGATCCCTGGACATGGCAAGCCAGTGAACCGGGAGTTCGTCTTCGGACAACGAGGCCGGGTGGCGGCAGTCTCGGGTGAGATCCGGCGTCTCAGCGAGGCGGGAATCAATGCGCCCGAGGCTCTGCAGGCTGGGTCTTGGCCATTCCCGGCCGCGCACATCGCGGACGGCATCGATGCCGGCTTCCGCCAGCTCGAGGGTGGTCGCAAGACCCTTCCGCTAATCTGAGGCGCGATCGAGACCAGCTCAACCGCGCGCCGGCTAGCGGCGGAAAGGTGGATGCCCGTGACCGCCGAAACTCCGTTGATCGCGGGCCGGCTCAGCGGCAAGTCGGCCGTCATCACTGGAGCGGGCAACGGTATCGGGCGCGCTACCGCAATGCACTTCGCCGATGAGGGCGCCCGCCTGGTGATCAACGACCTCGACAAGCCTTCGCTGGCAGCGGTAGCGAAAAGCCTGCGATCAGCAGGTGCGGAGATTGTCGAGGTTGTCGGTAACGTCGCCGATCCGGCCGACGCGGAATCCATGATCTCGGCCGCCGTCTCCAGCTACGGCGCCATCGACATCCTTGTCGCCAACGCGGGTGTCATTCCCCTCGGCACCATCCTGGAAACCAGCCCCGACGATTGGGATTCCGTGATGGATGTGGATGCTCGCGGGATGTTTTTGACCTGCAAGTACGCGATCACCGAGATGGCCCGTCAAGGAAGCGGCTCGATAGTCTGCTTGTCGTCGATCTCCGGGATGGCTGGGCAACGGGGCCAGGCGGCCTACGGTCCGGCCAAGTTCGTCGCCACCGGTCTGACCCGGCACTTGGCCATCGAGTGGGCTGAGCATGGCATACGCGTGAATGCGGTGGCACCCGGAACAATCGAGACCGAGGCCGTCCGCCGGGTCGTGCAGACCACCGAAGGCCGCCGTTATGTCGACCTCATTCGCGAGCAACATCCGATGAAACGTCTCGGCCAGCCCGCCGAGGTGGCCCGGGCGATCCTGTTCCTCGCCTCCGATGACGCCAGCTTCATCACCGGGGAGGTGCTTGCCGTCGATGGCGGCTATCTCGCCCAATAACGGGGTCTTGCGCTGAACGTCGCGATCGCCCGGGGGTAACCGGGGAAGATTCGATCAACCCCACAGGATCCCTACTCGACTCGGGTCGACGGTATTCTTCTAGAACGATTCAGTTCTCGAAGGGGATCTGGTGGCTCGTGTCACGGTGAGGACTCTCGCTGAGGCGCTGGGAATCTCTGTTTCCACCGTGTCCAACGCCTACAACCGGCCGGACCAGCTCTCCCCGGCGTTGCGGGCGCGCATCTTGGGCAAGGCGGACGAACTTGGCTACGCCGGTCCGGATGCCGCCGCTCGCGCTTTGCGTAGCGGCCGAGCGGAGGCGGTCGGCGTCGTGCTGACCGAGCAGTTGTCGTACGCCTTTTCCGATCCTTACGCGATCGGCTTCCTCACCGGTTTGTGCGAGATCGTCGAGCAGCGCCATATCAGCATCGTGCTGATGCCCCTGTCGTTGGACGGCGACGAACTGGACGTCACGGCGGTACGGCACGCGAAGATCGATGCCTTGACCACTTTCGGGCTATCGGAGACCCACCCGGCCGTTCTGGTGGCCAAGGCACGAGGCATCCGGTTGGTCCTTTCTGACGCCAGCTCGGACCCCGACTCCCGTTGGGTTGCGATCGACGACGTCGGTGGCGGACGACTGCTCGGCAGCCATGCGGCTTCGCTCGGACACCAGAACGTCGCCGTCGTCGTGGACACCACTCGGCCGGCGGGAAGCGTGGCGGCCGAGCTCGCGGATTCCGAAATCGCGTTCGTGGACTACGCGTCCCGAATCCGGGGCCTGCGGGAGACGCTGCCCGGACGGATTCGGGTGGTGTCAGCGGGACACAACGCAACCGCTTCCGGCCGAACCGCCGGTAGCTGGTTGTTGACCCAGCCCGATCGCCCGACAGCCATCGTCGCGCTGAGCGACGTGCTGGCGCTTGGCGTATTGGAGGCGGCGACTGAGCTCGGCGTCGATGTACCGCACGAGGTGTCGGTATGGGGCTTCGACGACATCCCGGCCGCCGACGCCGCTGGTCTCACGACCGTGCGTCAGCCGATTCGGGAACGCGGCCGGAAGGTCGGCGAATTGTTGATCAATCCCGACTCGCCGGACCGCCAGGTTCTGCTACCGATCGAGTTGGTCATCCGTTCCTCGACCGGTCCTTCCAGAGGCCCGATCGGCACCCCCTAGACCCGCTCAGGGCTCGCAGAAGCTCGCGGCGCCGGTCGAAGCCTCAGTCAGTCGGGCCCTCGTCCAGCCAGGAGGCGTCGTAGACGATCGACGCCTCGTTGATGAGCTTCATCAGCGTGCTGAGCAGGTCGTGGGCACTGGTCGAGCGAAGCAGGGTCAGCTGGTCGATGGCGTTGAGCGGAGCGATCGCGGCCAGCTGCCACGATGCCTCGATCGGGTCTTCGGACAGCTCGATGGCCGCCGGCCAGACATTCTCCGCGAATTCACTGGCCACGGCCAGCGTGCGGCGCACCAGACGATCAGCCCGTTGACGCAGCGGATCCAGGGCGTCATCCCAGATCAACTCGGGCAACTCGCGGACCTCGGCTCGCGGATGAGGAGCATCGTCCAACCAGCTGATGACCTCCAGGCGAGAACCGCCACGCGCCATCAGGTTCACGAACCCCTGGTCGGCGGTGACCTGGAGCATTTCTGCGACCGTGCCGATGCCGAAACGCTGTTCGCCACCTCCGACCTCGTGGCCACGCTCGATCAAGACCACGCCGAACCGGGTGTCGTTGGCCTTGACCAAGTCCGAGAACATGATCAGATACCGCTCTTCGAAGACTCGGAGTCGCAACGGCATGTAGGGGAACAGCACGCTGCCCAGTGGAAACATCGGCAGCACGGCCATGGGGGAAGACAATCACGCTCTGCACCACGGATCTGCCGTGGGCTGCCTGGCGAGCATGCAGTGTTGATGTCGGCAGCAGTTCGGATCTAGCGGGCTCGCCGGGTCAAGTGATCGCCCGCTGCTCGCTGACGAGTGAGGGAAGCCGGACCGCATGTGTCTTGCGAGCGACGGAGGAAGCCAGCGGCACGAGCGCGATCGCGCGAACGAACAACGCAGTCGACCGGACTGACGACCCTTCCGGAGTCAATCGTCAAGCAGGTCTCGAGTGACGGCGTCGGCAAGTAGCCGTCCCTCCAGGGTCAGCGTGACTCGATCGGCGTGGCACTGAACCAGGTCCCGCGCGACGAGGTCCGGCAGGCGGGTCCGTTCGCTGACGCTTAGCAGCGCGAGGTCGAGTCCGTCGGCCAAGCGCAGCTGCAGCAGGACGCGCTCGGTGTGCTGCTCGGCCGCGGACACATGCTCACCGGCGTGCGAAGGGGTGACGCCGGCGGCCAGCCGGCCGGCGTACGTCGCCGGGTGCTTCACGTTCCACCACCGCATTCCGCCCACGTGACTGTGTGCGCCCGGACCCACGCCCCACCAGTTGCCACTGCGCCAGTAGGCCAGGTTGTGCCGGCAGCGTGCCGCTGGTGGACTGCGCCCAGTTGCTCACCTCGTACCACTGAAAGCCGGCGTCGACTGAGTCGCTCCTCCGCCAGCAGGTACTTGTCGGCGAGATCGTCATCGTCGGGCGCCGGAAGTTCACCGCGGCGGATCCTGCTCGCCAGGCGGGTGCCGTCTTCGACGATCAAGGCGTACGCGCTCAGGTGTTGCGGGTTCGCCGAGATCGCGGCGTTCAGACTGGCGCGCCAGTCGTCGAGCGATTCTCCGGGCGTCCCGTAGATGAGATCCAGGCTGATCTGCGTGAAACCCGCCGCCTTGGCCTCCTGCACGGCCTGCTGTGGCCGGCCGGCCGAGTGGATGCGATCGAGCACCGCCAGGACGTGTGGAACCGCGGACTGCATACCGAACGAAATCCGGTTGAAACCCTGTTCCGCCAGCCGAGCCAGCGAGGAGGCATCGACCGACTCGGGATTCGATTCGGTGGTGATCTCGGCGTCCGGCGCCAGGCCGAAGCGGTCCGCGACGGCTCGGACAAAGTCTCCGAGCTGATCGGGCGGCAGCAGCGTTGGGGTACCGCCGCCGACGAAGATGGTCGAGACGGGCGGAACGCTCGGGCCGAGCGCGCGCGCGGCGAGGTCGAGCTCGGCAATGGCGGACTGGATGTAGCCGGCTCTGCTGGCCCCCGGCCGATCTCCCAGTTCCGCGGCGGTGTAGGTGTTGAAGTCGCAATAGCCGCACCGCGTCGAGCAGAACGGAACGTGGAGGTAGATGCCGAAGCTGCCTCCCGCCAACGCATCCAGCGCGGACTCCGGTAGCGATCCGTCGACAGGCATCGGATCTCCGGCCGGCAATGCGGAGGGCATTGATCGAGGTTATCCGTGGCGGCGGTGCCTGAGATCGACTCAGCGGACCCCGGATCGTCTTGACGGTAAGCCGTTCCGCTTGATCAGGTCGCCGGCGGGCATCCATCGGTCGCCGCTCAGTGCTCAGGGATGAGTACCAGCTTGCCGCGGATATGGCCGCTCTGGTTCTGCTGGTACGCCTCCGCCGCCCGGGAGAACGGAAATGTCTGGACCTTGATCACGAGCTGGCCGCTCTGCAGCAGCTCGGCGGCCTGGGCCAGTGCCTTTTCCGGCTGGCTGTCCGCGCTGCCTGCCGCCACGCGAGCCCCGGCCTCGTCGGCCTTGAAGTTGGCGATCGAGAGAACCTGGGCCGGCTCGGGTGCTATGGCGATGAGATCGTCGATCGGCGTCTTCGCCGACCACGTCGAGTACGGCGTCGATGCGATCCACCGGAACCGCCCGGACCCGGTCAATCAGCCCTGCTCCGTACAACACGGGTATGGCGCCGATCTCGCGTAGGTAATCGTGATTGGGCTGGCTGGCCGACGCGATCACCGTGGCGCCACGGGCGACGGCGACCTGGGTGACGACTGCGCCGACCCCGCCAGCGCCGCCATCGATGAACAGCGTGCTGCCGTCGTCGACTCCGAGCAGTCGCAACGTCCGCTCGGCGGCCTCAGCCGCCACGCCGGCCGCCCCGGCCACACTCCAGTCGACCGAGGCCGGTTTGAGCGCCCAGGAGTCGAGCACGGCGAATTCGGCCTGCGTCTTTGATTCCGCAACCGAAGACATCGTCGCCGATCGCAACGCCAGACACGCCGTCCCCGATTTCGTCGACCACGCCCGCAGCGTCGAAGCCGAGATAGCCGGTGCCCTCCAGTGGCTTGCCGCCCGCGGCCACGCCCGAGCTGATCTTCCGGTCGATCCCGTTGATGCTCGCCGCCTTGACGGTGATGCGAATCTTGCCAGGGCCGGCATGCGGCTCGGGAGCCTCGCCTAGGTGGATGACGTCCGGACCGCCGTACTCGTCGAACTGCAAAGCCCACATCTGTCGTGACCTCCTGATCCGCTCCTGCGAGCAGGTTAGCGAGAACGCGGCTTGTCCGCCGCCGGCTGCCGCCTCGGTCGTGGACAAAGCGGCGACGAAGGCCTCCTGCGGCACCTCCACCCGGCCCACCATCTTCATCCGCTTCTTGCCTTCCTTCTGCTTCTCCAAGAGCTTTCGCTTGCGGGTGATGTCGCCGCCGTAGCACTTGGCCAGCACGTCCTTCCGGATCGCGCGGATCGTTTCCCGAGCGATCACTCGTGACCCGATGGCGGCCTGGATGGGCACCTCGAACTGCTGTCGAGGAATGAGCTCCTTGAGCTTGCCCACCATGGACAGCCCGTACGAGTACGCCTTGTCCTTGTGCACGATGGCGGAGAAGGCATCGACCGGTTCGCCGTGCAGCAAGATGTCGACCTTGACCAGATCGGACAGCTGCTCGCCGCTTGGTTCGTAGTCCAGGCTGGCATAGCCCTTGGTCCGGGACTTGAGCGCGTCGAAGAAGTCGAACACGATCTCCGCCAGAGGCACGGTGTAGCGGATTTCCACCCGGTCCTCCGACAGGTAGTCCATCCCTCGCTGGACGCCGCGACGGGTCTGACACAGTTCCAGCACGGTGCCGATGTAGTCGGCGGGCGTCAGAATCGTGGCCTTGACCACAGGCTCATAGACCTCGGCGATCTTGCCCCCGGTCGGGTACTCCGATGGATTGGTGACGGTCAGCTCCGTCCCGTTTTCCAAGATCACGCGATAGACGACGTTGGGTGCGGTGGAGATGAGATCGAGGTTGAACTCTCGTTCCAGTCGTTCTCGGACGATCTCCATGTGCAGCAGGCCGAGGAAGCCGATCCGGAAGCCGAAGCCCAACGCGCCCGATGTCTCGGGCTCATAGCTGAGAGCAGCGTCGTTCAGCTGAAGTTTGTCCAGCGCCTCTCGCAACTCGGGGTAGTCCGCGCCGTCGATCGGATAGAGTCCGGCGAACACCATCGGATGCGGGTGCCGGTATCCGCCAAGGTCCTGGGTAGCCGGCCG
The DNA here is from genome assembly GCA_963808495.1 of uncultured Actinomycetota bacterium. GTDB lineage: Bacteria > Actinomycetota > Actinomycetes > Propionibacteriales > Propionibacteriaceae > Microlunatus. The sequence goes on from CAWEGC010000008.1 coordinate 287,922, forward strand.
AGCCAGCGATGTCACCGTGTCGCCCACCCGTGACTGGCGTACCTCCTTGACGCCCGTGATCAGATAGCCGACCTCGCCGACGCCCAGCGAATCCGCTTTGACCGGCTCGGGTGAGATGACCCCGACCTCGAGGGTCTCGTGAGCGGCCTTGGTCGACATCATGAGCACCCGCTCGCGATGCGACAGCGCTCCATCGACGACGCGGACGTAGGTGACGACGCCCCGATAGGTGTCGTAGACCGAGTCGAAGATCAACGCCCGAGCCGGCGCCGCCGCATCGCCCACCGGAGCTGGGACCTGGTCGACGATCCGGTTCAGCAGCTGTGCCACATTTTCGCCCGTCTTGGCGGAAACCCGGAGGACCTCCGACGGATCGACACCGATGATTCCAGCCAGTTCCGCGGCGTACTTGTCGGGCTGTGCGCTGGGCAGGTCGATCTTGTTGAGCACCGGGATGACGTGCATGATCGGCGTCCAGAGCGAGATAAAGGTTCGCAAGGGTCTGCGCCTCGATCCCTTGAGCCGCATCGACCAACAGCACCGCCCCCTCGCACGCCGCCAGAGAGCGAGAGACCTCGTACGTGAAGTCCACATGCCCAGGGGTGTCGATCATGTTCAGCACGTACGTGCCGGGCGACGGGCCCAACTGCGTCGTCAGGATGCGTCAGCCGGCTCATCGACCACCCACGGCATCCGGACGGCCTGGGATTTGATCGTGATGCCGCGTTCTCGCTCGATGTCCATCCGGTCGAGATATTGCGCCCTCATGGACCTGGCATCGACCACGCCGGTGAGCTGAAGCATGCGGTCAGCGAGCGTCGACTTGCCGTGGTCGATATGGGCGATGATGCAGAAGTTTCGGATGATCGAGGGGTCGGTCCGGCCCGGCGGCGGAGCAGGGATCGGACTCACGACGACTTCCTCAGACACGCATACGGATTCGGCAGGCCATCATTCCACGCCACCCCAACGCCTCGACGCCTCGAAGGAATTGGCCGCGTCCGTTGGCCACTGGTAATCTAAGCGGTCGCGTCTGCACTGCAGTCGCTACCGATCCCCATCCCGAAGGCCTGCACACGTGGCGAACATCAAGTCCCAGCTCAAGCGCATCAAGACGAACGAGAAGGCTCGTCAACGCAACAAGGCGACGAAATCGGCGTTGCGAACCTCCATTCGTCGGTTCCGCGAGGCTGCGAACGCCGGCGACTCCACCAAGGCAACCGAACTCGCCCGGGTTGCCTCGCGGGCGTTGGACAAGGCCGCCTCAAAAGGTGTGATCCACAAGAATCAGGCCGCCAATCGCAAGTCCGCCATTGCCGTCAAAGGCTGCTCGGCTGGGCTGACTCCCCTCAGAGGTACCTGCGTCACCGAAGCGAACGGCTCGTCCCGATCACCATGAGGTGGTCGGGACCTTTGTTCAGCCTCGCCGGCCCCGGCTCACCGCCAAGACTGCTCTTTCGAGCGCGAACGCCGAATCGTCGGCGGCGCCCTTGATGTCGGCGTCGGCCGCCGCCACAACAGTGAGGGCATGCGCAACGCCGGCCGCGTCCCATCCGCGAGCCTGGGCGCGCATCGACTTGAGCTTCCACGGAGGAACGCCGACCTCCCTGGCAAGGTCGGCCTCTCGAAAGCCCGACGGAGCAGAGATGAGCTTCCCAAGGCCCCGAAGACCCGCAGCGAGGGCGCTGGTGATCAACACCGGAGCCACCCCGGTCGTCATGGCCCACCGCAGCTGCTCCATGGCCGGACCGGGTCGGCCGGAAAGGGCGGCATCGGCTACCGCGAAGCTGGTCACTTCGGCACGGCCGCCGAAGTAGCGCCGGACTTGACTGCCCGTGATATGCCCACTTTCGCCGTCGGCCAGCAGCTGCGAGACCGCTGCAACGAGCGAACGCAGATCCTGACCCACCGAATCGACCAGCACCTGAGCGGCGGGCCGCTCGATCGACCCCGCTGCCCGCCTCGCCTCCGCGATGACGAAGTCGGGAAGCTCCCACGGCTTGGCCGGCGGGCAGTCGACGACATCGACCTGAGCTTCGCGAAGACGATCCAGCAGCGACTTGCCCTTGTTGCCGCCGCGATGCACCAGCACGACGCTGAGATCGGGCACGGGTTGCGCTGCCAGGCGGGTCAGCTCACCGCCGAGATCGAGCGGAAGCTCAGCCAGGTCACGAATCACCGCCACTCGTCGGCTGGAAAGCAGCGACTGCCCGGTGAATTCGACCAATGAGGCGAAATCGAGCCGCGCGGCCTCGATCTCGGCGATCTCGACCTGCGGATCTTCAGCGCGGGCGCGAGCGACCACCTGATCGACCGCCCGATCGGCGAGCAAGGCCTCAGGACCGCTGACGAGAGTTACCCGCCCGAATACGGACCGTTGCGCCGCCACCGGATCAGCATGCCAGGCGACGCCGACAGTATCGCCTGGGCACTGATCGCCCGGTCCGTCGGCGCGCGTGCTGACCGGAGGTTCATTACGCGGGTCAGTGACACCCGGTTGATATACATGCAGGAGAGCATCTACTCCGAATTCGGAGGTTCTGTCGTGGCCAACAGGCCGTGGGCATTTCTGCAGCACCGAGTCGTCTCAGCCCAGGTTGAGGCGGCGCGGCGGCAGGCCCAGACGGCGAGTGAACGGGCGACTGCTCAGCGGCGGGCTGGGTACCAAGTTGACCGGTGATCTGGTGCGACTCGATCGGATGGCCGCGGTCTGGCCAAACACCGTCGTCATCGTTTTCCAAGGCGATGGCTCGGCCCGAGCTGCGCTATCCCGGTGAGGTTGTCGTGCCACGGATTCTCCCCGGCCGCGATCCGACGTTTGTGCTGCCGGTCGCCACGGGCCTGGTCACAGTCGATGTGGAGATCTCGAACGCTGTCACCTTCGACGGCCAGCGGATCGAGCAAGTGGTCATCCGGGTCTCGATGCATCTGTCACCGACGGACCGCTATCGGGCCGTGGCCGCATTGGCGGCCGAACACCGCACGGAACTGGCGGACGTCCTCCTCCGTCAGGTCAGGCTCGAGGTCGGAGCTGAGGTGGAGGCGGCGATTCGGCTGAACCGGCTCTCCGACCTGAGGCGCCGAGGCTTGCAGGAGGTGCTCGGCGACCGCTGGCTGCCAACGACCTTCGCGGCGGAAGCGCTACTGCGGGATTCTTTCGAGGTCCGGTCGGTGACGTGGCCTGACCCGACCGCGCAAACCGCCGATCCGAGTATCCATCTGAGCGTCGATGACCGGCTGCATCAGGTCTGGAAGCGGGTCGTGGGCTCTGAGGTTCGGGGTATCGCCGGAGCCCAGGTCGGTGGGAGCAGCACCGTCATCGTCGTGCCGCTGACTCCGCCTTCCCAGTACGAGAGCGAACGAGTGCGGGAGGAGTACGCCAAGCACTTCGCCGACCCGAAGGTCGCGCTGCTGATGATCGTGGCGGAGAGCTATGAAGACCTCGTGCGGGAATGGTTCCGCCGGGTTGACTCCTCGCCGGCCAGGCTCCTCTCGGTCGAACCGAGTGGGGACCATCGGGCTCTGCTCATCCGCATCAGCCATTCCGCTCGCTCCCAGGGCGGGCACACGGCAGATGCGGGCGGCCCGGTGGGCACAGACTCAGCACGCGCGGCCCTGACCCATTTGCTGCGCGACCAACGGATCGAATTCGTCGGCGTCACATGAGTCGCGTCGAATACGCCGATCCTCAAGCGCCGGCTCCGAGTTTCGGCGCACCGGACACCTGGGAGCCCCGACCGTCCTCGCCGCGGGCAACGCGTGCTGCGCTGGCGTCCACGGTCCCCTTGGCAATCTCGATCGTCGTGTTCGCCATCTTCATCACCTCCTACTGGCTGCCCGAGACGAGCCGCTTCGCTGGGCGCGACTGGTTGCTCACCCAGCTTTCGCCGCTGGTCTCGAAATATCTGACCTCGGCCGGTCAGCCTCTGGTTGACATCCAAGACAACCAGCTGGGCGTCGCCGGCTTTCTGTTGTTGATCTTCGGTTCGTTGATCTTCTGGATGGCGCGTTCTCGCTACTGGATGGCCCGGATGTGGATCTGGGCTCCGGTCCTTGCCGGGGCCGCCGTATGCGTCGCCACCACAGCGGTGCTCGCCATCAGGAACGACCTGAGCCGCACGTCGCTGTCGGTGATCCTGATGATCATTTGGGTGGCCGTCCGCGATTGCGGCAGCGTGGCTCAGCATGGTGGTCGATGTCGAGTCGCTACCGCCGAAGAGCCACGGATCCGGCCTGTTGATCCTGGCCGTGTTCAGCGTGCTGGGTGTTCCGGCCACTGCTGTGGGGCGCCTGTTCTTCGCAGGTGAAGTCCGCCAGGTGGCCGCCGAGCTCCAGAACAACGCCGAGCTCCAGACCGCGGCGCTGGGCCTCCCGGAAAACGCGTTGATCTACTTCTCCGGCGTCATGGTCGGGGTGGTGGCCTGGCTGGCATACCAGGTGTATCCGGTGCGCCGTGACCGACGAACGGCCGTGCTGGCCGGGGGGTTGGTCGGATCGCTGATCTTCACTCTGATTCTGGGCGTCTTCGTGACTCATCCGGCGGCAGTGAACCAAGTCGATCGGTTACGGACCGAGAGCCCGAGGGATGACCTGAGGTCCTGTGTCTCGTGGATCATCGATCCGACGGCTGAGGTAAACGAGACGGTTGCCATCGACGAAACCGACTGTCGCCGCATGATCCGCTACGCCGGCTATCTTCAGCAGGATCTGAGCTACATCCCCGAGCCGCTCTCGCCGATCAACGCAAAAACCCCGGAGGGCGTTCAAATTCAAAGCGACGTGGTCTCCGCCCGCTACGACACGATGGTGGTGGTCGCGACGAGCACCGAGGGCGACAGTCGCGCATCCGCTGTGCGCGGGCTGCAGCTCAGCGACGGTGCCCAGGTGTGGAAGTGGAGCTGCCCGGACCAGAGTGAGCTCACGCTGCGCTTCGCCGGCGTGCCCACCGGCGACGACGCCGCAAAGGGTTACGTCACCATCGCCGGAGAACCGCGTTCGGTGGTCGTCGGCTGCCCACAGCTGATCAAGCATCTCGATCCGCGTACCGGACTGGGCATCCCATAATCGGCGACCGAAGCCGCTGTCCCTCAGCCTCGCCGCTGCGTAACGGCACCGAGTGATCCCTCACGAAGGGTGACTGCCACCGAGCCCTGGGTGTCCGTACGGAGCAACGTCATGCCGAGTGAGCGGACCAGGGCGACGGTTCGAGGCGCTGGATGTCCGTAATCGTTGCCGACACCGGCACTGGCGATCGCTACCTTGGCGTGCGTCGCGGCCAGAAAGTCCACCTCCTGCCGGGCCGACCCGTGATGCGGAATCTTGAGAACATCGGCACGCAGGTCGGCACCGCTGGCCAGGATCGCCTGCTGTCCCGGTGGCTCAACATCACCGGTGAGCAGCAGCCGGACGCCCCGAATCTTCATCGCCACAACCAAGCTCGAGTCGTTCTCGACCGCTGACTCGCTGCCTTCGAGCTGCGGCCCGCCGCTGCTTTCGAGCTCGTGCTCCCCGACCGGCCCGAGAACCGACCACGCAGCCTCGCCGACGATGCCTTCGCTGCCGACCGCTGGCACCCGGACCGGCACTCCCCGGCGGGCGGCCTGCTGCTGAACGGCGGACGCCTCGTAGCCCGGCGACGGTAGCGGACCGGTCCAGATCTCGCCGACCCTCCGATCTGCCAGCACCCCCGACAAGCCGTCGACATGATCGGCATGGAAATGAGTCAGGATGAGCAGCGGCACGGCGGCCACCCGAAGTTGATCAAGGCATCGTCTCATCGCAGCCGCGTCCGGCCCGGTGTCGATCACAACGGCCGCGCGCCGACCGACGCGGAGCACGAGCCCATCGCCCTGCCCGACGTCACAGGCGACCAGGACCCAATGTCGTGGCGGCCAACCGGGCTGCGCCGGCACCACCAGCAGGACGCCGATCAGCACCCATGCCAGCGCAGCAGCAAGCAAGGGGTGACGGAGCACCCGGCTCATGCCGACCCCTGCGGCAAGTGAGAAAGCACCGAGCAACGTCAGCGCCGGGAATGACGCCGGCCAATGCCACGATGCGCCCGGCAGCCGAGCAGCCAGCGACGCGATCCAGATGATCACCTGCGCCGACCAGGCCGCCCCGAAGCCGGCGCATGCGGCCAGCGTGCCGTTCAACACGCGAAAAGCCGGCGGCAAGGAAACCGAGCACCGTCGCCGGTGGCACCAGCGGTCCGGCGGCGGCGTTGGCCAGCACGCCGACGACGCTGACCTGGCCGGAAATGGCCGCAACAACGGGCAGAGTAGCCAGATGCGCGGCCAGCGGCACGGCCAGCGACTCAGCGAAAACTCTGGGCATCCACCGACGGAGCCGTACGGTCCATCCTGGGGCCCATCCGATGATGCCGGCACTCGCCAGCACCGACAACGTGAAGCCCACCGAACGGCTGAGGAATGGGTCGATCATGATCAAGATCACCGTGGCGAGGCAGAGGTTGCGCACTCCGGCGCGACGTCCCCCGGAGCCCAGGGCGGCCAGGGCGACCAACCCCATCGCCGCCGCACGAAGGACGCTGGGTTCAGTCCGGCAAAGCCCCACGAAGATCACCACGCCGGCCACGCCGACGAGCCGCAGAGCCCAACCCCGCAACCCAACCCAGCGGGCCGTGATCAACAAGAAGGCCAGCAGCAGGGTCAGGTTGGCGCCGGACACGGCCGTGAGGTGAGTCAGCCCTGATGTCGCGAAGTCGGTGGTCATCTCCGGCGTCATGGCCGAGGTGTCCCCCAGGACCAGCGCCGGAACCAGAGCACGAGGTTCGGTCGCGCGGCCCTGGACTGCGTTCCGCAAGCCATGGCGAACATGGTCGACCGACCGCAGCCATGGCGAGGGAGGGGCGACGACGAGGCTAACACCGCGCACCCGAAGCACAGCGGCCAGCCCTGACCGAGGCCGAGGCGGTACAAGGCGACCGTGTACCCGCCAGTGTGTTCCGACTGGTTCGCTCGCCCAGCGTCGGGATTCGGCCCCACTCACAGTGAGCAGAATTGGCAGCCGGGTGCTCCAGTCACGGCCGCGTCCGCTCACCACGGTCAACGTGCCGGTCATGGTGAGGAACTCCGGTCGGAAACCACCGTAGGCGTGCACATTCGGGTCACCCGTGGTCACCACGTCGCCGACGACGGTGCCTTCACTGGCCACCAGCTCACCCACCGGTCCAGCGCTGAGCCGATGAGCGAACATCGCTCCTCCGAAGATGCCCATGCCGAGCACGAGGGAGGTGGCGAAAAGCCATCCAGATCCGCGGATGGCTGCTAGGACACCGACGGCAAGGACGGCGCATACGCCCGCTGTGACGGCTGTCGCGTTGCTGGCGGTGCCGAGCCACGCACCCGCCCATGTCGCCAATGCCAACGGCACCAGCCGCAGGTCGCCGAGACCGACTTGAGGTTCCTCTGCACTCTCATCATCAGCGTCAGACACCGTCAGACCCGCACGTGGGGCGCGATGTCGGCGTAGGTCTTCGGCCCGATACCCTCCACCTCCTGCAGTTCCTCCACCCGCCGGAAGCTTCCGTGCTCGGTACGCCAGGCCAAGATCCGCTCGGCCGTCACCGGGCCGATGCCCGGCAAGGAGTCCAGTTGCGTTGCCGTCGCGGTGTTCAAGTCGACCTGCTGGTGAAGAACTGGCGCTGCTGCCTGGGCCACTGCCACCATCGCTGAGCCGGCCGCCGGGATGCGCCCGCGATCCGACGACCATCTGCTGACCGTCCGTGAGGATCTGAGCGAGGTTCAACTCACCCGGCGCCGCGGAGCTCAGCAGGCCGCCGGCGGCGTCAATCGCATCCTGCACGCGGGAGCCTTGCGGCAGCCGAACCAACCCCGGTCGGCGCACCGCTCCCAATACATGGACCACAATGCGGGGGCGAGGGGAGGAAAGAGTTGAGGCCGCGGGCGATGCAGCGCTCGACGGATGCGTCGAAACTGACACCGGCAGGCTCTGCGGCGTAGCCAACGCCACGGGACGCGCGCGTAGCACGGCCAAGGCGGCGAACACCAGGCCGAGCAGCACCAGGCAGCACACCACCCCGACATGCAGCCGGCTGAACCTCGGTCTGGCGGGCGGTCGGGCTTCCCCCAGGTCGGCCGCTGTCAGCGTCGGGTCATCGGCTCGCTGCGCGTGAGCCTCCGGCTCCCATCGCACCTCCGCCGACCCGCCGAACCCCGCCGCGCGGCGCGGTTGGTGTTGTCCAAGCACATGGGCCAGCCGGTCCGCGACAACCCGTGATTCGACAGTGTCGTGACCACGACGAGATCTCACGCGGTGAAGTTAAAGACGCGAACTCCCGAACGAACGCCTCGCAGCCGAGACTGTGGACACCCGATCCGCTCCCGCCAACCGTGGGGAGAACTTCCCTTCAAGGGCGAGGCACGACGACGACCCCCTCCCAGGCCCGACATGACACCCACTACGCATTCAACTCCGAGAGCACGACCTCGGCCCCGATGACCAACGGGCCAGTCAATTGGTTTATTGCAGGAAGTCTTCGGTCACGAGGTAGTCGCCCAGCCTCTCGCGAAGCCGGAAAATTCCCGCCGCCGCTATTTTGGGCTTTTCGGGACGATCTAAGTCCGGACGGCGTATCAATCTGGCCGCGGTCGACCTCTAATGAACAAGATGCAACCTGATCCGAGGGGAAACGTCATGTCAGGAGAAACCATGGTTGTCGTTAACCCTGCCGACAGGGACGTGGCGCCCAACCGGGTCATCGGCCGGGCTGTCGAGGGCGCCCAAACAGAAGACAGCATCCGGCTCGAGCGCCCAAACGTCTACAAGTCCTTCCTTCTACCCGGCTGCTAGTGGGGATCGTCGGGGTCATGCTCCCTACATTCATTCTGGCGTGGGATTTGATCAGCGACGCCGCGAAGCAACGTCCGCTGGCGCTGCGAGGCTCGTTGAGCGCGTACTACTACCACACGAGCCCGCTGAGCGACTGGTTCGTAGGCAGCCTCTGGGCCATCGGCGTTGGACTCATGGTTTACATGGGGACCCGCAGGAGCAGCGTCGCCAACACGATCAGCTGGATCGCCGGCATCGCCGCTATCGTCGTCTCGCTCTTCCCGACGAACGACGGTGAGACGCCACCAACAGTGATCTCCGCGATGCACTTCGGAGCGGCAGCTGTCGTTATTGTTGGCCTGGGTCTGCTCTGCGTGGGTTTCGGAATCTACGATAACGAGCGAACTGATAGAAATGCCGCCAGGAAAAGGTGGCGCTGGATCCACTACCTGGCCGCTTATTTGATTTTCGCCTCGGTCTTCTTCGTCATTGTGAATAGCTGGTTCTTCGAGATTTGGCCCAGCCACGGCTTGCTAGCGGCCGAAGTATGCGCCGTCTACGCTTTCGCCCTCTCCTGGTTTGTTAAGGGCTGGGAGCTGGTTGAGTACAGCCGAAAGAACCGCGACAGCTGGCCGACTCCGGTGAGTGAGCCTGACTCCTTGCAAGCTGTGCGGTGAGAGCCGCTGTCAGAAAAACTCGAATGACACTTGAGCTCGACTTCCCGCAAGTCAGGGGTGAATGGGAAGCCCAGAATGACTGACAGGCAGGCAAGACCGCCCTGGCTGCGCACTGGCCCATCGGCTGCGGGCTAGTTACCACGACTTCCAGTGGTTTGTGTCCCTCGAAAAGACACCCCCGCCTGGAGGCGCCCAGACCCTCGCCCTTCGGCGACCGACTTGACCCTTGCCTGCCTGAACCGGCTCTTCCGGAACGCACATCGCCGATCATGGAAGCATGGATACGCTCACCGATGCCGTCACGGTCGGCGCGGGACCGCTCTCCTTCGCTGACGTCGTGCGCGTGGCCCGTGAGGCCGCGCCGGTCGAGATCGCTCCGGAGTCGTGGGCCGAGGTGCGACGCAGCCGCGCGGTGATCGAGGCGCTGGCCAACGACGACGCGCCGCACTACGGGGTGTCGACGGGCTTCGGGGCCCTGGCCACACGCCACATTCCTGTCGAGTTGCGCACCCAGCTGCAGCGCAGTCTGATCCGCTCACACGCGGCGGGGTCGGGACCCGAGGTGGAGCCGGAGGTCGTTCGGGCCCTCATGCTGCTGCGAATCTCCACCTTGGCCACCGGACGTACGGGTGTACGGGCGGAGACGCTCGCCGCGTACGTGGACCTGCTCAACGCCAAGATCACCCCCGTCGTCCCCGAGTACGGCAGCCTCGGGCTGCTCCGGTGACCTGGCTCCGCTGGCGCACTGCGCCCTAGCCCTGATGGGCGAAGGCGTCGTCCGAACTTCGGTCGGCGAACGGCAGCCTGCGGCCGAGGCGCTGGCGGCGGCCGGTCTCGAGCCGATCATTCCGGCCGAGAAGGAGGGTCTGGCGCTGATCAACGGCACGGACGGCATGCTCGGCATGCTTGTGCTGGCGATCACCGACCTGCGCGAGCTGGTCAAGGTGGCCGACATCACAGCGGCGATGAGCGTCGAGGGCCTCCTCGGCACCGACGACGTGTTTGCTGCCGACCTGCACACCCTGCGGCCCCACCCGGGGCAAGTCGCCTCCGCCGCCAACCTCCGAGCCCTGATGGCCCGAAGCGAGATTCGCGAGAGCCATCGCACCAAGGCCTGCACCCGGGTTCAGGACGCGTACTCCCTGCGCTGCTCGCCGCAGGTGGCGGGCGCGCGTCCGTGACACCATCGCGCATGCGGCCGCTGTCGCCGAGATCGAGCTCGGGGCGGCGATCGACAACCCGGTGATCACCACGGACGGGCGCGTGGAGTCGAACGGCAACTTCCACGGTGCGCCGCTCGCCTACCAACTCGACTTCCTGGCCATCGCCGTGGCCGACCTGGCGAGCATCGCCGAGCGGCGGACCGACCGTTTCCTCGACCGCGCGCGCAACTCCGGGCTGCCGCCGTTCCTGGCTCGACGACGCCGGCGTCGACTCCGGGCACATGATCGCCCACTACACCTCAGCGGCCATCGTGTCGGAGCTGAAGCGGCTGGCGGTGCCGGCTTCGGTCGATTCCATCCCCAGCTCGGCGATGCAGGAGGACCACGTGTCGATGGGCTGGTCCGCGGGACGTAAACTCCGGCGGGCCGTGGACGGGCTGACCCGGGTGCTCGCCGTCGAGTTGCTGACCGCCGCCCGCGGCATCGAGCTTCGCGCTCCGCTCACTCCCGCGCCCTCTACCGGAGCGGTGATCGCCGCACTCCGCGCCGCCGGGGTGCCCGGACCAGGAACGGATCGCTGGCTGGCACCCGAGATCGAGATCGCCGTCGAGTTGATCACCAGTGGCGCGGCCGTCGCGGCCGCGGAGTCCGTGGTCGGCCCCCTGGCCTGAGAATCCCAACCCAAGAAAGGTGATGATCAGCATGGAGGGCGCACGACCCGTACGGGCGCCGCGGGGCGCCGCGCTGACGGCCAAGAGCTGGGCCACCGAAGCTCCGCTGCGGATGCTGATGAACAACCTGGACCCCGAGGTTGCCGAACGACCGGACGACCTGGTGGTCTACGGCGGCACCGGCCGGGCGGCCCGGGACTGGGGCGCTTTCGACGCCATGGTCCGTACCCTCACCACGCTCGAGGCGGACGAGACGATGCTGGTGCAGTCTGGCCGGCCGGTCGGCGTGATGCGTACTCACGAGTGGGCGCCCCGGGTGATCTTGGCCAACTCCAATCTGGTGCCGGACTGGGCGAACTGGCCGGAGTTCCGACGGCTCGAGAAGCTCGGCCTCACCATGTACGGGCAGATGACGGCGGGATCGTGGATCTACATCGGGACCCAGGGGATCGTGCAGGGAACGTACGAGACGTTCGCGACCGTCGCGGAGAAGCGGTTCGGCGGCACGCTGGCCGGGACGCTCACCTTGACCGGCGGCTGCGGCGGCATGGGCGGCGCCCAGCCGCTCGCGGTCACCCTCAACGACGGCGTCTGCCTGATCATCGACGTCGACCGCGGCCGGCTGGAGCGCCGGGTGGGGCACCGCTATCTGGACGAGATCGCCGTTGACCTGGACAGTGCCGTGGCGACGGCGTTGCAGGCCAAGACCGATCGCCGGGCCTGGTCGATCGGAGTGGTGGGCAACTGCGCCGAGTTGGTCCCCGAGCTGCTCCGCCGGGGCGTGCCCATCGACATCGTCACCGACCAGACCAGCGCGCACGACCCGCTGTCCTACCTGCCCGAGGGCGTCGCAGTCGAGGACTGGGCGGACTACGCCGAGCGCAAGCCTGAGGAGTTCACCGATCGTGCCCGGGCCTCCATTGCCCGGCACGTGCAGGCCATGGTCGAGCTCGCCGACGGCGGGGCCGAGGTCTTCGACTACGGCAATTCCATCCGGGACGAGGCGCGCAAGGGCGGGTATGAGCGCGCCTTTGAGTTCCCGGGCTTCGTGCCGGCCTACATCCGGCCCTTGTTCTGCGAGGGGAAGGGCCCGTTCCGCTGGGTGGCTCTATCCGGTGATCCGGCAGATATCGAGGTGACGGACCGAGCGGTGATGAAGCTGTTTCCCGACCACGACCGGTTGCAGAAATGGTTGCGCGGCGCGCGGGAGAGGATCACCTTCCAGGGCCTGCCCGCGCGGATCTGCTGGCTGGGCTACGGCGAACGCGACCGGGCTGGCCTGGCCTTCAACGACCTGGTGGCAAGAGGGCAGATTCGCGCGCCGATCGTCATCGGTCGTGATCATCTGGATTGTGGGTCAGTCGCAAGCCCGTACCGGGAGACGGAGGCGATGGCCGACGGCTCCGATGCCATCGCCGACTGGCCGCTGCTCAACGCCATGATCAACACAGCGTCCGGAGCTGACTGGGTCTCGATCCACCACGGTGGCGGCGTGGGCATCGGGCGGTCGATCCACGCCGGTCAGGTGTCGCTGGCCGACGGCACGGAGCTCGCGGCGCAGAAGCTCGCCCGGGTGCTCACCAACGACCCCGGGATGGGGGTGATCCGGCATGTCGACGCCGGGTATGAATTGGCGGATCAGGTTGCGGCGGAGCGGGGCCTACGGATACCGATCAAGGAGATCGACGCGGTGACCGGGTCGACATGACGGAGAGCTTCGACGAACTCTGGTCGGCGATCGTGGAGGTCGGCTGCTCGGGCACGCCGGGCGGCTACCACCGGTACGCCCTGACGAAGGAAGATCATCTACTCCGGGAGTGGTTTGCCGGGGAGGCCGGGGCGCGTGGCCTCACGCTGACCGAGGACCGGATGGGCAACCAGTGGGCCTGGTGGGGTGACCCCGATGAGCGGCCCGGCGTGGTCACCGGCTCTCATTTGGACAGCGTGCCGGACGGTGGCGCCTTCGACGGACCGCTCGGCGTGATCAGCGCGTTGGCCGCACTCGACCGGCTGCGGGAACAGGGGTTTCAGCCTGATCGGCCGATCGGCGTGGTCCACTTCGGCGACGAGGAAGGTGCACGCTTCGGCGTCGCGTGTGCCGGATCGCGGGTGATCACGGGGGCGTTAACGGCCAACCGGGCCCTTGCCCTCGTCGACCGGGACGGCATCACCATGGCAGAGGCGTTGAGGTCAGCCGGCCGGCCCTTGGAAGAAGTCGGCAAGGATGACGAGGCGCTGCGCCGAGCGCACAGTTTCGTCGAGCTTCATATCGAACAGGGCCGCGGGCTGGCGGACCTCGGCCAGCCGGTGGGCATCGGCACCCACATCTGGCCGCACGGGCGATGGCGTCTGGACTTCCCAGGCGAGGCGAATCATGCCGGCACGACTGCCATGGCCGACCGCCGGGACGCGATGATCCCGCTGGCCGAAGCTGTGCTCGCCGCCCGCGGGGCAGCGCGGGCCGAAGGCTGTTTGGCGACGGTCGGCCGGATCGACGTGCGACCGGGTGGCGTCAACACCGTCCCGGGTGCCACGACCGCCTGGCTCGACGCCCGCGGCGCCGACGAAGAAGCGGTACAACGGACCGTGGCCGCCGCGATCGCGGTGGCGGACACTGCCGACGGCACCGTCAGAGAAGAGTCCTGGACTCCGGTCACTCGCTTCGATGGCGAATTGATCAAGCGCCTGCAGAATGTGCTGCCCAACGCGCCACAGCTCGGCACCGGTGCAGGTCATGACGCCGGAATCCTGGCTAACGCGGAAATCCCGGCCGCGATGATCTTCGTCCGCAATCCGTCCGGGATATCCCACTCGCCCGCGGAGTTCGCCGAGCGCGACGACTGCCTTGCCGGCGTTGAGGCCCTGGCCGATGTCCTGTGGGCGCTGGCCGGAGACGCCGGATGAGCACGTACTGGGCGGAGCATGTCCAGCTGCCGAGCGGGCTCGCTTCCCGAGTTCGCTTCGAGGTGACTGACGGGCGCTTCGGCGCGGTCGAAGCCGGCGTCGACCCCGAGTCCGGCGACGAACGGTTCGACGGCGTGGTGCTGCCGGGCTTCGCCAACGCCCACAGTCACGCCTTCCACCGGGCGCTGCGCGGGCGTACTCAGGCGGATCGGGGGTCGTTCTGGACCTGGCGGCAACAGATGTATGCAGTCGCAGACCGGCTCAACCCCGACTTGTATCTGGCGCTCGCCCGTGCGGTCTTCGCCGAGATGGCGCTGGCCGGGATGACCGTGGTCGGTGAGTTTCACTACCTCCACCATGACCGGAGTGGTCGGCGCTATGCCGATCCGAACGCGATGGGCATCGCGCTCATTCAGGCCGCGCAGGAAGCCGGAATCCGAATCACCCTGCTGGACGCCTGTTACCTCAGTGGCGGCCTGGACGGCAACGGGCACCGCCCCCTCGATCCGGCGCAGCAACGGTTCAGCGACAGCAGCGTGGCGGCGTGGGCCGAGCGCGTGGCCGTACTGCCCGAGAGCCCAACGGCCCGAATCGGGTCGGCACTGCACTCAGTTCGGGCCGTACCGGAAGCAGCACTGGCCGAGGTTGCTGATCTTGCGGCGCCTCGGCCAATGCAGGTCCACCTCAGCGAGCAGCCGGCCGAGAACCACGCCGTACAGGCGTTCTACGGCTGTACGCCGACCCAATTGCTCGCTCGATACGGGCTGCTTGGCCCGGAGACGACCGTGGTCCACGCGACCCACGTGACCGGCTCGGACATCACGCTGCTCGGCGACGTCCGAACCATCGTCTGCCTCTGCCCCACCACGGAGAGCGACTTGGCCGACGGCATCGGCCCGGCTCGCGCGCTCGCTGACGGTGGAAGCCCGATCTGCTTGGGCTCCGATCAGCACACGGTGATCGACATGTTCGAAGAGATCCGCGGGCTCGAGGCTCACGAGCGGCTGCAGAGCCAGGAACGTGTCCGGTTCACCTCCGCTGAACTAGTCACTGCTGCGAGCTCCGCGGGGTACGGGAGCCTCGGCTGGAACGGCGGCCGGATCGGCGAGGGCGCCTTGGCCGACTTCGTCGTCGTGTCCACCGACTCCGTGCGTACCGTCGGCAGCCGCCCCGACCAGCTGGTGTACGCCGCCACCGCCAGCGACGTCTGCCGGGTCGTGGTCAATGGCGAGACCCTGGTCGAGGACGGCGAGCATCGACTGGGTCCGGTCGCACCCTTGCTGACGAAAGCCCTTGCCCATTTGGATGATCAGCCGTGACCAGCATCGTCATTACCGGCATCGGCGAACTGGTCACCTGCGACGGCACGGGTGCCGACGGCCTCGGTATTCAGACCGGCGCTGCGGTGGTTGTGAACGAGGACCGGATCGCCTGGATCGGACCGGCACGCTCTGCCCCGGCCGCCGATCGGCAGGTCGATCTCGACGGGCGGACCTTGATCCCCGGCTTCGTGGACTCCCACTCGCACTTAGTCTTTGCCGGCGACCGGGGGGCCGAGTTCGTCGCTCGGATGGCTGGCGAGCCGTACGACGGTGGCGGCATCGCCAGCACGGTCGACGCGACCCGCTCGGCCTCCGCCGACGAGCTGGCCGCGCTGGTGGCTGGCCGGGTCGCCGAGATGCGCGCCCAGGGAACCACCACCGTGGAGATCAAGAGCGGCTATGGCCTCAGCGTCTCTGAGGAGGTCCGCAGCCTTACCGTCGCGAGGCAGTTCACCACCGAGACCACCTTCCTCGGTGCTCACGTCGTGCCGCCCGAGTGGCAGGGTGACCGGGCCGGCTACCTCGACCTGATCACCGGGCCGATGCTCGCCGCCGCGGCGCCCCTGGCGCGTTGGATCGACGTCTTCTGCGAACCGGGATCGCCCCACGCGTTCGGCGTCGACGAAGCTCGTGCGGTGCTGCTCGCCGGAAGGGCCGCCGGGCTGGGTCTTCGGCTGCACGGGAACCAACTCGGCCCCGGACCAGGCGTTCAGCTCGCCGTTGAGCTGGGCGCGGCCAGTGTTGATCACTGCACGTATCTCAGAGACGCCGATGTCGACGCCCTGGCCGACGCCGCAGGGACCACCGTCGCCACGTTGCTGCCCGGCGTCGAGTTCTGCACCCAATCCACCTACCCCGACGCAGCCCGGCTCTTGCGGGCCGGCGTCTCGGTTGCGCTGGCCACCGACTGCAATCCGGGAACCTGCTACTCGTCCTCGATGTCGTTCATGATCGCCCTGGCCGTACGCGAGATGGGCCTGACCCCGGCCCAGGCCTTGTACGCCGCAACGGCCGGCTCCGCGCGATCACTGCGGCGCACCGACATCGGCCAAATCGTGGTCGGCGCCCGAGCCGACTTCGCCGTCATCGACGCACCTTCCTACATCCACCTGGCCTACCGCCCCGGTGTCCCCACCGCCGGCGCGCTTTTGTTCGACTGAGCGAGGCGGCCACCGGGGTCGAAGGCCAACAGCCGAGTGTCCGTCGTTGTGGATGTCCGGGTTGCGAGTCAGCCAATGACACCGAACAGCCCTCGGCCATGCACGACCTTCATCCGCAACTCCCGACCTGGGTGGCCGTCACCAAAACCTCCTCAGGGGCGAGGCGCAATGACTACTCCCACCGTGCCAGGACCGACGTGACCACCGACCACGGCACTCAACTCCGAGATCATGATCTCGCCCGGGATACGCCAACGCGGCCGGACAAATCACCAGCCAGTCGCTCCGCAGCCTCCCGATTGTCGAGGTGGTGCACCGCGATGTCGACGCCAGTGCTCCGGGTCGCGGCCCGAGCCAGGGCCGCCAATCCCAGTTCCTCCAGGCGAGCGACCGCCTTCGACGCGGTCCGCACCCGCTCGTGCAGCCTGATCTCGCCGTCGACAATGGTCAGCAGCGGTTTCACCGACAGCGCAGTGCCGATCAGCGCTGTACCAGCTTTGATTCGCCCGCCGCGACGAAGGTGGTCGAGGTTGCTGACGTAGAAGTACACCGTCGAGGCCTCTGCTCGCGCTCGAATGGTCGCCGTGACATCTGCGACGTGGCCGCCGCGGGAGGCGCACTCGGCACCGGACAGCGCAGCGAAACCGGTAACCATGCCGAGCGAGCCGCTGTCCACCACGGCGACCGGGATCGGGGCGCCGTGCGCCGCGAGTTCTGCCGCTTCGCAGGTACCGCTGATCTTTGCGCTGAGATGGACTGAGACAACCGCTTCGTGGCCGGCGGCCGCCAGGGAGTCGTAGACGGCAGAAAAAGCTTGAGGACTGGGTCGGGACGTCGTCACCCGCCTGCCCTCGCGAAGTGCCGCAGCCACGAGGCGAGGATCCACCTCGCTCTCTGGCCGGCTGCGACCGTCGATCACGACCTGGAGCGATATCACGGTGATCCCGCTGCGGTCGACGGCCTTGCTGGTCAGGGAGGACGTAGAGTCGGTCACCACTGCGACGCCTGCCATTGCCACAGGGTAAGGACTGGGTAGATCGAGACGGACGAAGGGCGGATGACGGTGCCGAGCAGACGTGTGTGGCGTGCGGGGCTACCCACTCTGCTGATCGTGGGGATCTTGGCCGGAGTGGTCGGCATCGCTCTTCCCGTCCTTGCGTACGTCATCTACCGTCGCGAGCAGTCGCCGTGGCTTCCTGTCGCTCTGCTCGTACTCGCGGTGCTCACCCTGCTCTACGCCTGGCGCTACGGGCTTCACCCGAAGATCTCGACGCGCGGCCACGTGCTGCGAATCGACAACCCTTTCCACCGCTACGAGTTCGACTGGGACGACGTCACCTTGATCGCTCCGGGCGAGAACGGGCTGGTGGTGGCCTCGGAGGACCAAGTAGCCGAGGCGTGGTGCGTCCAAAAGTCGAACGCCGCCACCAGAAAGGGACGGTTCACCCGGGCCGACCGCATTGCGTCTTCGCTGCTCGACACTCTGGAGCTCTACCATCCCCCGATCAGCGACGAGGAAACCGGTCTCCGAATCCGGCGGGCCCGGCCGCACGAAAGCGCGGTGCTGACGCGCATCGAACGGGCCACCAGCAAGCTGGGCCTGGCACATATCTTTCCCGCCGAGCAGTTTCCGTATCCGACCGACGCGGTGGCGCAGCGTTGGCGGCAGGTGCTGCACGATCGATCATGCCGGGTGCACATCTTGGAGTGGCACGAGCAGCCCGTCGGCTATGTTGCTTTCACCGACGACACGATCATGCATCTTGGGGTAGACCCAAAGCATCAACGACGGGGCTACGGGTCGGCGCTGCTGGAGTTCGCCTCGCTGGAGATCTTCGACGCCGGCATTTCCGAGGCACAGGCGTGGGTACTGGTCGACAATCATGCTGCGCGAGCGTTCTACCGATCGCACGGCTGGCGGGACACCGCTGACCGCCGGGACTGCACATACCCACCCCGACCGCAGGAACTGAAAATGACGCGCCAGAACCCCTCGGCGCCACGGCGCAGTCGATGAGCGGCCCCAGGAGCTGGGACAGTCCCCTGCCACCGCGACCAGGTACCGCTGTCTTCGTGGTCGCCGGAGTGTTCTTCGCCGTGCCGGGCTTGGCGATGACCTTCCTTCGCATCGTTCCGCCGCGTGACGACGCAACTGCGCTGTTGGCCGCATTCATTCCGTACGGGGTCATCGGTTACGCCCTGGCTCTCCTCTGCTTGGGCGTTGCCCTGCTGTTGGCTCGGCGGCGAACTGCCCTGATGCTCGTCTCGGTGATCGTCGCGGTGTTGCTCGCCCTCCATCTGAGCTGGATCGCACCGTTCTTCGTACCTGACAGACGCCCGGCGACCACGAAACCGTTTACGGTCTTCAGTCTCAACATGCACCACGGGCAGGCGGATCCGACGCAGGTCGCGCAGCAGGCATCGACCGCCGACGTGGTGATCTTGGTCGAGGCGACTGCGTCCGCGTTGCGGGCCCTGAAGGCGTTCGATTGGGACGCCCGTTTCCCGTACTCGGTCGGCGATGTGCCCGGCAGCATCAGCGACACGGTGATCTACTCGCGCTTTCCTCTGACCGACACTGCCTCACTGCCAGGGACCTCGTTTCAGCAGCACATCACCACGGCAAGCGCGCCCGGGATCCCAGACCTACGCATCATCGCCGCTCACCCGTGCAATCCCTATTGCGGCCGTGGCCTCTGGGCAAGCGAGCATGCCATGCTGCAATCGTCCGTTGAGCAGAACCTGGACCAGCCGCTGATGGTGGTCGGCGACCTGAATGCGGTCAATGATCATGGGCCGATGCGCGCCCTCCGTCGAGCCGGAATGACAAGCGCGACCGACGTGGTGGGCGCCGGGTGGCTGCCCACCTATCCGGCAAATCGGCGGGTTCCGCCACTGCTGCCTATCGACCACGTGCTGATCAACGACCAGCTGACGGCGACGTCGATCTCGACGGTTCACATCGACGGGACGGACCACCTCGGATTGGTGGCCGCCGTCGCGGGGGCGGGCTAGCCGCAGCGCTACCGGGGGACGATGCTGACCAGCTTGGGAGCGCGGACGATGACCTTCGCCACGTCCCGGCCGGCCAAGGCTCGCACCACGCCGTCCTCGGCCAGGGCCAGCGAGCGCAGCTCCGCCTCCCCGATCGTGGGCGGGACCTGCAAGCGGGCCCGAACCTTGCCCTGCACCTGAACGACGCAGGTCACGGCATCGGTCACCAGCAGCGCGGGATCGACGGCGGGCCAGGCGGCGTTGGCCACCGACGGCTGATGCCCCAGTAGTTCCCACATCTCTTCCGCGACGTACGGAGCGACCAGACTGAGCGCGATCGTCACCACTTCGGCGGCTTCCCGGACCGCCGGATCGGCCGCGCCCGCGCCGGCCTTGCCGTCGCCAGAGGAGCTGTGACCGTCGACGACTCTACGGCTGGCGTTGACCAGCTCCATGATCCGAGCAACGGCGACGTTGAAGCGTTGGCTCTCGATGCTCTGCTCGATGTCCGACAGGAGCCGATGCGTCTCCCGTCGCAGAGCCACATCTCCGCGACCTGGGTCGACGCCCGGTTCGCTGCGAACGTCGACGGCCAGCCGATGGGCCCGCTGCAGGAACTTCAGCGAACCAGAGGGCGACAGGTCGGCCCAGTCGATGTCCTCCTCCGGCGGTCCAGCGAAGACCACCGTCAGGCGGATCGCGTCCACGCCGAACTGATCGATCTGGGCACCCAGATCGACTCCGTTGCCCAACGACTTGCTCATCGCCTTGCCCTGGTTGATCACCTGTCCCTGGTTCATCAGTCGGCGCATGGGTTCTTGGAAGTCGACCATGCCCATGTCGTACAAGACCTTGGTGAAGAACCGCATGTACAGCAGGTGCAAGATCGCGTGCTCAACCCCGCCCACGTATTGGAAGACCGGCATCCACCGCCGCACGTCCGCGGGATCGAACGGGACATCCTCCCGGCCGGGTGAGCAGTAGCGGAAGAAGTACCACGACGAGTCGACGAACGTGTCCATCGTGTCGGTGTCCCGCTTGGCCGGTCCGTCGCACTGCGGGCAGGCGACGCTCACCCAGTCGGCCGCCGAGGCCAGCGGTGAAGTTCCCTTGGGGGCGAGATCCGTGCCCGTCAGATACGGCAGTTCAACCGGCAGTTGATCATCGGGCACAGGCACCTCCCCGCACTTTTCGCAGTGGATGATCGGAATGGGAGCGCCCCAATAGCGCTGGCGGCTCAATAGCCAGTCGCGCAGACGGAAGATCGTGGCCCCGTGGCCGACTGCCCTGGCCTCCAACTCCTCGATGATCACCGACACGGCCCCGGTCTTGTCCGTCAGACCGTCCAGCAGAGGCGAGTTGACGTACGTACCGTCACCTGGGGTGGCGACGCCGGATTCCGCCGGATCGGCTTCGCCCGTGTCGATGACCATCCGCACCGGCAGGTCATGCGCCCTCGCGAAGTCCAGGTCACGTTGATCATGAGCCGGTACGGCCATGATCGCTCCGGTGCCGTACTCGGCTAGCACGTAATCGGCCGCGTAGATCGGGATCTTCTCGCCGTTGATCGGGTTGATCGCATGCACTCCCAGGAACACACCGGTCTTCGGGCGCTCCGTCGACTGGCGCTCGATCTCGGTTTCCTGCTTGGTCTTCTCCAGGTAGTCCTCGAACTCCGCGCGGCGATCATCAGTGACGATCTCCGCCGCCAGCGGAGCCTCAGGGGCGACCACGAAGAACGTCGCCCCGTACAAAGTGTCGGGCCGGGTGGTGAACACGCTGACCGGCTGATCCCGGTTCTCGATCGCGAATTCGACGTAGGCGCCGTCGGAGCGGCCGATCCAGTTGCGTTGCATCGTCAGGACGCGCTCCGGCCAGGCGCCGGACAGCTCGTCCATGTCGTCCAGCAGCCGCTGGGCGTAGTCGGTGATCTTGAAATGCCACTGAGTCAGCTGCCGTTTGGTGACCACCGCCCCACAGCGCTCGCACAATCCGGCAACCACCTGCTCGTTGGCCAACACGGTCTGGTCCTGGGGGCACCAGTTGACATAACTTGCCTTCCGGTAGGCCAGACCCCGTTCGCGGAAGCGCAGGAACAGCCACTGAGTCCAGCGGTAGTACTCCGGATCGGAGGTGTGCAGCCGCCGCGTCCAGTCGAAGCTCAGGCCATAGCGCCGGAACGACGTCGCCTGGGTCTCGATGTTGGCGTAGGTCCACTCCGCCGGATGGGCATTGCGTTGAATGGCAGCGTTCTCTGCGTTCAGTCCGAAGGAGTCCCAGCCGATGGGGTGCAGGACGTCGTAACCCTTCAGTCGCAGATAGCGGGCAACGACGTCGCCCATCACGAAGGCTTCAGCGTGACCCATGTGGAGGTCGCCGGAGGGGTAGGGAAACATGTCCAGGACGTAGCGTCGTTCCGCCGACCCGTCGTCCTTGGGCAGGAACGTCCGGTCCGCCTCCCAGAACGCCTGCCAGCGCTCCTGAGCAGCCGTCGCGTCGTAGCCGCGGGCCGGCCGAGTGCCCTCGGTTGTGGGCTCGGCAACCTCCGTCCGCTCTACCTGGTCGGTCATTCCTCTGTGATCCCTTCGGTATCCGTTCCAACGCCCATTTCCCGCGGGCATGAAAAAACCCCTCGCCGTCGAGGCACGAGGGGCTGCCGCGCAGGTGCTACCTGCGCGGCTAGGTAAGGAGCGCAACTCGATACATGAGTTCAGACTAGCGCAACCGTGCCATCGCATTTCCCACGTGCAGGGTGGCTGCCGCCGCAAGCCGCCATCAGTAGCGTTGCGCGCATGCGCCGCCTCACCGCTGACGAGCTTCGCCGTCGCACGCTGCAGCGGCAATTCCCGTCGATCGACAGCACAAGGCCGGATGCGGTATTGGAGCTGTTCAACCGGCTGGGCCCGATCCAGTCCCAGGTGCCTCGAGCCCCATTTCTCACCGCCGCCTCTCGGCTGCCGGGAGTCTCGTACAAGACCATCAACGGCCTGTTCGAAGAGCACCGGTTGCTCAAAACCAGCAATCTCCGCGGAACGGTCCACACCAGCACGCGGGATCAGTTCGGCTGGCTCGACGCCGTGGCCAGGCGCAGCCGAGCGGCGCAGCTGCGCAACTATCTGAAACTCGACCGTCTCGATCCTGAGGATGTCGTCACCGAAGTGGAGGCGTTCACCGACGCGGAGTGGCGCACACGCGCGGATATCGTCGCTCACCTGCGTGAATGGCTGGTCGAACGCGAGTCGACCCACCAGTGCGGGGGCGGTGCGGGACGCCTTGCCGGAGAGCCTGCTGTGGGGTCATAGCGGGCTGTTACGCCGCCCGCGCGACCACCGCTGGGAGAAACGAACCGACATCTACCACCGGCGGGCCCGCAGCGTGCTACCCGAGATCCAGACCTACGAGTTTTCGACAGCGCTGACCGAACTCGTCCGCATCCACCTCGGCTCCTACGGACCAGCCACTCGGGAAGACCTGTCCTTCTTCTTCGGTACGACGCTGCGGGCCGTGGACACAGCCGTACGCGATCTCGGTGACGACGTCGTCCAGCTCGAAGGACCCGAGGAGAAGCAATACCTCGATGTTGCCGACGCGCCGACGGACGGCCTGGAGGATCCCGGGCTGCGGTTGTTACCGGAATACGACGGCCTCTTCGTCGGCTACGCCGGCACGAATCGCACCCGATTCCTGACCGCCCAGCAGCTGCCGTCGGTCTGGGCCAAGGTCAACGGCCTGTTCTCACCGATCGTGCTTCATGGCGGGCAGATCGTCGCCACCTGGAAGACACTCGCTGTCGGCAAGCGAACCGCAATCGAGGTGCGGATGCTCGACCCGCATCACACCCCCACCTGAGCATCAGTTTGCGGACGCCGTCGCCGCCACTGAAGAAGTTCTCGCCTTGAGAATCAGCGACCTGCGTGTGCTGGCCGCACACTAGTCCCGGATTACGAACCTGCCGATGACCTCGGCGCCGCTCGCACTGGCCACGAGCCAATTCGATCTCCAACCGCACATGTCTGCCGGCGGGGTACTGGCACGACCCATGGGCAGCCGGCTGCCGCCACGAATAACCGGAGATCGACATGGCTAGGCTGAGCCGGCGGGAGGAGGCCGGACATGGCGTGGTTGGTCACCGGCGGCGCGGGCTACATCGGCTCGCATGTCGTACGAGCGTTCGTGGAAGAAGGCATCGAGGCCGTGGTCCTCGATGACCTATCCAGCGGCCACCGAAACTTCGTAGCGGAGAGCGTGGCCTTCCACCAGGGCAGCATCCTCGACCGGGACATGCTCGACTCTGTCTTCGGCACGCACTCGATCACTGGTGTCGTTCACCTGGCGGGGTTCAAGTACGCCGGGGTCTCGGTGAGCCAGCCCCTGCACACCTACAGTCAAAACGTCACGGGCATGATCATTCTGCTCGAGACGATGGCCGCTCACGCCGTGGACAAGGTGGTCTTCTCGTCCAGCGCTGCCGTGTTCGGCACGCCGGACACCAGCGTGGTCACCGAGGAAAGCCCGACCCGTCCTGAGTCACCGTACGGGGAGTCGAAGCTGATCGGTGAATGGTTGCTCCGGGATCAAGCGCGGGCAACCGCGTCGACAGCCAAACCCTTGCGGCACACGTCGTTGCGCTACTTCAACGTGGTGGGCTCAGGATTTCCAGACTTGTATGACACCAGCCCCCACAATCTTTTCCCACTTGTGCTCGAGGCCTTGATCGCCGGCAAGACGCCGCACATCAACGGCGACTCGTTTCCGACACCCGACGGGACCTGCGTCCGCGACTATGTGCATGTCTCGGACCTGGCCGCTTCCCACGTCAGCGCCGCCCAAGCGCTTGAACAAGGACGAGCGCTGGAACCGGTTTACAACCTCGGGAGCGGAACGGGCATCTCCGTTCGGGCGATCATGGACGCGGTGGCCAGGGTCACCGGCATCGCGTTCACACCTGAGATCCGACCACCTCGTCCGGGTGATCCGGCTCGGATCGTCGCCAGCGGCGATCTGGCCGCTCGGGATTTGAACTGGCAGATGCGGCACAGCCTCGACGACATGGTGGCGTCGGCCTGGCAGGCTCGCCGGGCGGTGGCAGCAGCATGATGCGCTCGGTTTCCCGCTAGGGATTGCCTGCGGACACGCTGCCAACGCAGCGACGACGCGATCATGCACCGCGGACCATTTTCAGCGAAACCTGGCCGTCACATTCGACGGTCAACTGTCACTCGGGTGTAACGCCACGCCGCTTTGGCGCAACACAGGACGAGCAGAGTTCTTCATAGCCTCGCGTGCCTCGGATCCAGGTGCGCCCGGCCATCGCCAACGTCCAGTCTTTTCACCGAAAGAAGCGACATGACCTTACTCGAACTTGATACGGGCAATACTGCCTGGGTCCTGACCTCCGCTGCGCTGGTGTTGCTCATGACACCAGGGCTGGCGCTCTTCTACGGCGGCATGGTGCGCGCCAAGAGCGTCCTCAACATGATGATGATGAGCTTCGGGGCTCTTGCGCTCATCTCCGTCCTCTGGGTGCTTTACGGCTACTCCATCTCCTTCGGCGACGACATCGGCGCCGGGCTGTTGGGCGACCCGCTGCAATATCTCGGCCTCAACGGGTTGATGGAAGACACTGATGCCAGTCTGCCGGCCATGGCATTCGTGGCCTTCCAGGCCGTCTTCGCCATCATCACGGTTGCCCTGATCTCGGGCGCCATCGCCGATCGTGCCAAGTTCGGCACATGGCTGATCTTCGCCGGCATCTGGGCCACGGTCGTCTACTTCCCGGTCGCTCACTGGGTCTTCGACTTCACCCTCACCGACGACTCCGGCGCGGTCACCCACGTCGGTGGCTGGATCGCCAACAACCTCGAGGCGATCGACTTCGCCGGCGGCACGGCGGTGCACATCAACGCCGGTGTGGCGGGTCTCGCGTTGGCTCTCATCCTGGGCAAGCGGATCGGCTGGCGGCACGATCCGATGCGCCCGCACAACCTCACCCTCGTCATGATCGGCGCCGGCCTGCTGTGGTTCGGCTGGTTCGGCTTCAACGCCGGCTCGGCCGTAGCTGCCAACAACACCGCCTCGGTCGTGTGGGTCAACACCATGGTGGCGACCGGTGCCGCCGCCCTGGGCTGGCTGCTCACCGAGCGCCTTCGTGACGGGCACGCGACCTCGCTCGGTGCCGCGTCGGGGGTCGTGGCCGGCCTTGTCGCCATCACCCCGTCGTGCTCCTCGGTCAGCCCGATCGGCGCGATCATCGTGGGGGCTCTGGCCGGCGTGTTCTGCGCACTGGCCGTCGGGCTGAAGTACAAGTTCGGCTACGACGACTCCCTCGACGTGGTCGGTGTCCATCTGGTCGGCGGTCTCTGGGGAACCTTGGCTGTTGGTCTGCTGCTGGCACCGGATTCTCCGGCTGGAGTCAGCTACGAGCGCAGCGGCCTGCTGTACGGCGGCGGTGTCGATCAGCTCTGGCGTCAGGCCGTGGGTGCCTTCGGGGTGCTGTTCTTCAGCCTGGTGCTGACTCTGGTGATCGGATTCGTATTGCACAAGACCATCGGCTTCCGCGTCACTGCGGAAGAGGAGCAGGCGGGCGTCGACGGGTCCGAGCACGCTGAGACTGGCTACGATCTCGGCAGCTTCGGCGCCGGAGCTCGTGGCGTGTCCTTCGGAGGCTCAGCTCCGCGGCAGACTGAGGTCGAGACCAACCATGATCAGGAGGTGACGGCATGAGGCTCGTAACAGCCATCATCAAGCCGCACATGTTGGATGAAGTGAAGACGGCGCTCGAATCGTTTGGCGTCGAGGGCATGACCGTCAGCGAAGCCAGTGGCTTTGGGCGTCAGCGGGGCCACACCGAGGTCTACCGGGGGGCGGAATACACCGTCGATCTGGTGCCCAAGGTCAGACTTGAGGTGCTCGTGGACGACGGCGATGTCAAGGACATCATCGACGTCCTGGTCAAGAGCGCTCGGACCGGCCGCATCGGTGACGGCAAGGTCTGGTCGGTTCCCGTGGACGACATCGTCCGCGTCCGAACTGGCGAGCGCGGGCTGGACGCGCTCTGAAGCGTGACTTAGCCAACGAGCGTCTCAACGTCGCGATCCGGTCCTCGTGGGAAACCACGTCTGGGCCGGATCGTCGGCGTTTGATGACCGAATGCGTCGAGTCGGAGCTGAAGTCGCTCTACGCCGAGGCGACGAGCTCGGCTTTCGGCGGAAGGACCAGCGGCCAAGTACCCGGTGTCGCGCTGGCCGCCGTAGGTTCCCTCGCCCGGCGCGAGATCGGCCCTCGCTCGGATATCGATCTCGTTCTGATCCACGACGGCAAGAACAAGCAGATCAATTCCCTGGCGGAGAAGATCTGGTATCCGCTCTGGGACGCCCGGATTCGGATCGATCATTCCGTACGCACTCCAGCTGAGTGCAGCGACATCGCCGGCCGTGAGCTGAGTGCCGGGGTGGGCTTGCTGGACCTTCGAGCCATCGCCGGCGACGCGGCCTTGGTCACCGGCGCTCGCTCGTCACTCCTCGACGCCTGGCGGAACAACGCCCGCAAGCGGCTACCGGAGCTTCTCGCCTCCCTCGACGAACGGCTGGCCGCGCACGGGGACGCCGCATACCTCCTCGAGCCCGACCTCAAGGAAGCACGGGGCGGGATCCGCGACATGACGACGCTGCGGGCACTGGCGGCGAGCTGGCTCACCGATCGCCCACACCTGGGTGTCGATGGGCCGTACGGACGGTTGCTCGATGTGCGCGACGCCCTGCATGTCTCCTCCGGCCGAGCGTTGGACCGATTGCTGGCGAGCGAGGCAGCCGATGTCGCTGAACGGATGGGATTCGCCGACACCGACAGCCTGCACTGTGAGGTCTCCCTGGCCGCTCGCCGGATCGGTCACGCGGTGGACCTGACCGTTCGGGCTGCGCGCCAAGTCATTCCACAGCGGCGGGTGCTCTCGTTCGCGAGGCGGGAACGTGCACCCGTTTACAGCCATGAGGCGCATGGCCTGATCGTCCACCAAGGAGAGGTCGGGCTGGACCGGCGAACCAGGCCATCAACGCCGCTCCTCGGCTTGCACGCCGGCGCGTTTGCGGCGACGCGCGGGTTGGTGCTGTCGCCGGTCACCGCGGAGAATCTCGGCCGCCACGCTCCGCCGATCGAGGAGCCGTGGCAGGACGAGGCTCGGGATGCTTTTTTGGCGATGCTGGCCACCGGAGAGAACCTGCTCCCGGTGTGGGAGGCGCTTGATCTAGCCGGTTGCATTCCCCGCTGGCTCGAGGGTTGGGAGGCGATCCGAGCGAGGCCGCAGTACAACCCCGTCCACCGGCACACCGTTGATCGGCACTCCATCCAGACCGTCGCCGAGGCTCAGCGCCACCTGACCAGGGTCGAACGACCGGATCTGCTTCTGCTGGCCGGCCTCTTTCATGACATCGGCAAGCTCCCCGGCGTCGGCCCTGATCATCCTGTGGTCGGTGCGCCCATTGCCCGCCGAAATATCGAGCGTATGGGTTTGCCGGCCAAGGATGCAGACCTGGTGGAGCACCTCGTCCGACACCACCTCACTCTGGCGATGCTCGCGACCAAGCGTGATCACAGCGATCCCGCCACCCTCGATGCTCTGGTTCACGCGGTCGAAGGCCGGGCTGAGGTGCTCCGATTGCTTCGCGCGCTGACTGAGGCCGATGCCCGCGCCGCCGGCCCCGCTGCCTGGTCGCCGTGGCGATCGCAGTTGATCACAGCGTTGACGGAGAGGTGCGAGGGACTGCTGGTCGGCGAGGATCGACACAATGAGCAGACCGAGCTGATCGATCTCGGCCTGGCCAGGTCGGTTCAGATCGACGGGCGACCGCGGATCAAGTTGGAGTCCAAAGTCGGCGGCATCCAGTTGATCATCGCGGCCACTGACCGGCTCGGACTCTTCAGTGAAACCGCCGGGTTGCTGGCGTCACACTCGGTGCAGGTCCGCTCTGCGGTGCTGACGACGGTGAACGGGGTTGCGGTCAACACCTGGCGGGTCGACAAGCAGCTCGCCACCGACTTGCCCGACGTGGCGTTCTTGATCAAGCAGCTTGAGCGGCTGGCAAGGTGGCGACACGGCCATGCTGCGCGGCCTGCGGCGCCGGGAGGCTCGCGTGCACGCAAGTGGCTCACCGGACTCCAACGGCCAATCCGTGCCGTACGTCGACCTGATTGAAGACGCCAGCGCAACAGCGGTCGTGATCGAGGTGCGGACCGGTGATCGCGCTGGACTGTTGTACGCGCTGGGGCAATGCCTGGCAGCAGAACGGCTGTCGATTCGCTCCGCTCACATCAGCACGCTGGCCGGCCAGGCGATCGACACCTTCTACCTCACTGAGGCGGACGGCTCGAGACCCAACCCTCAGCGCGCGCAGAGGGCCGTTTCGGTGCTCAGGGAGGCGGCCAGCGTTTCGCAGGCCACCGAACCGGCACCTGCACACGACGCCGGCAAGCTCGATCACATCGGTCACGGCGAAGGCGCTCGGATTCGGCGGGCCCGACCCGCCTACGTGAGCGTCAGCCCACGCGGGCGCTGGCGACGAGCTCGTCAACTTCGGCAGCCGTTGGCGGGTTTGCCCCTCGCCGCGAGCAGACAATCGACGCCGCGGCCACGCCCCGGCTCAGCGACTCCGCCAATGGCAACGCACGATTGATCCGGGAGTCCAGAAAGCTGGCCATGAAGGTGTCGCCCGCGCCCACGGTATCGACCACGTCGGTAGGAACGCCCGGAACCCGCGTCTGCTCGCCGTCGGCCTCGATCCCGACGGCACCGTGCGCGCCAAGCGTGATGACCGCCAAGCTCAGGCCGTACGTCCGCACCCACTCGGCGGCCACTGCGAGTGGATCATTGTCGGACCGACCATGCGGCAGGAAGTTGATGTCCTCATCACTGGCCCGGACGATGCCTCCGTGCCCTCCGATGACCTGGAGCCAAGGCTCGACCTTGCGCCAGTAGAGCACTGGATCGCTGATCACATTGGGTCGGACGTTGATGTCATACGAGACGCCTGCCCGAACGGTCTGCATCCACTCCAACAAGACCTCGGCACCTGGGCTCACGACGCAGGACAGCGAGGCGATATGGAGCCAGTCGTCGGCGGTGAGAGAGGGCAGCTCGTCAGGCTGCCAGCCGAAGTTGGCCGTCTCGGCAAAATGAAAGGTGTAGCTCGCGACCCCCTGCTGATCGAGGCTGACGATCGCCAGCGAGGTGGCTTGTCCGGATTCGGCCGCCAGGTCGAGCTCGACCCCGGCACCATCGATATAGCTCCGCAGCTGCTGGCCGAACGTGTCCGTGCTTAGTCGGCCAAGGAAATGGGTGGGGACTCCGAGACGTCCCAGCGCGACCGCCGAATTCATTGGGCCACCGGCCGAGAGCGCCGACCACGTGCTGCCGGCCGCGTCCTGCGGACCGTCGGGCGCCCGGATGAGATCGATGAGTGTCTCGCCACAGACCACGAACCGCGTCATGACGACAACCTAGTGGAGGACACGATCGTCACCTGACCATCGATCGCCGTTGCATTTTTCGCCGGGCCGAACTCATCCCACAGCTGCGGAGGAAGCGCCTGCTGGCTGATCCTGGCAAGCAGTTGTCCGAAGGAATAGTTCGGATCGACATCGCTCACGCGCTGGACACAGCAATTCATCATCGCACCGTCACCGCAGATCCAGGCGCAGAATCCCAGCAGGCACAGCGGCGCCGCCTCCAGCGGAGGGACTGTCCGTGCCACCACACGCGCCCACACCCGACGATGCTGCTCTGCGTCCTTCGAGTTGATCATCGCCCAGGCCACGTCCCGGACCTCGACCTCGCGGGCCAACAACCCCAGCCGCGCGCACGTGGGATCATCCAGTGGCGCCTGCTGTGCCAAGGACGCCATGACGATCGTTCGCATGAGGTCGCAACGCGCTGTCGAAGCAAGCCCGTCGATATACGGTGACTCCTGCTCCACGAGCCGCAAGAGCTCCGGGTGTTCGTCCTCGGCCGGGCCGCTCACATCCGCTTCCAGTGCTCGCCGGTCGGGACGGGCAGCCAACCCCGCGTAGACCGCTTGAGCAGCGACTGAAGAGGAACGGGGGTCGTACGGCTGGCCGTCCGATGGACAGCAGCCGCCGACGCACATCAACGACCACCACCGCCGGCCATCGACGAGCAAGACGTCCTGCAACCCGGACGGAGTGAGCTCTCCCGCCATCTCCATCAGCAGCTCGCGAACCTGAGGATTGACGCTGTAGCCGATCAGGACCACGTGCTGGGCGCAGTGCTGGACGACCAGCCGCGCAATCTGTGCTGCAAGGTCGGCTGCGGCTGCCGGCGGCGGCAGGTCAGCCCGGATCGTGAGCACGACCCTGCCCGATCGCAGCATCACGGCAACGACAGATTCATCCGGATGAAATCCCACCAGGTAAGGCACCACCCCGAGAATGTCGCCAGGGCGAGACAGAGTAATTCGTGCCTTCCTTCGTCTCATGCCCTCTACATTGCGGATCGCCACCCTGGTCGTGCACCCGCGGTCGGATCTGTGGACGGCGGCAGACCGGACTCATCGTCTGTGGAGAGCGGCGACCGTTTCTGGACGGATTGCGGCTCTGTACCGGCTGCCTGGAGCGGCTCTGGCCATCGCTCAGCAAGGTCGGCTGCGATACCGTGGTCGTACATGTACGGTCCTGATGAGGCGGACTCCGGCGAAGGCCGAGAGTCCGCCCGAGTCGAGCCGGCAGGAATGGGCGCCAATCCGAGCGGGCCAGAGTTCGTGCCCGCCAGCGCCGCCGACATCGGAACCTCCTCCGTCGCTGGGAACGACCGATGCTTGGCGCGCCGAGACCGCGCGGCACCGGCGCTGGCCAGGCGTCCTCAGTGTGAGCCTGATCGTGGTCGTTGCTCTGGTCGTGCTGGTGGCGAGCGCCGTGGCGCGGTACCGGGACACGCACGTCGTCGCTCCGCCGCCGGTCACTGTGCCGACGATTCGGGCCGATCCGCCCAATCATGGCGAGATCGAGTTCACAACGCCAGACGGCAACGGCAGGCTGATCCTCCTCAGCCGCAGCTGGCGAGAGACGGGGCGCGAACAGCCCCTGAACGGAACCTACCTTCTGGTCGAGGTCAAGATCGTCTGCACCGGTGGTCGCTTGGGTTACGACCCGTACAACTTTCAAGCGTTTGATCACACCGGTGGATTGTTCGATGTCGCGGAAGCCGGTGCCTCGCGTCAGGTACTGGGCGTAGGCCAGCTTTCTGAGGGACAGAGCACGCGTGGATTCTTGGCCTTCGACATCCCGCGCGGCGAGGTGACGTTGCTGATGAGCGACGATTCCGACCAGTCGATCACTGCGCTGAAGATTCCTGCCTGACGGCAGACCAGCGCGACGCTCGAGTTCGTCAACGAAGCGTCTTCCGGATGACCAGTTTCAGCCCCGACCAGGTCTGGTCAATTGCGCAGACCTTGACGTCGACCAAGCCGGTGGGAAGCACAATCTCGCGAATGACGTTTTCGGTCAGGTCGGTCGGCATCTTGCTCGCCCGCTTCGGCCAGACGACCCAGACCATCCCGTCCGGCGCCACAGCCGACTTCAGGGCCAGCACCTTTGTCGACAGGTCCGCGGCGTACTGAACGAAGATCAGCACGACGTCCGCGGAACGTGTCAGTCGGCGGCTGACCTTGACTCCGCTTGGCATCTCCCCAAGCAGATCTGAGAAGTTCGGCGGGGCGTGCAGCAGGACCACGGACATGTCAGGCGCGAATCCGAGCTTCTTGACCAGCGGTGTATCGGAGTAGCCAACGGCCATCAGCCCATCTCCCTCCGCGCCTCAGCATGCCAGCCCCGAGAGCGAGGAAGGCAGCGGTGGGCTGGCCAACCGGCTCACGTGGCTCCGTGCCGGCGTCCTCCGCGACGGCAACGTCTCGGTAGCGGCCCGGGCGGTCGTGGCAAGTGCGACACCCGGCCTGGCCTCCCGGTCTTGACCGCGGTCCTCCTGGCCTGGTCGGCTGGCAGTGGTTGCTGGCCGTGTTGGCCGTAAACGCTCGTGCCTCCCGCCATTGACGAGAGGCACGAACACATTCCCCGAGCTTCGCGGCCGTAGGCCGCCGCGGCGAGTACCCCGCTCGCTGACTGCGAGGTGCAGCCAAGCAGCCTCACAGTCAACGTGCGAGGCACTCACCGGGCCAAATCCGCCGATCCCTCCCCCTTCGAGAACCCTGCGGACGAACAATGGTGTTCGGGCCCTTGGCGGTCAAGTGCTGTTGCCCAGCGCTTGATCCCTCAAGCAAATTAGCTGCGACTCCTTGGAGTGTCGACCCCGGACCCGCGGATTGTCGCCTATTGGCCATGTCAAAAACCGGACACTTCTAGTCGGGTGTCCTAACGGTTCGGTTGCAGACCCTAGCTGACAAGGGCCCGGATCTCGGTCACCGACAGCGGCACGCCGGCCAGCGCGTCGTCACCAAACATGGCGGCGAACAGTTGCTCCTTGCGCTCCTTCAGCTCCATGACCTTCTCCTCAATGGTGTCACGAGCCACAAGGCGATAGACCAGCACCGTCTT
Organism: uncultured Actinomycetota bacterium; assembly: GCA_963808495.1. Taxonomy (GTDB): domain Bacteria; phylum Actinomycetota; class Actinomycetes; order Propionibacteriales; family Propionibacteriaceae; genus Microlunatus. Next base: position 321,184 of record CAWEGC010000008.1, read on the forward strand.
TGTCTGGCCGATGCGGTGCGTACGGTCGACGGCTTGCGCTTCGGTGGCGGGATTCCACCAGGGATCGAGCAGGAAGCAGTAGTCCGCCTCCGGCAGATTGAGCCCAAATCCTCCAGCCTTCAGGCTGATCAGAAAGACCGGAACCCGTCCACTGCGGAAGCGTTCGACGGCGACCGATCGATTCCTCGTCCGGCCGTCCAGGTACGCGTAGTCGATGCCCTCCTCCTCGAGCCGAGCTCTGATCTTGCTGAGGAAACTCGTGAACTGGCTGAAGACCAGTCCGGAATGGCCCTCGGCCACCAGCTCGCGGAGCTGCTCACAGAGCACCTCGATCTTGCTCGCCGGAACACCGGCGTGGATGTCGTCGACCAGGCTCGGGTCAAGACTCAACTGCCGGAGCAGAGTCAGTGAGCGGAGGATGGTGAATCGGTTCCGGTCAAGATCATCGATGAGACCCAGCACCTTCTGTCGTTCACGCTGCAGGTGAGTCTGGTAGATCCGCATGTGTTTCGGTTGCAGGACGACCTCGACGACCTGCTCCTGCTTGGGCGGCAGCTCGGACGCCACGCGTTCCTTGGTCCGACGCAGCATCAACGGCGAGATCCGGCGCCGAAGTCGGCCCATCAGTTGTGGGTCCTGGGCCCGTTCGATGGGCCGCCGGTAGAACTCCGAGAACCTGTCGGGGTGGGGGAACAGTCCGGGTGCGGCGATGGAGAGCAGGGCCCACAGTTCCATCAGGTTGTTTTCCAGCGGCGTGCCAGTGATCGCGAGCTTGAAGTCCGATCGCAGCCGACGGGCACTCTGGTAGGTCTTGGCCCGATAGTTCTTGACGAACTGAGCCTCGTCCAAGAGCACCCCGGCCCAGGGCAGTTCAGCATAGGAATCGGCGTCGATTCGCAACAGCGTGTAGGACGTGACCACGACATCAGCGCCGGCAACCGCCTCGGCCAAGGACTGTCGGCGACGGGCCTGGGACCCTTCGATGGTGATCACCGAGAGGTCCGGGGCAAAGCGGTCTGCCTCAGCGGCCCAGTTCGACACCACGCTCGTCGGTGCGACGACGAGAAAGGGCGGATCTTCGGGCCCCGCCAGCCGGGCATGACAGATGAGCGCGAGCGCCTGAATGGTTTTTCCCAGGCCCATGTCGTCGGCGAGGATGCCACCCAGGCCATGGCTCCAGAGCATCTGCAACCAGCGAAATCCCTCGACCTGGTAATGCCGCAGGGTTGCCTTGAGCGTCGAAGGTGTAGCCACCGATTCCGGAATTCGGGTCGCTTGATCCTCGCCCGACAGCGCCCGGACGGAAGCTGATCCACCTCTCAGCCTGTCCGACCACGACGCCGAGTTTGATCAAGTCATCCCAGAGCCCCGCCTGGAACTTGCTGATCCTCAAGCCTGGCCGGTCCCGGTCCTGCAGCGCCCGAGCCTCTTCGATGAGATCTCGCAGTTGATCAAGCTCCGGTCGGTCGAGGGAAAAGTAGACGCCGGTATCCAGGATCAGATAATCCTGCCGCTGGCTGAGGGCGACGAACAGTGCTTCGAAAGGAACCACCTCGTTCTCGAGTGAAACGGCGATGTGTAGGTCGAACCAGTCCGAGTCCTCGTCGTTCTCTGCAGTGGAGACCTCGATCACCGGCTGCGCTCCGGTCTCGCGGTAGTCCAGAACGTCGCCGAGGAGGGTGACCTGTACGCCAGCTCGCTCGAGCGATGGAAGGACCTCGGCGGCACACAGGGCGGCGTGCACACCGCCCAACAGGACGTGCGCTAGGGGACGGGGGCGGCCGCCGACCTCGGCGAGCTGAGGAATCTTGTCGTACGGCAGGGGCAACTGCTCCAGCTGTCGCTGCTCCTCGGCGACATCCCTGACGGACGGCCGCCTGACTGGCTCATCGAGGTCGAACGTCGCCACCGAATCACCGATCCGGTACTCCCACGCCCAGTCGAGGCGGAGTCGGTGCTCCTCTTTGAACGTGGCGAGGAGGGTGAGAACCGGAGGCTGATATTCGGGCAGCGAGACCGATCCGTCGGTTGAGATGATCGCGACTTTCTGGCGGAGCTGCGGCAGGTAATCGGTGGTGAACCGGTGTTCGTCAGCGGGAGGAACGGTCAGCGAAGGGCCATCGGTGAGAAGCTGGCGCAGCTCTCTGCTGAGCGGCTGGGTGAGCTGAAGCAGACTCAAGGTGGGGGTTGCGTTGGGCGCCGGTCCCCAATGAAACAGGCCATGTGCCGGATCGCCGAGCAACCCGATGCGCGGCAGCTGGAGTTCACGACCCTCCTGAAGCACGGCGGGAGACACGACGAGCGCGCCTTCGTCGGAGCGCCGCACGTTCAACACCACCGACGCGTTGGTCTGGCACAGCTGGGGGGCGTTCGCCGAACCTGCAACCAGTAATGTGAGCCCGCTCTCCGCGGCCTGCTCCAGCAGGGACCACCAGACGCTGGTTACCGAGCTGACCGAGAGCCACGGCGTGCGGGGAAACATGTAGCGAGCGCTCGCGCCGGCCGCGGCCCGAAACTGCAGAAGCAGATCGACATGGGTTGGCAGATAACTGCGGCTGGCATAGTCCAGGTCCTCCCATCCGATGCCGGTGCGAATCCACTTTCCGCTCTTACCGGCGCGCAGCGGTCGGATGCGCAGGTCGATCCGACCAGGTTGTCCTCGGTAGGTCGGCATCTGCTCGACCTCAAACTCCAGGCCCAGCCGGTCAGTCGCGACCGGTGGCGGATCCGGTGCGATCGCGACCTTGCGGAGAGTCCGCTCCCACGCTGGTTGCGCCAGCTGGGCGGAAACACCTGCCATGCTGCGCGCCACGATCAGCACCGCGGCGGCATGCTTGCAGTCCATGGCGACCGGACAGGAGCAGACGCCGCGATGTGCAGTGAGCGCACCCGAGGCGGACTGGGCCAACTGAATGGAGGTGGCGTAATCGTCGCGGTAGCTTCCCCGAACCCGGCCACGAATGATCAGGCTGGGTTCGTCGAGCTCGACATCGGTCACCCGACCGTTGCGCGCGTACACCATGCCCCGAGCGAATGCCTCGTGGCCGACCATCTGGACGATGGCATCGTTGCCGAGCATCGATGTCCAGGATCCGGCCATGATTCGCATGCTAATCCTCGGTGAGGACACCACCTGCCAGTTGCAGCGCGGCAACAGCCACCCCACTGTACCTGGGTCGGATCGGCGGTGCCACAGTTAGCTCTACGACGCCGGCGGGGCGCCGTGCGATCGAGCCTGCGGCTCACCAACAGATGGAGGGATCTATGAGCGAATCAACGCCCACTCCCAGCGAGGGTTACGAGAAGCTGGAAGGAATAGCCGACGGCGGCGCTGACGGTGTTCCGGGCATCCAAGACGGCGGCGCTGACGGTGGTGCGGACAGCGGCGCTGACGGTGGCGCGTCGGACAGGGGTGCCGATAGGGGCTCGGATCTTGGTGCAGATGTGGGCGCGGGATCGGGTTCGGACCTCGGTGCGGACCTCGGGGCGGGATCAGGCTCTGACCTTGGAGCGGATGCCGGAGCCGGCGCCCGAGCAGACAGCGGCGCCGATGGTGGGGCCGCGGAGACGGGGGCGCAGACAGTGGCGCATTCGGGGACGGCGGAGCCGATAGCGGGGCCGACGGCGGTGCTCGCGGAGACAGCGGCGCATCCGGGGACGGCGGAGCCGACCGAGGTGCCGATCGCGGAGCCGACGGAGGGGCCGACGGCGGAGCAGACAGCGGCGCCGGGGACGATGCGTTCGGCGCTGACCGGGGTACTGGGTACGACAGCGACGTGGCCGGCGCCGGAGGAGTTGCCGGATCGCAAAGTGGACCCGACGGCCCGCAGACTGCGGCCGGAGCCAGTGGAGCCACCGGAATGGCGGACGGCGGCGCCGATGGTGGCGCTGACGGCGGAGCTGATGGCGGCGCCGAAACGAGCTACGGGGCTGACCGCGCGGCCACAGATCCAAACCTCGATCGCGACAATCTCTAACGGTGGATTGATTCCTATTGACTCCACCTCGTGACCCAGGCGGGGTGCCCGGAAGTCAAGCCGGGCACCCCATGCTCACTCAGCTGATCAGCATCGACTCCGAGCGTTTCGCGAGCGACTACTGGGGTAGGCAAGCCCTGCTCTCCCGAGCCGCGGAACTGCCGGGCGGCTTCGCTGCGCTGTTGAACAGCGAAGCCATCGACGAACTCGTTTCCCAGCGCGGACTCCGGACACCATTTCTGCGGGTGGCCAAGAACGGGTCGACACTCGCCGAGAAGGCCTTCACCGGACCCGGCGGCGTGGGGGCCACAATCGCCGACCAGGTCAGCGACGACAAGCTCGTCCGCCTCTTCGCGGATGGGTCGACGCTGGTTCTCCAGGCACTGCACCGGGTCTGGCCGCCGATCATCGAGTTCTGCCAGCGACTGGCGACCGAGCTCGGACATCCGGTTCAGGCCAATGCCTACGTCACTCCCCCGCAGAACCAGGGCTTCAGTAACCACTACGACGTACACGACGTCTTCGTCCTCCAACTTGAAGGGTCGAAACGCTGGCAGATTCATTCACCGGTGCTGGAGGCGCCGTTGCGTGACCAGCCGTGGAACGATCGCCAGGCGGATGTCGAGTTGCGGGCCGCTGAGCGTCCGCTGATCGAGGCCGTGCTGGAGCCGGGCGACTGTCTCTACCTTCCGCGCGGCTTCCTGCACGCCGCCAAAGCCTTGGGTGGCGTCAGCACACACCTGACCATCGGCGTCCATTCCTGGACGCGCTTCGCCCTCGCGGACGACATGCTTCGACAGGCGTTGCAGGCTGTGGCCCGAGATCCAGAAATCCGTCGCTCGCTGCCGCTGGGCGTCGACTTCACTGATCCGGGGCCACTGAGCCGTGATGTCGAGCTTGTCCGGCGTTCCCTGATCCGTGCGCTGGAGACCGCCGATCCGGAAGAGATCCTCAGCACGCTGCGCCGTAACGTCCGCGGCACTCAGCGCGCTGCCCCCATCGGCCCACTACGCCAGCTTCGGGATGCCAACCGCATCACCGCCACCGCCAGGGTCGCGCTGCGGAAGCACTTGGCCGCATCCGTTGATCAGGTCGGTGGGCGAAGTACGGTTCGCAGCCGCGCAGGAGACTTTCCGCTGCGGGAGGAAGACGTCGCGCCGATGAGGACCTTGCTCGAAAGCGGTTCCGCACGAGCCGATGATCTTGGTCTGGACCTCGCCCGGCGATTGGTGCTGGCTGGCCTGGCCACCGTGGAGTGAGGCAGCATCAGGCGCGCTTCCGTTGCGCGGACGCGGCACGCGAGCGGGGCGATCCGATCGCCGGCTCCGCCCCGCAGACCCGTCGTTGGCTGCTGCTTGAGCACCTCGGCCCGTGGTCGATCGACGCTGTCGCCGGTTCTGGCATCGAGCCTGCCATCCTCGAGCGGCTGAGTGATGCGGCACAGCGGACCACGACCAGAATTTTGCTGGTCCGTCGGCACGGCAGGAAGAGTCGAGGGCTGGACCGGCGATGGATCCTGGCCGGTCTGGACGCAGCCACGGTGCAAGGCACGTGGCAGAGCGACACCGACTTGGCTTCCGCAGCCGATGCCTTGATGACTGAGGCGCCGCGCGCCACCACCGAACCGGAGCCGATCATCCTGGTGTGCACCCATGGAGTGCACGACACCTGCTGCGCTTTACGCGGCCGCCCAGTTGCCGCCGCGCTGTCCGCTCAGTGGCCGGAATTGGTCTGGGAGTGCAGCCATGTGGGGGGTGATCGCTTCGCTCCCAACGTTCTCGTGCTCCCCGACGGTTTCTACTACGGCAACCTCGCGCCCGATGAAGCGGTGACGACGGTGCAACATCACCTAACCGGCGCTGTTGCTCATGAGTACCTTCGCGGCGTCGTTCGCTACCCGCCTCCGGTGCAAGCCGCGGTAGTCGCAACGTACGAGCGCTGTCCTCCCTTGGGCCCCGGTCAGATCACTGTGCGATCGGTCAACCAGATCGGTCCGCACGACGGGCACGGCTCGGAGACCGATTGTTGATCTTGAGGTACCGACGTTGCGCGCGGACTTCCGAGCGGAGATGCTGTCGGTTCGCCGTCCGGAGGCCAAACTGACGTGCCGCGCCGATCGGGAGACGCCCGCCACGGAGTACCGGCTTCTACGCTTCGAGCAGGCAACTCCGGATGGATAGGGTCGCGGGTGAGTGTTTGCGTGAGGAGCGCATGATGCCGACCATCCACGTTTCCGTCGTCACATCCCTGAGCCCTCAGGAAGCGATCCGGCGGCTCAGCGATTTCGGACCCAATCGCGCGGAGACCTGGCCGAACGTCGATCCAGAAGGCGTCAAGGTTCACCAACAGGGACCCGACTGGGCCGATGTCACCGAGGGCAACCGCTTCGCCTGGGAGCGCGAACGCTACGAGTGGGACACCGAAGCTGGGACCGTCTCCTCGGTCACCACCGACTCCAACGTGTGGCAAGCGGGTCCGGCTTGGAGTTACCGGCTCATCGCCCAACCGGAGGGCACCCGCGTCGACGTGACGGCTCGCCGGGAAGGCAAAGGCGTCAGAGGAAAGATCGTCGGTGCGCTGCTGTCGATCGTCGGCAAGAGAATGATCCGATCCAGCACTGCTTCGGCCCTCAGGCCCTGAGCTGCTCCTCAGAGACTGACTCGCAGGATCAGATCGTCGTCGCGTCCGGGCGCGGTACGGCCGTCGGTGTTGCTGGTCGTCATCCACAAAGTCCCATCCGGAGCTGCAGCCACGCTTCGAATCCGACCGTAATCCTCGGTGAAATAGGCTCTCGGCTTGCCCGCGGCAGTGCCCCTGAGTGGCACGGCGAACAGGCACTGCCCGCGCAGCGCACCGACGAACGCTGTCGAGGCGGTGATCGCGAGACCGGCGGGCGAACAGCTACTGGTGGGTGACCACGTCAGCTTCGGTGCCTCCAATCCGGATTCGTCCGAGCGTCCCTCAACGCGCGGCCACCCGTAGTTCCTGCCCTTGACAATGAGGTTGAGCTCATCCGACTTCTGCTCGCCGAACTCGGTAGCCCATAACCGGCCCTTTTCGTCGAACGCCAGGCCCTCCACGTTGCGATGGCCGTAGCTCCAGACCCGATTGCCGTACGGATTGCCGGGGGCGGCCCGACCGTCGGGGCGAATCCGCAGAATCTTGCCCAGTATCGAATCCTTGTCCTGCGCAGCAGAGGAATTCCCGGCATCACCGGTGGCGACGAACAGCATGCCCTGCCGGTCGAACAGCAGCCGACCGCCATGATGGCGAACGCCGGTGGGGATGCCGGTCAGAATCTCTTTGGGCCGTCCCAGCCGACCGCGCGCCAAACTGCAGCGGACGACACGATCGTCGCTTCCAGTGGTGATGTGCGCGAACAATGTCTCCTCATCGTCTGGCGCAAGAGCGATGCCCATCAGCCCGCCCTCGCCGAAACCGGAGGGTGCGACGACCCCGGCAACGTCGCCGACTGAGCTGACCTTGCCTCGGTTCGAGATCCGCACCACCCGGCCTGAGTTCCGCTCCGAGACGAGCGCATCGCCGGAACTCAGGAAGGCGATCCCCCAAGGAACGTTGAGGTTGTCGGCAATGATGCCGGTGACCTTCGGCCTAGGCGCCGCGGTCCTCGACGGTGACGCTGAGGGCGTTCGTGCGGAGCTGGGGGAAGTTCGCGTTGGACTCGGCGTTGCCCCCGATGGGACCGCCTGAGGCGATGAGCTTGATGGACTTTGGCTGCCAGCCGTAGCGGAACATCCAGAAGCCACACCCAGAGCAGCACCAGCCGAGCCAAGAAGGAGCGTTCGTCGAGAGACCACGCTGAATTGTGGCGCGCTGGCGAAGGGCGTACACAGAATCGAGCCTCAAGACCATGCCGCTATGCACCCGGTCGTGCCGAAAACGGGGCCATGAAGAACAGCCCCGGTCCGGTTCGGCTGATTTTGCGGGTGGGGTGCATGGTTGGACTCAGATGTGCAGGGTGGGCCGGTAGACGAGCTCTTGGATGTGGCCGTCGAGCGTCCGGCTCTCGATCAACTCCAAGTCGAAGTCGGCCGCACCCTGGAAGATCGGATTCACTCCGGTCTGACCGGTGATGACCGGGAACAACGTCACTTGCACCCGGTCGACCAGGCCGGCGGCCATCAGCGCCCGGTTCAACGAGAGGCTGCCGTGCGAGCGCAACGGCACCTCGGACTCCTCTTTGAGCCGGGCGACGACGTCGACGGCGTCACCGCTCACCACGGTCGCATTCGGCCAGTCGAGGGGGCCTGCCAGCGTCGTCGACACCACCGTTGCCGGCATGCTCCTCATCCGGCTGAACCATGGGTCGCCCACGTCGGACCCCTCGGTGCTCGGGCCCAGCAGCTGCACGAACTGCCGATAGGTGTTGGCGCCGAAGACCATCCGTTGCTCCGCGCTGAACAACCCAAGGCGGTGCTCGAGCAACTCGGGGCCTTGCTTACCCCAGTAACCGCCCCAGTCGCCCCTGTGGGAGCCGTAACCGTCGAGGCTGGAAAAGATGTCGAAGGTGTAGGTAGCGGTCATGACGCTCTCCTCGAGTGCGATTCATCGGGTCTGGGGCGACAGACCGGGAACTACGGCGAAACTCATCGCCGTTGGACGCTTGAAGTCCGGGCTCCTGGGATGCGGCCCAGGGCTTGACCTAGCCAAATCGCAAAGCGAAGGTCAGGTGGCCACCGACACGACGGCGGAAAAGGCGTGGCAGGGCGGTCCACAGGTCTTGACTATTCCTCCTGAAAGGCCGAAACGTGTGCCGAGTGTGGAACCTGAGCATCGCTTCCAGTGTTAAGGCATTATGTGGCGAGCTGCATTGGCGACCGGCCTGCTGACCTCGGCAGCTGCGCTCACCACCTCGGCATGCAGTGCGGGCGGGCTAGACAGTGGCGGGGCGCTATCTCAAGCCAGCGTCGATCCGGCCGCTGATCGTGCCATGGGCGGGCAGGTCGTCCGGACTTGCGGGAGCCACTACGCGACGGACTTCGAGCCTGGCCTGGAGTCCCGGATTGTCAACTCGGGCGCCGTGGCGTTGCTGGGCTTCCGCGTTTCTCCGGTGCCCTCTGAGGGTGCTCCAGTCCGGACATTCAAGGTCATGGTGCGGGTCAATGCGGGCACCGATGCAGAAATCGAAACCGCGACAGCGGGCACCTCATTGCTCTATGACCGTGCCCGCTTCAACACGGGCAACACCTATCAGTTGAGCGACGGTGATCGCCGCGTCCGATTCATCGGGTGCCCGGACAACTCCGCGGTCTTCAACGGCGCCGTACTCACCTCGGGGCCTCGGAAGGTTGAGCTCCGAATCACGATCGACGGGCGAACGGCGCCAATCCTGGTCACCGCCTACGGTGGTTAAGCCCTGATGAGGACAAGGTTCTGGTCCTGGCAGCTATGTGCGCCATCTGCGCGTCGCCTGATCGAGCTCAGTGATCTCCGCGGAGGTAAGCCTGAACGAGAGCGCGCCCGCATTGTGGGTCGCCTGCTCCGAATTCTTCGCTCCCGGAATCGGAACGACACCCTCTTGCTCAAGGAGCCACCGCAGCGCAATCTGTCCCGGTGATTTCCCGTACCCCTCACCGATCTCCCGCAGCAGCCCTACGACGGGGCGGAGAGCATCCAGGCCTGCCCTGCGAAAAGTCGGCTGGAATCGGCGAAGGCCCGACGGTCGCGCGCCATTGCCATATTTCCCAGTGAGGGCGCCGCTCGCCAGGGGTTGGTAGGCGATGAGGGTGACGTTGAACTCTTGGCAGGCGTCCAGAACGCCGTCGACTTCGGGCCGTCGATGCAACAGGGAATACTGCACTTGATTGGAGGCCAGCGAATGGCCGCGCCGTGACAACGCTTCGATCGCGGTTCGCATCTGTGCGCCGGTGTAGTTGCTGACGCCCACCGCACGAATCTTGCCTGCTTCTACTGCGTCCGCCATCAACCCCATGAGCGTTGGGATGTCTACTCGACGCGACGGGAAGTGGTGCTGGTAAAGATCAACAGATGGTCTCCGTAGGCGGCTGAGGCTGGCATCAAGGGCTGCCGGCATGTCCTCAGCGCGTGATACCGGGCTGGGCGGGAACTTCGTGGCGATAACGACGTCCTTGGACTCCGCCAGCTCCCCCAGCCGACGCTCGGACGCCCCACCGCTGTACATCGCCGCCGTGTCGAAAAAGTTGACGTCAGCAGCCATGCTCGCCACGAATGCTGCCTGCTCCTCAGCTGAGATGGCCCCACCGTAGGCCGCCTTGGCCGGCATCAATCGATGAAACCTGCTCGCCTCGCCCCACGTCATGACACCCAGCCCAAGTGCCGGCACGAAAACGTCACTGCGGCCCAATCTCGTCCTGCCAGCCACATTGACCTCCGAGAACAGCGCGTCCACTACCCACATTCACGCTAACCGCTGTGCAACGAAATCAGATGGAATTCCATGATCGATTGGAAGATGGAGCCAGCCGCTTGACCACCGTGCAGGCGCGTACGGTGGTCAAACCTTTGGACTCGTCGGACCGCCGAGGGCTCGACGTCAAACGCTTCAGCGCCGAGTCGGAAGCGGCATTATTTATCAGCTGTCGCTTGCTGAGGTTAGAGTTAAGCGGTGAGCGCCTGGGAACCCGGGCTGTCGGCGCTCTCGGAGGGCCCGGCCTCGATGGCCTACGTGCCACGGCTGTTGCCGCCGTGGGCAGCCGCCGACCCGGAGCCCGCTCACCGAGTCGTCGACGGCAGCCTTGTCTTTTTCGACATCACGGGTTTCACTCCGCTCACTGAACGGCTTGCTCGCAAAGGCCGCGAAGGTGCGGAGGAGCTGAGCAACCTCCTGGACACCGTCTTCGGGCGGCTTCTGATGGGCGCCGAGGACGAGGGCGGTGACCTGCTGAAGTGGGGCGGTGACGCCCTTCTGCTTCTCTTCGACGGTCCCGACCATGCCCGCCGAGCTGGGCGCGCGGCGCTCGGCTTGCAGCGCGATCTGGCCCAGATGGGACGCGCCAAGACTTCCATCGGCCGAGTCGTGCTGCACGCTTCTGCTGCTGTCGAATCTGGTCCGATCGATCTCATCCTCGGCGGTAATCCGGCCGTCCACCGCGAGTTGGTTGTCCTCGGGCCGACGGCAACGCGGGTGACGATGCTTGAGCACGCCGCCGGTAAGGGTGAGGTGCTTGTCGGTGACGCGACAGCTGAGGCGGTAGGTGCGAGCGCCATACGACCTCGCGTCGGCTGGGGTCACCTCTTGGTGGGCGCACCGGCGACTCCCAGAAGTGCGCGACAGCCGGAGCCCCAGCCAGAGCTCGACGTGTTGGAGCAGTTGCTACCGCCGCAACTCCGCGACTACCTCTCCCAGTCGTCCCGAGAGCCGGAGCACCGCACGATTGCCGTGGCCTTTGTGTGCTTCGACCATACCGACGCCATCCTGGCTGAAGAAGGGCCACAAGCACTCACGACCGCCATCCATGAAGCGCTGCAGGTTGTGCAGAACGCTGCCGCCGCCCATGACGTCTGCTTCCTGGGCACCGATGTCGACGTCGACGGCGGAAAGATCATCCTTCTCAGCGGCGCACCCCGCAGCGCTGGTGACGACACTGACCGGCTGCTTACCGCAGTGCGGGAGGCCGTGAGACGAGCCGGCCGATTGCCATTACGCGCCGGTGTTGCGCACGGTCGGGTGTTCACCGGCGACACGGGGTCGCCGACCCGAAGGACCTACTCGGTCAAAGGCGATGCGGTGAATCTTGCCGCCCGGCTTGCCGGACATGCGGATCTGGGGTCAATCCTCATGGCCGCCGACGTGCTGGACCACACCAGGCGCTACTACGCGGTCAGCGAAGCACCGGCGGCCACCCTGAAGGGCAAGAGTCAACCAGTGCCAGTCGTCACCCTCGGTGATCCACTCGAGCCGCGGAGGCAACAGAACCCAGACGACATGCTCGTCGGCCGTGAAACTGAATTGGCGACACTGACCGCCTCCATGGAGCGACTGGTGAATGGCTCCGGCGCGGTGCTCGAGGTGGTCGGTGAGCCAGGAATAGGCAAGACCCGGCTTGTCGACGGGCTCGTGGCGCGCGCTAACGAGATCACGGTGCTTCGCTGTGATTGCGAGCGGACGGGAGCCGGGACCCCGTTCACCCCGGTGCGGCGCCTGCTCCATCGCGTGCTCGGCACCACCAGCGCCACCGACCCGGACACCGTCGCCCGGTGCCTCGAGGAGTGCGTGGCCAAGTCTGCTCCCGACCTGCTTCCGTGGGTCTCCTTACTCGGTGTCGTACTCGACGTCACCTTGCCAGCCAGTCCGGAGGTCGCGGAACTCGAGGAGATCCACCGCGCCGAACGGGTGCCCGAACTCTTCTCCGACTTGCTCGAGCGAATGGTGCCAAGCCCGGCGATTTTCGTCATCGAGGACGCACACCTGGCCGATCCGGCCAGCGCGGACGTGTTGGCCGCCATGACGCGGCGGGCGTCACAGCAAGCCTGGCTTCTCTTGGTGACCCGCGATGAGCGCCCAACCGAGTGGATGCCGGAGCCGCTCGAGCGAATCGAATTGGGACCGCTCGCGATGGCCGCATCGGTCGAGTTGGCCGAGATGGCGACGCCGGAGCGGCCACTGCCGCCGGCGATCGCCGAGGCGCTCGCGATCCGCTCAGGGGGACATCCTCTGCTGTTGCTCGAACTTGCCCGCGCCATCGGCCGGGGCGAGGACCCGGACGATCTCCCGTCGAGCGTCGAGGAGCTGGCGGCCGCCCAAATCGATCGGCTCGCGCAGGCGGAGCGCTCTCTTCTGCGGCGTGCCGCAGTCCTCGGCGACGAGTTCGACGGCGAACTGCTTCTGCGGATGGTCGAGGATGTGGCGCCCGGGCAGTCTGTGCCCCAGCTGCTGGCCGGGCTCGAACGGGCTTGTCGTTGCGGCGGGTCACCAACTGCGCTTTCGTCACCCGCTTCTTCGGGAAGTCGCGTACGCAGGGCTTCCGTACCGGCGACGACGTGAGTTGCACGCGCATGCTGCTGAAGTGCTGGAGGCCAACACCTCCGTGGCGGAGCGTCGTCCAGAGATCCTCGCCCTGCATTACTTCGTGGCCGGCCGTTACGACAAGGCGATGGACTACGGCTGGCGGGCGGGCGAACGCGCCATGGCGCGCTATGCACCCGCCGCTGCGGCCGATGCCTACGGAAGGGCAGCCGAAGCTGCCCGTCACTCATCGGTCGTAAGTCCGAGCGAGCGGTCGTTCTACCTCGAGGCACTCGGAGATGCCCAGTTCCTGGCGGGCAGGTCCAATGAGGCTGCCACCGCCTACCTCGAAGCGCTCCGAGGCGTGCGCGGCCAGGCGCTGCGGGAGGCTCATCTGGCGCTCAAGCAAGCCCGAGTTGAGCAACGCCGCGGTCGTTACACCAACGCACTGCGTCGGGCGAGTCTGGGCTGCGTGCCTGTGCGCAGCGCGACGGGACCGGAGGCCGGCGCCGCCCGTGCCCGTTGCAAGCCCGCTACGCGGTCTGCCGGCTCAGCCAGGGTCGCTACGCCGATGCCCGCCGATGGGCGGAGCGAGCCCTCGCCGAAGCAGAGGCGGCCAATGAGCTGACGCGAAGGCACAGGCGCACCTCGTCCTGGACGTCGTAGAGCTGTGGTCGGGCGGATCCAGGGCGAGCAGCATGGGGAGACGGCGCTGCGCATCTTCGAGCAGCTCGGGGACCTCGGCGGGCAGGCCCATGCGTTGAACAACTTGGCCTTGTCGGCGCATTTCGAAGGCCGTTGGCCCGATGCGCTGCCTATGTTCGCCCGGGCGGCCGAGTCAGTTCCGCCGGGTAGGCGACGCCACCAACGCCGCTAACGCGGACTACAACCGGGCCGACGTCCTGGTACGGCAGGGCCGATCGGACGAGGCCTTGCCGTTGCTGCAGAACACGCTCCGAGTCGCCCGCGCTGTCGGCGACGAGGAACTTGTGGCCCTGGTCGTGAAGGAGCAGGGTCGGGCCCAGAAGCCGGGCCGGCGACGTGCAGACAGGCTTGAAGTTGCTCGAGAGGCGCGCGCTCAGCTGACCAGACTCCGAGAACCACAAGAGGTGGTGGATGCGGACATCGCCGTCCGCGGAGGCGCACCTGCTGGCCGGCCAGCCTGAGCAGGCACTGGCCATGGTCATCGGGAGCGCTACCGAGGCTGCCTCCATCAAGGCCGCGGCATTGTTGCCCTCGGCGTACCGCGTGCAGGCCGCGGCACTGTTTGCCAAGGGTGACGTCGCGCAGAGCTCGGACGGCTCTGGCCGAGGGCTTGCGGCAGAGCTCCTCACCCGACGTCGCGCACGAGCGGGGCTTCCTGCTTGCTCTGGCTGCCCGGATCGCACGCCAGGACCATGATCCCGACGCGGACCGGCTGCGAGAACGAGGCCACCACGCCCTCAGTCGCTGGGCGTCGTACGGGTGCCACTACGTCGAGTTCGCCGGCTGAGCTACGGATGGCTCGGCCGAGCGTCGAAGTCGAAGAGCACGATCCAGAGTAGAGGTCGCCTTGCTGACCGCTTGCTCTGGACGTAGTCGACGCAAACCTCCGGGTCCGGCCGAGTATGCCTTTGCGACGGGCACGGCGGCGCCGTCTGTCCAGGTCACCGTTGTTGTCGAGGGTGTAGATCACTGGAAGCTCGGCACGCCGTTGCAGTCTCACCGACAAAGGTCCTTGTCGCAGGCGACGACAGGGTGGCGGTGGAGGTTGCTGTAGAGCGGGTTCCCCGGCGGGTCCTTGATGATCTCGCGATGGCGGTGACGACCAGCGCCTGCGGTGCCGCGACGATCGGGCAGAGCCAGGCCATCGCAGGAGCCGACCGACAGGGTGACGTGGCCGCTGGCACCGTTTGGAGGAGCAACTGGCCACAGGTGGGCACCTCCGCAGTTGGGCGCTCCGCACAGTTCGGATCCGTGAGATTCAACGGCGTCGCCGCGAGCTGCACTCTCTACCGACCGCCGTGAGAGCGAGTCGCACTGTTATCTTGTCGGGCTCGAGCTGCGACTCCAGATGCCACTCGAACACGCAGCGTGACGCCATTCCCGAATCGCTGTACGTCGCGCCCGAGAATGGTCGCCCCGGAGCCGTTACGTGGAATGTCTGCGCGTTGTCGTGCCCCCCAGCCCGCCGGGGCCAGAGCTTCTCCAGAACAATCGTCGTGGCCTTGGTCACAGTCGTGGGCTGCCCCGGCCCTGTCGAGCGACCCGAACGGGGACGGTGAACGGCCGGTTCTGCGACCGGTCCGCCCAGGCCGGAGCAAGTATCGGTAACCGAGACGATGTCCAGGGAGCCCTTGGCCGGTGCGGCACTTGCGGGAACCGAGATTCCGGCGATCCAGGACTCCAGCCAGCAGGGCGGCGATCATCACCGCAAGGAAACGTCGAACCGGCGGCATCATGGGCAACGCCTTTCCTGGGAGATCTTTATGCTACGACGGCGAAGCACCGGGCAAGAAAAATTCACCTAAATGCCTGGTGAAAGGTTGGTCGTTAAAACCACCATTCGGCCGGTGTGCTGTCGGCTTGGCCTCGGGTCAATCGTGGACGCGGGGAAAGGTCGACGGCCGTTGCGCAGGCTCGCGGCGATCGCCGTCATCGACATCGTGGTCATCGTCCGACGGAAACGACGAGGTGAGCCCGGCTGAAGCAACGTCTCACCTGCTTCGGCGGCACCGAAGCGTGATGCTGAATGCGGCCCCGCTCGGTGAGCCGGAAGACGTGCGGCCTCGACCGAGCGCATCACGCAACTCGAGCCTGCCAAACGCGTCAGGACGGTATGCCGACCAGCAGCGCCATCCCCTGATAGGGGCGGAGGCGGACGGTGAAGCTGGACGTCTTGTCAACCTCGGTCAGAACGTGATTGGTGAACATGTCGATGAGTTTTCCGCCGGGTGGGAGATGTTCTGAGCTGACGGTGCCGCGTACCGGGTCGCCGGAAAAGTTCAAGACCGTGACCTGCATGACTCCGCTATCCAACCGATGCACCATGACAAGCATCGCCTTGTCGGACACAGGTGGCACATCGACCTGGGTACTGGTCGCGATGCCATATCGCGCTCGCACCGCCAAGATGTCGCGCAGCCGCGAAACGAACGAATTCACGTCGTTGAGCTGCTCCGGCAAGGATCCGTACAGGCTGACAGCACGTGGCAGCTTCGACTCCGACTCGACTGCATCACGCTGGAAATCCATCAGGTCGTAGGCCCCCCGATTGATCCAGCGGGTGTCACCAGTGGCCAGCAGCCGTGGCACCTGGGATGGCTCGAGGGTGAGCAGCCCGCCCAGGTCCCATCCGGAAAAAGCGAATACACCTGGTTGAAATGCGTTGAACATGGCCAATAAAAGGTGCGCCTGCTTGACCTTTTCGATCAGCTGCCGGTCCAGCTTCGAAAGGTCCGTGACGCCGAGTGCCGCAGTGATGACAGTCGCGGTGGTGGAAGCAATGCCGTTGGTGGTGAAGATGGCGTTGTACGGGCCCGCATCACCGGTGAGCCGCTCAATAAGCTCGCCGCGGATTGTGATGGCGAGCTCGGCTCCCGTCAAGTTAGCACCGCGGAAAGTGAATAGATCGTTTGCGTGCGCGGCGGCAAAATGCACAAGTTCGTACGTCAGCTCATCGTGATTCTGGAGCCCATGCACCAACGAAATGGGTTGCAAGCCACTCTCTAATGCGATGTTGAGGGTCAACCGTAAGAACTCGGTGTCGGCGACGGCCAAGGCATGGTGGTAAGCCGGTCGATTGACGAAGTCGTAGGACAGATCGGCCCCGCGCTGAGCGGTGTTCCTGATGTCATCGATGGCCAGATTGAGTTCCTGAAATGTGAAACCGCCGACCTTCCGTACCATGCTGGCGATCATTTGGTTGACCGCCTCCGACAGTGGGTGTCCCTCCGACCAGGCGGGACCATCTCCGTCTGCACTCTTCTCCAGTCCGAGGAAGCCGTTGGCGTCCAGCCTCAGGGCGCCCGCGCCGAGCGCATGCAGCGAGTGCAACGCGTCGCCCATCACCAGCCGCATGCCGGCGCTGGTGGGATCCAACCAGTTGATGGATGGCTGCCCCTGCTTGAAGTAGTGCAGGTACACCCAGCGCCGCTCGATCCCGTCCACACCGGTGACCGGTGCCGTCGCGCTCCAATTCGTGTCCTTGACGCCGGGCTCCCTGAACAGCACCCGCTGCATTCGTCCGATGATGTACCCGGCCTTTTCCAACAGCTCCTCTGCATCCGCATCGAGGTTCACGGAGTCAAGGCCGCTAGGGACCATAGGCAAAAGGGACCAGTCCTCCGGCAGTATCTCCACCATGTGGTAGATACCGGGATAATCGCCGACTTTCCTTTCCGCCAGACGAAAATCGGGACCTTTGCCGGTGTGTCCCGGCACGATGTCGTCGATGATGATCCCGCTGTGGGCAGCTGCCACCTGGCACGTGGTGCGAAACTCCTCCTCTGTGCCGAATGCGGGGTCAATTTGAGTGCTGATCCGATCAAACTGACCGTCGACACTCGGAGTTCTCTCCCATCCGGAAATGCCACCCGCCAATTTGACCGGACCGGTGTGGATGGCATTGATTCCGATAGTTTCGAAGAGGCGCCACAGCCCCTCGTCTCCAACGGTGCGGAGAAAGGACTGGCCCGGCTTGGTGATCATCGAGATCGGATATGCGGTGAACCACACCGAGGCCTTCTCGATCGCCGCGCGAGGATTGGGATTCGCGTACGGGTTTTGCCACATGCCGGGCGATCCTGAGAACTGAGCGGCAACCGCGCCAGCGCCGGCGAGCATCGACTGCTCCTGCAACCAGCTGACGTAGTCCTCCTGCGTCGAGCTCTCGCTCACTGCTCCCCCGCTCCATCAATCCGTGCAAAGTCCACGACCTTGCCAGTCAAAACACCCACAAGAGCCGCCCATCATGCGTGATCCGCGGCGACAGCGTTCCGCCTGACTGTCGACCGTCCGCACTCAGGCCGGGTATCCCCACAGCTCGTTATGTCTCCAGGGACACAAGTCTGCCCTCCGTGAGGAAATGGTGGACGGCATAGACGGTGAGCTCCGGGTCCGGAAGACGCAGCGCGCTGACAGTTGGCAGTACTTCTTCACGTAGGAAGAAATCAAACAGCTTGAGGTTGCGCCAGACTTCAGTGGCACGGACTCCATCCGGTGTGCTCGCCGCCCAGTGGAACAGACACCCTGGGAGCGCTGATCCCTCACGAGACATGTCCGACATCAGGTCGTCGTACTGGCTCAGGCCGACACCGATGAAGTCCATGACGACCGCGACAGGAGCATGGAGTCCCCAGATGGACCGCAAAGGGTCCGATGAGACCTCATCCTGGGCTGCCGAATCTCGCTCGTCAATTCTGGCGGGGACAGGACTCGACGACCCTGTGCTCACTCCCCTCAATCTGATGAGCTTGCGTTCCGCGGGGTCGCCGATCACTGCCCGCCGGGGTCCCACCTTCCGGCGGGCAGTGATACTCGGCTCGGTCATCTCAGGCCTCCAGCGTCGTTCGGGTTGTGCTCAGCCGGGGGAGCGGCGCTACCTGAGATCTGCCGTCCCAGTACTGAAGACGCCAACCACGCAGGCACATGACGTGCCGCGGAGCTGGAAATGCGCGGCAAGCGACTCAGGGCTTCGCCGGGTAGCCGCGGCGGGTCATCTCGTACGTCGCCAACACCTCGATCAGAAAGTCCGACGCGACGGCAGTCACGTCATCGAGCTGCTCGCGCCGGCTGTGTTCTAAGCACTTCGCGCAGGACATCGTGGTGGACCTGAGCAAGATCGAGGATGCTCAGCCCGTCCGTTACCGCCGATCGGCCGATCTGGTAGCCCGCATCGAGAGCCTTCTCGTCGCGGCCCGGCAGATACCCAAGAAAAGCTGCGCGATAGTTGCGGTGAAGCCGCTCAAGGGCGTTCACGAGCCCGGATCGCGGTGCACGCCGCCGCGCGCCGGCATGCGGACAGCGCTGAGATACTCCAGGCCCTCCTCCAGGTCCAGAGCCGAGTGGACCGAGCCAGTACCCAATCCGAGTTCGACCATCGAAAAGGCAACATCCGGCTGGATGCCCACAATCACGGTTTCTGCTCCGCGCAGCCGTGCCATCTCCGCGATGGAGCGAAGCGTCAAGGATCCGAATGAATCAAGAACATCCAGTGCGGCAACGTCGATGATCACGCCCCGGGACCGATGCTGGCCGATCTGCTCGATGAGATTCCGCTGGAAGCGGACCATTTCCGAGTCATCCAACGCAGTGTGGATGGATGCGATCAGGTTGTCGCCCTGTCGCAAGATCGAGACCAGTGCCGGCCCTGAATCCACTATCCGACCGTTCCGTCCGGGCCCGGGCTGTATCCGAGCAGCCGCTCGGCCTCCTCGAGGCCGCCCTGCAAATCGCCGACCGTGTTCATCTTGCTGAGATCCACACCGATAGTCACCAGGGTTTCAGCAATCTTCGGTGAGAGCCCAGTGATGATGACGCTCGCGCCCATCAGTCGTGACGCGTCGACGGTCCGCACGAGGTGATTGGCCACTGCCTCGTCCACGTCGGGCGCACCGGTGATGTCGATCACCACGACCTTGGCGCGATGCGTACGAATACCAGCCAGCAGCTGCTCTGTCAGCTGGCGCGCGCGTTCGGTGTCCAAGACACCGATGATCGGCAGTATCAGCAGACGTTCCCGTACGGGGAGCACGGGAGTGGAGAGCTCGCGGATCGAATCTTGCTGTTGCCGAATGATCCGTTCGCGCTCCTCGACAAAACTGACGGCGACGGTGTTGGCGATACGGTTGGCCGCCGGCTCATAGGCGTCCAGCACGCGATTGAGCAGCGAGAAGTCTTGCTGGTACTTCTCGAACAACGACCTCGCGAGGACATCACGCAGAAGCAGGACGATGCCGACAACCTCGTGGGTCTCCACGCCCCGAGGGATGATCCGTTCTGACAGATCGCGGGCATAGTGCTGTAACGCCTCAACACTGCCGGTTTCCAGCACCTCCACGTAATTGTCGTAGACCGAACGTGTCTCGTCTGCCGTCTCTTGTGTAGTCATCGCTTCGAGCAGGTGCGCTTCATGTATTCGACTCGCCCACTCTTCACGCAATTGGCTGCGGTGTTGACGCAGATGTGACACGAGTTGGGGGAGCAGCTGCGCCTCGTCCTCCCGATCAATCGCCGGGAAATCCTCCGCCGGTTTCTCCGCCGTCTGTGAATCCTCACTCATCGTTCATCCTTCCGTTCCCACTTGGTCATCGTCACCGTCGTTCCGACGTCGATCTCTGATGAAATCGTGAATTCGTCCATCAGGCGACGCGCACCCGGGAGACCTAAACCCAGCCCGTTGTATGTGCTGTAGCCATCGGATAGGGCCAGGTCAACGTCACGTATCCCCGGGCCTGTATCGCGGGCCACGATCCGAATCCCCGGCCGCGGTTCATCGAGAAGCTCGAGGAAGATCTGGCCATTTCCGGCGAAGCGAACGATGTTTCGAGTGATCTCCGACACCGCTGTGGCAATCAACGTCAGGTCTGTCCGCGAGAATCGAAGCTGCGTTGCCAGTTCACGGGCTTTCTTGCGCGCCGCCACAACGTCGGCGTCGCGCTGGATTCGGATAATGACTTGGTTTTCGTCTTGCGGCGCACGCTGCAGAAGCGGCTCGCTCAGCTCGGAGCAAAAGTCACATTCCAACAGATGTCGCGCAGCGTCGACTTCCCGCTGACGACGACGGTCAGCGCTTGACAGGGCATAGAGGACCGCCCGGCAGCGGTCGGTCGGCGGTTCCGCGCCATTGAGGGCGAGCAGATACTCCACGCGCAACCGAGCGCGGCTCCGACTGAGTTGTGCAGCGACGGCGCCAGCCGAGGAATTGAGTTCGGCTGCCAGCGATTTCATGTCCTGCCCGGATACCTCGTGGGCAACGAGGGTCCGCTGTTCGCGGTCGGTCAGGCGCTGCAACGCTGCGGTTATCGCCGCCCGCTCCTCGTCTTTGAGGATGCGCTCATCGGGGGCGTCTGGATGCGCCATGTCGAGGACGCGATGCTGGTTCCTACGGTGCGCATCTCGAGTTCGCCACATGGAGGTGACGAGGTTCCGAGCCGTGGTGATCGCGTAGGGCTCGATCAAGCCAGGTTCCACGCGATTGGCGGCGGCAAGCACTTTGACAAGGGTCTCCTGGACGAGATCCTCAGCAACAGCTTCATCAGGCACACGGGAGAAGACGATCCGTCGAACCATCGGCAGAAGCGCCGCGACATCGACGTCCTCAAAGTCGGGCCGAGCTCCATCGAGCTCAGCGCCGGCCATGAACGCACACTACGCGGGGTGGGCTCGGTCAGCTACGGCAGCCACTCCTCGCGCGCGAGCGCAGCCCAGTCTGCGGAGCCATCGGGCCTTGACTAGGCAGCCACCGGTACTCGCTCGTCCAGCAACCCTTCAGCGCAAAGATCACGCCACAGCTGACCGGGTACGCCCGCCGCGAAGAAGGCGAGGTTCTGCCGGACCTCCTCGGCTGACCGCATACCCAGAACGACGCCGGCTATCGCCGGGTGTGTCAGCGGGAACGCCATGGCCGCTTGTGGCAGGGTCACGCCGTGCACCGCGCACATCGCGGCTATGCGATTGGCTTTGTCCAGGACCGCTGACGACGCAGTCTGATAGCCAAACATCGCTCCCGGCCCAGGTTGACGCTGGGCGAGCACTCCGGAGTGGAACACCGCCGCGGCGATCACCGATACCCCACGCTCCTGGCAGGCCGGCAACAGCTGGTCGAGAGCCGACTGGTCGAGCAGGGTGTACCGACCGGGCAACATCAGCACGTCGACATCGGTCTCCCGGACGAGCTCAGTCAGCAAGCCGGCATGTTCCATCCCGGCACCGATCGCGCCGACGACGCCTTCCCCCCGGAGTTCGGCCAGGGCGGGGTACCCGTGGTGCAGCGCGGCCTCGAAGTGTTCACCAGCGTCGTGAAGGTAAAGGACGTCCACCCGGTCCAGGCCCATCCGAACCAGCGACTCCTCCAAACTTCGACGAACGCCATCCCGGGAGAAGTCCCACACCCGGCGATGCGTGGCCGGGACCTGGAAAGCCTCGTCGGTTCGCCCCGCAGGGTCCTGTTCGACGAGGAGCCTGCCGACCTTTGTCGACAGCGTGAAGGCATCCCTGGGCTGCTGGCGGAGGAACTCCCCAAACCGGCGCTCCGACTGCCCTATCCCGTAGTGAGGTGCGGTGTCGAAGTAGCGGATGCCGCCATCCCAAACGGCGCCCAACGTTGCAGCAGCCGCATCGTCATCCACAGGCTGGAACAGCCCACCCAGCGGACCACCGCCCAAGCCCAGCTCAGTCACTTCGATCCGACCGCCGTGCAGGCGATTCGTCCGCATACCCGTTCACCTTCCTCGTCCCATGGGTGGCTTCGCCGCCCGAGCTGGTTAGCAGATGCCACATACCCAGCCCACCGCGTGAACCATCTCGAGTCGAACTGGATCACCTGTGACTTGCCGGTCGAGGTGGGGCACGACGTCGTTGCGGACGATATGACGCTCTGCCATCCGAGATGCTCCACCGATTGAGGCGGGTTGGCTTGACGTCAACCACCACGAACAGCGTTACTTGGTGTCGCCCCCAGGGCCGGTGTTCCCGCCTGACCGCTCGCCCTGGGGGCTCTTTCCCTGCTTCGGGGACCAAATCCGTCCGACCGCCGGCTAATCCGCGCCCCTTAAACCAAGGTTCGATTCTGGTCGGACACCGATGATTCTTGGACTGCGGGCTGCTGCCTCGGTGTTCCCAGAGTCGCCCTGCCAATGGCAGTCAACAGCAGACCGATGATCGCGTATCCGAGCAACACCGCCAGAGGGGTGGTGGCACCGGCTCCATCGAAGAAGGCGGTGGACCGCAACAAGGTCGCGCCGGCGCCCACTGGCAGGTACTGGCCGATTTCTCCCCATGGTTGAGGCAGCAGTTCTGGGGCGCTGGCAACTGCGGATAGCGGGTTACCAACCAAGAACACGGCGATGACCCCTAGCGCGATGCCTGCCCGGCCCAGCAGCGCGCCCAGTCCAGCAAGGGTTGCGCTCGTTGCGATGGCAAACAACCCGATGGCACCAGCGTTCAACAGATAGCTACCGGGCAGCAGGCCAAGCCACAGCTGCAGTACCGCCGCCGCACCGAATCCGGCGAGGACTGCGAAGGTGACCAAGCCCATCAGCTTGGCGGCTCGATTACGGAGCAGGATCGTGAGTGCGATTCCCGCGACCATCCCAGTAAGGGCGAGAGGAAGGAAACCTGATGCGAATCCAGCCCCGAGCGGGTCGTCCGGATCCGCCGGCACCACGGCGACGACTGGCACCGGCCGACCACCTCCCAGTGGAGCCGTTGCCTGAGTGAGGAGAGCGGCCACCGCCGGGCTGGCGCCTGGCGCCGTATGCAGAGACACACCCGGAGGCTCGACGATCAGCGCGCCGTACGCCTCTCGATCGCGCAACGCCTGGTCGGCCGCAGCTGCGTCGGGAAGTTGGGTGACCTTGAACGCACCAGGTTCAGCGCCATTCAGGGCTGCACTCAAGGCGGCTGCCGCCTGGGGCTGGCCCGCGACCACAAGTGGCAGATCACGGGGAGCCAGGTTTGCCGCGGGAGCGGCGAACAAGGGAACCATGAGCACCTGAAGCGCGAAGACCAGAACCGCGATTGCGACTGCTTGAAGCAGCGCTGGGGGCCTTCTCTGCCCTGTTGACGACATTCTCAGCTCCTTAAAACGAGAGTTCGTTCGCCTAGCTCAATCTTCGGTCCTCACGGCTCCCATCGTCAAGAGCGAGCGTTCGTTTTATGATGACTCCTATGCCCCGTGTAACCGACGACCATCTCGCAGCCAGGCGTCAGCAGATTCTCTCCGCCGCTCAGACATGTTTTCGGCGCAACGGCTTCCACAGCACGTCAATGCAGGATGTCATCGCGGAGGCCGGCCTGTCCGTCGGCGCGGTGTACCGATACTTCAAGAGCAAGGACGATCTGATCACGTCAATTGCCGAAACGGTGCTCGATGGGGCAGATCAGATCTTCGAGGACCTCGCCTCTCACAATCCGCCCGAGTCACTGCTCGAAACCATGGCTCGCGCGCTCAGTTTCGTCGACACCCAGACCGGCCCCGAGGGGATATTTCCCCTCGCGCTCCAGGTGTGGGCAGAAGCGCAACGTGATCCAGTGCTGGCCGATTTCGTAGCCGAGAAATACACCACGATTCGGCAGCACTTCGTCGCGGCGGCGGTCCGTGCCCGAGACGCCGGGGAACTTCCGGCGGACGCCGATGTCGCTGCCGATCGGGGCGGTGCTCTTCGGCATGCTTCCCGGCTACGCTCTGCAGCGCATCCTCGCCGAAGGGCCAGACAAGGACACGTACCTTCACGGCGTAAAGACCCTCATGCTGACCGCTCATCGATGCGAATAACCGGGCGCTGCACTTCGGGTCTCAGTCGGTCGACTTGTGCGCAGCTCGACTTGTGCCGGGTGATCCCAGCCCTGCCCGGATACCGCCTCTCGGCCTTACCCGGCCGAGCCCTCTTGGCGCGGGAATGACAACGATCCCGCCGAATCCGGGACGTCACCTCGTTGCTCCTGTACGGACTTGCGATGTCCGAGCGCACGGAGCATCGCTACGAGGACGATATGGAGCCGGTCAGCTCCTTCGATCTGCTCAGCGGGCAGAACCCCGGCGAGCGCTCGCGGGGTCAGCAGAACGGCGCGGTCCTGCCACCCGCCAAGACCGCCATGCGCACCGACGAGAGGTTCGAATGCCGCGATGTCGAGAGTGATGTCGTCGACCCGGCTGTTGATGTACAGGTCTGGCGCCTCCGGCATGGCGACGGCCCGGCCAAGCACCCGGAGAGCGTGTTCACCGTACGGCTGCAGCGGGTTTCGTCCGACGACATCACCGGTGTCAAGCCGCACACGACCGTGGGCATCAACCGCCCACGGCACCGCTGCAGAGTCCAGACCCGCGATGAACCCGATGCCCTCGTGTGCGCACAGGCCGGGGATGAGGTTCGGCCAGCGCTGCTCCAACTCCTCTAGGGTCAACCGGATCTTCGAGTGCACATACAGCAAACCGAGGTTGCCTGACCCCAGTACCGAGATGGGAGCCGTGGTTCCGGCTTCGGCACCCTCGTCGACGTGTCGTCGGCTGGTAGCGGCAGCGCGGCCGGCCGCTCGGCCGGTAAGACCGCTGCCCGAGAGGTCTTCGGCGAGCGAGTCGACGCGTCCCCACGTCTCGACCGGAGCGTCGATCGAGGCCACTTCCTGCTCCATGAGCCGCGTGCACAGCTCGCCGAGATCACTGCCGAAGCGATCGCGAAACGTCTGACCCTGAGACTGACCGTGGTCGGAGAGCACCACGATGTGGTACCGCCGGGGAGCGTGCGCCGCCAGAGTCTCCAGTGTGGCAAGAACCCGATCCAACCCGTCGAGGGAGGCGAGCGACTCGGGACGGAACATGCCGGCATGGTGGGCGATCTCGTCGTAGTCGACGTAGTCCACGTAGATGCTCTTGGTTCCCTTCTGCATTTCCTCCGCAATAACCGCGGTGTTGAAATCGCGCTGCATGACGTTGGTGGCGGCGCGAAGAACGGCGAAGGTCCATCCGCGGTGGACGCGCGGCAGGATGTTGAGGCGGTTCTGTCGGGCGGCTTGCCACCGCTCCTTCATCAGCTCCGCAACCGTCCGTACCACTCCCCGAGTGAACCCTTGAGGATTGGTCAGGAACCAGGCGAACGTGCGTCGTGCAGCAGCGGAGTCACGCGCTTGGCCGAGGTGGCTCATCGTCAGGATGGCGCGAGGCGCGTCACCGGTGAACAGATTGCCGAGGGCCAGCCCGTCGTCGGCAAGCAAGCCGACTCCGGTGGTCGCGCGCTGCTCGATGATGGCGGCATCGGGGCCCCGGTTGGCGATCAGGACCCGACTCAGCTCCCGGTCGTACCATCGGAAAGCCGGGACGCCCGCCACCGTGCCGTGCAGGATCCCCAGCTGACTCGCCGGCGTGGTGCACGGAAACTGTGGTGTCCACTCTCGGAGCACATACTCACCCGACGTGACCCAGCGTCGCAGGGTGGTTACCCGGCCCGCCTGGACAGCCCACCTGAGGACTGGGAACGGGACGCCGTCCAACTGGACGAAGACAACACCGTCGACCT
Organism: uncultured Actinomycetota bacterium; assembly: GCA_963808495.1. Classification (GTDB taxonomy): domain Bacteria; phylum Actinomycetota; class Actinomycetes; order Propionibacteriales; family Propionibacteriaceae; genus Microlunatus. Next base: position 347,322 of record CAWEGC010000008.1, read on the forward strand.
CGGGGTCGGTGACTGGGTCGCCGGTCGCACGACGTCGCAGCAACGAGGACGTGAACGAGTCATCAGTGCCGGCACTCCCCAGCCAGGCGGCTGCGGTGCCAACCCCAGCGACGATCCACGACGCCCAGAACGCAGACCAGAAGGTGGCGGTGATCCCCGGCGCGACCCAGATCGCGGCATAGACCACCAGCGCGTGTCCGACAAGGCCGGCAAGAAGGACCGCAACCCAGCCGATCCGACTGGTCACCAGGACGACAGCTGGCCGGAATACCAGGCCCAGCAAACCGCCAACCGCCGTAGCCGCCAGGTATGCCCACCATGCCTGGGCTGTCAGGTCGGGTAACAGCAGGTCTGCGATGGCCAACGCCGCCGACGAGACGAGCCACACCACGACCAACCGGACGAGATCGCTCGGGACGAAAACCCGCCCGAGGATGAGCTCGCGCTCGTTTGGCCACGTCAGCCACCCACCTTCCCGCGGACGGCAACGCCGCATCGATGGCTAGAGCCGCAGCTGGCTCACACCATGCCGGGCAGCTCGGGATTCAATAGTGCACTACGAACATCTTGAGTACGGAGGCCTCTGTAGCAGGGTGCATCGCCGGCGACAGCCGTCGGCACGATGACTGCAACGCACTCCCCTACACCGAGCTGGGCGGCGTGAGGAGCCGTGAGATGGAGACGAAGGTTGCCGGCACCAGCTTGTAGTACGCCCATTTTCCGCGCTGTTCGCGTTGGAGCACGCCGGCGTCGACGAGAATTTTGAGGTGATGGGAGACAGTGGGCTGACTGAGGCCGACTGGCTCCGTCAGATCACAGACGCAGGCTTCAGCGTCGGCATGCGCGGCGACGAGGGACACGAGGCGCAGCCTGGTTGGTTCGGCAATGGCCTTGAGCACGGCGGCCAGCGACTCCGCCTCGGTCACCGTCATCACGTGCCCGACCACCGGCGAGCAACATTCGGTCAAGACGAGTGGCAGAACCGTCCCGCTGCTGACCAGGCATCGACAGCATGACGCCATCCTGTCACATATTGACAAATCTCGATGTGAGGGGATTACAGTTGCATCGACGAGTTTCGATGTGAGAAGGGTGCGATGACTGGATCGGATGAATTGCGGGAGCGCGTGCGAGAGCGGTACGCGGAGGCCGCCACCACCGTCTTGGAGGGCCGTGGGTCGGCCTCGTGCTGTGACTCAGAGTGCGGCGGCACGGTCTCCACGAGTAGTTCGGCGTCATGCTGTGGCCCAACGGTGCTTGAGGTCGATGAGACATTCGGCGGTGCGCTCTACAGCCGCGGCGAGCGCGACGAGCTGCCGGTGGCCGCCGTCGCGGCCAGCTTGGGGTGCGGCAATCCCACCGCCGTGGCGGAACTTCGGGAGGGCGAACGGGTACTCGACCTGGGCTCCGGCGGGGGCATCGATGTGCTGCTCTCGGCGCAACGCGTGGGGCCGACCGGCTTCGCCTATGGGGTCGACATGACCGACGAGATGCTGGAACTGGCACGCGGCAACGCCGCCAAGGCGGGCGCGTCCAATGTCGCGTTCCTGAAGGGAATCATCGAGGACGTACCGTTGCCGGACGGCTCGGTGGACGTCGTTATCAGCAATTGCGTCATCAACCTGTCCACCGACAAGCGCAAAGTCATCACCGAGATCTACCGGGTGCTCGTGCCGGGGGGCCGGATCGGCATCAGCGACGTCGTCGCCGAAGATCACCTCACTCCTGCTGAGCGGGCCGAACGCGGGTCCTACGTAGGCTGCATCGCGGGCGCATTGTCGCGAAGCGAATATCTCACAAGTCTGGCAGCTGCCGGTTTCGCCGACGGGTCGGTGGTTTTCACTCACCGAACCGCCGACGGCATGTACAGCGCGATCATCCAGGCCACAAAGCCGCGGTGACGGCACCTAGACCGAGGACAGCATGAGCCCCACTGACATCCCAGCTGAGCGCCCCACTTCCGATGCGATGGCTGATGGACCGGGCGACAGCGACCAGTCAAGGCCCTCCGTGCTGTTCGTCTGCGTGCACAACGCCGGACGGTCCCAGATGGCCGCCGGATACCTGAAAGAGCTGTCGGGCGGTGCCATCGAGGTCCGATCGGCTGGCAGCGAACCGGCCGACAAGATCAACAGCGTTGCTGTTCAGGCGATGGCCGAGGACGGCATCGACATCGCCGCCGAGCAACCCAAGATCCTCACCAACGACACCGTCAAGGCCTCCGACGTGGTGATCACCATGGGCTGCGGTGACACTTGTCCGTACTATCCCGGCAAACGTTACGAGGACTGGACCCTCGACGACCCGGCCGGACAAGGCATCGATGTGGTGAGACCCATCCGCAATCAGATCCGCCAGCGCGTCGAACAACTGATCCGAGAGCTGCAGGAATGAATCAGGCCTGAACTTTCGGTGCCGCGGCATTTTGGTCGCTTTCTCTCATGGTGACGCGGCCTGTTGATCGTCCGAACGGTCGTGGCTACATGAACCGCTTGACGAAGCGCGAGGGCCGTTTCGGCTACTCAGCCGCCGTTGTCGATGGTGAGGGCGTGACCCGCGATTCTTGATCTTGACGATCTCAGTGACCGCTGTTGTTGTGCAATGCGGCTCACCTCATTACAACCAATGTACTTTTTTGAAGACCAGGTAGAGAATGACGCCAGTTGCGACCATCGCAAGAATGGCCATCGGATAGCCGAATTGCCATCGCAGTTCAGGCATGTGGTCGAAATTCATGCCGTAAATAGTGCCCACCAGGGTAGGGGCGAACAAAATAGCGGCCCACGCCGAGATGCGTTTGACTTCCTCATTCTGACTGAGGCTGGCCTCCGTGAGTGACCGCATCTCCTCGTTCTGCTGCTGCGCGACCACGGCGGTATGAACGGTCAGGGCGTTCTGCAAGAGCGCTCGGAAGGAGTCCACGCGATCCACCACCCTGATGACATGGTCCTGGACATCGCGTAGGTCGCGGCGCAGTTCAACATCGACGTTGTATTTGTCGAACCCCGCTTCCAACGCGGCCAAGATGTTCAGCAGCGGCCGCGTGGTGCGCTGGAACTCAATCACTTCCCGAGTCAGGTCGTAGATCCGGCGGGACACGGCGGGATCCCCGCTGAAGAGCTGATCCTCGATCTCATCGATGTCGTTCTCCAGTCCGGCCACCACAGGACCGTACTCATCGACAACCTGATCCATGATGGCGTACAGCACCGCTTCCGGACCGAGGCGCAGCAGCGCAGCGCTGCCCTCTAGCCGGCGACGAACCTTTGCCAGATCCGGTGACTCGGCGTGCCGGATCGTGACCACATAATCGGGACCGAGGAAGACGTGCAGCTCACCGAATTCGACCTTCTCCTCCTGGTCGAGGTAGCGAGCTGGACGGAGCACAGTGAAGAGCAGCGCGCCGTACCGCTCCAGCTTGGGACGTTGATGGGCTGCAATCGCATCATCGACCGCCAGCGGGTGCAGGTCGAACTCGGTTGCGACCGAGAGAATGTCATCTCTGGTCGGGCGATACAGCCCGATCCACGCCATCCCCCTTCGTTGCCGCAGCAACTCATAGGTCTCCTCGAGATTCGCCGGGTCGTCGGTGCGACGGCCATCGACATAGATGGCGTTGTCGACCACGCTGCGGCGCTGCGACCTGTCCAGCTCCCTGCCCGTATCCACAACGACTCCGGTATCAAGCTCTGCCGGCGTCGCGCCAGCCGTGCGCGGGTTGGTAGCCAAGCAGCCGTCTGGCCTTCTCGATCGAGAGCAGCGTTTCGTGCTCGCCGAGGTCGCCGCGGACCTCGACGTCAGGATAGAACTCGTTGACCAGCGCCGCGTTCGCTCGTGACGTGACGGTGTCGGCGTTGGCAATGATGAAGATCTCGGTTCCGGTCAGATCGGACTCGAGCGCCAAACGGACGGCCTGCGCGCCGTCTCGGGCATCGATGTAACCCCACAGGTTCCACTTCCGCGAACCCGGGTCGTCGTTGAAGGCGGGAAAGCGTGCGTAGTCGGCCGGCTCCATCACGTTCGAGAACCGCAGTCCGATCATCTTCAGGTCCGGGTTCCAGCGGCATAGCTGAACGGCCATGGCCTCTTCGAGGGTCTTGACCAGCGAGTAGGTGGACTCAGGCCTGGGCGGGTACTCCTCGTCCACGGGAATGTACGGCGGTGGGGTGTCGAACGGCAGCCCGAGCACGGTCTCGCTGGAAGCCCACACGATGTTGGTCACCGCCGCACGGCGCGCCGCGCTGAAGACATTCCAGGTGCACCCGATGTTGTTCATGAAGGTCAGGTGGTCGGCCACCCTCCCCGGCGCGGGGACCGCGGCGAGATGCACCAGTGCGTCGATCCTGGCGTACCTCTCCTCGACCCCCAGCATCGCGTCCAGCACCTGTCCGTAGTCGGTCAGGTCGATCGGAATGAACGCCGCACCCTCCGACGCCGGACGCACCCGATCGAACACAACCACGTCCCACCCATGACGTATCAGCTCATCGACGCAGGCCCGCCCGAGCTTGCCCGCCCCACCAGTCACGACCACACGTGCCATTGCCCGCCCTCCCTCGTTGAACCCACGCGGTCACCTTCGGGGGCGCGGCGAGCCGCCCCCACCATCACCAGCTCCGAGACCGCCTAAAGGTTGGTCATTTGTTCCGCGGCCTCGTTGTATCGGCCGCCCTGCACCTGGATCTTGGATGCGGCGTCCTCGATTTCTCTGAGTTCGTCAGCCGAGAGTTGGACGTCGGCCGCGCCGATGTTTTCCTCCAGGCGGTGCAGCTTGCGGGTGCCAGGGATCGGAACGATCCAAGGCTTCTGCGCCAGTAGCCACGCCAGGGCGATTTGCCCGGGGGTGGCGCCCTTGCGCTGGGCAATGCTGGCGAGCAGGTCGACAACAGCCTGATTGTGCTGGAGCGCCTCCGGCGTGAACCTGGGGATGGTGCTGCGGATGTCGTTACCGGAGTCAAAGCTGGTTGAGGTGTTGATAGTGCCTGTGAGAAAGCCCTTGCCGAGCGGGCTGTAGGGCACGAAGCCGATGCCTAGCTCCTCGCAGGCGGACAGCACCTCCTCCTCTGGTCGGCGCCACCACAATGAGTACTCGCTCTGGACGGCGGTGACGGGCTGGACCGCGTGCGCCCGGCGGATCGTCCCGGCAGCCGCCTCGGACATGCCGAAGTGCTTCACCTTGCCGGCCTCGATGAGGTCCTTGACTGCGCCTGCGACGTCCTCGATCGGGCACCTGTGGGTCGACGCGGTGCTGGTAGTAGAGGTCGATGGTCTCAACACGGAGCCGTTGCAGTGATCCCTCCACGACCTGCTTGATGGTGTCCGGGCGGCTGGTGACCCGCCCCCGTGGCTTGCGTTCGACGGGATCGATGTCCCATCCGAACTTGGTGGCGATCACGACTTGCCCCTTGTGCGGGGCAAGCGCCTCCCCGACCAGTTCCTCGTTGACGTACGGGCCGTAGATCTCGGCGGTGTCGAAGAAGGTGACGCCGCGATCGACAGCAGTGCGGATCAGCGAGATCATCTCCTGCCGGTCCGGCCTGTCGCTATAGCCACCGGTCATGCTCATGCATCCCAGCCCAATGGCGGATACCTCCAGGCCGGCGCTGCCCAAGGTGCGCTTGTCCATGGCTCATGCTCCTGTCGTCGTCTGAGGAAATGGCCGCTCACCGACCGTCCAAGGACATGATCCACCCGGCCGGCCGAGCCTGCTCAACCGCTCAAACATGGCGGCATCTGCAGGAGCCGACTTGAACGAGTCTTGGGCCGGGCTACGTCGTCACGTGACCTGCCCAGGTCGGCGGTCGCTCAGTGCCCTGGTCCGGTGATGATCTTTTGGCGTTCGGATTCGTGGGCGCCACCTTTGCGGGCCAGCGTGGTGCACGCTTCGTCGATGTCTCGGGCGAGCGTTTCGACCTGTTCACGGCTCAGAGTCTCTTTGACCAGAGCCCGCATGATCGAGACGTCCTGGGCGTTCGGAGGCAGGGTGTAGGCAGGCACCATCCAGCCTCGTTCGGCCGATAGCTGCCAGGCGAGGTCGAACTCGTCGAAACCCTCGTCGGACGCCAGCCGGAAGGAGACGAGGGGGAGCTGTTCCTCATCGGCGCCGATCAACTCGAACCTGCCGAGCTCTTGCAGCCGCTCGGCGAGGAATCTGGCGTTCTGCTGCATGTTCTTCATGATGTAGCTGTAGCCGGCGCGACCGTACCGGACGAGGTTGTAGTACTGGGCGAGCACCATGGCCGAGCCGGTGGAGAAGTTCAGGGTGAAGGTCGCGTCGGTCTTCCCCAGGTAGTTCTCCTCGAACACCAGATCGTGGGCCAGGTCAGATGTCTCCCGGAAGATCAACCAGCCCACGCCGGGGTAGACCAGCCCGAACTTGTGTCCGGAGACGTTGATGGAGCGCACCTGGTCGAGGCGGAAGTCCCATTCGGAGTCCGGGTACAGAAATGGCCAAACGAATCCGCCGCTCGCGCCGTCGACGTGCAGGGAAATGTCGAGTCCCCGCTCGTTCTTCACCTGGACGAGCAGGTTGTTGATGCCGACGATGTCGTCCTTGTGCCCGGTGAATGTGGTCCCGAGCACGGCCGCGACGCCGATGGTGTTCTCGTCGAGGTGGGGACTGACATCGTCAGGGCCGATCGTGTACTTTCCGGGCTGGAGCGGCACGATCCGCGGTTCCACATCGAAGTAACGACAGAACTTCTCCCAGACGACGTGCACGTCGCCGCCGAAGACGAGGTTCGGACTTGTCGTCGGCTGTCCGGCCGCCTGGCGGCGCTCCCTCCACTTCCACTTCAGCGACAGCGCACCGAGCATGATCGCCTCCGATGATCCCTGCGTTCGTGCCCCCGTCGTCTCCCCAGGTGCATGGAAGAGGTCGGCGAGCATCCGGATACAGCGCTGCTCGATCTCGGCCGTGCGCGGGTATTCAGCGTGGTCGATGAAGTTGCGGTGCAGGTTGGCGGCGATGATCCGCTGTGCCTCCGGCTCCATCCACGTGGTGACGAAGGTGGCCAGGTTGTGCGCCGGGTCGCCTTCGATCGCGAGGTCCTCGAACACCAGCCGCATCGCGTCGGCCGCGGGCATACCTTCGACCGGAAACTCACGGCTGGGGACGTCCTGGGTAATGAAGCGATTACCGAACAGCGCTGTGTCTGCGTCGGTGTGGGCTTGGGCGGTCATTCGCTCTCCTTCGGTCGGCTCATCTGGACGGATGCGCAGCTTGGCTGGCTGGGATGGTGCTGCGGGTCCACAAGGGTGAATGTTGATCACCGGCTCTCCGGTCATGGGTTGGTCGGGCGCACGACAGCCGCGGCTCTGCACTGACTGCCTCCACGCCGGAAACATCAGTGCGGCTCCGATCAAGAAACACAAAGCGCCGAGCAGAGTGCCGAGGACGGTGATCCGAACGCTGACAAGATCGCCCGTGGCGGGCAGCACGAAGCTGCCCAAGGCTGAGGCCATGAACAGGATGGATCCGATCATGTTCAGCCACGCGATCTGCCACGGGACTGATCGCGGCTGAAAACTCCAGAAGCGGCCCACGGCGAGGATGCCGAACACGCTGGCCACGAGGAATAGCGTCGAGCCGTAGACATCGGGCCGCCACACGTGCCGGTCCTGCTGCTGGACAGTGGCGTTCTGGGCCAGGGCGGCCAGGGTGCTGATGTTGAAGAACAGTGTGCCCGGAAACTGCGTGATCGCTGCGAGCCAACCGCGGTCATGCGGAAGCCAGCGCCAGATCGCCACCGGCTCCGGCGTGTTCTGCTGGGTGTCGTCGACCTGCGTCATCGACGGGTTCTCCGACTGCAGGAGTTGCAGGAATGACGCAGACGTGAAGAAGATCGATCCCACGAAGTAGGTGACGCCGTCCGCGACACCCCCAACCGCGTTGATGTAGGCCGGCACCGATCCCAGCACGAAGCACGTCGAGCCCACGACGAACAAGGTGGCGATCGCCGCGTTGAGTCGAACCGGCCGCATCCTCACGCTGTGCCTCCCACCGGGCAGAACATCCAGCCTCAGGCACGATCTCAGCTTCCGACTCACCCGCGGAGGGTGGAATCGGTGGTCTGCCCATGTCATCGAGACGGAGGTCATCAATGCGACGGCTCGTCCAGCATGAGTTGGGTGAGGCCTGGAGCGAGGGAGCACAGTTGATCATTTGCCGTCGCCTGTCGGTGCTTGCTCGAGTCGGCGCGGGGCCTGGCGGCGAAGGCTGATGGCAATCGGAGGGAACACGATGACGGAAAGCACGCCTGCACCGACCAGTGCGGCAGCGTTCTCCGGCAACATCGTTCCCGACTCCTGGCCGATCTTTGCTAGTGCGACGAGCAGCGGCAAGGCAGTCGCGGTCAGCAGCATCATCTGCAGCCGCCCACGCAAAGGAAGGTCGCGCCGATAGAACAGCAGCGCCGGAAGGCCACGAACCGCGAGGAACAGCACGAAGAAGACGACCAGGCGCATTGGCGACTCGATGATCGAGTGCAGGTCCAAGGCCATCCCCGACGTGACGAAGAAAACCGGAATAAAGAACCCGTACCCAATGGCGTCGAGCTTGCCCTCCAAAGCATGTACGTCGCCCGGCGCCCAACGGCGCAAGACGACGCCGGCCAGAAAAGCCCCCAGCACCACATCGAGCCCGAAATCCGCTGCGATGACCAGGAGCGCAAAGAGCAGGAACATCGTCCAGCGCAGTGTCGTCTGCGAGGTCGCGTGCTCCCCTTCGGAGATGATTCCCGCCAACCTCTCGTGGTGTAACAGCCGCGGGACGAACGTGAACAGCAACGCGATCGCCGCGATGACGCCGAGCGAGATGAGGCCGAGAAAGGCGCCCTTGGTGCTGAGGAAGACTGCGACCGCCACGATGGGGAAGAACTCGCCAACCGCTCCGGCTGCCATGATGAATCCGCCGAATTTGCCTTCCAACATCTGGTTGTCCCGCAGGATCGGCAGTAGCGTGCCCAGCGCAGTGGTGGTCAGGCCGATCGCGATAGGTACGAAAGCCTTGACAAAACCGATCGCCTCCAACGCGCCGGTCACGAGGATCGCGATCAGCACTGTTGCCAGCCAGGATGTGACAGCGAGCCGTCCGGCCCGCTCTCGGAACAGCTCGAGCTCAAGCTCGTAGCCTGCCAGCAGGAACAGGAAGCCCAGGCCCACGTTGGAAATCAGCTCGACACTCTGCGGCTCGGCCCAGCCCAGGACCTGGGGCCCGACCACGACTCCCGCCACAATCAGGATCACCACCTGGGGCACCCGAAATCGGGAAAGCAGACCCGCCACGATGGGGGCCAGGGCGGCGATCAGACTGACAACGGCCAGGTCAAAAAGGCCCTGCTCGAGACTCACGATGCCGGCCCTTTTCCGACCGATGTCGACGTCCGCAGGGCCCGGACCAGCGGCTCAATCGTGAACGCGGTCAAGGCTTGGTGTCGTGATGGAGTGGGTCGAGTCAGTCGCGGGTCAGCGCGTCGATGCAGACAGTGATCGCCAGGATGAGCACGTCGTCCTCCCCGGGTTCGACCTCGACACCGTAGCTTTCCCTGACCCTGAACCATTTCTTCGACACGGTCGCGACAGGGTCACCGCTGCGCTCGATCTCGTACTCGTGATCGACCAGGTTGCCGTGCGCGGTCATCTCAGCCCCCCCGTCGACTTCGACCTTGAAACGATCTCGTAGGCCGACGAGCGCCTTGTGGACCGTCGCGTCGCCGGTGTCACGTTCGATCTTCATCGAGTCGCGAACGTGGAACTTGCGTTCTTGGATCTTCGCAACTTCCCGACCGGAGGCATCCTCCAACACGAACGTCTCGCGCAGCCGTGCTGCTTTCCCGTCGACCTTGAATGCCTTTTCCCCGGATTCGTTTTCAATCCAGTAGTCGTCGCCTATCGACATCAGCTTCTGACGCATCTGATAGATCTGCTTGCCTGGAGCGGCGTCGCGATTCTGGCGATCTCGCAGTCCCATAGCTGCTACTCCTTCGGCTTCGCTGTGCACATCTGTGCATGCCGGACGGGCCGTAAGCCCGTTCATACCTGAGACGGCCGGGCACACGTCAGATCTGCCAAACTAGCTATCCCGAGCAGGCGCGGCGTCACCCGACGCGGGTGAAACCGAGCCTGGCCAACCGACATTCACCCATCACTCGATACGCCGTCCAAGCGCCGTTTGGCCTCGGCGTAGGTATCGGCCGGCAACGGCCGAGTGGCGGCCGCGATGTTGTCCTTCAAATGATGAACATTCATCGTGCCGACGATGTTGGTATTCATGCCCGGGTGTGCGTTGGTAAACCGCAGCAGGAAACCTGTCCGGGTCTCGCCCTCGTCGAGCAGATCGTCCAGGCGCGCTGCCTCCCATCTCTCCCACCGGTCTTGCTCGCCCAAGCCGGCGCCGGGCTCACCGCGGGCGACACCGCCTCGAACAATCACACCCGCTCCGGAGTCCGATGCCGCCTGAATCGCGTCCTCATGCTGGCGCTCCAGAGCCGAGTACGGAATTTGGAAAGTGTCGAACACGTCCCAGCCGATATAGGTTTCCAGGTGCGGATGCGTGGCGGAGATACCGATCCAGCGCACTTTTCCCTGCTCCTTCATCTGCTGCAAAGCCGCGACCAGGTCTCCGTTCTCGCACTGCTCGACGCTCGGGTTGTGCAGCTGCATCAGATCGACATAGTCGGTTCGCATGCGCGCAAGGCTTTCGTGCAAGCCGCGGAACACGTTCTCCTTGGTCCACACGTGAGGAGTGTCGTCGGTACTCTCGTCGCGGCGCACCACCGTGCAGCCGCACTTCGTGGCCAGCACGAACTCATCGCGGCGGTTCGAGAGGAACCGGCCGATGTACTCTTCGCTGCGCCCGTAGTCGTTCGCGGTGTCGATGAAGTTGACGCCGCTGTCGACGACCGCGTTCAAGATCTGATCCGCCTCTGTGTCCTCGATCGGACGCCCGCCCCAGATCCGTGACCCGCGCACCTCCATCGCGCCATAGCCCAGCTTGGTCACCGACAACCCGGTACGCCCCAACACGCTCTTCGGCAACGTCATATTGATCTCCTGTCCTGCTTCCACGATTGCTCCGCCGAAGCTCACGTTACCGAGCACCCACTCCGTGGCGTCGCGTGCATGGAGCTGCGACAACGCGGCGCGCGTAAGCTGCGGGGTCATGCGAGTAGCCATCGCCGGAGGCCACGGTCAGATTGCCCTGCGCCTGGCCAAGGTGCTGTCACAACGTGGTGATGAGGCCGTGGCTCTGATCCGCAACCCCAACCACGCGGACGATGTGAGGCAGGCCGGCGCCCAGCCCGTTCTGGCCGATCTCGAGAACGCGGGCGAGGATGACGTCGCGCAGGCGATCGCGGGCTGCGATGCCGTCGTGTTCGCCGCGGGCGCCGGTCCCGGGAGCGGTCCTGAGCGCAAGGAGACGATGGATTACGGAGGCGCGGTGACGTTGATCGCGGCGGCGAAGCGGGCCGGGATCGACCGCTACGTGATCGTCAGCAGCATGGGGGCGGACCCCAAGCTACCTGGCGACGACACCTTCAGCGTCTACCTGCGCGCGAAGGGCCGTGCGGACGAAGCGGTCCGCGCGAGCGGGCTGAAGGCGACGGTTGTGCGCCCCGGCGGGCTCACCAACGACGCCGGCACCGGCCGAGTCACGTTGGGCGAGAGCGTCCCCCGCGGGCAAGTCACCCGCGACGACGTCGCTGCGGTCCTCGCCACCGTGCTCGACTCGCCGAACACCATCGGCCGGACCGTGGACCTGATCGGCGGCGATACCCCCGTCGCGGAGGCCGTCAAGGCGATAGCTGGCTCAACTCATTGAACTGCGGAAGCGACTGCGCAAAATGCTCCGCGGCTAGCGTGCAGGTATGAAAGCCGCGGTGCACACTCGGTACGGCCCGCCCGACGTGGTACGCGTGGTGGACGTGCCCACGCCGGCAGCCAAGGACAACGAGGTGCTCGTCAGGGTTCGCGCGACGACCGTGAACCGCACCGATTGCGGCTTCCGGGGCGCAAAGCCGTTCTTCATCCGCGCTCTTCACCGGGCTCGTGCGGCCGCGCGTGACGATCCTTGGCAACGAATTCGCCGGAGACGTCGAGGCCATCGGCTCGGCCGTGACGTCCTTCGCCGTCGGTGACCGAGTGTTCGGGTACGACGACTCCGCGGTGGGGTGCCCACGCGCAGTACCTGACCATCCGCGAGGACGCCTCGCTGGCCCAGATCCCGGCGGACCTGACGTACTCCCAGGCCGCGCCGGCCACAGAGGGCTCCCACTACGCCCTCGCGGACATCAGAAAGGCGAAGGTTCGCGCGGGGCAGTCCGTCCTCGTCAACGGCGCGACCGGCGCCATCGGCTCTGCGGCGGTCCAGTTGCTGGCGAGTGAGGGGGTTCATGTCACCGCCGTCTGCGACACCGCACATCTGGAGCTTGCGCGCGGCTTGGGAGCCGAACGGGTCATTGATCGCACTGCGGAGGACTTCACTCAGGACGAGCAGCGGTATGACGTGGTGTTCGACGCCGTCGGTAAGAGTTCGTTCGGCCGTTGCCGCCGACTGCTGAAACCACGCGGGGTGTACATGTCGACGGACCTGGGTCCGCTCAGCCAGAACCCGTTCCTGGCGCTCGTCACCCCGCTGCTACCCGGCAAGTCGGTCCTGTTCCCTCTTCCACGGCACAACCAGGCGATGATGAACTACTTCAAAGACCTGATGGAGTCCGGACTGTTCCGACCGATCATCGACCGCAGCTACCCGCTGACGGAGATCGTCGAGGCCTACCGATACGTCGAGACTGGGCAGAAGATCGGAAACGTCGTCATCAACGTCGATTAGAGAGGCCGAGATTCGGCATGCATGTTCGGCATGGCTTGATCAACTTCCCGGGTCGCCCGCCGCTTATCGTGAGGTCTCTCGCGGGAGATTCATTGCTTCCCATGCCGGCCGGCTGATGGCGAGCAGACCGCCATCGACGGGGAGCGTGTGGCCCGTGATCCACGCAGCGTCGCTCGACGCAAGGAACGCCACGGCGCCGGAGACGTCTTCTGGTTCGCCGACGCGGCCCAGTGCGTACAACCCTTGGAGGCGGTCGGCGCCCCCCTCCTGTTCATCCCAGACCCTGGTCCTGATGGTTGCCGGCGCGACCGCGTTCACTCGGATCCCGTCCGATGCCAGGCTGGCGGCCAGATTCGCGGTCAACGATGTGATTCCGGCCTTGGACGATGAGTACGGCTCACTGCCTAGGGCAGTGAGACCGTTCACGGAGCTGATGGTCACAATGGCCGGTCCCCGGGTACTGCTCCGAAGGTGCGGGACGGCGGCACGGCAGCAACGGACGACACCGAGGAGATTGAGCTCCAGCATCCGTCGCCACACCTCGTCGTCGATGTCTTCGAACCTGCCGTGCTCGGTGTCACCACCGGCCACGTTGACCAGGACGTCGATCTGACCGAGCTCGCGGGCGGCCACGTCGATCCCGTGCTCGACTGAGGAGGAGTCGGTCACATCCATGAGCAGTGCCAGGTGTGGACGGACGGGGTTGTCGGGCAACTGATCTCTGACGACTTCCGCGTCACCCAGGTCGAGATCGGCGACGGCAACCAGAGCGCCCTCAGCTGCGAGGCGCACGGCGCACGCCCGGCCGATCCCATGAGCGCCACCGGTCACGACCGCGCGAGTCCCGACGAATCGTCCGCCAGCCGAGCCGCTCTGCATGCTCTAGGCCGGCACCTCAGCGGCCCGAACCGGTTCGGTGGCCGGGGCCGGCGGCTGCGAGGGGGCCGCGCGCGGTCTGATCAGGTACGCGCCGACGTAGAGCACCGCGGCCAGGATCAGCAGCGCGTGATAGCCGAACAGCAGCGCCAGGTACTCCAGGCAGCCACCGACCATCGCGCCGAGCAGGTTGGCCGCGAACGCGAGAGTCGGCTCGACGGTCTCGGCGAACCGCTTCGCGAAGATGACGTTGGCCGCGAAAATCGGCAGAAACGCGATCGTGATCGCGGCCACTGCGCGTGCTCCGATCGGCAGCGAGAGCAGCCAGGAGCTCGGCACCAGCCAGGACAGCGCCAGCCCGCCGAGCAGGATCGCGTACATCACCGGCAGCGGCGGGGTGGTGCGGCGCCTGGTGACCTCGACCGCGGCCAGTACCGCCAGTAGGACGCCGGCGAACACCAGCGCGTTGACCACCCACGTTGTGCCGAACAGCAGAGCGAAGCCCGGTCACCGACTTCGTTTCCAGCAGCATGAATGCTGCGCCGAGTAGGAACAGGTCGCGGTAGCTCACCAGCCGGGCCAGAGTCCGGCCAACAGAGCCGCCATCGCGGCCGCGGCCCAGCAGCACTCCGGCCACGCTGACGGCGCTGACCAGCAGGATCAGGAACAGGGTGCGCCAGTACAACTCCAGATTCTGTGAACGAGCCGTCCTTGACATACAGGAACGGCTTGTCGTCGCTGGACGGAGCAGGCGCCGCCGAGGTGCGCGCCCAGGTGGTCGCGCAGGCCTGATCGGACGCGACTGAGGCCGCTCACCATGACCGCCTGCTGGCTGAACTGCGGGTTCACGTCCACACACGGCGCGTGCCCGAACGCTCGCTCCAAGGTGCCGGCGAGCCGGTCCACCAGCCAGCCCTCGCGGTAGAAGTTGTACATCGCGAACGCGCCACCGGCGTTGAGATGGTCGCGGGCGGCGGTCAACGCCTGCTCGGTGAACAGATAACTCTCCAGCCGCAGCGAGCTGGCCCCGGAAACCAGGGTCAGCGAGTCCGGCAGGGCGAACAGGATCAGGTCGTACTTGGTGTCGGTCCGTTCAAGGAACGCACGGCCGTCGTCGACGTATGTGGTTACCCGCGGATCCTGGTACGGACGGTCCGGGTTGCGGTCGCGGCCGAGTTGCAGCAGCGCCGGGTCGATCTCGACCGCGTCGACGTGCTTGGCACCCTTGCGCAGCGCGATCGCCACATCGGTTCCGGTACCGGCGCCGACGATCAACACGTTGTCCAGCGGGTTGGCGACCAAGCGCTGGTATGCGGTGACGTACTGCGGCTCCTGTTGCTCGCGGGCCGCGGCCGTTGTCACCCGCTGGTGCGGGATGCCGTTGACCCTGACCATCAGCGAGCTGGTCTCGCCTTCATCCTGGACGTACGTCGTCACCTTGTAGTAGGGGGACCAGGACACCGACTCCCGCGTTGTTCCCGGCGCGATGAACGTCTCGCCGGCCAACAGCATGACAAGCCCGGCGGCCCGCCGCGATCGCCAACCCGCGACCGGGCCGACCCAGCAGGACGGCGTACAGCGTTGCCACGATCGCTCCCCACACCACCGACGGGGCCCCGGTGAACGAGAGCAGGGTGAACGCCCCGATCCCCATGAGGCTGCCGATCAGGTCGAGGCGGTAGGCCTCGAGCCGGGGCAGATGGTGGAAGCAGGAGCCGACGATCTCACCCGGCCCGGCCATGATGACCGCGACCGCGAGGAAGATCACCGAGAGCGAGAGCCAGGGCTTCGGCCCGGTCGTCTCCAGGCTGGTGAAGAAGATCACATCGGTGCTCGCCCGGTCGATGGTCACCGGGTTGCTGAGGATGAACCCCACCAGTGCGAGCAGCGCGACCAGCGAGTAGTACGGCCGGGCCGGGCCGGTCCTCGCGAGCCAGCAGAAATCCGAGGCCGATGCCGAGGAAGGAGCCGAGCAGGACGAAGTTCGAGAAGAAGCTCAGATGGACGACGTTGGCGCCGGTCCATCTGATCAACGCCAGTTCCAGGAACAGCATGAGCGCGCTGCCCAGAATCAGCCGTGCCCGATTACCCACCTCGTGTCCTTCCAATTCGACGCGTGGTGCGTCAGGCGCCTAGTCTGGCCGGTCGCGAAAGACCGACGTCGACAAACTCAGACTACGAGCTACCGCCTCGCCCATCGGCCGTGTTCGGTGAGCGTTCGTCGCACGCCCCGGCATGGAGCACGATCCACCCACCACGGCTGCAACGCTTCGTAGGCTCAGGGTCTCATGCCGACGTACCAGGAATGCCAGGCGTTCCACCCGTCATCGGGCGGCCGATCGACTTATTGTTGCTGTCGTGACCCCGGATGAGCTGGCGAACCTGGCTCGCCTGCGTCACGCGCGAGACCTGATGGACCGCGCGTACGCCGAGCCGCTCGACGTCCCGGCGTTGGCGCGCACCGCATTGATGTCGCCCGCGCATTTTTCGCGGCAGTTCCGCGCGGCCTACGGCGAGACCCCGTACTCGTACCTCATGACCCGGCGCATCGAACGCGCGAAGGCGCTGTTGCGCCGGGGCGACATGTCGGTGACCGATGTGTGCATGGCGGTGGGATGTACGTCGCTCGGGTCATTCAGTTCTCGGTTCACCGAACTCGTCGGCGAGACGCCGACTGCGTATCGCGCGCCGCGACCACGGTGATCTAGCCGCTGTCCCGGCCTGCATTGCGAAGACAAGCACCCGACCGAGTAGGAGAGGTGAGGCCAAGCGCGTGACGGTCGCTTAGCGCTGGCCGAGTTCAGATGATCAGCACGGGTCGCGTTGATGTGGACCGCCTCCGGCGCAGCGTGGACGGTCAGGTGATGCTGTCCGGCGACGATGGATACGACGCGGCCCGTGCCATGTGGAATGCCATGGTGGACCGCCGTCCGGCCGTCGTGGTGCGGTGCGCGAGCACCGCCGACGTGGCCGCCGCGATCGAATTCTCACGGATCAACAACATGGAAGTCGGTGTCCGCTGTGGCGGGCACAGCGTGCTTGGTATCTCAGTGCCGGATGGTGGTTTGTTGATCGATATGTCGGGGCTGCGCGCCGTTCGGGTGGATTCGGACGCCCGCCGGGCCTGGGTGCAGGGTGGCGCACTGCTGGGTGATTTGGACAGGGCTGCACAGCATTTCGGCCTGGCCACGACGGCAGGCAACGTTTCCCACACCGGGGTGGGCGGGCTCACCCTCGGCGGCGGGATGGGCTGGCTGGCCAGGCGCTTCGGCCTGGCCTGCGACAACGTCGCCTCCTACGAAGTTGTCACCGCTGAGGGCGCGACACTGCGAGTCAGCGAGTCACAGCACGAGGACTTGTTCTGGGGACTGCGCGGGGGCGGCGGCAATTTCGGTGTCGTCACCGAGTTCGAGTTCCGTCTTCACGAGGTCGGTTCCTCCGCGCTGCTCACCGACCACACGTTTGATCTGGCCGAGGCGGGGCCCTCGATGCGCCGCTGGCGTGACTTGCTGGCCAACGGCGTACCCGCCCAAGCTACGCCCGTTGCCTGGGCCGGCTCGATGGCTGACTCGCCGGATGTGCCGGCCCCGCTCCGCAACCGCGCCGTGGCCAGCTTGGGTTTCGTCTGGGTGGGCGGCACCGACGAAGCGCCACAGCTGATGCGCCGCCTGGCCGGTTTCGGTGCCCCGCTGGCCAAGCGGGTGGATGACGTGTCCTACCTGCAGCTGCAGACCATCGACGACGAGTGGCACCGTCCCGGACTACGGCGGCGTTACTTCAAGGGTCACTACCTCCAGGAACTGTCCGACGAAGCAATCGATGCGTTCCTGTCCCGGGGGGAAGCCGATCCGGGCGTCGACCCGGCACGATTACCGAACGGCTCGTTCCAGGGTTACGGTGGCGCGATCGCCGCGAGGTCTGACGACGACAGCGCGTTCAGCCACCGCAACGCCCTGGTGGAGTTCGTCGCCTCGACCGCCTGGACCGACCCCGCAGAAGACGACCAGCGCATCACGGCGGCCCGCCGGTACGGCGCTGCACTCGAGCCATTCGCCAGCGGCGTTTACGTCAACACCCTCAGCGACGAGGGCGAGGCCGGCGTGCGCCGGGCATATCCGGCCGGCAAGCTGGCCCGGCTGGTCGAGCTCAAACGGCGATACGACCCGGACAATGTCTTCCACCTCAACCAGAACATCCGTCCCGACCAGTGATGGCTCGGTCGTTGGACCAGCTACCAGGCGTAATCCTCGGGTGCGGTCTTGCGGCCCGGGAAAATCTCGTCGAGGCGGTTCAGCTGCTCCGCCGACAGGCTGAGCTTCAGGGCAGGCATCGCGCTGTCCAACTGGTCACGGGTTCGCGGACCGATGATCGGCGCGGTGACCGCGGGCCTGGTGAGCAGCCAGCCAAGGGCCAGCGTGCCGGGTTCCGTTCCGATCTCCTCGGCTAGATCCTCGTACGCCTGGATCGCGTCCCGATGCTCCGCGAGGCTCTGCGCCGCCCGACCCTCGAGTCGCCGGACACCCGTGTTCTCCTTCTTGATCACGCCACCGAGCAGGCCGCCCTGCAGCGGTGACCAGGGGATGATCCCGAGCCCATAGTGTTCAGCGGCCGGGACGACCTCGAGCTCGATGTCGCGGACCAGCAGGTTGTACAGCGATTGCTCGCTGACCAGGCCCATCAGGTTTCGTCGGGCGGCGGCGGCCTGCGCGTCGGCGATGTGCCAGCCCGCGAAGTTGCTGCTCCCGGCGTAGAGAATCTTGCCGGTCTGCACAGCCACCTCGATCGCTTGCCAGATCTCCTCCCACGGGGTGTTCCGATCGATGTGGTGGAACTGGTAGAGATCGACGTAGTCGGTCTGCAGCCGGCGCAAGCTCGCATCCAGCGCCCGGCGGATGTTGAGCGCCGACAACTTGCCCTCGTTGGGCCAGCTGCCCATCTCGCCGTAGACCTTGGTGGCGATGACGGTCCGCTCCCGCCGGCCGCCGCCGCTGGCGAACCAGTTGCCGATGATGGTTTCCGTCTCGCCCGGCTCGGTGCCGTAGCGGTTGGCGGTGTCGAAGAAGTTGATCCCGACGTCGTGGGCGACGTCCATGATGGCGTGCGAATCCTCCTCTGACGTTCTGGGCCCGAAGTTCATCGTGCCGAGGCAAAGTCGCGATACCTGAAGGCCGGTACGGCCGAGAGAGGTGAAGTCCATTCCGGCAGCCTTTCACCTTCGGCGCACCGGGAGCCATCGAGGTACCCCTGAGTGGCCTAGGTACCTTGGCGTATGGGCCTTCGGTCATTCGTGTGGCGCGCCTGTTATGAGGCCTTGGCGAAACGTGTGTCGACACCGGACTGGGCGTTTATGAATTACGGCTATGCTCCCGCCACGGTTGATGCCAGCACGCCGCCGTTGAGGTCGTGCGATGAACCGGATCGGCTGTGCATCCAGCTGTATCTGCATGCGATCGACCGCTCTGACTTGGAAGGCAGGGATGTCCTGGAAGTCGGTTCTGGGCGAGGTGGGGGCGCCTCCTTCATAAGCCGGTACCTGCAGCCACGATCGATGACCGGCCTGGATTTCTCGCAGCAGGCAGTGAACTTGTGTAACATGCACCGGCTGGAGCCCGGCTTGGCCTTTGTGCGCGGCGACGCCCAATCAATGCCGTTCCCAGCATCGTCTTTCGACGCTGTTGTCAACATCGAGTCCTCACACTGTTATGAGTCCATGGATGCCTTTCTCTCCGAGGTCAGCCGGGTGCTGCGACCAGGGGGCCGATTCTTCTTTGCCGATCTGCGCGACATAGATGGCGTTGAGGTGCTGCGGGAACAGTTCAATACCTGTGGCCTGACAGTAGAGAAGCAGACCGACATCACAAGCAATGTCCTGACCGCCCTGCAGCTGGACAATGCCCGGAAACTGGAACTCATCGACGCTTTGATCCCGCGAGTGTTTCATCGGCCATTCCGTGTGTTCGCCGGCATCGACGGAACAAGGAACTACGCCGGGCTCGAGCGAGGGACATTGCGCTACGTCAGCGCACACCTGGCGAAGACAGTTCAGCAGAAGGCTGACTAGCGACAGGCCTCAGCTCCCGCGCTGAAGGGGTTGGCCTTACATGCCCGGCGCTTGTCTATCTCGTTGACCTACTCCGCTCATCGTCGAGACTTGCTGAGCGCGGTCAGGCCCCATGACCTGATTCGTCAGTTCAATAGGTGATTCCGTGACTATCCCTGTAGTCCGATAGCAAACCATCGATAACCCGAGTCGTTCTGACGGCACTGCGCCCGTTGCTGGGCGACTCGCCATGCCCGGTCAGAGCGTTGACCACGGTCTGGATAAGGGGCAGTTGAACGGTCTCCGGATAGGGCGCCGCTATCTGTTCCACGCCACGCGAAGTGAGCAGCTGCAGCGGCTCGTCGGCGAAGCAGGAGAAGCTCAAGGCTCCCGCTGTTCCGATGATCTCGATGTGATCTTCGTACTGGAACGAGTCGTAGTTCCAGACACCGACACCTTCTACACCAGAACGGAAGCTGAAGACACCGGTGACCAGGTCTTCGGCTAGGTAGCGTCCACCACGGTTCACAGCGACTCCGGCCGAATGAGTCACCGGACCAAGTAGCCAGTCCAGCACATCGAGGATGTGGGAGCCGAGGTCGACGAAGTGGCCACCGCCAGAGATCTCGGGATCTACCCTCCAGCCCTCCTGATCATCCGCACCCGCCGGAGCGGGCCGCTCGTTGCGGATGCTGACCGACCGAAGCTGACCGATCCGGCCACTGTCCAACAGTTCCTTGACGGTCACAAAACGCGGCATGGCGCGACGGTAGTAGGCCACGAACAAATCCACCCCGGCCTCGTCGCAGGCCGCAATCATGTCCTCACACTCCGGGACCGTGCGAGCCATCGGTTTCTCGACATAGACGGGCTTTCCTGCCCGGGCGACGCGAACGGCATATTCCCTGTGTGAGTCAGGCGGCGTGGCAACGTAGACGGCATCGACCTCGGGATCGTTGATGAGCTCGTCGGCATCGTCGTACCATCGCGGGACGTTGTTTCGTCGAGCGTAGTCAGCGGCAAGATCACCATTTCGCCGCATGACGGCAACCAATTCGGATCGTTCGGCCTGCTGAAAACCCGGCCCACTCTTACGTTCGGTCACATTCCCGACGCCGATGATTCCCCACCGCACCCTCTCCACGGTCGTCAGAGTATTCCCTCCGGCGGCCTTCGAGCTGATGGTCTGGTCGCCTGCCGCATCCGCCAGCGGTCCGCCATCGAAACGATCGACTGACAGGTCAGGAACGGAGAAGCGAACGGTGCCTCGGTCCCCTAGCGTGAGATGCATGGATATCGAACTTTCACAGTGCTTCGTACCCGTCGACGACCATGACAAGGCGCTTGCCTTCTATCGCGACGTTCTCGGCCTGGAGGTGCGCAACGACGTCGGGTTCGAGGGAATGCGCTGGGTGACCGTCGGCGCGCCGTCGCAGCCTGGTGTGGACATCGTCCTCGAACCGCCCGTCGCGGATCCGAACGCCTCGCCCGCCGACAAGGAGGCCGCGGCCAAACTGCTGGCCAAAGGCCTGCTGCGCGGTGTCATCTTCAGGACCGACGACTGCGACGCGACCTTCGAGCGCATCCGTGCCGCGGGCGGCGACGTGCTGCAGGAGCCGATCGATCAGTTCTACGGCGTCCGCGACTGCGCCTTCCGCGATCCCTCCGGCAACATGCTGCGCTTCAGCCAGCCTCGCACGCAGTGAGCTCGTTCAGCGAACTGAGCGCCTACGCCCGCCGCCGAACTGGGGAGCCCACTCACAATTGCGCGGCCGCCTGCCGACGGTAGTGGCAGTTGCGGGGCCGTGGGCTTCGCGTCGTCGTCGGCGACCGAAGCCGAGTGGAGCGCGTCGTTGGGCCGGTGCCCGGCGATGAGGTGCTCGTCGCCGGGCTCCGGCTCGATCGCGCGCTGAGGCGCGCCGGTGCAATGTCACCCTGATCCGACCCGGGTATCGACACGATCGCGGGCGGGGACCTGTGCTGGTGGGTTGGTCCAGAACCGGCGGTTGAAGATGAGCAGGCAGATGGCGACCAGGCACCAGACCAGGCTGTAGAGCCAGGTCATCCGGGTCGTGTCGGCACCCGCCGGCCACAGGGTGCTGGTCTCGATGACGCCATTGGCCGCGTGCGCGATCAGCGTGAGCAGGGCGCTGCCTGATGCGTGATTGAACAACCAGGCGTACCAGAAAGTTACCGCGATGGTGGGCAGCGCCTCGATCGGGCTGGACCCGAACTGGTGCATGACGAAGAGCGGGGCATGCCAGATGGTGACCCCGATAGCCATCAGCACGGTGGCGGCGAGTGGTGTCCGGGTGGTCTGCAGGGTGGGCTGAGCCCATCCCCGGAAGCTGGCCTCCTCCGGAAGTTGCGCGTTGAGGGGGTTGACAATATTTATGGCGATCGCCATCGGCAGGCTGTACCAGACGGTGAACTCGGCGATCTGCGGGATGGGTGCGCCCAAAGCGGTGTTCAGGCCTATCGATGCGAACGTGACCCCCAGCGGCACGGCGAGCGCGATCGCGTACCAGATCCAGCTGACCCGCCAGCGGATCAACCGCGATCCCATGGCCCGCAGCCCGGCGACGCCCTCGGTCAGGGACACCACGATCAGTGCCGCGATCAGAACCCCCGGGGCGAAGAAGCTCTGCCACGGAATGGCGCCCCAGCTGAGGGCGATGGCGAGGAGGAAAAAGGTGACGACGGGGTGTCGGCGGACGATAGACATCAGGAGCCCTTCTGTTCTCGAGTCGTTGTTGACCTCCTCTCACGATCGCCGGCACGGCCATGAAGCCCTAGCTGGCAGACCCCCCAAACACAGGGCGGGTTTCTCCCATGCCGCCCTCAGCTGCGTCCCTTGACCGATCGCCGCCTGGCGCCCTAGCCCGTACCAACTTTCGTCCTCAGGTCCCGATCCCGCGGGAATCGGCGGTCGTTGACAGGCGGAAGGTCTTCCATCCGGCGACGAGGTGGAAGCCGATCAGTGCGAAGACGCCGAGTGCGGCGAACCGCCGACAGCGGATTGATCAGTGTGACCGTCGCCGCGGTGAGCCCGACGACGCCAAGCGCGACGCAGACGCTCCCGGCAACCTTGCCGAAGGCGGGGTCCCGGCTCATGGCGAAACCCAGGAGGATGACACCGACCGGCATTACCAGCAGGCCGACCAGCAGCAGAGCGTCGAACATGGCCTGGTTCGCCTGCCACAGCAGCACCAGCGTCGCCCGATCATCGGCAGTCGCGTTGTCTGCGTGGTACAGATCGGAGAGCCGGGAGGTGACAACGTGGGGAATGGCACCGGCGGCGAGCACAGTGAGACCGACGACGTTGAGCGCGCTGCCGAATAGGGCGCATGCGGGTCGCGTCCTGTGCAGGCTGCGGAAGAGTGCGAGCGCGAGTAGAACCCACAGTGCCAGCGTCGCCAGGTAGAGGCCGTTCTCGACGGTACGGGCGGCTCTGATCTGCGGGAACCGTGAGATCGGACCTGCGAGGCCGGCAGGTTCCGGTCCCGCGAAGATGCCCACGATCGCGAAGACCACGACCAGCAGGACGCTCCCGGCGATACCGGCCAGGCCGCCCCAGCGAAGAACGCCGCTGTCCTCGTGATGGCGCTGGGCTGCATGCAGCATGCCGTCCTGGGTAATCATTTCCCCTCCTGGAATCCGGTTGCACAGGATGTTCGACGCATGACCAGCATGTCGAGTGCATGCCGCGTGCTGCATGTGGCCAAAGGTCGGCATTCGCATCCTTCGGTTCGGGCCTCGGCAATACTTTTGTCGGATGCCGCCGTGCCCGGGCTGCCGTATTGTCTTGATCGTGAAGGTCCGGCCGTCCGCCGGTGCGTTCGGCGATTCCCTCACCCGGGCCGAGGAGGCCGGCCGCGAGGGTCGTACACCCCGCGACTGGGCCGTCGACGTGTTGTGTTTCCTTCTCGGCATCGGGTTTACGGCGCTCGTCTACGCCGACGGCACCGACCGACAGCTTCCTATCGTGCCTATCGCGGTGGACGCCGCTCTAGGCGGGATGGCCAGTCTCGGGTTGTGGTTTCGCCGGCGTTGGCCGGTCGGCTTGGCTGTGGTCGTCGGCGTTTTCTCCATCTACTCAGTGAGTGCCTCCGGCGTCGCACTGATCGCGCTGTTCACCGTCGCGGTGCATCGGCGCCTTCGCACCACCGTGCTCGTTGCCGCCGGTTACGCCCTGACGTCCTTCTTCACGCGGCTGGTCCGGCCTGACATGTCACCGACGAATTGGTGGCAGAGCCTGCTCGGTGTCGTCTGTGTCGTGGCGGTGCTCGCGTTGGGGATGTTCGTCCGGGCACGACGGCAGCTCGCCCTCGTGGAACGCGAACGGGCGGCGTCCGAGCAGGAGCTGCGCGTCGCCCAGGCCCGGCAGATGGAGCGCAACCGGATCGCGCGGGAGATGCACGACGTGCTCGGCCATCGCCTGTCGCTGCTGAGCCTGCAAGCCGGAGCGCTGGAGCTTTGGCCCGACGCGCCGCCCGCGGAGATCACCCGCGCCGCTGCCGAGATCGGCAGCAATGCTCACGGTGCGCTAGAGGACCTGCGCGAGGTGATCGGCGTGCTGCGGTCAGACCGAACCGACGACGACGAGGTCGATGGGGCGCCGCAACGGCCCCAGCCGACCTTGGTCGACTTACCGAGACTGATCGACGAGTCACGGACAGCGGGGATGCGGGTGGTGCTGGAGTGCGAGGTGAGCGATCTCGGCGCTGTGCCCGAGGCGGTGGGCCGTACAGCGTTCCGGATCGTGCAGGAGGGACTTACCAACGCCCGCAAGCATGCCGACCACGCCGAGGTGTCAGTGGCGGTGCAGGGCGCCGCCACTGACGGCCTCACGGTCGAGATCCGCAATCCGTTTCCGGCGGATATCTCCCGCAGCACGCCGATCCCGGGCGCGGGCATGGGCATCATCGGACTCGCCGAGCGGACCGCTCTCACTGGCGGGCGGCTGGAGCACGGCCGTACGCCGGCGGGTGAATTCCGGCTGTGGACGTGGTTGCCGTGGCCGGCATGACCGGTTCAGTCCGCGTTCTCGTTGTCGACGACGATCCCCTGGTACGGGCAGCGATAGTGATGATCCTCGGCCGTGCCCCCGGCGTCGACGTGGTGGGAGAGGCGGCCGATGGCGCCGAGGTGCTCGCGGCGGCCGACAGGCACGGGCCCGACGTGGTGCTCATGGACATCCGGATGCCCCGGGTCGACGGCCTCGCCGCCACCGAGCTGCTCCGCGCCCGGCCCCATCCGCCCGAGATCATCGTGTTGACGACGTTCGACGCCGATGAATACGTGCTGCGTGCCCTCCGGGCCGGGGCCAGTGGCTTCTTACTGAAGGACACCCCGCCTGCGGAGATCCTGCGGGCGGTGACGCGGGTGGCCGCCGGTGAGCCGATCCTCTCGCCCTCGGTAACCCGCCAGCTCATAGCCCACATCGGCGAGAGCGGTGCGAACGCCCGCCGTGAGCACGCTCGCGCCCTGCATGGCCCGGCTCAGCGAGCGGGAACGCGAGGTTGCCACGAAGGTGGGCCGGGGCCGGTCGAACGCAGAGATCAGTGGCGAGCTGTTCATGAGCGTGGCGACTGTGAAGCAGCACGTGTCGCGGATCCTCACCAAGCTGGACCTCAACAACCGAACCCAGATCGCCCTTCTGGCCCACGACGCCGGCTTGGCCGGCACGACCTGACGTCGACAGATGCGAGTCCAGCCAGACCAGGGAAGGCAGGCCAGGAACCCCGCTGGGTCGACGCCCTCCGGCTCCGCAAAGCTAGGCAACAGGAAACGGACACTCATGCCGGCAAGCTGCCCCTCCGTCTTGCCTCAGATCGTGGACAAGGTCCAAGCCCGATGAGTTCAGCGAACGAGCGAGGTCTCAATCGCAGCACAACGACCAACGATGACAGGAGCCTTACGTGACCACGGATTGGACGACTGAGACGACGGGCATCGGCGAGTACGCCGAGGTCAACGGCATCAACCTCTACTACGAGACCCACGGGGCGGGACGGCCCATGATCCTGCTGCACGGTGGGCTCGGATCCGGTGAGATGTTCGGGCCGACTCTCCCTGCGCTGGCGGAGCGCCACCAGGTCATCGTCCCCGACCTCCAAGGGCACGGGCGCACCGCGGACGTCGACCGGCCGATCGACGTCAAGCTGATGGCCGACGACATCGCCGCGCTCATCGACCACCTCGGGCTGGAGAAGCCGGATATCGTCGGCTATTCGCTCGGCGGCGGCGTTGCGTTCTTCACCGCGGTGAAGTATCCGGAAAAGATCGGCAAGCTCGTCAGCGCATCGGCCAACATCCGGCGTGACGCCATTCCGCCCGAGATGCTGGCTCAGCAAGCCCAGGTCAACGCGGCGGCGGTTCCCTTCATGAGGGAGACGCCGATGTACGAGCTCTACCAGCGGGTGGCGCCGCATCCCGAGGACTTCGGGCGGCTACTGGACAAGGTGGGCGAGTCGATGGGCAAGGACTTCGACTTCAGCGAGGAGGTTCGAGGATTGCAGGTGCCCACGCTCATCGTCGCTGCGGACGCCGATATGGCACCACCTAGCCACTACGTCGAGATCTTCAAACTGCTCGATGGCGGCCTCCGCGACGGCGGCTGGATGGGCGAAGGCCGGCCCAGGGGCGGACATGCGCTCGCGATCCTGCCCGGCCTGACCCACTACAACCTCGCAGTCTCCCCGCTCTTCGCGGCGGTCACCCTCGACTTCCTCGACGCTCAGAGTGGGGGCTGAGGCGGCCAGGAGTTTCAGCTGCACAACGCCTAGCCGACGGCATCCTCATGGAGCCGAAGAAGCCTCGGCCGGCAGGTGATCCCCTACGGAGTCCTGCCACCGGATCCGGTGATCAGTGATCCAGGCAATGCTGCGGTCGGTGATCAGGTAGCGGAACGCGAACCGCAGCATGAGCTCTTGGAATCGCCGCCCGATCGGCCCGGGGATCTTTGAGCTGCTGTTCCGCGCGCCGGCCGCCACGATTTTTTCCACTCGCGCCCGCCGCGCGCCCTCGTACGCGGCGAAAGCAGCGGTTACGTCCGCATGATCACGCAACGCCTGCGCAAGCACCACCGCGTCCTCCAAGGCCATCGACGCACCCTGGCCTGAACTGGGCGACGGTGCGTGTGCGGCGTCTCCGATGATCACCATCCGACTGCGGGACCACGTCGGCACATGGCCGAGGTCGTACGTGTTGTCGCCCGCCAGCTCCAGCCGGCCGGTGCTGACGAGGGCTGCGGCCGGACCAGCGTCATCCCGGACCAGACTGAGTAGCCGGCGAGCCCACTCCTCGTCGGCCGTGTTGCGCCGCCGCTCCCGAGTGATCTCCGGCTCGGGCACGTTGACAAACCAGACCACATCGCCAGCAGGTGTGGGATGTGCGCCGAAGAAGGCCTGGCTACCGAAGATGAAATGCCACGCCTCGGGCTCAAGGTCGCCGGCGATCGGGGTGTTTCGCGTGATCCCGCCGAAGTTCGTCAGGCCCACATAGCGGGCGGCGGGTGCTTGTGCATCGATGGCCCGACGGACCCGGGAGTGGACGCCGTCAGCCCCGACGAGCAAGTCAGCCGTGAGTACGTCGCCGTCGGTCAAGGTGGCTTCGACGTGGTCGCCGGCATCGATCACGTCTGCGACCTCAGCCCCAGTTCGTACGACGATCCCCCGACGCTCGGCCTCACGCTCCAGCCTGGCCGCCAGCACGGAGCGTTTCATGGTCAACGCGACAAGACCATTCTCGAGAGGACGTCCCAGACTCACCTCGCCCAGCCGGCGCCCGGTCGCGCCGTACATGACATTCGCGCGCGACGGCACATTCCCTTCCTCGGCCGCCGCGAGAGCGTCGATCGCCTGGAGCGCGTCCAGCCCGTTGGGCGCCAGAGTGAACCACGACCCGGCCTCGGGGTCCACAACCGGCCGACGTTCGAGGACCAGCGGCTCGATGCCGGCCTTGGCCAATGCCAGCGCCGCCGCTGGCCCCGCGACTCCGCCTCCCACCACAAGTGCCTTCATCTTGATATCCTTCCTTACGAATATCGTATCTTTCGATTTTCGAAAGGCTATCACCGTGGCTGTGAGCCGTCAAGAACTGGTCGAGGCGTTGGGGCTGGCTGTGCAGCGCTATCAGCGCAGCACTCAGGCCTTCGACGACACTGTTGGACGGCGCCTCGGGCTGGGCCCGTCCGACGTGCGCTGCCTCGACTGGCTCGCTGACGGACCTAAGAGCGCGGGACAGCTGAGCAAGGCAACCGGCCTGCGGCCGGCGGCCACAACGGCACTGATTGACCGGCTGGTCGCCAAGGGCCTTGTCGAGCGGGTACCCAACGACACCGATCGGCGGCAGGTGCTCGTTCAGATGACCGAGCAGGGGCATGCCCAGACCTGGCAGCTCTACGGGCCGCTGGCCATGGAGGGCCAGCAGCTGCTGGCATCACTGGGGACCTCGGACCTGGAGCTGATGCTGCGTCAGCTGGAATCGATGCGCGAGCTCACCGACAAACACAGGGCGCGTCTGGAGGATTGACCTCCTTGGCTCGCGTGCCAGGAGCAGACGCCGCCGGGCCTTTGCCATCACCTGGCTGTCAGGTCCGGCGGTTTACCGGCCCGCAGTGGGAAGCGTCAGTGGTCAAACGCGCGCAAGCCGCCACCCCCGCATCACCGACTTTGAGCCCCGTTGGCATTCCTCGAGCCCGTTCTTAGAGGCTCGAAGCGTGCCAACGGGGCTCAAAGTCGGGATTGTTGGCTTCAAGCTGCTTGGCAGCGGAAGGATCAAAGCCGAAGCTGGCCCAGGTGCGGAGCGATCTCGCCGGCGGCCTCTGTGCCGTAGGCCTCCTCGAAGCGAGCGAGGAAGGTGTCGCCGAAGCGATACTCCTGAGTTCCGACCACCTCGATCGCATAACTCGCCAGCAGAGATCCGACTTGCGCGCAGCGTTCCAGCGAGACCTGCCAGGCGAGCCCGGCAAGAAATCCTGCACGGTACGCATCGCCCACCCCGGTCGGGTCGACCGGTGGCACGTCCCGCGCGATAGGTATGTCCAGCCGAGGCTCACCCGCGATCAGAACACTGGACCCTTTGGCGCCCCGGGTGATCACCCGCACCGCGACTCGCTCCAGAATTTCCTCATGCGACCAGCCGGTCTTCTGTGTGATCAGGCCGTCCTCGTAGTCGTTGGAGAACAGATACGTCGCCCCGTCAATCAGTCGCTTGATGTCTGGGCCGTCCAGCCAGGCCATCTGCTGGGAAGGGTCGGCGACGAAGTTGAAGCCCCGCTTGCGGCACTCGTCGGTATGCCGAAGCATCGCCACTGGATCGTTCGGAGAGATCACCACCAGATCGAGGCCGCCCGCGCGCTCGGCAATCGGCTGCAGCTCGATAAGGCGCGCCTCCGCCATGGCGCCGGTGTAGAAGGAGCCGATCTGGGCATCGACCGCGTCAGTCGTGCAGATGAATCGAGCGGTGTGCTGGGTTTCCGAGACCCGTACGGGCCAGGTCTGCACCCCTTGCCGCTCGAGCCAAGCGCGATAGTCGCCGAAGTCCTCACCCACCGACCCCACGAGAAGTGGATCCAACCCGAGCGCCGCTAGTCCGAAGCAGATGTTGGGCGCGATCCCGCCACGCCGGATCTGCAGGTCCTCGACGAGGAACGACAGCGATACGCGATCCAGCTGCTCAGTGAGCAGCGACTCCGCGAACCGGCCGGAGAACCTCATCAGATGGTCCATGGCTATTGAACCGGTGACCGCAATGTGCACCCCGTGAGGGTAGCGGCTGCACGCGCGGCACCGGTTCCGTCTCGGAGAATCCGACCTGGATGCCGATTCTGAGCATGTCGGCAGTACGCGAGCTGTGAGTCCTCCAGACGTTCGAGCCGCAGCTTGAACTAGGAGCTCACGCCGACGCGGTAATTCGGCAGCTGATAGAGAGTGGTTCCTCGGGTCGGAAGAACATCGGCCGATGTGTCACCTCATCGAAGGCACCGTCGGGCACAACATGAGAAACGACCAACATGCCATCCACCTGAAGGGACTCGCCGGCCGAAAGCGTTACCCCGGTGTCATGACGAATACGGGATGCGAAATCCCCGTCGGGGCGTGGCTCGATCGGGCTATAGGAGTCGCTGATGTCGATCGGGGCGGCGCCGTTGAGCGAGATTGTCGTTGTCTGTGCCTGAAGAAAGTTCTGGACCAGACCTCGATTCTTCGCCACCCAACCGAGCGCGAGCACGACTCTAGAACCGGCCGGGACAGTGGACTCGCCGCCTTCCGCGAACGTACAAGGAAAGACATCGACGATGATCTCTTCAGCCATTGTGACCCTCCTGGACGCCAAAAAATCTAGGCTCAATCAAGCAGACAGTCAATCGATGTACCGGCGCCCCCTTACTCGCATTGCGTACGGTGATGATTCGAAGAGAGGCGCAATGAGGGGCTGGTTTCAAGCTCAACGAGGCGCGCGTACTCGGTTCCACCACAGCGAGAGCCCGACGGCGACGGCAACGAGCAATCCTCCGGCGCCGGCGAACCATGATGCGATGTCGACGTGCTTCCTGACCACCGTCACCTGGCTGGGTAGATCACCCAAGGCATCCTGCAGCTGGTCGGCATTCTCGGCCTTGTAGTACTGGCCGCCGGTGATCTCGGCGACGGCCTGCAGGGTGGCCTCGTCGATGACCCGCGGATTGCGACCCGCGAACCCACCGAAACCACCGCGCGGACCTCCGCCGGCCCAATCGCCGGCCTGCCGGCCGGTGCAGGCCATCCGCGAGGGGGTGGTCGTGCCAAATCCGATCGTGAACACCCTCACGCCCCGGACGGCCGCCGATTCGGCGGCTGTCGCCGGTTCGACGCCCTGGGTGTTCGCGCCATCGGTCAGCACGACGATCACATCCGTCGCGTATCCCGACCGCTGAGCTGATTCTGCATCGACCCCGGTGGGGGCCACGGTCGGGTTGATGGCAGCGATGCTGTCGATCGAGGTGAGGATTGCCGAACCGATCGCCGTACCGCGGGACGTGGTGAAGTTGTCGATCGCCTCAATCAACGCATCCTTGTCGGTGGTCGGCGGCACCTGCAGACCCGCGACGCCCGCGAAAGCCACGAGGCCGATCTTGGTCTCGCCGTCCTGGGACTCGATGAAGGAGACGGCCGCCTCCTGGGCAACGGTGAGCCGGTTGGGTTCGACGTCGGTGGAGCACATGGAACCGGAGACGTCCATCGCCAGCAGAATGGTCGTCGAGTTGGACGGCACCGGCACGGTCGCCTGCGGCCGCGCCGCCCCGACACTCAGCGTGGCGAAGCCGAGGAGGAGCAACAGGGTCGGGAATGAGCCGGGTCCACCTCGTACGGGGTGGCAGCGCGGCCCGTACCAGGGCGATCGAGGTCACCCGCACCGCCGCGCGCCGCCGACGCCGTCGCAACAACCAGGTAATTCCGCCAGAGGATCGGAATGATCAGCAGCGACACCAAAGCCCAAGGCCAGCTGAAGGCCATCACACGAGCCTTCCCGTGCGTACGCCGGTGAGCAGCGCACCGGCTGCCAGCAGTGCCAACGCCACAGCGATGAAGCCACCGGCCAGCGGTACGTCCTGCTTGGCCACAGTCAGCCGGAGGTCAATGGTGGACGCGATGTCGGCGAGTTGTTCCGTCTCTGAAGCGCGATGGTAGGCGCCGCCGGTGGCCTGCGCGATGGCGGTCAACTGCTCCGTATCCAGAGCCGTGTGCAACGAATAGCCGTCGATCTCGACGGTCGCTCCGTCTGCGGTGCCAACGCCGACGGCTTCGATGTGCACACCGGCGTTCTGGGCAATCGTCGCTGCCGCCGATACCGCGTCGCTGCCGCCGCTGCCGCCCTGGTCCTCGCCGTCGGAGAACAGCACAATGGTCGCCGAGCCCCAGTGCCCGATGTCTGGCAGATCACCGTCCTCGCCAATCCTGACCGGCGTGCCGGTGATCGCGCTCAATGAACCGAGAATCGCCGACGCCAGCGAGGTCCCACCGGCAGTCCTGAGCCTTTGCACCGCCGCCTTCGCCGCAGCGCGATCCGCACTGGGCTGTGACGTGGTCAGCGCACCCTGGTCGAACCCGACGACGCCGATGTCGACGCTGTCGGGCTGGGCGTCGATGAACGACAGTGCTGCCTGCTGCGCGGCCGCAAGCCGGCTCGGGCTCACGTCGTCGGCACTCATGCTGTTGGACACGTCCATCGTCAGGATGACCGTGCCGGCGCTCCGGCCGACCGGCAGCGCAGCGGCCGGCCCGGCCACTGCGACCGCCAGCAGCAGGACGCCGCCG
Organism: uncultured Actinomycetota bacterium; assembly: GCA_963808495.1. Taxonomy (GTDB): domain Bacteria; phylum Actinomycetota; class Actinomycetes; order Propionibacteriales; family Propionibacteriaceae; genus Microlunatus. Next base: position 379,372 of record CAWEGC010000008.1, read on the forward strand.
ACGGAGAGCCACAGCCCGAGCTGGTTGTTGCGCGGGCCAGCCAGCGACACCCCCGCGGCGGCAAGGGCAGCGGACCGGCGCCGGCCCGCGAGCACGGCACCGACGATCAGGGCAGCCGCGAACAACAGACCAAGGATGAGCAGCGGCGGGTAGGACAGGCTCATCTTTCCTGCTCCTCGCGCCCGCTCGGGGCCTGAGGATCCCGCCTTCCTCCACGCGCGCGCCACCTGGGAGCTTGGCGGATCACGGCACACGGGGGTGGCGCGCTTGGTCGTCCAGGCGGGATCGGGCCCCTCGCTACCCGACGCTCGGAGCTCATCGGCGCCTCCGCTGCGTCTCGGTGATGAGCTTCACCAGCGTCTCGAGGAGGTCGCTGTCGGTGTCGACCCGATGCAGCGGCACCGCGGCCCGGCGCATGCCAGATCGAAGTCCGGTCTCGCGCTCGTCCACCCCGTCGCGGAAGCGGGCGCGAAACCACGGATCGGCCGAATCGACCAGGAGCTGCTCGCCGGTCTCCGCGTCCTCGACCACCATCAGACCTACCTCGGGGAGCGCTTCATCCGCACGGTCGACCACCCGCAACGCCACGACGTCGTTTCGATGCGCGAGCCGGATCAGCGGACGTTGCCAGTCCCCAGTGCCGATGAAGTCCGAGATCACCACGACCAGGCAGCGCCGCGCCAGCGACGCGACAGTATCGAGCATCGCAGCGAGATCCGTGGTGGCCGCTGTCCGGGAGTCGGCTACCCGGTCGAGTTCCCGTCCGATGCGCAGCGCGTGGCCGCGTCCGGTGCCGGGTGGAACGATGCGGGTGGTGCCGGCGTCGGCGGTCATCGCCTCTGCTCGCTTCGCTCGCAAGGCTCCGTCGTACAGGATGGCGCCGACCCGGTTGCCGTTTCGGCCGAGCACCCTGGCCAGGATGAGGGCGAGTTCGGCAAGCACGTCCTGCTTTCCGCGGCCCGGGCCGCCGACCTTCATGGACGCCGATCGGTCAAGGACCAGCCAGGTGGTCAGCTCGCGGTCTTCGTTGAACTCGCGTACCTGCGGTTCGTCCAGCCGGGCGGTGACATTCCAGTCGATGTGCCGGGCGTCGTCGCCTTCGACATACGGCCGCAGCCCGGCGAAGTCAAGACCAGTACCTCGTCGCGGGGTGAGATACCCGCCCTGGACGCGCCCGTCGAGCCGGCGCACGACTCGCCATTCCAGCCGGTGCAGCAGGCGGTCGGTCCCCCTCATCTCGGACGGGGGCTCAGGGCGGTCGTCCCCCCTGCTGCGTAGCGCGATCATGGCTGAAGCACAACGTCCGGCATCGAAACAGCGCGTAGGACGCGGGTGAGGATGGTGTCGGCGTCGAGGTCGTCGGCCAGCGCCTCGTACGACAGCACAATGCGATGGCGCAGGACGTCGAGGGTCACTTCGTCGACGTCGTTGGGGAGTACGTAGTCCCGGCCCCGCAGGAATGCGAGCGCCCGGCCGCCCAGGACGAGCGCGATCGTGGCCCGCGGGCTGGCCCCGTAGGTCACGTACCTGTCCAGGTCGCCTTGGCCGACCCCTCCCGGCGATCGGGTGGCGGCGACGAGCCGGACGGCGTAGTCGACGACGGCGGGGTCGACGTAGACCTGCGCGACGCTGTCCCGCATCCGGATCAGGTCTTCCGGGGTCAGCATCACCTGCGGCGGATCCGGCGGCAGCAGAGCCCGCCCGACGATCGCGTGCTCCTCCGGCGAGGTCGGATAACTCACGAGCACCTTCATCATGAATCGGTCAACCTGCGCCTCGGGCAGCGGATAGGTGCCATCGGACTCGATCGGGTTCTGGGTCGCCATCACCAGGAACGGCTCCGGTACGGGGAACGTCTCCCGACCAATGGTCACCTGCCGTTCCTGCATCACCTCCAGGAGCGCGCTCTGCACCTTGGCCGGGGCGCGGTTGATCTCGTCCGCCAGCAGCAGATTGGTGAACACCGGTCCCAGCGACACTTCGAACTCCCCGGTCCGCTGGTGGTAGACCCTCGTTCCGACGAGGTCGGCCGGCACGAGATCGGGGGTGAACTGGATTCGCTGGAACTGCCCGCCGATCGCGCCGGCCAGCGACTTGACCGCGAGTGTTTTGGCCAAACCCGGCACGCCCTCGACGAGCAGGTGACCGCCGGCGAGCATGGCGATCGCCATCCGCTCGAGCAGCACATCCTGGCCGACGATCGTGCGCTTCACCTCGAACAACACCGGCTCGAGTGGGTTCGGCGTCATGGCATCACGTTCCCTCGATCGTTCGACGTATCTGGACAGGTCCGGTTCACAGCCGCGGGCCCCCACCCTGCCCTTGCCCGGGACCTCCAGCGAGTGCCGCACCGATCGGAACGGCGAATCCGATCCCGGCAAACGCGTCATCCTCTCCGGGATCGGCGATCGATACGACAACGCCGACGACGAGCCCCTGGGTGTTCAGCAGCGGACCACCGGAGCTGCCCGGGTTCACCGCGGCGTCGAACTGGATCAGCCCAGACAACGGGCCCGTCTCGGTCTTCGTCCTGCGGTCAAGACCCGACACGATCCCTGTGGTCGTGCTATACCGAAGCCCGAGTGGGTTGCCGATGGCGACCACGTCCGAACCGATGGCGACACTGCCGCCGAGGGTTGCCGGGACCACAACCTCGGGGAGCTTCCGCGGAGTGAGCGCGGCAATGTCGATCTTCGGGTTGACGGAGGTGACCGTCGCTGCCGACTTGGTGCCGTCGGCGAAGAGGATCGAGATGCTGCCGCCGCCGGAAATGACGTGATGGGCGGTGAGCACCGTGCCGGTGTCGTTGACAATCACGCCTGACCCGAGTGAGCCTTTCGAGGTGGTGATCATCACCACCGACGGAACGACCTGTTGATACAGGTCGGTGACCGGCAGCGGGGTCGCCGTGGCCACCGGGGTCGGGGATGCGGTCGCCGATGCCTGCGCCGAAGTCGCCGAGCCGGACCCGAGCTTGAACGCCAGCGCGGCGATGATCACCATGGCAATGACGAGAACGCCCGCGCTTGAGACAGCCCAGAGCCAAGCGCGGCCTCGTCGGCTGACCTGATCGCCGCTATCCGTCGCCAGCGCTTGCGCTGATCCGGAACCCTCCGGCTGCCCTTGAGCTGGGGATGATGCGCTACCTTCGGCCACGTCGGTGCCGAGCGCGCGGAAACCGCGCAGCCGTTCAGCCCCGGCGGGGTCCATGGAGAAAGCGTATGTAACGACCCTATGAATCTGCTGTGCATCGTTCCGGCACTCCGCACGTCGGTGCCGATTAGTTGGGCGCTACGGCTCAAAGCGGAACCCGAAAGCCCACTTCCCCTTAGCTCGGTCGGTCGGAACGTTTCGGCCGGCGACAGTCGCGCTATGAACAGTTCCGCTGCCTGCGTCGACCAACAGCCCGAGCGTCGAGGCGGCGCGGGACGACCATGCTGCGCCGGGACGCCGGTCGCCGTGTTGGGTGTTCGCTCCGGTCATGGGGCATCAGCCAGCCGATGCCGATCGCGTGCCTGCACTTGCCGCAGCCAGGACACCGCCACTGCTGCGACCAGCGCCCACTTCAGCGCCAGGATGACCAGCGTCGAGCGCAGGCTGTCCGCTTCGATTGCGCTGACTGTGAACACGCTCCACCAGGCGCTCCACGAGGCGTGGAAGAGGATCGCGAGCAGCGCACTGCCGGCGGTGTGCTGAAAGACCCAGGTGTACAACACCGACATCGCCGGCAGATCCACCAGCATGAGCAGGAACGACTGGCCGTAGAGCGGCCGGCCGACTGTCCAGAACAGCGGCAAGTGCCACGCCGCCCACATGACGCCGATCAGCAGGCTCGCGTTCAGCCGGCTGGTGCGCTCCAGCAGCCGAGGCAGTGCGAAGCCGCGCCAACCGGGCTCCTCGCCTAGCCCATCGGTCAGCGGCGAACATCAGGAACAACGGCACCAACGATGCGAGGCTCATCCGAAGCGCGTCGGGTTGCGCGGGCTCACCCGACCATCCGAACCCGGCATGCAGCGCCGCCACCACGGCGTAGAAGGCGGCCGGGCCGAGCAGCACCACGGCGTACCACCGCCAACCGACCCGCCAGCGCACAAGCCGGGCACCCAGCTCGCGGAGGCTCCCCGCGATAGCTGCCACGACGACCGCGGCGGTGGCGGGCCCGTAGGTCCAGAACGGGGCAAGCGTGCCAGCGAAGCTGTTGGGCGCCAGAACATTCGGCACCCACACGACCCAGGTGATCAGGAACGTAACGAGAAAGAACGTGGTGGTCGGGTAGCGCTGGACCAGTGCGCGAATCCGGCCGCGTACGAGGCGGCTCTCTGCCTTGCATCATGACTCAGACTCCCTCTCTTCGCTCGCCGGGCAGGGTGATGGCCTCGCACGAGCCGCACCTCGCTGCCGACGTCCCACAGCAGGCTGAGCACGGCCCGCAGCGCCGCCTGGTCGGCGGTGAGCCCGGGCACGACCGTCACGGTCTCCGTCGGACTCTCATTTCGACGTCGCCGAACCGCCGGCGTAGTTCGTCGCGAGCGAGGCGCGGTAGCGGGCCGCGGATCTCTAGGCGGTAGGTCAGCTCCACCGGGCGTCTCCCTGCTGTTCGAGTTGAGGTCAGTGTGGGTGCGTTCAGTGGGGTGCCGCTCCACCCCGACGCAAAACCACCCCGGGTGGTGTCTGAGCTGTCAGAGCTCGCAGGGTCAGATGAGGCCCAGTTCGCGGCCGCGCTCGACCGCCTCGGCGCGGGAGGCGGCGCCAAGTTTGCGGTACAGGCTTTTGGTGTAGCCCTTGATCGTGTTGAGCGACAGGTAGAGCTCGCGCCCCGATCTCACGCTGGGTAAGCGGCCCTTGCAGCGCGCGCAGCAGCGAGAGCTCGCGGTCGGTCAGTTCCTCGACGAGCTGCCCTTTCCGCCGGGCGACGCGGGCCGCGCCCCGGCCGATCCGTTGCTCAGCGTCCGCCAGACGTTGCGCCGTGGCGGGGAAGGCCACCCCGGTGTCGGCCGTCTCCCGAGCTTCGTCGATGGCAGCCCGGGCGGCCGCGCGATCACCGGCGGCCAGTGCCGCGTCAGCCAACGCCGTCAGCACGTAAACCGTCTGGCTTGGGTGTCCGGCGATACGGGCCAGCTCGGCCGCCCGGGTCAACAGCCGTACGGCGGTGTCCGGCTCGCCGTCGCGATATGCGAGCCGGCCTTCAACGGCGGTCAGAAAGGTAACGGCTGGCGCGGCCGCATCCCCGAGGGCTCGGACAATGCCCTGGACGGCAGGTGCGACCTGGCGGACGAGCCGCCGCGCCGCATCCTCGCGGCCGGTTTCGAACAGGCACATGGCCAGCAGGCCTGCGATCTGCAGGCGGATGAACACCGGCACGTCCATCTGAGCCGATCGTTCCCAGGCGTCCGTCAGAAGTGGGATGGCCTCCTCGCGGCGGTCCAGGCCGGAGAGCACGGCGCCGAGCGTCATCCGGGTGATGACATATCCCTCCAGGGTCGGATCGGTCTCCAGGTCCGCCGCTCGCTCGGCATGGGCGAGCATCAGGGGTGGATCGGCTCGCACCGCCGGGTCGTACGTGGCCCGGAGCATGGCGGCAGCAGCCTCGAGGCTGCGCCATCCCTGGTACGGCGGGACCGCGTCACCAAGCCCGCTTCTGCGACGTCGAGCAGCGCCGGAACCCGGTCCCCCTGGCCGCTCTGCGCCGCCGCCCCGGCCATGCTGACGGCCTAACCGAGGGTCATCGTGGACGGTGCCTTGCCCAACTGTTCGCCTAGGCGGAGATAGGTAGCGGCCGCGCCCTGCTCCAGAAACGCGTCCTCGGCCGACAGCAGCAGCTGGCCGGCCTTCCGCCGCTCGCCAGCAGCCGTCAACTGGCGGACCGCCTCGTCGACCTGGCCTGCCGCCAGATACCAGTCGGCGGCGCGCCGCCGCAACTCAGGAAGCGGCCTCAGGTGACGTTTCTTGCAGCTCCCGGCTCAGCACGTCCCGAAACAGCCGGTGGTATCGGTACCACTCCCGGTGGGCATCCAGTGGAACGACGAACAAGTCGGCCCGCTCCAGCGCCTCCAGGATGGCCGCCGACCCGGTGCGGCCGAGCACCGCGTCGCACAACGACCCGCACAGCCGATCCAGCACCGAGGTCCGCACCAGAAACTCCCGCCGGTCGGCGGGCAGTCGATCGAGCACCTCCGAGGAGAGAAAGTCGATGATGTGCCGATCGTCGCCGCGGACCGCTGCGGCCCGCGCAGCCGGGTCCGGGGAACCGCGAATGGTCAGAGCGGCAAGCTTGAGCCCCACCGCCCAGCCCTCGGTCCGGTCCACGAGGGCGTCAACGGCGTCCGAACCGACCTCGATCTGCCCACCGCCGAGACCAGGCCAGCGGCTTCCTTGGCGCTGAACCGCAGATCGGCGGCTCGGATCTCGGCCATTTCGCTGCGAGCCCTCATTCGGGCGAGAGGCAGCGGCGGGTCGAATCGGGCGGCAATCACCAGCCGAAGCGACGGCGGCAGGTAGCTCAGCAGGTACTCGAGTGCCTCGTGGATGCGGACGTCTGTCAGCAGGTGATAGTCGTCCAGGATCAGCGTGTGCCTGGCGTTGCTCGCCGACAGGTCGTTGAGCAACGCGGGCAGCGCGACGTCGAGCGGGTCGATGCCCGGGACCCGCAACGCTGCCAACGCGCCGCCGCCCACGTCCGGCGCGGCCGTCCTGCAACGCCGTGACGATGTACGTCCAGAACCGGTGCGGTTCGTCGTCGGTCTCGTCCAGGGTTATCCAGGCCACGGAATGACGGTCACCGGCGTGGCTGGCCCATTCGGTCAGCAAGGTGGTTTTACCCCACCCGGCCGGAGCGACGACGAGGCACAGCCGCTGTGTCCTGTTCTCGTCCAACATTTCGAGCAGGCGGTCCCGAGTCACGATGCCCGGCTGGAGGAGTGGCGCAGTGAGCTTTCCGGCCAGCAGCGTTTGCGGCGGTCGCTCGGCGGGTGGTCTCGACGCGTTATTGCATCAAGACCTGAAAGAACGATCTCTGGCCGCCTGCACGACCGCCTGGATACTGGTCGCGACCACCCGGGCGTGATGGCGATTGGAGATCAATGACTCGTGAGTAGCAGGCGACGGCATCGGGGTATCAGGGGCGCGCCTTGCCGAAGTACATGAGTTCCCATAGCGCGTCCTCGACGTGGCTCTCCACCAGGGTCCTGCCCTGGTAGTGCTCGAGGCGAAGCTCGCCGACGAAGCGCAGATACGCGCCGTCGAAGCGCAAGAGCTTGGCGGCCGCCTTCCTGGGCCACGAGAGCTCCTCGACCAGCTTCGTCAAGGCAATGTCGGAGTGCCGGGTGAAGGTGATGACGTACCGCTCAGCCCCGTCGGTGTACGTGTAGCGAGTGACGTTGCCGACGGGCTTGCCGGTCACCCCGTCGGTGTAACGGCCCAGCTCATCGAACGTGACCTTGCTCAGGTCGTCCGCGATGAGCTTTCCGTCGCGGGCCAGCATGAAGACCGGCAGGGCGGAGTACCCGTACTGCTTCTCTGCTGTGATGTACGAGGCGATCACCGAGAACGGGCCGGCCGCGCCGCGTGCCCAGTACCAGTGGTGCATTAGCTTGGGCGGCGAGGTGTTACCCCAGTTGTGGTCGTGGTAGCCGACGCCTGTCGAGGTGCTGGATCGGCCGGCCACGCTGTAGGTCGCCTCGACCTTGCCCTGAGGGACCGACGGCAGCCACGCGAAAAGATGCTCGCCCCGGTCGCCGAAAAGCCAGTGTCCCGTCTCGGGCCGCCACGCTGGCAGCTGTCCGATCAGCGTGACGTCCACGTCGATCTCCTCGACCTGAGCGCGAATGGTGTAGGTGTGCAGGTCGCCGCCGAAGACGTTGTCGCCGATACGGACGTCGCAGGTGTTGGTGGAGGCGGAGAACCGCTCGGGATCCAACTCGACGAACTTGCGCACCGAGCTGCCGTCCGGCAACGTCAGGTCGATCCGGATGGTCGGCGCCAACGGCTTGTCGATGACGGTGAAGTCCTTGGTGGAGAAGACCACCACCAGCTTGGCGCCGTCATCCAGGTGCGCGTCGAAGTACCACCACTCGTATGTGCCCGGGACACCGTCGGTGCGGAGCCCATCCTCCCCAGGCTTGATCGCTCCAGGCTCGATCCCGAACCGTGCGTAGTCCTCTGGAGTGCTACCCAGCCGTACAGAAAGCGTGCCGTGGCGAGACATCGCTACCAGGCTCCTCTCGCTGCGGTTGGCATCTGATGTCCAGTCGCCCATTCTCCCGCAGCCGGCAGTTCCTGACTACGGGCTACAACGTGCCCCGCCGCAGTCATGGGTGCGGCCGACTCCCCTCGCCGATGAACTCGTTACCAATGGCGATCTCCAAGCCCGAACCGTCGGAATCAATGAAAGCCACGGTGCCACGCTCGTCACTCTGCACCCGTAATGTGGTCGAAGATGATCCGGCCATCGGCGGTCCAAGTCGGCTGGCATCATGACACCCACAAGGAGCAGCTCGGCGCCGACCTGCTCGCTCTACTCGAGAAGCACGGAGAGAACCGATGAATCCCGACACGATCGTCCTGATCCACGGCTTCTGGGTGACCCCGCGCAGCTGGGAGCAGTGGAAGGCCCACTACGAGCAGCAGGGCTACCGTGTGCTCACCCCGGCCTATCCGGGCTTCGAGGTCGAGGTGGAGGCCCTCAACGCCGACCCGACCCCGATCGAGAACCTGAGCGTGCCCGCCGTCATCGACCATCTCACCGAGGTGATCGGCGGGCTGGACCGGCCGCCGATCCTGATGGGCCACTCCGCCGGCGGGGTGTTCACCCAGCTGATGCTGGATCGCGGCTACGGCGCGGTGGGGGTGGCGCTCAACTCGGCCCCGACCGAGGGGGTGCCGGTGGTGCCGCTGTCGCAGCTCAAGTCGACCTTCCCGGTGCTGCGAACGGTCGGGCGGAAGAAGGCGGCCGGATTCACCCTCGAGCAGTGGCGCTATGCGTTCACCAACACCTTCACCGAGGAGGAGTCCAAGGCGCTGTACGAGCGCTACCACATCCCGGCATCGGTGCGGGTGCTGTGGGGCAGCGCGCTGGCCACCCTGGAACCCGGCCACCAGGACACCTTCGTCAACTACAAGAACGACAACCGGGCGCCGCTGCTGTTCATCTCCGGCGGCGAGGACCACCTGATGCCGCCCAGTGTGCAGCGTTCCAACGCCAAGCATTACAAGTCCAACACCGTGACCGAGGTCAAGGAATACCCCGGCTATGCCCACCTGCTGCCCGCCCAAAAAGGCTGGGAGCAGATCGCCGACGACGCCCTGGCCTGGGCCGTGGAGCACGCGCGGTAATAGGGGTGTGCCCCAGCTCCGGATCACCCACATCGGCGGGCCGACCACACTGCTCGAGGTCGGCGGGCTGCGGCTGCTGACCGATCCGACCTTCGACGCTCCCGGCCGGAGGTACACCTTCGGCTGGGGGTCGGCGTCGCACAAGACCACCGGCCCGGCGATCACTCCCGCTGACCTGCTCCCGATCCACGCTGTACTGCTCAGCCACGACCACCACGGCGACAACCTCGACGACGCCGGGCGGGCGCTGCTACCGTCTGCCGGCATCGTCCTCACAACCACCGCCGCGGCCTCCCGGCTCGGCGGCAACGCCGTCGGCCTCACCCCTTGGGAGACCACCACCATCGGGGACAGGTCCGGCACTCACCCGGCCGTTACGGTGACCGCTACCCCGGCCCGGCATGGACCGCCGCTGAGCCGCACCATCGCGGGCGACGTCGTCGGCTTCGCCCTTGGCTGGGAGGGTCAGGAACACGGGGTGCTGTGGATCTCCGGGGACACGGTGCTTTATGACGGCATCCGCCAGGTCGCCAAGCGCTTGACCGTCGACACCGCGGTGCTGCATCTCGGAGCGGTGCAATTCGGCATCACCGGGCCGGTGCGCTACACCATGACCGCCCGGGAAGCGGTCACCCTCTGCAAGTTGTTGCGGCCACGCACCGTGCTGCCCGTCCACTATGAAGGCTGGGACCACTTTCGCGAGGGGCGCCAAGCCATCGAGGCCGCGTTCGCGGCCGCACCCGACGAGGTCCGTTCCACCCTGCGCTGGCTCCCCCTTGGTCGTGCTGTCAGGCTCTGATGATTACCAGCGGTCGCCATCCTCCTCCTGGGTATCGGTGGCCGCTCCGCAACCGCTGGCCGACCCGGAGATGCGCAGCATGACCTTCAACCACGTCATCCCCGGGCGCTACGTCCCGACCGCCACCATGCAGCCGGTGGGGCGTCCCTGGAGTGGATCATCGAGACCCTGGCTCCCGGGATCGGCGTCGGCATCTTCGACGACTTCGCGGTGGCCGGCCGGTTCTCGACACGATCAGCCAACTTCCAGCCCAGCCATGCCCGACACCGCCAGTATGGGGAGGAGTACGCCTTGTTCCTCGAGGCGTACCAGCGGTTGGAGCCCTGGTTCGACAGGCTCTAGTCATCGCTTGAGCCATCGGTGGACCGTAGGCCCGAGCCGCCCGGCCAGTAGCCTGGCCTCGTGGCTGAGTACTCCAGGGCTGAGGCGGCCAACCGATCCGGCGTTGACCTGGGATACATCGACCGTCTGATCGAGATGGGCGTTATCTCGCCGGACAGCACCGACCGGCTGACCAAGGGCGACGTGCGCCGTGCCCAGATGGTGCAGACGCTGGAGAACGCCGGCATTGCGCTTGAGAGCCTCGCCGCCGGCATCCAGCGCGGCCAGGGTGATCTGGGTTTCATGGACGCGCCGACCTACGAGCGATTCGCGACGCTCAGCGATGAGACGTTCGACGGCCTGAGCCGACGAACGGGCCTCCCGGTGAACCTGCTGATGTTGATCCGTGAGGCGACTGGAGGAGCCACGCCAGACCCAAACGATCGCGTACGGGAGGACGAGCTGGCTGTCGTCCCGTTCATCGAGATCGAGCTCGCGATGGGTTTCCGGCCCGTGTCGATCGAGCGCACCCTCCGGGTGCTGGCCGACAGCTTGCGCCGCGCCGCTGCAACGGAGTCGGATGCCTGGCGGTCCGACATGATGGAGCCCATGCTTGCCAGGGGCGCTACCACCCTCGAACTCGGCGCGACCGCCTCGTCCCCGCAGACGGTGACGCTGGACTGGGCCACAGACGAGGCGGTGCTGGCCCTCTGGCACGCGCATCAGGTGCAGTCGTGGACGGCGAACATCATCGGCGGCTTCGAGAAGGCCCTGACCGATGCCGGACTGTTGAAGACGCTCCCCCGACCGCCAGCCATCTGCTTTCTCGACATCACCGGTTACACCCGCCTCACATACGAACGTGGCGACGAGGCCGCGGCCGACCTCGCGGAGCGATTGGGCAGACTTGTCACTCGAAGCGCTCTTGAGAGCGGCGGTCGGCCGGTGAAGTGGCTGGGCGACGGCGTGATGGTGTACTTCCGCGACCCGGGACCCGGCGTGGTAGCGGCCCTCGAGCTGGTCAAGGGCGTATCGTCCGCCGGCCTGCCGCCCGCTCACGTTGGCCTGCACGCCGGACCTGTCCTCTTCCAGCAGGGCGACTACTACGGACGAACGGTGAACCTCGCCTCCCGGATCGCCGAGTACGCCCGGCCGGGTGAGGTCCTCGTCACACAGGAGGTCGTCGATGCCTCCGAGGGGGTCGACGTGACCTTCACCGAGATTGGGCCGGTGGAGCTGAAGGGCATCTCGCGCGTACACCTGCACGCCGCGCATCGCGCAGAAGCACGTTGACGAAGGCTGGCCATCCAGAACCTGAGTGTGTTGAGACTCAAGACGGCCCGGACATCGGCAAAATCGCCTGAGCTGAGCGTGAGTGAGTGGTCAGCCTGTTGAGGCGTTGCTCTCACCCGTCGGGGAGTCTGCCTTTCGCAGCATGAAGTCGGCCATGACGTCCTGCGCGGCCTCGACCATGTGTCCGCCGCTGGCCGTCTTGCAGCCGGCGGATTCCGCAGCCGCGAGGAACGGGGTCACGCCGTGTCCGGCGATCACATCACCGACGAACATCGACGATGTGAGCAGCGCAGCATTGACGGGGAGCGGATCATTCTCTTCCATGCCCATGGGTGTTGCGTTGCACACCAGATCGCAGCCGGTGGGATCCGGAGGGCCGGCGCTCACCCGCCCGTGGCCGACGTCTGAGAGCAGGTCGATGAGCGTGGCAACCCGCGACTCGTCGGCATCGTGGATGACGAGTTCGCCGACCCCAGCCTCCAGCAGGGCGATCGCGATCGCGCTGCCTGCACCACCAGCACCGACGAGCAGGACCCGCGCTCCCTCCGGATCAGCTCCATGGTCCTTCTGCGCCTTCACGAACGCGAGTCCGTCGAGCATGTCACCGTGCCACGTCCCGTCAGGATTGCGGCGGATGACACTCACGACCCCGAGCATCTTGGCCCGCTCAGAACTGGTGGCGCAGTGGGCGAAGGCGGCGAACTTGTGCGGCATGGTGACGAGGATCCCGTCGACGTTCCGGGAAGCCGTGAGACCCGCCATGACGGCGTCGAGGTCATCGGCCGCCACCTGCATCGGGATGCAGATGCCGTTGTAGTCGCGCTCTTCGAAGGTGCGGGTGAGACGCAATGGCGACTCAACGTATTTGATCGGGTCGCCAATGATCGGGAACAGCCGCGTTGCGCCGCTGAGGTGACCGAGCATGTCATCTTCCCTTCCTTGTCCCCCCGTCGAGCCTCGGGGCGAGCCTGGACTTGACGCCTTGCTTCGCCACCCTCGGGGCAGTACGCCCTCGACAGCCCTTCCCAAAGATCGCCAGTTCTCACGGCATGCTCGCCGGGACCTGTTTGGCGCGTCACGTTCCGCCGCGAACCTGGGTCGCCATCGTCGACATCGTCGGTCGTCATGCGGACGCTAGCATGGCCGTTGTGGTCCGGGCCTGCCCGGCGATGCGTGGCACCGTGTGAGCGCAGACGCTTCAGCTTGCGATGCGCCGTTGACGTCTGACCTCGATCATCGAAAGGATGGCGACAGCACCTGCGCGCTGACGTACGGAAGGGCACCATGGATCGACCAGCGGCGGTTCTACCGGGCACAGAGGTCCGTGTCATTCACTCGGCGAGCACGGATAGCGACTATCAGATCTCGGTGGCACTGCCGAACCACTACGACCAGGAATCCGAGAAGGTCTGGCCGGTCATATACGTCCTGGATGCCAATTTGTACTTCGGGCTGGTTGTGGACATGGTGCGTGCGATGAACATCCGTGTCGAGGACTGTAATGAGCTACCAGATGCGTTCATCGTCGGTATCGGTTACTCGGTCGAAGGTTCACTGTCGACCATCCTGCACGAGGTGATGCACTGTCGGATGCGAGATTTTCTCCCTGACCGTGATCGGGACGCTGAGGACTTCATCCAGCAGCACTTCCCCGTCGCGAACCCCGGCTCTGGCGGGAAAGGCGGCAGCATTCTGGCGGTTCCTGCATCGGGAGTTGATTCCTCTGGTCGAGTCAGAGTATCGGGCCGACCCCGGTGATCGGACGCTGCTGGGCCACTCTTGGGGAGCAACGTTCGCGCTCTACACCCTCTTCCGGGATCCGCATGTCTTCCATCGCTACGTCATCGCGAGCTCCGGCCCGAACTTCGACGACGAGGCGAACTATGCCCGTGAGCATGACCGCTTGCCTGTTCGCCTCCACTTCGTGATGGAGGAATCGGAATCAGAAGTTGCCACTCTTGAGCGTTTCCTAGACACTCTCGCCAGCCGGTCGTACGCGGGCCTCAAAGTGTCACACCAGGTGATGGACTGCACCCATTGCGCAATCGTGCCTCCCGCGTTCCAGGCAGGATTGGTAGCGGTCTTCTCCTAATGCACGGGCTTTGCGGCTCGGGATCCGCGCGGCAGCCACCCGACTCGCGTGAGAGTTGGAGGCAACCTGCAGCTACCCCGCTAGGCGTTCCGTGCCTGGACGAGCCTGGGGTTCCTGCCGAGGCTGCACAGGGCGGCCGGCCACGTTGTCAAAGGTCTGGCGTTTCAGTTGCACCAATCGACCTGAGATCCAGCCACGTCGTGGTCAGTCCGTCCGGTTGCGGTATCCACGAACTCGGTCCTGTTCGCGAATCCGGAGCTGTCCGGACTCGCGGCGGTATCGCGGGGAAGCTTCGCGACGGCGAGATATTGACCGTTGGGGGAAAGGCAGACGCTCTGGATCCCCCCGGCCAGATCTGGATCCTCCGCGTAAACCTGGCGAATGTTGCCGTCGGTGATTACCACTAAGGAAGCTGCTCCGGCCTGCGTTGCCACCCAACCGACGTATCCCCGGTCACCGCCGAGCGGGATCCCGCCAGTGCTGCGCAGACCAGCACAGCGCCATTGGACGCCCCACCGGTGAGGCTCAGGCTCGTTCGATGGTGATCTGGGCGCCGTCCTGCTGCCGCTCGATCAACTCGATGTCTTGGCCGCTCATCTGGCCGATGCGAACAATGCCGTTGAAGTAGCCGACTTCGCCGTAGTAGAAGACGAGGTTGTTGGAGGGTGCGTAGTAGCCGATGTCGTTGATGTCGGGGTCATCGCCGACAGGGACGCCTTTCATGGTGAGGGGCCGTGGTAGCGCCGCGACTTTCTCGACGCGGTTGAAGTCGCGGATGCTCAGCGTGAGGGGAAGCTGTGAAGCGAGGTCTTGGCCGGTGGGGTTGTCAGCGAGCTGTGCGGTGATGGTCTGGCCGGCGACGCTGATGCGGATGGTGGTCACGATGTCGGGCTCCTCGGTGTTGGGCTGACTGGTCGGTGGTTGAGTGGACGCCGTCGGGATGGTCGGCGGTGGTGTTCGCGCTGTATCGGCAGTCTCGGCTCCAGTTGGCCGGGTGTCCGCCGGAGGTTCGGTGCTGGTGGCGGCGCAGGACGCCGTCAGCAGCGCCAGCAGGGCCACGGAAAGTCGATGGGTCTGGCGGTGTCGTCGGGTGGGTCGGTGAATGATCATGACATCTACGCTAGAAACTGCGCGCCGAGTGAGGAACGCCACGTGAAGAGGCGCACCGCCAGTACACCCGTACGGAATGAGGACTTCTGAGCCGCGCTGGTGCGTGATCCTTCAGGTTCGCGAAAGCTGGACTGGTCGGCCGTCGAGTCGGGCGGCCACGTCGGCCGGAAATCCACTTGTTGCGATCGGACCCCAGCGGTTGGGGTGTTCGGATCAGCGACTTGTCCTGGATGCGCATGGCCTCCCGATTCTCCTCCCAATCGGGGTGTTCACCGGAGAGCAGCGGAAGTACTCGAGGAGCCGTCGGCTGCCTCCGGCATGTGCAGCACCTCGGCGTTCTGGCAGCCGGCACTGCATAGGCAGGAACAATGCTCGCCCTTGCTGCCGAGATCACACTGAATCACCCGATGGGCGAGCGGACCGGGCGGCCTGTGTGCTGACGATGGGTGTACCGACAGGGCATCCCAACGACGCACGATCTGTCGTAACGTCACCGACGTGGCGAGACGCCGATCAAGCTCACCGTCGCCGACACGGTGATCACCGCACGACTGGCCGACGATGCGGTCGCACGGAACCTCGCCACGGCTCATCTAGCGCTCACGTTGACCTTCAAAGACTCCAACCAGGTCGAAAAGATCGCCACCGTTCCTTGGCCGCTGTCGACCAACCACGTATCAGCAGGAGCCGACTCAGCCATCGACGACGTCGGCTACTGGCATCGCATCGTCCGTCTCGGACCCGTCGACACCCCGAGATCTGCAACCAACGCTCAGACAGAAGGAGGAATACCGCCGTGAACCCGACCTACGACTTCACCGGACAGGTAGCACTCGTGACGGGCGGCAGCTCTGGCATGGGCCTGGCCACGGTCCGGGCATTCGCCGAGGCCGGGGCCGCGGTCGTTGTCGCCGACGTCAACGAGACCACGCTCGGTACGGCCACCGACGAGCTGACCGCCGCCGGCCACCGCGTCCTCGGTGTTCGCTGTGACGTGTCCGACGAGGACAGCGTGGCCGCCATGGTGAAGGCCACCGTCGACACGTTCGGCCGGCTGGACATGGCGTTCAACAACGCCGGCATCCAGGTTCCACCCAGCGATGCCGCCGACGAACCGGCCGAGGTCTTCGACCGGGTCAACGCGATCAACCTGCGCGGGGTGTGGGCATGCATGAAGCATGAGCTGGCCCAGATGCGCGCCCAGGGCAGCGGCGCCATCGTCAACTGCTCCTCCCTCGGCGGCCTCGTCGGACTCCCGGGGCGGGCCGCCTACCACGCCTCGAAGCACGGGGTGATCGGGCTGACCACCAGCGCCGCTCTGGAGTACGCGCCGCGCGGGATCCGCATCAACGCGATCTGCCCCGGCACCATCGAGACGCCGATGGTCGCCGACATGGTCGCCAAGGGCGAGCTCGACCGGACCGAGGCTGCCGCCGCGACACCGATCGGCCGCCTCGGCCATGGCGAGGAGATCGCGGCATCCGTCCTGTGGCTCTGCAGCCCCGGCGCCAGCTTCGTCGTCGGCGTCGCCCTCCCCGTCGACGGCGGCTACACCGCTCAGTGATCAAAGACAGCAGCGCGGACCGCTCGACCGCCGGTCACCACCGACGTCCAACGAATCGAAGGAGAGAGCCATGCAAGAGCGCACCCTAGGCAGCAGCGGCCTGAAGGTCTCAGCCATCGGACTCGGCTGCATGACCATGACCGGCGGCTACAGCGGCATGCCGGACCGGCAGGACATGATCGGTCTGCTGCACCGTGCCGTCGACCTCGGTGTCACCTTCTTCGACACCGCCGAGATCTACGGGCCGCACGCCAACGAGGAGCTCGTCGGTGAGGCGCTCGCCCCGTACGCCGACCAGGTCGTGATCGCCACCAAGTTCGCCCAGGACATCGATCCGACCGAACGCAAGCCGCGCGGCCGGATGCTTCGACCCGAGGACATCGCCGAGCGCCGCGGAGGGCTCACTCCGCAGGCTCGGGCTCGACGTGATCGATCTGTACTACCAACACCGGGTCAACCCCGACGTGCCGATCGAGGAGATGGCCGGCGCGGTCAAGGACCTGGTCACGGCGGGCAAGGTGAAGCACTTCGGCATGTCCGAGGCCGCCGCCGACACCATCCGGCGTGCCCACGCCGTGCAGCCGGTGACGGCGATCCAGAGCGAGTACAACCTGTGGTGGCGCCGCCCGGAACACGACGTGCTGGCCGCCTGCGCCGAACTCGGCATCGGGTTCGTCCCGTTCAGCCCCCTCGGCAAAGGCTTCCTCACCGGAACCGTGGACACCTCCACCACTTTCGCCGCCAACGACCTACGGGCGCAGATCCCTCGGTTCTCCGGCGAGGCGTTGGAGCACAACCTGGCGCTGGTCGAGGAGGTCAAGACCATCGCGGCGGCGAAGGGCGTCACGCCCGGACAGGTCGCCCTGGCCTGGCTCCTTGCCCAGCAGCCGTGGATCGTGCCGATCCCCGGCACCACCAAGGTTCACCGACTCGAGGAGAACCTCGCCGCCGCCGACGTCACCCTCACCGACGGCGAGCTCGACCAGCTGAGCGATCTGTCGTCACGGATCGAGATCCACGGAGGCCGCTACCCGGACGCCCTCGAAGCCCAGACCAACCTCTGAGCACGCGATCGGTGCCCGAACGGCCGGCCGAGTAGCGCCGCCTTCATCGAGGAAAGCCGGATGGGTCGGCTACTCCTGCCTAGTCTCCGTGGCGGTCACGTTGTACTCGTCGTCGGTGACGTGCTCGCCCCAGTGAGCGGCGACGTGCTCGTCGTCGACTTCGTTGAGGGCGAGGTGGACCATCAGCCGGCCGGGTGCGGCTCCGTGCCAGTGCTCCTCGTCAGGCTCGATGTAGACGCGGTCGCCGGGGCGGATGACCTCGACGGGCCCGCCGCGGCGTTGACATAGCCCGATCCCCTCGGTGACGAAGAGGCTCTGTCCGAGTGGGTGGCTGTGCCATGCCGTGCGAGCGCCCGGCATGAAGTGGACCAGGTTCGCCAGCACGCGTGATGGCGCAGGGGAGGCCGCGACGGGGTCGATGTAAACGTCGCCGGTGAACCACTCGGCGGGCCCTTTTGTCGTGGCGGTCGCGGCTTCGGCAGAGCTGCGGATGATCTGCATGGGTGTTTCCTCCACTTCTGGTCGCAATCAGGCGGGTCGTGTCGCCGTCAGACGGTTTGGCCGCCGTCGACGACCATGGCGTGGCCGATGACGAAGAGACCGATGATCCACAGGTCGGGCAGCGTGAGGATTCATCGCGTCGGGAACGGCGCCTTTTTGATGGAGGCGCCGCAGTTCATGCTGGACTGTTCGTCCCATGGTCGTATGTATGTCTGACTCGTTGGTGATCTTGACTGGCATCCGCCCTCGTCTCAGTAGCCAGAATCAAGGCCAACCAGGGAGGTTCCGTCCCGTCTCTGTCCGGCTGGCTGCTGCTCAGCATTGCCTTGCTCTTGCTGTTGGGGATCCACCTCGTCAGTCAGCAACTCCGCTAACTGGACAGGAGCGCCAGCGTTGGGAGTCGGCACATCCAGTTGCGGCCGCCAAGTACGAAGTGTGTCCCTTCCTGCTGCTGTGAGAAAGGCACGGGCGGCACCGTTGACGGCTACCTCGACCCGTTCCCCCGTCTCGCAGTCCAGATGGCCGGGCACCCTGGCGTGAACGCGTAGACCGCTGCCGGGCCAGACCAGATCGAGCAACCGGTCGTGACCGAAGTAGTGCACCCGCTCGACGATGGCCGAGCCGTCCTCCGACGGCCGTACGCTGAGCTGCTCCGGACGCAACATGACTTCAGCCGCTCCACGCGGCGACCGCCCGCGCAGCGGAATCCGGCCGAGCGGAGTCTCCGCATACCCATCCAGGACCGTTCCAGGGACAACCAACGCGCTGCCGACGAGGCGAGCAGTCTCCAGATCAGCGGGGCACTCGTAGACATCGCGGGTGGAACCCACCTGAGTGAAACGGCCGGAGACCATGACAGCCAGCTCATCCGCGAACGACAGCGCCTCGCCCTGGTCATGGGTGACCAGCACGGTCGCCACACCAGCGCTACGCAGCACCGCGGCCATCGCCGCACGGGTGGCCGCCCGAAGGTCAGCGTCGAGAGCAGCGAACGGCTCATCCAGCAACACCAGCGCCGGGCGTCGAGCCAGGGTACGTGCCAACGCGACGCGCTGCTGCTGCCCGCCGGAGAGTTCGTGGGGGTAGCGGTCCAGACAGCTCGCGTCCAGAGAGACGAGATCGAGAAGCTCAGCGACCCGCACCCGGTCACCGCGCCGGCGTCTGTTGACGCCGAACTCCAGGTTGCGTCGCACCGACAAGTGCGGAAAGAGCGAGCCCTCCTGCGCCACGTAGCCGATCCGGCGACGCTGCGGAGGCACCCAACTCCCCTGTCCGACCACGGTGACCCCGGCGATGTCGACCTGCCCGGCCGTTGGGTGCTCAAACCCGGCAACCAGCCGGAGCAGGGTCGACTTGCCGCACCCAGAGGGACCCAGCACGGCCAGAGTGCTGCCGGCCGAGACGTCAATGTCGAGGCTGTGCAGGATCTCGACCGCGCCGTACGCGTGCCGCAGACCTCGGATCGATAGCGCGAATGTCATCGTCGTCGTAACCTCCGCGATTGTTCGAGCATCAGGTAGGCCAGTGGAGCCGAGATGGCAATCATGACTGCGGCGTACGGCGCGGCCGCCGCATAGTCGAGGCTGTCGCTGTGGGCCCAGAACTGTGTGGCCAACGTGGTCGTTCCGGTCGGTGCCAGCAGCAAGGTGGCGGTCAGCTCAGTGCAGACGGCGAGGAAGACGAACGCTGCACCGCCGGCCACTCCGGGAGCGATCAGCGGCAGGGTGACCCGGACTAGCCGCTTAAGCTCCGAGGACCCCAGGGCGCGGGCCGCGTCCTCCAGGTCTGGACTGGCCTGGGCGAGCCCGGCACGCAGGTTGACTAGCGACCGAGGCAGGAAAAGCATCACGTAGCACGCCACCACGACGGCTGTCGTCTGGTACAGCGAATCGGCCCAGCGCACTGTGAGCGTGACTAGGGCAAGCGCGACCACGACACCTGGTAGCGAGCTTGTCAGGTAGGCACATTGCTCGAGGGCTGTGCTTGCCAGGTTGCGCCGGCGGACGGCGAGCCAGGCGAGTGGCAGCGCCGCCAGGGTGGTGACCGCCGCCCCGATGAGCCCGAACTGCAGCGTGCTGAAAAGTGCCGCGATCAACTCGGAATCGATCCCGGTGTCGTACGACCACCAGCGCGCGACTGCGTAGGCAGGCACGCCCACCGCAACCGTCAGGAGCCCGCCGAGTGCGGCAACTACCGGCCAACGGGCCAAATCCAGGCGGACTGGTACGGCCGGGCGTGCTGCTCCGGCGCCGACTCGCGCGTATCGCGCTCCGCCCCGGGCCAGAACCTCCAGCGTGACGAACAGCAGGCTGCATGTCACGAGCACTCCGGCTAGCATGGTCGCCGCCGAACCGTTGAACGTCGATTGGAACTGCACGAGGATCACGGTGGTGAACGTCTCATAGCCGATCATCTGGAGGGCCCCGAACTCGGCGAGAATGTGCAGCGCGACCAGCAGCCCGCCCCCCAGGATGGCGATCCGCAGCTGGGGTAGTACCACCCGTACGAATCGTGTTACGGGGCCAAGCCCCAGCGCCGCACCGGTCTCCTCCAGCACGGGGTCGAGACCGCGCAATGCAGCTGCTACTGGCAGGTACACGAACGGGTAGTACGAGAGCACAGTTATCGTCGTCGCCGCTGGTAGTCCCTCGAACTGCGGCCACAGCGAGGCCCAGGCGTAGCTGTTGACGAACGCTGGCACGGCCAGCGGCGCGACAAGGACGGCCGCCCAGACTCTCCGGCCGGGGAGGTTGGTGCGCTCGACCAGCCAAGCCGATGCAACGCCGAGCAGGATGCAACCCAGCAGGCAGGTTCCCACCAGCGCCAGTGTGTTGCCCAGCAAGTGGGCCACTCGGGGTCGAAACAGCGCTTCCTGGCCCCCGGCCCAGCCCAGCGCGTACGACTCGACGACGATGTAGCCGATCGGGACCAGGCCCAACAGGCTGACTGGTACCGCCACCAGGTAGAGAACCTTGCTGGTACCACCAGATCGCTGAATCGAGGGCGCACGCGGCGCCGCTAATGTGGTCAGATCAACCCCGCATTGCTCATCAGCTCGATCACCTTCGGTCCGTTGAGCTTCGATGGGTCGACCTTCGGCGGGTCGAGCTCGGACAGGGGCTGTAGCGCCGGGTTGGCCGGCACCTTCGAGCCAACCGTGTACTCGAACTCGGCGCTGTCCGCGAGCGCCTGCTGACCCGTCGGGCCCGTAATGAACTTGAGAAACCGTTGGGCCTCATCAGCGTGTTTGGCGGTCTCCAGCACACCGCCACCGGAAACAGACAGGAAGCCGCCCGGATCCTTTCCGGTGAAGAACAGCAACTTGGCGTTGTTGCTGTTCTCCTTGGTTTTCGCCTGGTCGCGGTACCAGTAGTAGTGATAGATGATTCCGCCGTCGATCTCGCCGCTGTTCACGCCCTGCAACACAGTGTTGTTACCGCTGTAGTTCTTGTAATTGACCTTCATTGCCTGCAGCCAGGCCTCAGTCTTCTCCTCACCCTCGAGCTCAAGCATGGCGCTGACGATCGCCTGGAAGTCGGCACCGCCAGGTGCCGCCCCCCACCGACCCTGCCACTCGGGCTTGGCCAGATCCATGATCGACTCCGGCAGCTCCTCAGCGCGCAGCCGACCGGTGTTGTACACGAACACTGTCGACCGGGCGGCGATACCAACCCACTTGCCGGTGCTGGTGGAGTACTTCTTGGGCACTTGCGCCAGGGTCGCCGAGTCGATATCGGCGAACATGCCGGCGTTCTCCACGACCGCCATCGCCGGTGAGTTCTCGGTCAGGAACACATCGGCCGGACTCCGGTCACCCTCGGCCTTGATCTGGTTGGCCAGCTCGAAGTCTTTGCCGTGGCGGAGCACGACCTCGATCCCGGTCTCCTTGGTGAACGCATCAGCCCAGATCGTTGTCATCGACTCATGTTGAGCGTTGTAGACAACGAGGGCATTCGGGTTGTCTTCGGCCGTGCCTGGCGCTGCCCCACCGCAGGCGGCCACCGCGATCATCGCGAAGCCCGTTCCGGCGACGGCGAGCAGGCGTCTTAGGTGCACGTTGAGACCTCCACAGTGCTCATGGCTACTAGCAGGATCTTAGGCTAGCCTATGCAGACTTAGTGCTGCCTTACCTAATTTACGGGACAGAAAGGGTGTGATGAGCAGCTTGGGGGTCCGCTTTGTCGACCAGCTCGCTTCCCACTCGGACCGGCCCGCGCTGCTGAGCAGCTCCGAGGTCGTGACATATCGCGATCTGGACTCGCGAGTCAACGAAACGTTGGAACGGCTTGGGCACCAGCGTCGCCTGGTATTCCTCGAAGCAGCCAACACCGTGTCCGCGGTGACCACCTACCTCGCAGCTATACGCGGGAACCACTCAGTGTTGCTGGCCGATGGTGGACGGCGGGATCGCCTCTCCGAGATCGTCCACACGTTCGACCCCGACGTCATAGTCGGCCCAAATGGCTGGAGCGAGCGGCACGCGGGCACCAAACACGAGCTGCACCCCAACCTGCGGCTGCTGCTGTCCACCTCCGGATCGACAGGCTCCCCGAAGCTAGTCCGCCTCTCGGCCGACAACCTGCAAAGCAACGCCGAGTCGATCGCGTCGTACCTGAGGTTGACCCCGGGCGACCGGGCGATCAGCAGCCTGCCCCTGGCTTACTGCTACGGCCTCTCAGTGGTGCACAGCCACCTTGCCGCCGGGTCCAGCATCGTGCTCACCGACCTGTCGGTGATCGATCCGCAGTTCTGGCGGCTGGCCGAGGACTTCGCCATAACCTCGTTTGCTGGAGTCCCCCACACCTTCGCGTTGCTCGATCGGACCGACGAGCCATGGTTCTCGCTGCCAACGCTGAGATACGTTACGCAGGCCGGCGGGCGACTGACCTCCACCGAGGTCAAGCGGATCAGCCGTCTTGGCCGACGCTACGGATGGGGCCTGTACGTGATGTATGGCCAGACCGAGGCAACCGCCCGGATGGCCTACCTAGAGCCCCGAGAAGCAGAGCAACACCCCGACAGCATCGGCCGGCCGATCCCCGGCGGAACTCTGCGGATCGATACGCCCAGCCCAGACGGAGTCGGGGAGCTGGTCTACAGCGGGCCGAACGTCATGATGGGCTATGCCAGCAAACCAGCAGATCTGGCCGAGCCAGGCACTTTGGCCGAGCTCCGGACCGGAGACCTCGCCCGCCGGGACGGCGAGGATCGCTTCGCGATCGTCGGTCGCGCCAGCCGATTCGCCAAGCTGCTGGGGCACCGAATCGATCTCGACCAGCTCCAGGGAAAGCTAGGCGGATACGATCCCGAGCTGGTCTGCGTCAGCGACGATAGCCGGGTCCTCGTCGCCGTCACTCGGGCCGACCCGACGCTGATTCGGCGGGCAGTCTCCCGGTTGACCGGCCTGCCGCCGGCGCTCGTGACGGTGCGGCAATATGCCGAGATCCCACGACTGCCCAATGGAAAACCCGATCTGCGCGCGCTTACCGCGTTGCCCGATGTCGACGTCAAGCCGATGGACAATCTGGTCGACACCTTGCGACGGGCGTACGAGCAAGCGCTTGGCTTCGACCACGTCGCCGAATCCGCAACTTTCGTACAGCTCGGCGGGGATTCATTGAGCTTTGTCGAACTCTCCGTCCGACTGGAGGAACTGCTCGGACAGCTGCCAAACAGATGGCCCGACATGAGCATCCGTGAGCTGGCCGCAACCGCCTCATCGGGCCCCGCGCCCGCGCATGAACTCAAACCCGCACCGTCCACCGAAACTCTGCAACCAAGGTGGGCATGGCTCGACACCAGCATCGTGCTCCGCGCGCTGGCCATCACCATGGTCGTCGTCGTCCACCTGGAGATCTGGGGCGTACGCGGCGGGGCACATCTGCTGCTCGGCATCGCCGGTTTCACCTTTGCCCGCTTCCCACTGAGCGCCATCCGGCAGAGCGATCGAATCGTCGGGCTCGCACGCTCGATCACCCGACTCGCGGTCCCCAGCGTGCTGTTCATCGCCATCGTCGTCGTGGCTACCGAGGGGTACAGCGTCGCGAACATCTTCCTGGTCAACCACTACTTCGGCCCGCCGCGATGGACCGAAACCTGGAACTTCTGGTTCGTTGAGGCACTGGTCGAGATCCTGCTCGCGATGCTGGCCCTGCTCGCTATCCCGGCCGTCCGTCGATTCGAGCGGCGGCACAGCCTGCTCACGCCAGCGCTGCTGCTCGCTGCGGGCCTGCTGGTCCGGTACGACGTGTTCGGCTGGGGCGACGTGGCGATGCGTAACGGTCGCCCGCACATGATCTTCTGGCTGTTCGCCCTCGGCTGGCTCGTCCAGCGGGCGCAGACGACGTGGCAACGGGTCGCAGTCAGCGCCGTAGTGGCTGTCACCCTGACCGGATACTTTCCAGATGAGCCGGTACGGGGACTCGTCGTACAGGTCGGACTGCTAATGCTGATCTGGCTGCCCACAGTGCCTGTCCCACAGCTGACCGCCCCCTTGTTGCGTGGTCTAGCCGCGGCATCCCTGTGGATCTACCTCACCCACTGGGTCGTCTGGCCTTTCCTGCTCAACCGGCTAGCGCTGCCCCGACTCCTTGTCGTCGCCGGCTGCCTGCTGGCGGGGATGATCATGACCGCCGCGGTGACCATCATTCAGCGAACGTCACCCGGGCCTCGCGTCGAACCGCCATCACACTGCGCCATGCCCCAACGGGACTGCAATTGACAGCACAGCCCGCCATCTCGGGACTGCAATCACCGGGCAGCGGGCGTGGCTGAGGCAGTATTGACTGACCGAACCCAGCACTGCTCGCCTGAGACCATTGAGCGCCTCGTTGCCGAGTACCGCAGCCGGACAACTGCGGCTGAACTCGGATCAGTGTCTAGGGCTGGCCAAAAGTAGTGTTCGTTCCAGCTGATGCGTCAGGCTGGCGAGGTGCGTGCGACTCGCCAATGAGTGGAGCTTAGGGGACTCGAACCCCTGACCTCTTCCATGCCATTGACGGCACCCTGGTGGCCTCAGCGCGAGGTAAGCGGGCACATCGACCGCCGGCGTTCGCTGGAAGGTGCTGTGGCGCGTCATGGACGGTAAGCAGATTTGTAAGCAGTCCCGGACTGACCGTGACCCTGTTGCTTTACCTCGCTGTACTCCATCGCTCATTCACCTTTCGCTGGATCGGCGCGCCCGCTCAACGTATCGAAGGTGTGCGGAGGGAGAGCACGAAGCGTCGGCAGCGACGGCCCTAGGCTGGTCCCGATGTCAGTACGTCACGCCGTGGGACTGCCCAACGTCGGCGTCTTTGGGAGCGTCCCCGCGCTCGTGGAGCTGGCGGTGCTCGCCGAGCACAGCGGCTGGGACGGCGTACACCTGTGGGACCACCTCCTCTACCACGACCCGGAATGGCCGGTTGCGAGCCCGGTAGCGACTGCCGCCGCCGTGGCTGCCGCCACTCAACGCGTGCGCATCGTGCTGACTCTCACTCTCCCTCGCCGTCAGGTACAGGATGTCGCGCAGGACACCGCCGGGATCGCCGCGCTGGCCGGCGGCCGCCTGACCGTGCTGGGCATCATCGGCTCGATGGACCGCGAGTTCACCGAGTTCGGCCTCGATCCCGACCTGAAGGCGCGAGGTCGTGCCCTCGATGAGCGGCTGGCCCGTCTGCAGGAACTGTGGCGGCAATGGGGTGCGCCGGAGATCCCACTCTGGTGCGGCGGCCGGTGGCCGCGCAAAGCGGGATTGCGCCGGGCCGCCCGCTTCGACGGCGTACTCCTCACCTTCGCGGACCAGCGGAACTCGACGGTGCCGGTGGAGACGTTCGCCGACGCAGTGGGCTTTGTCCGCGGACTCGCCGGCAACCGACCTTTCGACATCGCGGTGGAGGGCGCCACCGAGCCGGGGACAGCTGCCGGGCACATCGCCCCGTACGCCGCGGCCGGCGCTACGTGGTGGGTCGAGGCGATGGGCTGGTGGCGCGGCGCCCTAGCCACGGCCCGCGATCGGATCACCGCCGGCCCGCCCGCCTGAGGAGGTCAGATACACGATGGCGGGTCACGATTCCGACGACTCGACAGCGCGAAACCAAGGCTTGACTAGGCCCTGATGATGGTGCGTCGATCGGTCGGGCTGACAGCACTTGAACCTGCGGCCCTTGACCCCAAATGGCCTGGACCCTGATCAGGAGTCATGATGAGTGTCCGGGACTGTGTGCTCGGCAGCGGGATCGTGCCCGTCGTGTGCCCTGCTGGGGGCCAATTCGGGGAACCCGTGCTTGACCCCCAGATCGGCGGGCTGACGGCTAGAGCGACAGACTGAGCGCGGCATTGACTCTCTTAGCAGGTTTTCCTATCCAGGCGCTTGTGCATAGTTGGCCAAGCCGTTGGGCCCAGGTTGGCCCAATTCTGGCGCGCCGGTTCTCTCGCTTGCTTCGCCTTGATGGACTGCTCGCCGACCGTGGTGCGGTAGGGCTTGCGTAGGGGGCCCGTCCGGTGTAGCGGCGGTGGTGTGACCGCAACCCCACCCTGGTGAGTTAGGACTGTGTACCGGGCAGGCGTTGGTCCTAGATCTGGCCGCGGCTTGCCGTACTAGCTACGTCGATCATGCGGGGAACTACCGGGCGGGGCCGCGCTTCGCGACGTGATCAGCTCGGCCAGCCCGGCGGGATGGGTGAGCGGCAGCAGGTGGTTGGCTCCTGCGATGGTTGCAACCTGGGCGTCGGGCAGCAGTCTGGCGAGCCGGGCGACAAGGCGATGAGTCGCGCCTGGGCTCTCCCCGCCCGCGACGAGCAGGACGGGCGCGGCGATGCCTGCGGGATCGACGGGGGCCCAGCCGCCAATCGCGGGCACCTCATTTGTGAAGAAAAAGGTCGAGTCCCGCTCGGCGCGGGCGATCCCGTCGGGGCCAAGCACGCCGGCCACGATGTCGCGGTGGTCGGGCCCGCATACTTCGCCCATGAAGGCGTCGTAGGCGCCGCGCCGATCCCCCTTTGCCGTCGCCGCCATCGCGGCGCCGATGGCACCCGTGGCGTGAATCTCACTGACGTCGGCCGGGTTGAGCAGCGGGTCGATCAGCGGAGGCTCGCTCAGCACCAGCCTCCGCACCAGGTCTGGCCGATCCTGCGCCAGCTGCAACACGATCAGCGTGCCCGATGAGTGGCCAACCACAGTGGCCGGGCCGGTGCCCAGCCTCTCGAGGAGCGCAGCGGCATGGGCGGCATGCGCGACGATCCCGATCGTCGACGTGGGCAGCGGCCCATCGGTATAGCCCGCGCGCAGCATCCGGATCACACGACCGGGCAGCCGCGGAGCTAGTGGCGCGAACCAGGCGCCGAAGACCCCGGCATGGACCAGCAGCGTCGGTTCGCCGCTGCCGGTGTCGCACCAGGCGATCGTGGCGCCGTCGACCGTCATCTCCTCCATGGCGCTAGTCAGCGTAGAGCCGGATCTCGATGCCGTCGAGGCGAACGAGGACCGCGCCCCCGCGGTGCGGGTAACGATCTCGCCGCGCGGCTCGTCAAGACGGGCAGTCCAGGCGTGCACCTCCTCGCGGGTAGGCAGAAGCAGGGCGACAGCGTTGAACCCCGAGAGCGCCTTCGCGCGGCCCGGATCGTGGGGAGCGCAATCCGGCCGGACAGACCGTCGTGGGCCAGCGCCACGCAGCGCAGCAAATCCTCGTCGCCGAACCCAAGGTCCACCGTGAAGCCGGGCACTCGCTCGTACCACTCGAAACGCGTCCGAATCCATGCCCACGCTCGCGCCGATCGTAGCCAGCTTGACCACCGCCTCGTTCTTTCATCGACTAGCTCGCACATCCCATATCAAGGGGACAACTTGGCGTTGCGGGATGTGCGGACGGACGGGTAGGGCGAGTCGGTCGGCCGACGGGTGCCGTAGCATCGGGAGGAGTTCCCAGGCCTTGATTCGAGCCGTCTCAACGGCGTTCGGACGTCGGTCGGTGTGAATCCTTTCACGCGTCTGTGAAAGAGGCAGTCAGCTGCCTTTCTCCATGAGTCGAGAGGTGGCGATGGGCGGTCGCGAGGTTGGCGAGGTCCATTACGCAAAGCGGGGTGATGTCTATCTGGCGTATCGAGTGCTTGGAGAGGGTCCCCGAGATCTATTGCTGATGTCAACGTGGTTCGTCCCGATCGACGCGATGATCGACGGGCCGATGATGAGCCGGGCCTTGGACCGTCTGTCGAGCATGGGACGTCTGATCCTCTTCGACCGGCGCGGTATCGGCCTCTCGGATCCGATCTCGCCGCAGAGTCCTCCGACGCTGGAGCAGTGGATGGGCGACGCGGTTGCGGTCCTCAACGAGGTTGGATCTGAAACGGCGACGGTGCTCGGGTTGGACCCGTCAGGGGCCCAGGTGGCGATTTACCTCGCGGCGGCGAGGCCAGAGAGGGTCCACGACCTAGTCCTTTTCAACGCCCATGCGCGCCTGCTCGCCGAACCTGACTATCCGATCGGCACACCTCGCAGCGAGATGCTCGAAAGGATTGAGCGGATCGTGCAGGCCTTCGTTTCTGGTGATGCTGGATTCGACATGGTCGCGCCGAGCGCACATGCCATGGCTGACGCTCGGACCTGGTGGACGATGTCACGCCGGCGAGGGGCCAGCCCGGCCACGATTCGAGCGTTGCTGTTGATGGCGATGACAGCGGATGTCAGCGCGGTGCTCGGCGCGATCCAGGCGCCAACGCTCGTAATGCATCGATCGGGCAGTCGCACTGTCGCCGTCGAACACGGACGGTACCTGGCCGAGCACATCAGCCACGCAAAGTACGTGGAGCTGCCAGGCGAGGACAGTCTCTTCTACGTGGGCGACACCCGAAGGCTGTTCGGCGAGCTTGAGGAGTTTATTACAGGCAACCGCCTTCGCCACACCAACCAGCGAACGCTCGCCACGGTGCTCTTCACCGACATCGCGGATTCCACACTTCAGCTCGTCGAGGTCGGCGACGAGCGCTGGCACGACCTTCTCGAGGGCCATCACGCTGTCGTGCGCCGGCAACTTGAACGATTCAGTGGCCGAGAAGTGAAGACCACCGGCGACGGCTTCCTGGCAACGTTCGACGGTCCGGCTGGTGCCATCGAGTGCGCCTGCGCCATTCGGGACGCCCTACGACAGCTGGGACTCGAGGTGCGTAGTGGCATACACACGGGCGAGGTTGAGATCATGGGCGGCGACGTCGCGGGCATAGCGGTGCACATCGGGCAACGGGTTTCAGGGCTTGCTCAGCCCGGCGAAGTATTGGTGTCTCGGACGGTTGTCGACTTGGTCAGCGGCTCGGGCATAGGGTTCGCTGACCGAGGGGAACGTCACTTGAAGGGCGTGCCCGGAACTTGGCGACTCTTTGCCGTAGAGCAGTGAACGCACAGGGACCTGAAGTCCGGCTGGTCCTCGCGATAGCTCTTGCGTGGAGCAGCGCATGGCCTGTGCCTCTTCATCCCAGGGTTTGGCCTAACGGCGCGCTGCAGAACGTCGCGATCGGCCTGCTCGACGAACACGTCGGCCACTGCGTCGCTAACGCAGCCGCCGCCGGCGACCAGAACAAGGCCCGCGACATGATCACCGAAGCCACCCGGGCCATCGCCGGGATCATCTAGACCTGACGCCCGCCCCACCCACGGCATCCGCAACTCGAGAAGAACGCCCGTAGGAACACCCGGTGCGGCGGTTATGGATCGGAGCTGCGGCGCAGAGGGCCCCGCGACGGTCCCGTGAGCGTCGCTATGCGGAGGCTCTCAGGGGCTCGAGGGCGGCTAGGACGAGGTCGAGGCCGAAGATGAACTCCTCTGCCGGGTCGTAGCCGTCAGCAACGAGCACCGCGGCCGACTCGTTGAGGTAGGGGAACTCGTCAGGAGGAAGCTGGGGCAGGTAGACGTCCTCGACCATGTCCGCGAGCTCATCGGCGGTGTCGAACGGCAGGCTGGCTTCCTGCAGGGCGTGACCGTAGACATAGCTGTCGAGCAACCAGTTGGCGTGTGTCGCCATCAAGACCGGGAAGCCAGCCCTCCGCAGGCAGGCGGTGACCGCTTCGCGGTGGCGGAGGTTCGCGGGCCCCGGCGATGTCCGCGACTCCATCAGGCCGATCGCCCACGGGTGGCGTGCGAGAACCTGTCGGGCGGATACCGCCCGCCGTCGCATCGCCGACTGCCAGTCGGTCTCCTCGGGCGGGAGCTCGATCTCCTCGAACACGACGTCGATCATGGCGTCCAGCAACTCCTCCTTGCTCGCCACGTAGTAGTAGAGCGACATCGCGCCCGCGCCGAGCGCGCCAGCCAGCCGGCGCATGCTCAGCCCGTCGACCCCCTCGCGGTCGGCGAGCCGGACCGCCTCGACCACCACCCGCTGCTTGCTCAGCCCCGCGTCTGACGCGACCTGGCGTTGTTTCCTCACAGACACAGATCATCTCCTCGCTCCCTCGAACGGCTTGACAATCGTACAGCGTACGACCCATAGTACGGTGTACGACGTACGGTGTACGAGCCAGCGAGGGTCGCGGCTCGAACGTGAGGAGGCTCTAATGGAATTCAGACAGCGACCGGATGCGGGAACCCGCCCGGGGCCGGAGACGAGTCCAGCCGGGGCGGTGACGATGCGGGTTGTCGGCGCGACGGCGATCGCGCTCGCAGCGTCGATGGCGATCCAGAACGCGATGTTTGTCTGGACCGGAGTTCCCACCTACGGGGACCCGATCGAGGAGGTGCTCGCCTGGCACGCGGAGAACCGGGTCACGGTCGCGATCGCCGTCGGCCAGGAGGCGCTGCACCTGCCGCTGCTGCTCGGGTTCGTGACCGGTCTCCACGGGCTCGTCGGGCGTCGCGGGGGTGCGGGCGCCGACTGGTCGCGCCTCGCGGTAGCCGCGGGCGCGACTCTCTCGGCGGTCTTCGCGCTCTACGCCGTTCTGTGGATCGGAGTCGTGCTGTCCGCCGGCGAGCTCGCCGAGCCGAGCCCGGCATTCGAGCTCGCCTGGCAGCTGCATGCAGCTGCGTTCGCGCTGGCGCTGCCGGCGCTCGGCACCACCTTCATCGGCGCGGCCCTCGCCGCGCACGCGAGCGGCCTGACTCCGGCTTGGCAGCGCCTGCTGGGCCTGGTGGGCGGGAGCCTGCTGCTCGCCGCGGGGGTCGGCAACCTCGCGATCGCCGACGGCTCGGCGCTCCTGTTCGTGGGGCTGCCCGGCCTCGCCGCCTGGCTCGTCTGGCTGCTCGCGACCGGCGTACGCCTCTTCCGGTCGTGACCGAGATGAGGGCGGCGCCGAGGTCGCGCACGCGGGCGAGGGCTCCGTGGAGGGCCGCCTGGTCGAGTCCTGGGCTGCGTAGCGTGGTGGTGCCGTCGCTCTCGTGGTGCATGGTCAGGCCGGAATCCCAGTCGTACCAATGGTTGTCGAGGTGTCCCTCCAGCCGGAGCTCGTAGCCGGGGACCCCATCGCCCGGCGTGATCCGGCCGGTCATGGCAGTGGCATCTGGACCGGCGCCGCGGGGGTACCGCGGCGGGGCCGCTTGCGGATCTGCCGCTCGGCGACCGCGAGGTTGATCGCCAGGCGGCACCCACGAGCAGCGCAGTCGGCAGGTTTCCGGCGCCGAAGATCGCCGCGCCGAAGCCGAGTGGGAAGACCTGAGTGCCGGCGACGAGGCCGATCGCGTAGCTGCGGATCATCCACGCCCGATGACGAGCGAAGTCTCGACGACGGGCCGCGGCGAACCCCGAGGACGATGGTGACCAGCATCGCGGCCCCGAACACCATCCGGAGCGGATACAGCACCTCACGCGCGGCGTCTGCCCGTGGGAAGACCTGGTTGAGCCACAGCGCCGACAGCGCCACCGGTGTGTGGGATGCGGACGACGACGTTGCCGCGCTTGCGGCCGGTGTCGGCGAGCCGGTGGGCCGCCGCGATGTCGTCCAGGTCGACGGTGGTCTGCGTGACCGGCTCTCCAGGAACCACGGCACGGGCTCGAGCCAACGGACCCAACCGTTCCCGATCCGGTCGGAGCTTCCCGCTGCCCCCGTGGACGTCCTCGAACCGAGGGTGACTGCCTCCCACGGTTGCCCCCCGAACAGCGCACCCGTCATCTTCCGGGAGCAGACCCGTCCGCCCTGACCTCTCGGTGTCCATGCACACGCAACACGCGATTCGCCGCGACTCATCGAGAGGACTCCGTCC
The DNA here is from genome assembly GCA_963808495.1 of uncultured Actinomycetota bacterium. Classification (GTDB taxonomy): domain Bacteria; phylum Actinomycetota; class Actinomycetes; order Propionibacteriales; family Propionibacteriaceae; genus Microlunatus. The sequence continues at coordinate 411,606 of CAWEGC010000008.1, forward strand.
ACCATGTCCGACCTCCACCCACAGTTCGCGGTGCTTGCCGACGCGCACTCGCTGCGCTGACGACGCTGGCAGGCGCTCTGCTGGCAGCTCTCGCCCTGGCCCCTGGCGTCCTGGCCGCCCGAGCACGGGACAGCCCGGCGAACAGAGACGATCTCGTCGACGCCTGGGGGTGCGTTCGTCGCCTACTGGGCCGGCGGCCAGAAGGGCTACCCCCCGGAGCGGTTGATTTCCTACTGGTTCCGGCACAACGTGGCCACAGCAGCGATCTCTCTGCTCCTGCTCGTCGTCCTCAGCGCGCCCAGCGTCCTCCTCTGGAGGGCGGTGATCATGGGGACCGGCCGAGGGGCGTGGGCCAGGCCTGCGCTCGCCTCAGCCGCTCGATCGCCGTGCTCTCAGCGGTAGTCGCCGTATGGACCCTGACCGCCGCCGTCCAGGGTGCAGCAGCTCCGTTCGCGGCACTGCTGCCCATGCTGCAGATGCAGTCGGTTGAGCAGCCGGACGTGACCGCTCTCGGGCCGATCGCCTTCGACGACCTGCGGGTCGAGGTGCGCGTCATCAAGGCCTCCGGGGTGCTGGTGGAGAACTGGTCCGCCGAGCGCATCGCCAGCCCGCAGCCGGCTCACGCCGACCCAGGCAGAGCAGCAGCGCAGCGTCGTCCGAGGCGGCCTGACATGACCGGCATGGGTGAGGCGGTCGCGGTGCAAGTTGACCCGGCGGCGTGGGCGCGGGCCGCGGGGGCGGGGTCGTTGGAGGACCTGGCCGGGTGGGCTGGGGTGTGCTGCCGGGAGGTGGACGAGATCGCCGACCGGATCTCGGGCGGCTTCAGGGGCAATCGAACTAGTGCGGCTGGAATCCAATGCGGCGCGTCCCGCAGCGAAGCGAGGACACGCGCCGCCGCGGCCGGGCGGAGCCGGCCCTTGATCGAAGTAGAGCCAGATTCGGCAGTGTCGAGGTCTGACCAGGTGTCCTGTGCCAGGTGATGGTTGACAGTGCTGTGCCAGGTGATGGTTGACACGGGTGCTGTTTCGGCATCTTGATTCGTGACGTTTCGCGGGCGTCATGGGTGAGGAAGGCCGGGAATGGCTCTGGTTGTGTTGTCTGTTGTCGAGCAGCGCTTGGATGCCGTTCGGGCGGTCCTGGCTGGTGCGCAGGTCACTGAGGTCGCCGCCTCGATTTGGGGTGTCTCGGCACGAATATGCACGCCTACATTGTGGTTTCGTTGCTCACAGGCGCACGAACGGAGGAATGGACACCACGAGAGCTGCGGCACAGTTTCGTCTCGCTGCTGTCGAGCGCGGGGATCCCGATCGAGGACATCGCGCATCTGGTCGGCCACGCGAACACCCGTACGACAGAAAAGGTGTATCGCAAGGAATTGCGCCCGGTACTGAGGCGCGGCGCGAAGCGATGGATGACCTATTCGAGGCGCACCAGCAGGCCAGCGAGCCCCCCAATCTGCCCCCCGCGTTCAATGAGAGCCAGACAGAGCGCTGAAATGACACTGCTGCGCTTTGCGGCTGACCAGGGGAAATAGTGAGTGGAGCTTAGGGGACTCGAACCCCTGACCTCTTCCATGCCATCGACAATCGGCCTGCGTGGTGGGAGGGCCCTGAGGCTGACGATTGGTCATCCGGGTCCGCAGTTGACTGCGACTGTGTGAGCGGATTGGTAAGTAGTTTGGTAAGCAGCGTCGTCGTCGAGCTGACCTTCTCGTTGCGAAGGTGGCGCCAGGCCAAAGCGCCGGCCTTGGTGAGCGTGACTTCAGGTGCATTGGGTGCATTCTGATCTTGGTCAGCGAACTGCGGGGGCACACAGGGGGCACACGGCGAATCGCGCATTCCGATCCGCTCGTCTAGAGCGCCCGATTGAGCCGTTAGTCAACCGGCCGATCGCATCAAGCGCTGGAGATGCGGCCACGCATCGGGTGGTTCCGGTCTCGGGCAGCACCGCGATGGTGTCGATTACCCTCAGATCGATCTCGTGTGGTTCTACGACCGTAGATCCAACCTCGGACACCGGCCGGGGAGTCGGGGGGGTCAGCCCGCCTCGACTCGCAGTCGACCTTGAATAGAGAGCTGCGACCGAAATGACGACCAACGATCTGAGCGCCTCGCTGACGACCGGTCCTACCGCGGCAGTGCCGCTGGGTGTTCAGCTGAGCCTGGCGGTGCAGGAGATCTCCCGCTGGATGTCGGAGTTTGGTCCGTTCGAGCCACACTCGTCACTCGTAGTCGACAGTGATCAGCTGGCCAGGTCGCTCACCGAGCTGACCAACCGGTTGAGGAACAACTATCCATTCTTCCACCCCCGTTACGCCGGCCAGATGCTGAAGCCGCCGCACCCGGTCGCGATGATTGGCTATGTCGCGACGATGTTGATCAACCCCAACAACCATGCGTTGGACGGTGGCCCGGCAACTGCGCAGATGGAGAAGGAGGTCGTCGCACAGCTGGCACAGATGTTCGGGTATGGCCAAGAGTTCCTGGGCCATCTGACCAGCAGCGGCACGATCGCCAACTTGGAGGCTCTCTTCGTCGCCCGCGAGATCCACCCGGACAAGGGCATCGCCTACAGCGCGGACGCGCACTACACGCACAGCCGCATGTGTCACTTGCTGGGTATCAGCGGCTACGCGGTGCCGACCGACGCCGCGGGCCGGATAGACCTGGCGGTGTTGGAGGAGCAGCTGGCGACCGGCACCATCGGCACGGTCGTAATGACCGCCGGCACGACCGGACTGGGTGCGATCGACCCCATCCACAAGGCGGTTCCGCTATGCGCCCGGTACGGGGTGCGGATTCATGTCGACGCCGCGTACGGCGGGTTCTTCCGGCTGATCGCCGACGGCAGCGCCGACGGTGTGGCCGCCGCACCGTTCCACGCCATCGCGCAGGCCGACTCGGTGGTCGTCGACCCCCACAAGCACGGCCTTCAGCCCTACGGCTGCGGCGCAGTGCTGTTCAAGGACCCGCGGGTCATCCGCTACTACAAGCACGACTCGCCCTACACCTACTTCACCTCCGACGAACTCCACCTGGGGGAAATCTCGCTGGAATGCTCGCGGTCAGGCGCCGCAGCCGCCGCACTGTGGCTGACCTTCCAGATCCTGCCGCCCACCCCTGAGGGTCTCGGGCAGGTGCTCCGGCCGTGTCGCCGCGCGGCCCTGCGGTGGGCGGACATCCTCGATCGCTCGGAGTCGATGGCACTGTTCCAGCCGCCCGAGCTGGACATCGTCACCTACTTTCCCCGACGGTCAACCCTGTCCGAAATCGACCGCCTCTCCGCCCATATCCTCGATGCGGGAATGGCGTTGCCGGCTGACGAGGCTCTGTTCGTTGCCACCTACAACGTCGACAGCGACGCCCTCACCGACCGTGGTCACACGATCGAAGCCGACATCCAGCGCGGCCGGATCCTGCGTAGCGTCCTGATGAAACCCGAAAGCGAGGACTGGGTCGACACTCTGCACGACGCCATCCTGCAGCTCCTCAAGACCGCCGGCTAAGCCGTCTCCATCCTCAAAAGTCTCGTCACGAGGAAATCTGGTGAGCAATCCGAACCGCGACGTCGTGGTGATCGGATCCGGCGGTGCCGGTCTGTTCGCGGCCTGCGCCGCCGACCGCGACGCGCCGGTGGCGGTGCTCGAGGCCGCCGATCTCCTCGGCGGCACGACCGCCCTCTCCGGCGGCCAGCTCTGGATCCCGAACTGGGCCCGATGAAACGAACCGGCTTCGACGAGTAGGCGCCCAGCAGTCGACGCACTGCGGCGCCCACGACTCCTCCTTTTCCGCTCTTCCCGCAAGGAGCCGATCGTCCGGACCCGGGCTTGGGTAGGCTTTGACCCACTCCTCGTCGGCGACGGTGTCGTAGCACCTACCCGCGCGCCCCGATCGAGCTCACGGCCCAGGGCCAAAGCCTGCTGATCCTGGTCATCTCTGGGGAAGGCGAGTTGGATCGGCGCGGCAACCCGGAGAGGCGTTCACCCGGCAAACCAGCGGTCAGGTTCAACTGTCATCCTCAGCCGCCCAAACCTGTCTACGTAGCCCCACCCCGATTTCAAGGACCCTTGTGCCACACACCTGGGACAGCTGCAGCTAACCCAGCAGTGACGAATACCTGTGAATGATCATGATCATTCATGTCTCGAGGTGGGTACGGCCGATGGAGGGGCGCTCGGCGTGTGTCAGTACGAGGATGCGCCCCGAGGAATCCTCGGGCCCTCTACTCCTGGTCTGCCGCCCAACCTGCCTGACCTTCTCACACATGCCGCTCCAGCAAGGAGAAGGGCAGAATCGAGCACACCGGGGCACATGCAAGATCTTTAGTGCAGGACGCGGGGGCAGCCGCACTGAGCGTTACCCCTTGTCAGCGGCCTTTTGTACGTCGTGGAGCTAAACATAGTTGGGACCTGACTCGGGACATAGTTGGCACCTCTTCTGTGGAGGTACCCGTGTCCGATGGCTGAGTTGATCACCCCTGCCTCTCGTTGCGAAGGCTCCTCCTAGGCCGAGTTGGCCCGGGCTACGGGTTTGCCGTATCGGGTGCATGAGATGATCAAGCGTTTCGACGCCGAGGGTGTTGCCGCCTTTCAGCCGCGGTCGCGCCGTCCGCACTCCAGCGCGCACGTAGTTGACGCCGACGCCGAGGATGGATCGTGCGGCTGCGTAAGGAGCTGTCCAAGCAGGGTCTGGACGACGGCGCGGAAACCATCGCCGCTGACCTGGCGCGCCGCAGCACCGGATGAAGGCGGCCGGCCTACGATACCGGCCGTCTCGACGATCTGACGGATCTTGAACCGCGGGGATTCGTTCGCCCGCAACCCCAGAAACGGCCGCGGTCGTAAATGGAAATCGTTTTGCGCCGAGCAGCCGAACGAACGTGACAGACCGATATCACACATTGGCGGCTCGCCGACGACAAGGAGATCGAGATCTTGAACATTCTCGACGACACTCCAGGCTCTGATCGTGAGTAGCCACGCCCGGCGGCACACCACCGGCCTGGATGTGATCGGCAGCTTCGGCAGAGCCTTTACCCGGTGGGGAATCCCGGCCGGAGTACTCAGCGATAATGGGGCAGTCGTGACCGCCAAACGACGCGGCGACGGCCGGGACGGCCTGGAAATCGAACTGGCGTCCTCGGGGTGAAAATCGACGACTCCCGGCCCTACCACCCGCGGACCTACGGCAAAATCGAACGCTTTACAGCAAACCCAGAAGAAATAGCTCGCAGCGCAACCCGCCGCAACCACCATCGCAACGCTGCAACGCCAACTCAACCGGTACACCGGCTACTACGACACCCAACGGCCCCACCGGGCACTGGACCGGCGAACCCCGATCCAGGCCTACCTCGCCCGACCCAAAGCCATCCCCACCGACATCAAGATCCCCGCCCACTACCGGGTCCGCAACGACACCATCGACTCCGACGGCACCATCACCCTGCGCCACAACAGCCGCCTACGCCACATCGAGCATCGGCGCCAATCGCCGCGGAACCCGCGTCACCCTCTTGATCGACGACCTGCACATGTGAGTGATCAGACGCGACACCGGCGAACTGATCCGCGAACTCACCCTCAACCGCAACCGGGATTACCAGACCCGCGGCCTACCGCCCGGCCCACCCAAAAAGAAGCCCTGAAATAGCAACGATCTCCCAAGACACCTGTCAACGGTGTCACGCGAGTGCTGGTGTCTCAGGTTGGGGCACACAGGGGGCACACGGCGACGACGCGGCAAGTCACGACCGGGGACAGCAGGCCTCACTGCTTAATGCGCCCTTCAGCATCGAGAGGCGAACGGGCCCAGCCGGCTCCCCAGGTCGTGGCCCAGACAGCTCTTCGGGCCTGATCCATCGTGGGTCCATTGTGCTGCGCAGCCCACGTCGAAGTGACTGAGCGAGAGCCATAAGGAGTGGCGCTCCTGGCCGCCTTTCGTGTAGTCCTGTCGAGTGTCCGAGATTCATTTCGATGCTCGCATCGCCGCTACGACGCGGCCGCGCACGACGGCATGCACGCTCCCGACGTCATCGACCCAACGGTGGACTTCCTCCCCGGGCTGGCGGGCAACGGAACCACCCTTGAGTTCGGGATCGGCACCGGACGGATAGCGATTCCGCTTCGCGCTCGGGGAATCTCGGTCGACGGAGTCGACCTGTACCGGACATGGTGGCGGCGTTGCCCGACAGGCCGGGCGGCGTCGACGTTCCGGTGACGATCGGTGACCTGGCCACCGTCCGTGTGGAACGAGAGTTCACCCTCATCTATGCGGTGTGGAACACCTTCATCAACCTCTTGTCGCAGGACGAGCATGTGCAGTGCTTTCGAAATGCCGCCGCCCACCTCATTCCCGGCGGGTACTTCGTCGTCGAGACCCTCGTCCCAAGGCTCCAGGGGCTGTCCCTGGGGGAGACGGTCCCGCACCTCCGCCTTCGGACCCAATTACGCCGACGTCGATGAGTACGACGTGGTCGCCCAACGCATCACGTCGCACCACTACTGGAACCGATGGCGGTCGGTTGGAGACATGGTCGAGCCCGTGCCGTTATGTCTGGCCCTCGGAACTCGATCTCATGGGGCGTATCGCCGGAGTGGTACTCGTCGCCCGATGGGGTGGTTGGCTTCGCGAGCCGTTTACCGGGGAGAGCACGTCGCAGGTCTCGGTGTTCGGCAGGCCCGCAGGCGGACGGGGTGAGAAGCTGTGCCGAAGCGCAGAGATGACGCCTGAGCCCGCCCGCGCCTGACCCGACCGCCGGGTCAGATCGCCGAGACGATGGCTTCCCACAGGTGACCGTCAGGGTCGGTGAACGTTCCGGTGTAGCCCCAGGCCTTCTGTTCGGGACCTGACACCACCCGACCGCCGGCCGCATCGACGCGCCCGACCAGGCTGTCGACCTCGGTAGTAGTGCCCACCTGCAGGCTGAGCAGGCACTCCGAGGTGCCTGGCTCCGTGGTGGCGCGGCCGTCACTGATCCAGCCGAACCCAACGGTCGGGACGTACATCACAGAGGTTTGCTCGTTGAGCTGCACCCGCAGCGGTTCGGGTACACCGTCCTCGGCCAGCTCGCCCGGCGTCTCAAGGCCCAGCGCCTGGGCGAATGCGTAGGCGCTGGAGCGGTCGGCAGTGGGCAGGGCGATGACCAGGTTGTAGGACGGCATGGCAATGAGACTCCCCCGCGCCGCCGAACTCATCGGTCGGGCA